>JAQWSU010000045.1:0-600000 GCA_029243025.1 Pirellulaceae bacterium | reverse complement strand
CGGTGAACAGCGGACAACTGAAGGCCGGCTACGAGCCTCAACCCGCGGATATTTTTATTCTCTGTGTTCCGACGCCGATCCGCCCCGACCATTCCCCCGACCTTTCTTACGTCGAACAGGCATCGAAAGCGATCCAACCGCATGTCCAGCCTGGGAACCTGATTATTCTGGAGTCGACCAGTCCGCCGCAAACAACCGAGACAATCGTCGTTCCCAACGCGATTCCACCGGAACTCACGGTGGGTGAAGACGTTTTTGTGGCGCACTGTCCGGAGCGAGTATTACCCGGTCGGATTCTCCTGGAAGTGGTGCAAAACGATCGCGTCGTCGGTGGCGTTACCGATGCGTGCACTGAGAAGGCAAAAACTTTTTACGAATCCTTTGTCAACGGCAACGTACTCGCGACGAGTGCGATTGCAGCCGAAGTGACGAAGTTGGTCGAAAACTCCTACCGCGATGTCAACATCGCTTTTGCCAATGAACTCTCAATGCTGGCTGACCGCTTGGGAATTGATCCTTGGGAAATCATTGAGCTCGCCAACCGGCATCCACGCGTAAATATCCTTTCACCCGGTCCAGGAGTGGGTGGACATTGCATCAGCGTCGACCCCTGGTTTCTCGTGCACACCGATCCGGAGAATACGCCTTTGATCCGGATGGCCCGAGAAGTCAACGATCAAAAACCACATCATATCGTGAAGCATATTGCGGAGCTTGCAGAGCAATTTGCCGCTCCTAAAATTGGTTGTCTGGGACTGACTTATAAGTCGGATGTCGATGATTTGCGAGAGAGTCCGTCACTGGAGATTGTCCAGGCGCTACGAGAAAAAAGTATTGGTGAGGTGATGGCCTGCGACCCTTACGTATCCTCAAAGACATTCTCTGAGTTTCCCTTGTATGACTTGGCCGACGTTTTGGAGCAGAGTCACATCGTGGTTTTGCTGACAGATCACCGACAATTCAGAGCGGTCCCGCGTCGCATTTTGCAGGAAAAAGTGATTGTCGATACCCGTGGTATCTGGCGCTAGGCTGTCCAAGCTCACCGTTGACGTATCCAAAACTTGACGTCTAAGTCGATTTTGGACTGAGGTGATTGTTAGGTTCAGCGTGACGCGGTTGACGGTGGGCCTCTGGTTTCGCTCGACAAATGAGCGGTCTTTTGTGATAATTAATGTTGGTGTTCGAGGGGCCTTGAGTCACCCGCAGTCCAAGGAATAGAGATCATGCTGAAGAAGAACCGAGGTTTCACACTCGTGGAATTGCTCGTCGTAATTGCCATCATTGGTATACTCGTTGCGCTGTTGATACCTGCTGTGAACTTCGCTAGGGAATCAGCCCGTAAAACGCAGTGTCTCAACAACGTTCGCGGCGTCGGTCAAGCGGTGATTCAGCATGAGACGTCAAAGAAATATTTTCCAGGGCGAGTCAACTTGGTAACGACCAATTCAGGCAATCAATTGCCAGTGTCATGGGTCGCCAAGTTATTGCCTTACATCGAAAAGCAGAATGTTTGGGACCTGGTTGTAAACGACCAAAATGCGACTAATCCAAACGATCCAAGCCGTTATTCTCTTGAGCTGGAAATCATGACCTGCCCGAGTGATCCGAGCGATGGTTCAGCAATACCGGGGCGATTGAGCTACGTGATCAATGCGGGGATCTGGGATCGTGAGTTTGGCGACAGCCCCGAACGTTGGAACGACTTGCGAGCAAACGGAATTGGGCATGTCATCCGCAATAATTATTCGCAGTCCAAAGTGGATCTTGGCTACCTTGGAAAAAACGACGGGACGAGTTCCACGTTGCTGTTGGCCGAAAATTTAAATGCAGTCAACTGGCCATCGCTTGAAGAAGGTCTCCACGGAATTGTCTGGACCCTTCAGGATAGGTGGATGGAAGAGAATGAGCGTCCCACAGAGGGTCGGCTCTACAAGATCAACAAAGGTAGTGATCGCCTGACCGATAAACAGCTGCTTGAGGCGTCCCAAGGAAACAACGTTTCTGAGATGGCTTCATTTGCTCGTCCATCCAGTAATCACAGTGGTGGCGTGAACGTTGTTTTTTGTGACTCGCATGCGAGCTTTTTATCGGAGGACGTTGCCCCGAATGTCTATGCTCAATTACTTACCGCGTCGCGATCGCAAGCCCGTCACCCTCGCCAAGGTGGGAAAAGTTGGCAGCAAACACCGATTCCGTCGCAGCTCAACACGACATTGTCCGCCGGTGACTATTAATTCGCACGGCTGACAATGATTGAGAATCTCTGCGTTGCTGACTGATCGGTGCTGGCAGCCTGTTGTTGTTCGCTCTTGAATGGCATCCGGATTGGCAAGCGTTGATCCTCAAGGGATTTGCTTGCCGTGATCCACATGGCGTGACTTTCTTAAGCTCGGAGCTTATCATCGGGGTAGGTTTGCACCATGCGGCAAAAAGAGACGCAGCTCGTTTTAGGTCGCTCAATAGAGCGTCAGGCTGGCAAACATGCCCGACAGTTTTGATCCCTATCATCAATGGCTGGGAATTCGTGATCTCGCGAGACCGCCAAGCCATTATCGGCTACTTGGTATCGAGACATTCGAGTCGAATCGCGAAGTGATTGCGACGGCTGCGGATCGTCAAATGGCCCATCTGCGCACTTATCAACAGGGTAAGAATGTTGATTTGTCTGAGCGGTTACTGAACGAAGTGTCCGCTGCCAAGGTTTGTCTGCTCGATCCGGAGAAAAAGTCAGAATACGACCGTCGCCTCCGAGAAACCGAATCGCCTGACGCACCGCCCCCTTGGGATCCCGAATTGGATTCGTTTAGCAACGGGAATCGGCCGGAGATCGTTGTTTCAGAGCAAGATCAGGGGGTATTAAACCGTCCCGGGCGGAGTATTCGCAAAGGGAATCTGGGTCGGCGATTACCGACTGTCGTGCTCGTTATTTCGCTCGTTATCTTGATTGCTATGGTGACATTTCGTTTTATCAATCATTCAGCTGATCGCAACTCGGTTGCAGGGAAAGATCTGGTCGAATTCGAGCAGTCAACGAAACAGGACGAAAAAGTAGCACCGGCAGATGATGGAGTCGAAGAGCAGCTGCAAGCCGAAGAAAGTCCAACCGAAGAGAATCGCGAAGAAAGATCCGAAGTCGAAGCGATAAATCCATCTAAGCCCGATGCTGAGACTCAAGAACAGCCCTCGGATTCAGTTTCAGAAACAAGCGGTGGTGAAACCGAAGCTGATCAGGTCAACCCACCGGAGCCCTGGGCGCCAGTTCGAATGACCGCTGGACCACGTCCGGAATTTTCAGCAAAGGATCCGTTTGAGGCTGTTCTGCTTGAGCTTTCAAATCGAAATCTGAAAGCGGCTGTTACTGCGGCAAAACGAGCACAGCAATTCGATACCGTTCGCGATCGACAAAAATACGATCGGGCTAAGCTTTTACTTTACAACATGCAGCGATTTTGGCAGTCGGTCGACGAAGCGAAATCGGCGTTGCAAAAAGGCACAACTCTGTCGTACCGAGGTGAGACGGTGACGGTAAGGCAGGTAGACTCTTTGCAGATAACTTTGGAGACCGTGAATGGGCAGATCAAGAAGTTTGATCTACCGACTCAGGCGTTGGATGTGGAGCTTGCGATTAGCTTGGTTGAGCATCGATTCAAGCAGGCCGCTCCAGTTGGTTGGCGGTGGATTGGCAACTTTTTACTTATCGACAAGTTTGGCGATATTACGCGAGGGCAAGAATATCTCAAGCGAGCGGAAAGCCATGGATTCGACGCAGATTTTATCGTTCGCGCCCTGGAAATGGTCACCGGCGAGGATCACGGTAAGGTCGTTGCCGTACCCACCTCCGATGATGAAAATTTGGAAAGAACGAAAACGGGTCAAACGAATGATTCTCGTCTCCCCGTACCGGCTGCAGCGGTGCAAACAGCAACCCGCCAAGAGTTAAAGAAACAGGATATGTTGGAGTCGGAGGCAGCTCGTTGCTTGGAGATTGCCCGCGAAGAAGATGATCGCCCCGATGCTCAATTCGTGTTGTTGAAAGAAGCTGCCCGACTCTCGCTAATCGACCAGGACCTTGAGACAGGGTTGGCGGCCATTGATTTGTTGAGTGAACGCTATCGGGTAAATCAGGGAGATCTTCAGTTCGATTTCCTTCAACGTCTTAGTCGCTCGTCCAAACGCGATCAGCGTGGCGGTCTAGTCGATGCTGCTTTGCATATTTCGGAGCTGGGGGTTTCGGGTGACGATTATAGTAGTGCGAATCGATTTTCGGATCTCGCAAACTCGATTGGCGGGCGACTGACGCGAAATGCTTCGTTGCGCACGCGGTTAAGTCGGCATCGCGAGAAAATCAAGTCGATTGCAAACGATTTTGAAGCATCGCAAGAGGCACGCGATCGGCTTGTAGAAAACTCCGATGACCCTGCTGCGAATGCCACCGTTGGAAAATTCCTTTGTTTTACAAAAGGTGATTTTGAGGCCGGTCTCCCGCATCTTAAATTGGGGCAGGACGCCGCGTTGCGTAAATTGGCGGCGGCAGATTTGGCCAATCCACGAAATGCGGAGGATCGAAAACAGGTTGCCAAGAGCTGGCAAACCTACGCCCGCAAAGGGAAGGGGCTTGTTCCATTGCACGCGTTGGAAAGAGCTCGCCATTGGTACCAATTGAGCTTGGTCGGTCTACCGGTGGCACAAACCGGACCGACACGCAAAATCTTGAATGAGATTTCCGCCGCTATTGGGAGGCAAGAACGCTTACTTGATGTTACCGTTCTTCATCCAAATGCATCCAAGGGTGGCTACGGAGGTTTGGGTATCAATGAGAACACATCCGCCAGCGTTGGACCGATCCATGAGCTGCCGCGTTTAGGGCGGCAGCCCATATCTCGTTTTCTCTGGGCACACGCACCTTCGATGGTGGAGTACGATGTGCCTGAGGGTGCGAAGATGTTTCGTGCTGTCGCTGTCTTGAATGCCGACTCCACTGACGGGGCAGAGTTTGTGGTCCAGGTCGACGGAAAGAAATTCTCAAGCGGTCTGGTTAAGACACGCGGGCGCACGATTCCAATTAGTATTCCTTTACCCGAGAAGGCAAAAAAAATCGTGCTGCGTGTCGAGTCGCAGAAATCTGCCCAAGGTGATGAGACCTATTGGGTTAATCCTGAATTCACCTTCTAAGGCAAAGAATTGCTCAAGGGGTCGACTGCAGCTGGGCAGCCATCTGCGACTGTCCAATGAACCATCTCTTTACGGCTCGGATTCGCTCTTGCTTCTTGTGAGCGGTGACGATTGCCGCGTAACGACAGATCATCAATCCGGTGCCAAGAGTCAGTGTGTGTGTCAAGAATGACCGCTCTTTGAATGTCAGGATGATCTGGAAGAAGAACATCGCGCATAATGCCATGGCCGTTCCACGTTCGGTGTCGGAATCCTTTGTCGCTTGGTACAGCCGAAAGCCGTCACGAATCACTAATAGAACAAAAGCGCTGATTAGCAGGAAACCAATCAAGCCAAGTTCTGCGAGTATTTCAATGACTACCACGTGACAGTAGATGCCCAGGAGTCTCGCATCGAAGGAAGCAGAACTACCGAGACCAAATAACCAGTGTATCGGAGAACTATCGAGCCAATACTTGAGCAGGATCATACTGTAGTCAAATCGAGTCGCCGAGAGTGTGTCGCCCATGCGATCGAGTTTCCATCGACTACCGGTGGTATCACCGAACATCGCAAAAGTAAACGATGCAATGAAGAAGATGATCGTGACTGTCGCAAAAGTTGTGATCCATCCCCGAGCAGAAGCCATTCCGCGGCTAAGCGTAATGAAGGCCATGACCGCTAGAATTGTGGCAAATAGTTGGCCTCGTGAACCCGATCGATAAATCAAGGCAAGGGCGACGAAGACAATTCCCCAGCGTAGGATTTGCCAGATACGATTGACGCCTTTGAAATTCATCAACATTGCAATGATCGCAATTTCACCAGCCGCTTCGGCAACTGCCAGTGGTGACAAACGCGTGTGCGATTGACCTACACGGTCGACAACACCGGCCCCTTTTGCGACTTCAATGGTTCGTCCCCAAGCATGAATTCCCGTGTCCCAGAACAACAGTCCCATTACAATCGTGCCGAAGATCAGAGTGCTTAAGAATCCAATTCGAATGTCATCGGGTTTTTGGATTACGAGCGGCAACAGCCCCACAAAAGTGATCATGTAGGGGGCGTGATATCGATACAGGAATAGAGACGTTTCACGGTCGAGTGACCAAATGCAACTCACACCGGCATAAACGTAAAGAGCAAGCCACATCCACATCGCGCTGCTGGTTGGCTGTAGCGGATTATTCCCACGCATGATCACACATGCGAGTGCAAACAAGGTTAATAACCCCAGTCCGTAGTTCATCAATGCCGAATTCGCGCCGAAGTAAGCAGAATTGGCTTGCGCCCATTGCTCGAACGGGTAGACACAAACAGCAAATGCAAGCACGGAAGCAGGACGCCACACGATCGCGATCGCAAAGATCACGAAGGCCAGCATTACGACAGAGATAACAAACATGGATTGCCTCGTAAACGCCTGAATGGGCGTTGAAAGAACGCCTCGCTGCACAGCTGTAGTTTAACATACCGAACTTGGTTCGTCTCATAATTGACCATGAGTACAGTCTGTGAGGATTGAGTCAAAAAGTATGATTTTGGTGGTTTGATTGCTGCTGCTTGCGTTAGGTAGCGGCTGGAGTCGACTATTGGAATACGGCTTCGTGAGCTCGCGAGCCTGAAACGACTCGAGACGCGACCCGTCCAACTTACGCCCCCCGGAAGCCGCTGGATGTAAATCGAGCGGCACGGCGGGTCTTAGCCGCCCTACGAGAAGCCTGATGTGTGGAATTGCCGCAGTATTTTCTGACTTTCCCGACCTCGAGTTGCAAGAAAAAACTCGGCTTTCGCTCGATTTGGTCGCACATCGAGGTCCTGACGGGAGCGGAATTGTTTGTGGCACCGTTGGCGGAGTTGTTGCGAATCGCCCCGCAACCTGGTCGTTGGGCCACGTGCGGTTGGCGATCCTCGATCTGACTGAGGCCGGTGCTCAGCCAATGAAAAGCCGAGATGGTTTGGTTTGGATCAGTTACAACGGCGAGGTCTACAACTTTATTGAGTTGGCGGTAGAGCTGCAAAGCCTCGGGCACCAATTTGAGACCCGGTCGGATACGGAAGTACTTTTGGCTGCTTATCGCGAATGGGGTTCGCAATCGGTGAATCGATTTCGGGGCATGTTTGCTCTTGTGATTGTTGATCTGGCGCAATCTGTCGTTTTTGTCGCTCGCGATCGACTTGGAATTAAGCCGCTTTATTTTTGGGCCGGGAAAGACCAAACTCACCTAGTATCCGAGCCGAAGCAGTTGTTGTCGGTTGCAGAATTCCAACCTCGCTTGCAAGCTCAGCAGTGCGTGGATTATCTAACGGAAGGACTATTGGGTCATGATCCGTCTTTGACAATGTTTGACCAAGTGCATGCTTTACCCGCAGGTCAATGCTTGACGTGGTCGTTGGGTGAGCGGCCCAACTTGGCAAATGCGACTTCCTATTGGCAACCGAGTCGATCGGAGGTTGCCATTTCTTGGCAAGACGCAGTTCAACAGATCGGTGATGTCTTTTGTGACTCTGTTCGATTGCGGTTGCGATCGGATGTGCCTGTTGGAACTTGTCTCTCCGGCGGGATCGACTCCTCCAGCATTGTGGCTGTTGCCTATCGGGATTTTTCGACATCGATGCGAACCTTTTCTGTTTGTAACGATGATCCACGAATCAATGAACAGCCGTACATCGACGTCGTCAATCGCGAATGCCAAGCCGAGCCTGTAAAGTTTTTTCTCAGTGATGATGATGCTGAAAAAAATCTCGATCAGTTTATTTACCACCAGGATGAGCCAACGTTTTCGCTGAGCCAATATGGTGAATTTTGTGTGATGCGTTTGGCACGCGAGCATGGAGTACCCGTCTTATTAAATGGCCAAGGTGGCGACGAAGCACTTTGCGGGTACAGGAAGTTTGCATTCTTTTATCTGAAGCAACTGCTCAGCGAGCATCGTTATGCAGCAGCCACATCCCATTTGCTAGGCTTACTCGCTTTTGGCGATCGGCAACTCCTTCAATTCTGGCAGGGGACTCGTTACGCTCCTGCCTGGCTCAGGCGTCGCTACGATGTGATGACGGACGTTCTGAAGCCGGATTGGTACCAACTTTCTCGGTCGGCCTGGCGATCTCAGATGAAGGGTATTGTGGATCTTCACGAACATCAATGGGCTGACTTGCGTCAATGGAGTTTGCCAATTCTATTGCGGTATCAGGATCGAAACAGCATGGCGCATAGCGTCGAGGCTCGGGTGCCTATGGTTGATCATGAGTTCATCGAACTTGCATTGACTTTGCCGACGCAACTCTTCTTTAAAAAGGGAATGACGAAGCGTGTGTTAGTTGATGCAATGGGGGATCGTTTGCCGGAAATGTTACGGCGACGAAAGACAAAACTCGGATTTGATACGCCCCAATCGCGTTGGATGAAAGGGCGACTCGGTGAATTACTGGAAGAACGCGTGCGGGCCTGTGATCGACTCGAACCGATTTTGAATCGCGAGTTAGCATGCAAAGCGTTTCGCAATTATCGCCAGGGTTCGAAGCAAATTCCTCATTTCTTTCTCTATCGCATGGCGTGTCTTGCAGTCTGGCTCGATCGTTTTCAAGTTTCGCCGAATTAGGTCGACTCAATGACACAAGCGAATTTCAAAATCGTTCATCTTACCTCCGTGCATCGGCCTTTCGATGTTCGCATCTTTGATAAGCATTGCCGTACCTCGGTTGAAGCCGGTTATCGAGTCGTGTTGGTGGCCGTGCACGATAGTGATGTGAAGATCAATGGCGTTGAATTGAAGGCGATTTCTCCACCACGAGGACGTTTTTCGCGAATGACGCGGACCGCGTTTCATGTTTTTCGTGAGGCTTGGAAACAATCTGCCGATCTGTATGTGATTCATGATGCCGAGTTGCTTCCGTGGGCCCGTTTGATGACGCTCCTGGGAAAGACGGTTATTTACGATATGCACGAAAACGTGCCGAAGGATTTGTTGTCCAAGAGTTGGATTCCGAAGGCTTTGCGTCGTCCGCTCTCCTCCACCATGCGAATGCTCGAACGCATCTTGATCGGACGCATGCCTGTGATCTTTGCCGAATCTTCCTACGTGGATGATTATCCCTGGGTGAAACAAGCCATTGTTGCTCGTAATTTTGCCAAGCTCAGCTCTTTTCAGCATCGGGGTGCTCCGTTGACACCCTCCTCTCGCCCAGCGGTTGCCTACCTGGGTGCCGTTTCGAGGGATCGTGGCAGTCTATTGACTCTGGCAGCGTTGAGCGAGTTAAAGCAGCGAGGGATGTCCGTCGGCTGGCATTGCGTCGGTCCGATTTCTCCGGCCGACCACGAAGTTGAGCTGAAAAATCTGGCACGCGAAAAGGAACTGACCGAAGTCTCCTTTTACGGCTATCTTCAGCGCGCAGAAGCCATTGGGAAAATCGAAAACTGTGAAGTTGGTCTGGCTGTTCTGCTTCCTGAGCCGAACTTTGTTGCGTCCTTTCCAACGAAAATGTTTGAATACATGGCGCTCGGGATGCCGGTGGTTGTCTCTGATTTTCCCTTATATCGTCGCGTGGTTGATGAATGTAAGTGTGGTATTTGTGTTGACCCAACCGCTCCACTGCAACTGGCAGATGCGATCCAACAGCTGTTAGAACAACCCGAATTCGCGCGGGCATGTGGCCAGCGCGGACGTGAGGCCGTGCAACAAACTTATAATTGGGATGCAGAGTTTGAAAAGCTCAATCGCTTTTTTGAACAACTACTCATGCCTGACCGTAATCGCTCAGCAGAGAGTAAATAGAAAACATCGCCTGAAATGAAAGGCATTTATGTATCAACGATTGAGCTTCACAGCATGGTCTGTCGCCTTTTGGCTGGTGATCACAGCTTTCGGAGCAGTAACCTGGACGCCCTGTTGTGCTGGCGGTGGACCCGAAAATGTCTTCCTCGTCGTGAATTCATTGAGTCCCGATTCCCGCGCGATTGCCAATTACTACACGGATCTCAGGGAAATACCTGACATTAATGTATTTGAGCTCGAGTGGGGTGGTTCCAGAGTAGCGATCAAGATCGACACCTTTCGTCAGCAAATATTGGCTCCCATTCTCGCTGAGATGAGTGAAAGAAGATTAGAGTCTCAGATTGATTACATTGTGTACTCAAGTGGCTTTCCTTACGCCGTTGACTTTTCTGCAGACGTGCGGACCGCTTTGCCGCGAGAAGCGGGCACATTGGCTTCACTGACGGGATTGACATTCTTTCAAGGACGAGTCAGAGCACGTGATTCGTCGTACGCATTTACTTTTAAGAATGATCGTTCGAACTCTTACCAGAGTACAAGGACGCGTGGATTTCGAAGTCAGTATGCTTGGAACAAACGCGGACAACAGGTGCAACTGGATGGTGAGAGCTATTATCTGTCAATGATGCTTGGTTACACGGATGGTCGCGGTAATAGCCTGGAAGAGGTCGTTCAATACCTCAGACGGAGCGCATTGGCGGACTGTTCTCGGCCAAGTGGGACGGTGTATCTGATGCAAAATGAGGCGGAAGTTCGATCGAGGACCCGACACAACGCGTTTCCAGAGGTTGCTAAGGCGCTTGCGAAACTTGGCGTTCAAGCCGACGTTGTGAATGGCGTTTTGCCGTCGAAAAAGAATGATGTGTTAGGTGCTGTTATCGGTCGAGCACAATACAGTTGGGAGAAATCAGGGAGTACAATACTTCCGGGCGCAATTTGTGAGAATTTGACGAGTTTTGGCGGGGTTCTCAAGCAGAGTGCGAAGCAGACTCCGTTGACGGAATGTTTGCGCTATGGCGCGACGGCTTCGAGCGGCACCGTTGCCGAGCCATTTGCCCTGCAGGCCAAGTTTCCTCACCCGTGGGTTCAGGTGCATTACGCACGTGGTGCGACGGTGGCAGAATCCTTCTATCAGTCCGTGGCGGCCCCTTATCAATTGCTGATTGTTGGTGACCCGCTTTGCCGTCCCTGGGCGCGTTCGCCAACTTTCATCGTCGACGAAATATCGCCGGGCGAAAAAGTGACGGGGACAATTCGAATGACGCCTCAAGCCGCACCTGGAGTTGCGATTCGTGAATATCAGTTTTTCGTCAATGGACGCTTGCGGCGTATCACCAGGCCGGGCGACTCGTTTGAGATTGATACGAACGGTTTGGCGAACGGTTGGCAAGATTTGCGTATTGTGGCAATCGAAGAATCAGTCATTGAATCGCAGGCACAACTTTTATTGCCGATTGATGTCGCTAATCAAGATATGAAAATGGAATGGGCGCTGCGACCTAGCGTTATTTATGAAAACGAACAGGTTCAGCTTTTTGTCAGCTGTAAGAATGCGGTTTCGATTCACCTGTTTCATCGGCGGCAGCCCATCGGAGTCATAAAGGGCGGGATGGGACAACTGACGATCGATACGTCGAGTCTCGGTAGTGGTCCGATCACCTTGACGGCAATTGGGATTGGCAAGGGCCGGGGGGATAAGGTCTATTCAAAGCCGATTCAGTTTTTTGTGAGGCCTGCCGATGAGTTTTCAGCGGTTGGGCAACCCTAGTGTTTGGCGATCGATAGAGTTGGGATAGGTTGAACGATGGACGAAGCTTACATGGGGATGGCGTTTGCAGAAGCAGAGCAGGCCTGGGCCGAAGAAGAAGTGCCGGTTGGGGCCGTGGTTGTGTTTCAAGACCGTGTGATTGCGGCAGCACGCAATCAGCGAGAACAGTTGCATGATCCGACCGCCCACGCTGAAATGATTGCCATTACGCAAGCAGCCGAATCGCTCAGTAGTTGGCGACTCGAAGGGTGTAGGATCTATGTGACCTTAGAACCATGTCCGATGTGTGCAGGTGCAATCTTGCAGGCTCGAATTCCCCATCTGATTTATGGTGCTGCGGATCCGAAGGCGGGTGCGGTGCACTCCATGTTTCAGCTGCTTACGGACGCTCGCCTCAACCACCAGACGCAAGTTACTTCCGGCGTGCTTGCGGATCGGTGTGGAAAGATTCTCACCGACTTCTTTCAGCAGCAGCGTGGCCGCGGAAAGAAATAGGTTTTGGTATCTCGAGTTTTCTCGAACCTACCTTGCTGAGCTGCTGGTCGCGGTTTCTGAGCCAGTTGCCAAGCTTTCCGAACTGGTGTCGACGGGTGTTTCTTTGAATAACTCGTTGTTGATGATCGGCAAAAACTCACGCGCGAATTTGAGCGTTGGGTTCGTTGACACGTCGGCCCCACCGCTGTTGACGTTGGTGATCATGTAGATCTTATACATGGCGGGTTTGGAGCCGAGTGTCGGCTTGGGCATTCTTGGTCCACGCCAAATGCCGTCATCGGAGAAGGTCCAGAAGATGCGAATGTGTTCCGTCGGATTGATCGGATCTTCCTTACGGAAAATCGCCGTGAGGAATTCAGGAGCCACCTCCAGATTTGTCGCTTTTGGGTCGGTGTACTGTTGAGCTTCCCCGTCGACAATTTCGTATCCAGCTCCCACGTAGCACCAGTCAGGCGTGTGGATGGTCACATGACGACCGGTTCCGGAAACGAGGTAAACGTTAACGACTTCCCCTTCCCGATTGGTGTAAGTTCGAGAAATGCAATTTGTGCAGTTCGAAGCTTCGAACTCTCTTTGGTTAATCTCATCGTCAATGCTTGTCCAGTGTCCAAACGATTTGGGAACGCGATTGACAGCGGCGGTGAACTGGTCGAGCTTCTCGGACTGTGCCTCCCCCCATCGATCGGAGTAATTTCCTTCGATGATGGTTCCGATTACAAGCACAACGACCACGACGGCGATAGGTAAATACTTCACAGCGAATTCCTCTTAGCTGGTCGGTTTAGCTGGCGTTTGACTTTTCAAGTTGCGGGTCATGACTCATATCATTCGTCATTTGCAAATCGCTGGCGCGGATGTCCATTGTGTCACCATTCAGGACAGCTCCCGCGATAGTGATTCCTACCGACTGCAGGCGATGGCATGCGTCCGTTACTTTTGGAGTGCGACTGACATCACGCATGATTGAGATTAAGGCCGCATCAGCGGTTTGACCAATCAGCATTGCATCAGGGCAAGTCAGAGCTGGGCCGGTATCAATGATGATCATTTCAAACTGGGATCGGAGATCTTCGATGATGGTTGGAAACGAGCATGCCATGAGTTGGTCGGTGCCCGCATCTCGTGTGCCAGCCCCAAGCAACCACAGGCCTTCAGCAGGCGTTGGCTGAATCAGTTCTTCGACAGTCGCTTCGGACCTTAGCAGGTCACACAGGCCACGTTGGAAGGGCATTCCGAGCACGACGTGTTGCTGTGGGTTGCGGACATCGGCGTCGATCAACAAGGTGCGTTTCCCTGAACGAGCAAAGCTCACTGCCAGTTGGCTAGCGACTGTCGTTTTACCCTCTTGCCCGAGGGCACTGGTGACCATGAGGATTTGATACGGACGACTCGTCTTGGCAAATGACAGTGCGGTGCGAATGCTGTCGATCGCCCGAGTAAGGCCGATTTCAACTCGTTGTTTATTGGATTCGGTCATCGGTAGCAGCCCAGCGGCGCGGCGGGCGTTGATCTGTGGCAGCGAACCGATGACTCGCAGGTCACCTGAAGCGGACAATTCCTGGGAACTGTTAACTCGCTTGCTTTGCATGTCCCAGAACGCAACACCGAGCACGGTGACAAACATTGTCAAGATTGACGCAGCGATCACCTGGAAGTACTTCGATAGCAAGTTGTTTTCATCGGGGATGACTGCCTCTTGGAGCACACGAATTTGGGGTTTTGAAGCTACCTCAAGTTCAAGTGTTTCCATCTCCTTCTTGACGTCCGATACAAACTCTTGCTGTGCTTGGAGTGAAAGTTTCTCACCGTCAAGCTCCGAATTGTAGGCGCCCATCGACTTCAGTTGGTTCGAAAGTTTTTCGTATTCGGAATAGGTCTTGTTGCGGCGTTGCAAAAGACTTCGAACCTTCAGCTGTAGCACGGATAAGTCTTCTTGCAGAATTCGACTGTCGTTACCTGACATCATGCGTAGTCGCTCCGTCACTTCATCCTTCTTCTCGTAACGTATCTGATCCAGTTGTGATTGAATCGCAGCCAGCTGTGGTTGCATGGCACCAGCTGGCGAAGCTCGTCCGCCACTTCGAGACTTCATCATGTGCTCGAGTTCGATTTTTTGGGTTTTGAGCATGGCGTAATCAGGATATTGAGACTGCAACACATCCTCGATTTCGAACGGACGAGGGTCGTAACTCATTTGAGCGTTGATGCGTTGCTGTTGAAGCATCATCATGTCGTACGCTTCAAAATACTGTTGATCCGCGCTCATTCGCTCGCGATCGAGAGCTGCCAGTTGCCGAAGTCCAAGATCGATTTGGAGTTTGACGCTTTCCGATTCGGTCGATCCATACGTTTTCGCCAGTTCGCTAATCTTCTTAAGGCTGGCGTTCATGTCGTCCATTAAGTCGCGGTAGCGATCTCGTAGCTTTTGTAGCTTGATCATCCGCTCCGCCGCTTCCGCATCGACAATTTCTTCCATGTATGCACGTGTTACTGCATTGAGCAATTTGACGAGTTGTTCATTCTCGTTTTTTTCGTGCATGCTAAGCACAAGGATCTCCGAACCCTCGGAGTATTCGACTTTGAGCTGCTTAGCAAGCCACGCTTCCGGTTTTTTACGCTTGCCAAATGGCCAGGCTTCGTCTCTCACGAGGGGCATTTGGTTGATGGTGGGGTCCCGCAGAGCCGCGTTGATTACGAACGGACTCTTCAACAAGGCTGCTTGTGTTTGTTTTTCGATTTCGAAGTCGGCCGGGTGCACATTCGTCCGTCGATTTTGCCGAAGAATCTCGTCCGGATTACGTCGAACGCGAAGCGTCACAAATGCCTCAAACTTGACGGGCACGAGGAGATACAAGAGCGTCGCGACAATAGTGGCTGCAATACAGCCAAAACCGACTCCTGCCAGCCAGCGACGGCGGAGCGAATGGAGAAATCCAGAAAAGTTAAATCCGTCGTTGCTTTCCTTGGTTTCCATCCAAGGTGCGACGGGCATCGGGTTGCCAATCGCGCCAACAGGTTCTTGGGTAATCGCAGGTAACGCCCTGTTTTCAGATGGCATCTGCGGATCTACCGGATGGGGGCCATTGTCAGACATAAAGATTTCACTCCAAGGGTGCCAAAAATTCGGCTTGTCAGTCGTTTAATAAGTGCGCTATCCGATGCCGACATTCATTTGTCGCGAGGATGTATCTTCAATGAACAGTCGGGAAAGAACTTGCATTTCTATTAGCAGGAAGCCTAGTGCGAGTGGCATCATGATGATCCCTGCAAAGTCGTGGAAGATGACGTCCACTTCCTCCGCACCAATTTCAAGGTTGTACAGCAACCCTGTAATCGTGATTCGAATGCAATTGACGAGGAGGGCAATTGGAACAGAACTGATCAGAATCAGGATCCGTTCCCATGGCGGACGCTGGTTGCTGATCATGACGATTGCAACTGCAATTGCGATGAATATTGTCAGCATGCGCAAACCACTGCATTGGTCGACAACGTTCATCGGGGTGTGCTCGAGTATGATTCGGTTTCCTTCACGATAAACGTCAACGCCAAATGTTTGCAAAGCATAGACACTGGAAATGGTGGCCATCGTTTGCATCGGACGCAGGATGTTGTCAACGAGTACGCGAGGGAGCGGAAACATGAAGATCAAAAAGGCAATCGCTGGGCCCGCCCAACGCAACGTTCTGAATCCGCCAACCATCACGAAAACGCCAATCAAGCAGGCGATAAAGCTGAGGCGATCGATGCTGAATTGGACCAGATAGGCCGCTGACACACGCGCGATGGTGGCAAATAAAATGATTCCAACGCCCCACCATCGTTCCGCGTTGGTAGATGGTTGGAGCTGTTCACGCCGGTAATAGAGTAGCCCTGCGGCAATCAGCGGAATCAAGTAGCCATGGCTATACATCGGAGTGTCCCATGCCACGGCCGTTCCGATGAGTGTGTTTAAGTAGCAAAGGATAATCAGCCCACTCAAGACTCCAATCATCAACCAGGCGCTGAACTGAGGGTTGTCGAATTTGGGTGAAGCCTTAACTGGCTTGTTCAGTTCCGTTTCTTCGGTTTCAGGTTGATCTTGGGTCACTTTTGGTTTCCTCATGTCTCGTCAGCATGGAGAGAACAACGGCGGTTGAGCACTGTGGGTCCGCGTCAGGTTTTGAACTCGTTTGAGGTGTGCTGTTTGGCCGATCAGCCAAACAGCTTAATGATCTAATTTTTAAATATAGCGAATCAAAAAAGCCAAACTAGCGTTTTTCGTTTTCGTTGCCGGACAGCAACAATGTTCGAAGAAAGCATCACCTTAAGAATAAGCGTGCCCTAATTGGTGGTCAAACAAAACGAGCGCCCTCTTGAGACTTCGGTGCCGTCACCGTCGTTACCACCTCTCTGATCCTGAGAAACTACCCCCGTCCTGAGAAACTACCCCGGACCCTGGGTATACGGTGTTGGGGAGCGACCGGTTCACCGGGCTTGCAAAAAAATAGCCGGAATCGCCGATCTAACCCTTCAGTCCAGCGGGTCTGCGCAATGTGTGACGGTCTTGCGGGCTCGGGGAAATGTGGCCGTGATTGGCATGGAGCTATGACCAGCCGATTCGAATCTTTGAGGCCACATCCGGTTCAAGGTCACACTCCAGCACGGAATTCGGCAGAGACTGTTCAAATTGAGGGTGGTAGCTGCCAGGAAGCAGACGTTTTTCAGCTTTTGTCGTAATCTCTAACTTCTCGGGAATAACCTGCGACTCGGCGAAAACAGTGGAATTGACTTTGAAGACCGACCAGTCCGGATGAAAGTGAAGTCGCGACTGGGCTTGCTGAAATCGCGGTCCTACTTCGTCGGAAATGGAGAATTCAGTCGGGCCAATTTCCCATTTGCGGGTGTGTGTTACCCGTGTGGGGAGTCGTCGATAGCCATTGTGAGAGCAGCTGATCGAAACATGGTCGTTCGATTCGTCGATGGTCAATCCAAAAGGTTTTGCCCGACTGGCCAATCGGAAGCCGCTCCAGACGTGGGATGAGTTGGTTTGATCGACAATCACCGTGTTATGGGCGGCTGTGCCACGCTGTCGCAAACGCTCGGCTGAAACACCGTAGCAAGACGTTCCAGAGTTCACTAACACGCGTTGGCCCAACAGGGACCACTCAAAGGACAACGTGTCGGCGTGTGAGTGACCCGGTTGATAACTTGCACCAGCTGCCGCGACGTCGATTAGCATGGCATGATTCGGAAACTGAATACGAACATAGCCCGTGTCGGCCAAATGAGTGACGCTCCCGCGACAGGGGGGGAATGCGCTGAATCCGACACGGCAGGCGTAATCCTCAATTTGACTCGGCTTCAACGCAATTCCGAAGGATGCGTCGTTAAAGAATGATATTTCGCCATCCGGATGACACATGACACGTAACCAACGCCCCATCGATTGAATCGTTTGCTCCAGCCCCTTGACCGACTTTTGCCCGTAGACGTGTGAAAGGTTTGCCAGATCGATGAGATCTTCAAGCAGAATGCAGTGATACATCGGGCTGAGTTCGAAATGTCCCCCATCCGGCAAGATTTGTTCCTGCATTTCGCGTTCGAGCAGAGATCGCCCGTGTGACAGCCAGCGGTCTGCCTCTGGACCGGAAAAAAAGAGGCCAGCAAAGATCAACGCTTTGGCGTTTGCCCAGACGTGGTTGCCCATCAAATGCAATTCGATCTGTTTTTCCAGGCTTCTCGTCTGCAAAGCCAATGATTTCGAGGCGGCAGTGGATAATTCGTTTCCAGCCAGGGACCATTTAATCCAATTCACAATCCGAATTGAGAGTGGATAGGGTTCCCAGCCGGTGCCCTCAGCGGGGGGGTTCTCGCTGATCCAGCGCGTTAGCAAAGCTTGCTGCCAATTCGATCGATTCTCAGCATTAACGGCGTTCAGATCATCAAAGTAGTGGAGGTTGTATCGGACGAGATGCTCGAGTTCAGGATCGTCCCAGCTGTTCGACGTGACTTCGATCTCGCTTTCAAAAACTTTTATTTTATTTGGGGCTAATAGGGTCGGATTCCGTTGTGCCGCAAGTGTCCAATTACCTGAACGTTTTCGTTGGGGTGGGGGTGGGGATTTGGAGGGCGTCGCGCTGCGAAATCGACGTTGGAAACGATTTGCAATCTGGATCGGTCTCAGGTGTCGAGCCGTTTGCAGCAACCGTAAAAGCTGGGGTTTATTCATACGAATGGGTCGCTTTCGCGCCTTAGTGGCAACAACTCGAGCCGTTGCTAGCTACTTGATGGTTCAATTTGCGTGAATGATCAGAATCATCGGAATAACCGCCACAGGGCTGGTGGTGGTGCGTCGTAAATGGTTTGTTTTCTTGACCGTTTGAAGGCCCGTTGGTTTAATGTTGATCAGAGAAGAAACACATCTGAACATAGTCGGTCGACTTCAATATTTAACACTCGGTTTTGCATCTCGAATCGCATTACTGGACAGTTGCCGGTTCTTGCGACTGTTCACGAAGTTTGGGACAGTGGAATTGAATTGTTTGAACACAGTATGGATTAGTCCTATCAAAGATAAGTTTTTTGGATCGTTTGTCCCGATCGGATTAAGATAAATGGCAATTGCCGCTGCCGCCCTTGGGTTGGCATTTTTAATCAGTTACCTTCTTACGCCGCTCGTTAGGCGAGCGGCAGTACGATATGACTTTGTTGATCGTCCTGATGGGAAGCGCAAGATCCAGTCGACTCCGGTTGCCTTAGGTGGGGGGCTTATGCTGCTGATCGCGGCACCTCTGGTTGTAGCGATTGTGATTGCTTGGTGGGGTCCCGACTTGTGGTTGATGACAAGCCAATCGTCGAAAGAACCGGGCGCGATCATTGGGCTTGCCATCGCAGGAATACTCCTAGCGGTTGTCGGATTGCTGGATGATGGGTTCGGCATTCGAGGGAGTTATAAACTCTTGTGGCAGATGCTCGCTGCAGGTTTGGTGATGGGGACTGGACTCTCGGTACCCAAGGTTGGAATCTTTGATTATGTCGTTCCGCTTGGGACACTTGGAAGTTTGTTCGCCATTGTTTGGTTGCTGGGGGCCATCAATTCGTTCAATTTGATCGATGGCGTGGATGGATTGGCAGGCAGCGTCGGAGTGGTCTTTAGTCTCACTTTCGGACTGATCGCAATACTCGGCGGTCAACAGCTTGAGGCGATTATTGCCTTCGCGCTAGCCGGAGCTCTGTTGGGATTTCTACGGTTTAATTTTCCTCCCGCGACCATTTATCTGGGTGATGCGGGAAGTATGTTTATCGGTCTTGTTTTGGGCACCATTGCCTTGCGCTGTTCGATCAAGCAGGCCGCCACACTCGCCTTTGCGGCTCCGCTGGCAATCTGGTCGATTCCGATGTTCGATTCGTTTGCGGCTGTGCTACGTCGCAAACTGACGGGCCGCAGCATCTATGCCACGGATCGAGGGCATATTCACCATGTCTTGTTGACTCGAGGCATGAGTGCGTTTCAAGCCGTTTCTTTTATTGTCGTTCTGTGCAGCATTACTTGTATTGGTGCAGTTGTCAGTTTGTATTTTAAAATCGAATGGCTGGGTTTCGCTACCGTTCTTGCTGTTATCGGTTTTCTGATCTTCACTCGTGTGTTCGGACACGTCGAGTTTGTACTTTTGAACGCCAGGCTTTTTGGCTTTGGACGATTTCTCTCTCGCACTTCCACGTCGGAAGGTGATGAAGAAGCCAAGCATACGCGAGTTAGTCTTCAGGGTACGCGTCAATGGGAGGAACTCTGGGGCGCTCTGGTTGAATCTGCTCAGAAGTTCCATCTTGTGAAAATGCAATTGAATCTTTCCATGCCACGTCTGCATGAAAGTTTCTATGCCACTTGGTCGAAGCCAGGGCGACATTCGCACGATCTATCCTGGCAGGCGGATATTCCTTTGATCGTCGAAGGTCAGTCGGTCGGGAGACTCCACGTGACTGGTCTGCAAAACGAAGAGTATGCGAGCAAGGAGATGAATCAGTTCATCGACTTTGTCGAAACGCTCGAGTTGCAGCTGAATCTCCTGATTCATCAAGAAGTTTCTCGCATTGAAGAACACTCAACGATGAACAAACCGTTGATGGGTGATTCGGCTTCCGACAACGCCATGGTTGAACGCGTCTAATCTCAGCTGCAATCACCATCTCAAGAACGCCTTTTCTCATTGCGCGGATGACCATGCGACGCGTCCCCGCCGAAAAACGTGTTGGGTGATCGAACGCCGGCCGGATGGATCGCCCAAGAGTCCCGTTGCGGCCAGACTTTTGTGATGGGGTCGCCAGCTGCCCTCTGTCGTTGGGCGGCGAACTAGACCGCTTCGGGGGAGCTGGAAGCGGGTGTCCTGGTTCAATTAATTGAGCCAATCTGCTCGATCGCGCCCATTTTCTGTTAATTTTTCTGCCGACTTTGCCGATTATGTGCTTTGGAGCGAGATAAGAAAGTGAGCGGCCTTTTGCCCTTACTTGCTGTTTTTCCTATAATTCTAAGGCTGTGTCTCGTTGCGGTCTGTAAGAGGGTATCGAAGAATGCTTGCCAAATCGACATTGATCGTTGTTCTTGCTAGCGGTGTGGTTGCAGGCTTCCAGCAAGCTGCTGAGGCCCAATACAAGGGTGGCTCGAACGCTTACACTGCCACGCGAAACTTTTTGTACAATCGCCCGACGGTGAGTCCCTACCTGAACTTGACCTCTCGCAGTTCCAATGGGATGTCGAACTACCACACGATGGTTCGACCCCAGTTGGATCAAGAGCAAGTGAATGTCCGGCGGCAACAGCAGGCGAGTCGTCAGCAACAGGAGCTGGGTCAAATACAGAGCCAATTTCGTCAGTCACAAAGCCAAGCCGCATCGGCGATGATCACCGGACGTATGGGGTGGTCCAGTCGCGGTATGCCTCGCCACGGCACCTACCTCAATTTTTATCCGGGTTTCCAACGCATAGGGCGTTAGGGAGCATGCTCGCAGCTCGTCGACAAACTTTTCTGGTATCTGAGGTGTAGGTCGACCATGGGGCAAGCTCGTATCTATCTGTCTCCACCTCACATGTCTGGCCGAGAGCAGTCACTGATCGCAAATGTTTTTGCATCGAACTGGGTTGCTCCTGTCGGCCCTGATTTGGCAGAATTCGAGCGTCAGTTCGCCGCGAAGGTTGGCGTGAGTTCTGCCGCTGCAGTTTCCAGTGGGACAGCAGCGCTTCATCTGGCACTTCATGCACTCAAACTCAAGCCAGAAGACGAAGTAATCTGTTCGACGTTTACCTTTTGTGCTTCTGCGAATCCGATCACTTACGAAGGTGCCAAGCCCGTTTTTATCGATTCGGATCGAACGAGCTGGAACCTGGATCCAAATCTGCTATCCGACGAAATACAGGAATGTGCGGATCGCGGGAAACTGCCCAAGGCGGTACTTGCCGTTGATATTCTTGGTCAGAGTGCGGACATGGATGCAATCCGTGAAGTGGTCGATCGGTATGAGATTCCGGTGATCGAAGATGCGGCAGAAGCGTTGGGAGCCACTTACAAGGATCGACCAGCCGGTGCGTCTGGTTGGGCCAGCGCTTTTTCATTTAATGGGAACAAGATTATCACCACGAGCGGTGGTGGCATGCTTTGTTCGAATGACGATCAGTTGATTGAACGAGCGAAATTCTGGGCCACTCAGGCCAAGGATGCTGGGCATTTGTACCAACATTCGGAAATCGGTTTTAACTATCGGCTCAGCAACGTTCTTGCTGCGGTTGGGTTAGCCCAGCTCGACGTTTTAGACGAACGAGTGGCGACTCGGCGAAAGAATTTTCAGTTTTACGCAGACCGGTTGGGTGACCTACCTGGGGTGACGTTCATGCCGGAAGCCGATTTTGGTCACTCGAATCGCTGGTTGACGGTAGCACGCATTGACTCCTTGAAGTTCGGCGTTGACTGCGAGGCGATTCGGCGAAAATTAGAAGAACACAACATTGAGTCGCGGCGGGTCTGGATTCCACTGCACAAGCAGGTCGCATTTTCGAACTGCCGTTGTCGTGGCGGCGAAGTGGCGGAGGAAATTTTTTCCGACAGCCTCTGTCTACCGAGTGGAACTGCATTGACGCGATCCGATTTGGATCGAATCTGTTCACTGATCGAAGAGATTCAGTCGGTCAATCGCTGATTCGGCCGGCCGGCTTTAGATCCGTTTCATCTTACCTGAATCGTTGAGTTCCAACTCTTTCAAAATCCGCACAATGCGCGGCCGTTGAAATCGGTTCAACTGAGCATTGCAGTGCTCGACGATGGCTTGGCGAAATTCTTCGAAATCGGTTTTTGAAGGGATGGGCACCACGTCACAGGCGACGAGTTCCCCCGCAATTGAGGAACTTTGGGCGTAGATTCGGACCTCAGCCACATCGTCTCTTGCTCGGATGACTTGTTCGATCTCGACGGGATGGACTTTGTTACCACCCACATTAATCATGTCGGTTGAGCGTCCTACGAAGAACGCTCGCTCTCCCTCAATTTCCACGAGGTCTCCAGTCCGAAACCAGCCGTCTGTTGTCTGACGGTTCTCCAGTAATTCGGAACGTTCGTCATATCTTGCCATCGCATTTGCCGAACGAACGCAAAGTTCGCCGTCTGTGATTTTGAGTTCGACGCCGTCAGCGGATGGTGCATCGAGAAACGCGGTGGGGAAGCCGGCTATCCCGTCAGATACGGAGAAACATCGACCGGCTTCGGTGGTCGCGTAAATGTGAACAATGCGGGCGGTTGGAAATGATTGTGATAGTTGATCGAGGATCGATTGATCGATCGCTTCACCACCGAGGGTGATTTGTTTCATCGGTACGCGTCGCAGATCGCTGGGGTCTGCAAACAGTAACAGTCGGCGCCAGTAAGAGGGTGTTGCTGATGCGTATTCGACGTTGGCATCGAGCATTAAATTGGCGACCGCTTGCGGAGATGCGTCGACGGCAGGTATCACCAACGTTCCCTGATTTAAGAGCGCTTGCAGGGTTACTTGGAGGCCCGCATAAAGGTGCGGTCGATAGGCCATCAGCCAGCGTTGTTCCTGATCGCCGCGGCGTCGCACGGGGCGGGCAAGATTGTCGAAATGATGCTGCACGGCTTTGGGACGACCTGACGTACCTGAGGTCAAAATGGTAATCGAACCTAAATCGCTTGCTCCCTTGGCAAGAGCTTCTTCGGGAACACGCGAAACCGTTGCGTTCCTGGTCAGTGTTTCTGCGGTGATCATGTCTGAAAGCTGAAGCTCGTCAGCGATTTGCTGAAGGTGCTGGGGCCCGGTCAGAGCATCGACCAAGAATAAATGAACGCGAAGCTGTTCAAAGGCCGCAAGAGCAGCTATCCCGTTGGCGGTCGCAGGCAAGGCAAAACCAACCCTTTGTCCCCGGATCCCCGTAAACTGTTCCAGATGGTGTTGGTACTGTGATTTCAGCGCGGCCCAGGACACGGAGGATGAAACCGTGTGAATGGCTTCGCGGTTATCGGTGGAAGCGGTGTTATTCAGTACGTTTGACAGCATCACGTCACACTCGAATTGCGGGGTTGCTAATGTCCTATGAAAAAACCGCTCCAGCGACTCTAATTGTCGTTGGAGCGGTTGATAAGAACAAGGCTTGAACGCTTTCAGGAAGAAAGAGATCGCAGGCCCGTATCCGGTTCAGCGCCAATCATGGCTGCTACTCACGTTCCAGCTCGTCGACCGATGCGATTTCTGGAGTTGATCGCACGGTGTAGGACCGGCGGGCGATTTCTGTTCGCCGCATGTCCCGTACCACTTGAGCCGCATGTCGTAGCTCGGCCTGACTGATCCGTCGCAGGTTGCCAAGTTCGGAGATCGGTTCCAGGGTTTGCATCGCTCGCTGCACGGTGGGCTCCATCAAGATCACATCGGTCAGCCAGCGCCGCATCGTTTCGAATGATTTCGAGGCCTGTTGGTATTGATCTGTCAGGTCGACAGTTCGCTCAAGCGTCTCAATCGCATCCGCAATGTTTGCATTCTGTGCGAGCACATCGTCTTTCATTTCGACAAGGTCATGCAGAGTGTCCTTGGTCTTGACGATGTCGATGGATTGAGCGTCGAGTAGCGTGCGAATATCAACCAACTCGTTCAACGCTAACTCTGCCTCGGATGCACGATCTGCCTCGTTGATGAGAGTTTGATGAAGATCAAGTAGCTGATCGGCGACCGTGGACGCATCGGCAGCCAATTCGGATGAGCCCTTGAGCCGCTCCGTCAGATGATCAACTTCCTCGACAATCGGTGCTGCTTCTTCAAGATAGCCGATCGAACGGAGAAGTCGCATCCGCAAAGTGGCCAGTCGATCCAAAGCTTCGTCGGCATCGTGTGTGGTTGCCGCCGCATCGATCAGATCTTCCTGCACCTGATTTGACTCTGACAACGCCAAAACTGCGTCGTCGATCAGCAGGCTGTGCTCTGACACCTTTTTACGCAAGTCACCCAAGCGGTCGATCGCCATGTTGGCCGTCTTGAGTTGTTTGGCTTGGGAGATCAATTGGCTGTGCAGCCTTTGGATTTCCGCGAGCCCCTCTGCGGCGTTTGTCGTGTGCTTTCCTTGTTCGGAAAGCAATTGCAGCAGATTCGTTGCTTCTCTGGCCGAACCTTGCTGTCTGGTCAGCAACTGAACCGTTTGTTCCAGTGAGCTGACTTGTTGTTTCATCTCCTCCAGCTGTTTTGATGCTGGACGTAAGAATCCCCAGTTGACTGCAATCATTGTGATCGCAACGGCGAACAGGAATATGTTCCAGCCGAAGCTACTAGTCCTGTCGTGACGCGACAAATCACCCGTGTCGCCTGTACCGTATCGGTAATCATTCCCGCTGTCCAAGGCTCATCCCCCCTCTCTATTCCGTGATTGGTGCTCGATTCAAGCCGCCTCAATTCTTCCTGTCTTTCGTTATCGGAAGGTTTATGTGTGACCGGGGAATTTTTCCGATCTTGTGCAGATTGACAGGCGTGGTCAGGTTGTAACGAGTGGTGGCAGATCTAATCAATCTTGGCCGTCCACGGAACGCCATTCGAGCTTGCGAAGTACCGCACGTGTATCCCAAGCGCAGATGCCGAGTGGACGTGACAGATTGACCTCGGGGCGAATCGATAGCTCATGACCTTTGAGCTGTTTTTTGATCACGAGTTGATCGTTGATCCAAACGGAAACCGAGTTGCTCTGGACCCGAATCCGAATGCGGTACCAAGTATTGCGTTTGAACGCCATGCTTCGTTGAGTGTCGTTTTCCGAGGCGTCCTCACCGTCGATGCTCGAAAGTCCCACGACCGCGCCGCCCCAGCCGCCCACGACGAGTGTCAGATGTTTGGTTTGGACAGGAAAAGTAAGTCCACAAAAGAAATCGGTCCCTTCCTGCCGTTTTGCCTCCAGACGAATCTCATAATTGTCTTTGGGGAATTCTTTATCGTAAGTGATCCCTGTCAAGGAGGAGCCGAAATCCAAGTTGATTTGCTCGTCTTCAACGTAGACATCTCCTTCACCACCGAATTTGGTGATTTTCCAATCGGTGAGATCCTTACGGTTAAACAGGGGTCGCCACTCGTCCGATCGCGCTGTCGCCCCTGGTTCGGCAGCAATCGCTCCCGGCACTGTGAGAAATACGAGCAGTTGAGCGATTGTGGTTTGCCAAAGCAGACGTCCAATCTGAGGCCGGTTTAACATTCAAACATCCCAAAATAGGCGAGAGGAATGGTCAACGAAGATTGGGATTATTGTAAGCCTTGTGTCCGACAAATGCTCATTGGTTTTGATGCCACGCACGGAACCAATGGCAAAATTCGTCTATGCCTTGCTCGATTGGAACTTTAGGAGAGTATCCGAGGAGTTGTTCAGCCTTTGTTAAATCGGCGAATGTCACAGGCAGATCTTCTGGCCGTTCAGGTTGTCGATCAATCTGAGCCTTTTTTCCCAGGGAGTTTTCGATCATTTCAATGATTTGTCTTATTTCAACGGGGTGGCTATGTCCGAGATTGAATGTTTCGCCGTCGATACCGTCGGTATACAAGGCGGATTTCAAGCCAAAGCAAATATCACTTACATGGGTGTAGTCTCGGCGGATGGTGCCATCGCCAAACAATGGGAAAGTCTTTCCGTTTTCAATTGCATCGGCAAAGATTGTCAGCGCAAGATCGGGACGAAGTCGGGGGCCATACACGCTGAAGGGGCGGAGGCACACAACGGGAACTTGGTGAAGCTGGTGATACGTAAGTCCCATCAGTTCTGCTGCTCTTTTGGAGGAGCCGTAGGGACTCGCGGGAATTCCCAACGGGGCGTCTTCGCGAAACGGAATCGCTGCACCGCAGCCATAAACCGTTGATGATGAAATCAGCAAGAATCGTTTCACGGGATGCTTGCGTGCTGCTTCGAGTAGCGAAAGAGTTCCGCCGACGTTGGACTGTTCGTAAATGAATGGATTTTCGACGCTGTATCTCACACCCGCGTAGGCCCCAAGATGAACAATTCGATCGATATCGTGCGCCTTCAACAGCTGACAGTTCGCTTCAAAATCACAAAAATCACCTTCAATTATCTTGATGCGTTCATGAGTATCGATGCTGGCGGCGTTTGACCGTTTGAGCTGAGGATCGTAATAATCGTTGAAATTGTCCAGGCAAACAATTTGCTCCGTTGTTTCAGCGACCATTAGCTCCGCCAGGTGGCTGCCGACGAAACCAGCTCCACCAGTAATTAATATTGCCATTCGATTAATACTTTCGTAGCCGAAACAGAGGATTACTAGGTCTGAAAACCGAAGTCAGGTTTAACGAATCAATAATTTGGAGTGGGTGGGCGATAGGCTGCCAAGTCGATCATGTTGAACCATTCAATGGTCTTAGCTAATCCGGCTTCCAATGCGACTGTTGGATTCCAATCAAGTTTTTCACGTGCCAAGCTAATATCTGGCCTACGACGAGTTGGATCATCGGTGGGGAGTGGTCGATGCACGAGTTTTGATTCTGATTTCGTCTGCTTGATCACCTGTTGAGCAAGCTGCAAGATGGTGTATTCAACCGGATTGCCAAGGTTGACAGGGCCCGTGAATCCCTTTGGCGCATTCATCATACGAATGATGCCATCCACGAGATCGTCTCGGTAACAGAATGAACGCGTC
Source organism: Pirellulaceae bacterium (assembly GCA_029243025.1). Classification (NCBI taxonomy): domain Bacteria; kingdom Pseudomonadati; phylum Planctomycetota; class Planctomycetia; order Pirellulales; family Pirellulaceae; species Pirellulaceae bacterium. The sequence continues at coordinate 572,656 of JAQWSU010000045.1, read as the reverse complement.
TGACTGCCATCGCCGAAGATGGTGATATCTTCATGATTTAACGCTTGTCTGATGAAGTTCGAGATTACTCGACCATCGAAGGGATGCATCATAGGGCCGTAAGTGTTGAAGATTCTCACGATGCGTGAATCGACACGATTCATTCGGTGATAATCCATGAAGAGGGTTTCTGCTGCTCGTTTACCTTCGTCGTAGCAAGCCCGAGGACCGATTGGATTGACGTTTCCTCGATAGCTTTCGGGTTGAGGGTGAATTTCAGGATCACCATAGACTTCGCTCGTGGAGGCTTGTAGTACCTTCGCGTCACATCGCTTTGCCATCCCCAAAACATTGATCGCGCCCAAAACGGAGGTTTTGATTGTTTTGATCGCATTGTACTGGTAATGTCCAGGTGCAGCGGGACAAGCCAAGTTGTAGATTTGATCGACTTCTAACCAGAGTGGGATCGTGATGTCGTGTCGAATCAGTTCAAAATTCGGTTTGTCCAAAAGATGCTTCACATTTTTCTTTTGGCTCGTGAAGAAATTGTCCAGGCAAATGACGTCATGTCCTTCACCAACCAAGCGGTCACAGAGGTGAGATCCGAGAAATCCGGCTCCTCCGGTAACAAGGACTCGTTGAATCAAGGCCACGGCGATCGATTCCTGGAGAGAATTAAGGGAAAGGTAGTCCGATTTCCACGAGCTGGCGGGAAATACAGAATTATAGCTTGTTACCAAGGTAGCACTTGGAGCCGAAATGAGGAATCTGAGTCTTGTCGAGTTACGTCGTCGTACGGAGAATCCAACAGATCTGTATCGGGTTTTGTGGCAGCTTATCGAGCAGATTCCGATTGGAAGCGTGTCCACCTACGGGGAATTAGCTCAGACGTTGGGAGATCGCGTTGCCACTCGTTGGGTGGGAAAAGTTCTTCTAACCATGAGCACACTAATCTCTGCCATTGCCACCGGATTGTGCGGGTCTCAGGCGGACGGGGTAAGTTTATCACGGGAGAACCAGAGCAAAAAAAGAAGCAGCTTTCCGGCGAAGGTGTCCTGATCCACGACTCTCGTGTTGATCTAAGCAGGCACTAATTTAATGATTTTGACTCGAAAGGCCCATTCAGGAAGCGACGTGCTCTCCAAGAGGAGATCATTCAGGGAGCGACTTGTCAGTCGGATCTCCCACCGTCTATTTTTGCCGGAGTTGACATTTCCTAGGTCGGTGATGTGGGATTTGCAACCGATGTCGAGGTCGATCCGGATACGGGCTTGGTGGGGTGGTCCCGGACGGTTTCCAAGCAAATTCGGTATCCTTATCTGAGCTCTGATCTGGCCTTTCGAGAGTTGCCTTTGTTATTGATGTTGATTGATGAGGTTAGCAACGACCACGGGTTAGCCGATGTACGGGTTGTTGATGGGAGCGGAATTGCACATCCGCGAACGGCGGGAATTGCAACGATGTTAGGGGCGGTGGCTCAGATATTACCTATCGGAGTTACCAAGAAGCTGCTATTCGGATCAGTCGATACGAAAAGTGCTGAAGTCTGTTCGATGCGAGAAATTCGCGTTTGCAAAAAGAAATTAGGCTATGCGGCATTGACCGCTTCGCGAAATCGGAAGCCCGTTTTTATTTCACCCGGTTTTGGCCTGTCCGTGTCGCAAGTGCAGCAGCTTATCAAACCGTTTTTGGAACGCTGCCCCACACCGGATCCGATCTATTGGGCTGACCGAATTAGCCGACAAGCCGCTAAGAACAGTACCCTGACTAAGCCTTAACGATCTTGTCTCGGCCTTGGGTCACATTCTTGGTCGCATTTCGAGTGTCGACCACAAGTTGGGCATGCTGAACAATCGACGTGTAATCGTAGGCGGAATGATCTGTTGCGATCAGAATGCAATCCTGAGCGCTGACGTATTCTGCGGTTAACGCCTGGCTGTCCAAAGCAGGCACGTCGAAACTACGCATCGCTGGGAGTGATGCGATGTGAGGGTCATTGTAGGTGAGTAGGGCTCCGCCTTCGGCGAGTAGTTCGATCAATTTGAACGATGGACTCTCACGCGGATCATCGACGTCTTTCTTGTAAGCCACACCGAGCACAGCGATTTTACTACCGCGAATGGGTTTCGCGCGCGCATTCAACGCTTCTGCCACACGATTGATGACGTGTTTTGGCATCGAGGCGTTGATTTCTCCCGCTAACTCAATGAATCGTGTTGAAAGTTCATGTTTACGTGCCAACCAACTGAGGTAGAACGGGTCGATCGGAATACAATGTCCCCCCAACCCGGGCCCTGGGTAAAAAGCTTGAAAACCAAATGGTTTCGTTTTCGCGGCGTCGATGACCTCCCAAATATCCACGTCCAGCCTTGTGAAAAGCACCTTCAGCTCGTTGACCATGGCGATATTGACTGAACGGTAGGTGTTTTCAAGTATCTTACAAGCCTCGGCGATTTCGCAATTCGAGACCGGGACGGTTTTTACAACCGCTCTGGAGTACAGCTCCTGTGCGATTTTCAGGCTGTCAGCATCGATTCCGCCTACGACTTTTGGGATCGTGGTTGCTGAGAAGTTTGGGTTGCCTGGGTCTTCGCGTTCTGGACTGTAGGCAAGAAAGAAATCCTTTCCGGCCTCAAGGTTAGATTCCTGTAAGATCGGCAGCACCACGTCACGGGTGGTGCCTGGGTAAGTTGTGCTCTCCAAAATTACAATCTGACCTCGACGCAGCGTTTTGGCAATGAATCGCGTCGTCGATTCGACATAAGAAAGGTCCGGATCCCGACTGTCACTCAGCGGAGTGGGAACACAAATCAGCAATGTGTCTGCTTCCCCGAGACGACTCATGTCGGCTGTTGGAATGAATTGTTCATTGTCGACGCAGGCGCGAATCCACTCGCCCGGCAGATGCTTGATGTAACTCTGACCTGCTCGCAGTTTCTCCACTTTTGAGGCATCAACATCAAAGCCCATCGTGCGAAAGCCAGAATGGACGAAGGCATTGACAAGAGGAAGGCCGACGTAGCCGAGACCGACAATTCCAACCGTTGCTGTCTTTTTCTGGATCGATGCAAGCAGCTTTTCATTCGTGGCTGTCGCTAACATGTTTGAGGTTCTCGACTGGACAGAGATTGTAGGACTTGAGTATTGTCGGAAATAACTTGGCACTTGGCCAGGAAGTGTATCAGATTATTTCATGGAGATCGCCATGAGTTTTCAGCCACTGAAAGCGGTTGTTGTTTTTCTTTTGTTTTTTTCGTCTTCGGTGCTAGCGGAAGATTTCGCGATCGAAACGGAAATCTTTGTGGCGGGGCAAAATGGAGTGCAAGCCAGCAATCTAACGATCTTCAAAGATGCCATGGTCTACGACTTCTCCATGGTTCCAGAGCATGCCGTCACCATCTTCGATCCAACGGCCAAGCGATTTACCGTCGCTGATTCCCAAGATCGAATTCAAGCTTCACTGACAGTCGAAGAATTAATCCGATTTGTCGCTGCCACACAGACTCGGGCTGCTGGTCTCGACATCGAATTGATCCGTTTCGCGGCGAACCCGGATTTCGACGTGGAATTCGACGAATCCAATGGAGATCTCCAGTTAAGTAGCCCGCTGTGGATCTATCGGGTTCAGACGATGCGTGCCTCGGACTCTCAACTTAAACGCTACAACGAATTTGCGAAATGGTTTACTCAACTTAATGCCCTATTTCGTCCGCTGCCTCCAAATATCCGAATGCGGCTCAATGAGGAGCTTGAGAAACGAGGGCGGCTGCCGACTCGCGTTGCCGTTGAGATCAAAAAGAACGGTAAGGTGATTGTCAGCCAGCAGAGCCGTCATCGACTCTTGACCCAACTCTCGTCCGAGCAGGCGAATCGGCTGTCCCAATGGCAAATCGAACGAGGTAGCTACCAGCTGATCCCCTTTTTAGAATATCAGACCAAACAGTTGCCGATCGCCAAAGGCCGCAGTGGCCGTGAAAAACGTTAGTAATTGGCTGTAGGCCATCGCCTTTAACGTTGCCTGAGATTCAAACATTAATGAATCCTTAAAATGACGGGTCCCGTCGACCTGGGGTTACAAATTCCCCAGATGGAAGATTGGTAGTTTCGCAATTACTTTTCCCAAGCTGCCGATACTTAGTCTTGCTGACACGTTGTTGTCGTTCATTGCGTGACAGCATTGTACGGTTCCCCCAAGCCCACGCCGACGATTTGGCGATCCCCCAGCAACTCCACCTCAGTTGCTTTTTCTGTTTCGACCTTGTTTCCACCACCCCCTGGTATTCAGCGGTCGCACTTTGCTTCGGGTGCCTACCTTTCGATGAGTTTACGCATTTTTCAGCGTTAAAGCCTAAAGGAGTTAGTCTAGCTGATGATCGCGAATCGACCTCCAGATTTAAATCTTCAGAGTCTTAAGGACTACATTTATCAAACGCTTTGTGAACATGAAAAACTGGAAATAGGCGTGTTTCCGATGACTGAACGCGTGTTGCGACGTCGAACCGAGCCTTGCGGAATCTACTTCTGCTTGCACGGCCCGAGGAGTGTCAAATTCACGGCGATTTGGGAAACGGATCGAAACACCGTGCTTTTCTACGGGTCAACTGGCGAACGCTTCCATAAGCTGCGTTTAGCCCAGGCTCCCGCACTGAAGGTGACGGAATCCACCAACTAACGAGGCGGTGCCCATTGAAGGGTGTCCCTTGGATACACGGAGATAACAGTGAAATGCTCGTTCTTTCGCGGAAAAAAAGCGAGAAGATCAAGTTAGGTGACTCGATCGAAATTACCGTGGTTCGTGTGAGCGGAAACAAAGTTCGAATAGGAATTCGAGCTCCAACCGACGTATCGGTCCTGAGGCAGGAGTTGTCGGTGGCGGATTCTCCGACGGGAGACCCCTAAGAGGTTGATGAGTTTTGTGCAGACAAATAAAAAACGGGGTCCTTCTCAATACGGATCCCGTTTTTCTCGTTATCTGACGTCTTGCAGACGTACTGACCCAGAGCGTGCATCCATTTACTCTCGAGGGCGAACGGCTCCGGTCAAGCCGCTATAGTCGGACCGATCTTCCATGTGCCATAAGGGGTCCCCGGATTCCACTCGTCGACGTAAGATATCGATCTTTGCGGCGGAGCCGGCCGGGGCCTCCGTCGCTTCGAACTCTTCCGACTTAAGCGGTGCAAAATCTTCATCGTGGCCATATTTTAGGATGGCCTCAAAAACGTTCCGAACCTTCTGAGAGTGCATTTGTGCTTCTTTTAACCTCCACTCAATTCATCTGAACCGAAAACACGAAAAAAATAGATCGCTTTCACTAGCTGAAGGAAGATGTGGCCGAACCCTAAGCTAGATGCAGCGTTACAACTTATCAGACCCTATCACTCGCGGTGGGTGCTCGCCGACGAAGGCCAAGCAGGTCGAGCGGGAAAGCACGTGATTATTCCCTCGCCACTTCAAAAGTCAACGTTTTAGTAAGATAATCGCCTAAGTTTTGCAAACTTAGAAGTTTCGTCAGTCCAATCGATAGGATTCCTGAACCTCGGTAACCTAGGTCGACTGCACTGGACACTTGGGATGGGCCACGCGGTTTGACTGTAATGTCCCTCTCTCAGATTGTTTTTGGCTGTTGGAGTACTGTTGAATGATCTGGTCGCAAGCCAACGTCACGTTACCTCCTTTTTCTCGTGGCTTTCACTTGATTACAGGGCCCGTCTGCGCCGCGCTACCCGATTTACAACGAATCCAGACTGGCTTGCTTCACGTTTTTATCAAGCATACGTCCGCTTCGTTAACGATCAATGAGAACGCTGATCCTGACGTACGGGTCGACCTGGAGATGGCGATCTCAAAGATCGCGCCCGAAAATTTTCCATATGTGCACACGATGGAGGGCCCCGATGACATGCCAGCTCATGTTAAGAGCTCTTTGCTGGGAAACTCACTGTGTTTACCCATCTCAGGCGGTGGGCTCAATTTGGGCACGTGGCAGGGCATTTACCTCTGTGAGCATCGTGATCGAGGTGGACCCCGTAAGATTGTGGTGACCGCTTTTGGTGCTGCGGAGCCTTCGGCAGCCTGAGCGCGCCGTCTAAGCTGGGGACGCATAAAGTTCGTCGATCCAACATTCAATTAGCGTCGCTAGATTTGCATTGGCATCCACTTCGCCGAGGGCCAGCAGACAGCGGTCGATGCGGTTTTGGACGGATTCAGTCAGGGAGTCAGAAAGCGGGCTCGCCACTTGTTCCAACCGTCCCTGCGATGGGGGTGGAGCGTCAACGGTTTGGAATAGTTGGTGGCGAAAGACCATTAGGAAGAGCCGAATCACGTGTCTCAATCGCTGGCGCCTCTTGGGTGCCTCTTTGCCTGCCCCATCGACAAAGGAGCTCACCACTTTTGCGAGAGAAACCGAATCGATGTCGCTGTCCTGACCGATGGTTGTCCAGAGTTCTTCACGAAAGTCGCTTAAAGCTTGATCGGAGAATTCAATTGCTTGATCGAGGCTTCCCTCACTCAGGTAAGAAAGTTCGGCGGCTTGGTTCGCATCTGTGGCTAGGTTTTGGTTAACCAAGTACTGTTGGATGAACGAATGTTCCAGGGGTCGGAAGCGAATGGTTTGGCAGCGCGAACGAATCGTTGGCAGTTGAGTTTGTTCACTGGTACCGATCAGAATCAGCACCGCATTGGGGGGAGGTTCTTCCAACGTCTTGAGCAAGCAATTTGCGCCTTCGTGGTTGAGGTGGTCGGCGTCGTCGATGATGGCAATCCGCCGGTTCCCCTGTGACGGTTTTAAGGAGATCCGATGACAGAGTCCTTCCTGATTGCGATGTTCGCGATCTCCAATAAAGGTCTTGATTGGGATAAAGGATTTATCGGACGGTTTTCCAACCACTTCCACGTCCGGGTGGGATTCGGCTTCAATTTGAACGCAAGAATTGCATGCGAGGCATGGTTGGAATTTTGCTTCTTCACTCTGTTCGCAAAGCAACGCCTGGGCCAGCCGACGGGCAAATAATCGTTTGCCGATGCCCGATCGACCTACGAACAAAAAAGTACTTGCCAGTCGACCTCGGAACAGACTCGTACGAAAGCGATCCACAACTTCATCATGACCTTCGACTCCGCACCAGCTCACGGTGTATCTCCTGCCTTAATGGGCTGGCCGGCAGCTGACCGGATGCGGGCTTGGACTTCTTGCGGTGATGCGGCGGCATCAATGATCACAATGTCGGATCGGTCTTGAGCTTCGGCCAGAAAACCATTGCGGACTCGAGTCAAGAAGGGCTCACCACGACCTTCAACGCGATCAGGTTCCCCCACCCGTCTTCCGGCAGCCACCTGTGGCGGCAGGTCAAGCACGTAGGTAATGGCTGGCAGGATCGTATCGGTTGCAACGTCACCGACCTGCCAGATCTGTTTTGGATCCATTCCTCCGGCGTGGCCTTGGTAAACCACATTTGCGAGCAAGTAACGATCGGCGATCACCGTTTTGCCAGCATTCAATGCGGGTCGGATGATTTCTTCCACGAGTTGGGCTCGGGCCGACATGTAAAGAAACATTTCAGCCCGCATGTCGATGCGTGTGTCGGAATGCGATAGCAACAGCTTCCGGATCTCTTCTCCCAAAGCCGTTGTACCCGGGTCACGGCAGAGCACGACGTCATGGCCGAGTTCGAGCAGCCAATCGTGAAACAATTGGATTTGAGTCGTCTTGCCGGCTCCATCGACCCCGTCGAAACAATAGAATGGCCTGGACATGCTGAAGAATTCTCCGAAGAAGGCTTGGCGGCCCTATTGTACGAATCTGTTGACGTTGCAGCTAGGAGCAGCACGGTCAGCGCTGCAGATTCCACTGATCGGTGGAATACTTGGTTTCCGCCAGCCGGCGAGTTTCCTCTGCAGGCCAATCCAATAGTGGGCCATCGCAGGCCCATGCTTTTTTCAATGCCTGAGACAAGTAGTCCCTTTCGACGCTCAGATTCGTCAGGAAATGGCGATGTGACCTTTGTTCTCGGTAGGCAGGCTGCCGGGGCGGCATCTTCAGGCACATGCTAATCGCAGGAATGGATGCGCCGTAGAGCAACGTGCCATGGTAGAGGACGGCTTCCCGTTTACATCGAAGGCTGTTTCCAGAGCATTTTTTCTCGCCCACGGTCAGGTCGCTGGTTCCCGAGACGTCAACTTTGATTGATGCTTGAGCTAACGCAGTTCGCAGGTGACCAAGCACGTATTGATGAATTTGGTCGACGACTGACAGCTGCGGGCGGGCCACTGTACTGAGCACTACCGCGTACATCAGACAGCCAGGGCCAATCATGACGGAAGCCCCACCGCTGCAGCGCCGCTGGATGGCCACCTGATTTGCTTGGCAATAGTCACGATTCACCTCCTCTTCCACCCGCGACGCGCGACCAATGATGGCCGCCGGCTGGTTGGACTCCCAGAGGCGAAAAACCTCGGCTTGGGAGCCTCGAGCGACAGCCCGATCAAGCAACGCCTCGTCCAACGCGAGATTTTCGGCCACAGTTGGCATGGTGAGATCGAGTACTTTCATGGCACCTTTTTATGAGGAATTAGACCGCTTGGGTACCATGCCCAGCTCGAGTTAAGGTGGAAGGAGGCCCGCGCGGGGCTTCTGGCGGTGGCTTGACCATTTCTCTGGCCGGTCCAATACTGGTTTGATTGCGGCCTTCTGCTTACCCGCCCCTCTGCCCGTCCGAATTATCAGAAGAGGATCGTCATGTCGGAAAATGAAACCCCAGATTCTGGCGATCCCGGGCCAGCCGGTACTGTTGACGCTGATGACCAACTGCCGCCGGTCAGCCCGCCGACCGCCGGTTTTTTGATGCAACTGTTCATCGTGCCCATGGTGATCGTTATCATCATCGTCATGGTTTGTTTGATGTTCAATTGGTTGGCCCATTTGGGAACTCGGCCGGAAGATTTGGTGGATGATCTCGAAAGACTGAATCCGGGAAGCTGGCAAAAAGCATTGACGATTGCGAATTACCTCTGTGATCCGAATCAGTCTGAGTTGCGTCAAAATCAACTCATGGCAGATCGGCTTGCTGAGGTTCTCGACAAGCAGATGGAAGTGGGTGCCATGAGCGACGAGCAGATTCAGTTGCGCGTCTACCTTTGTCGAGCGTTGGGCGTTTTCGAAGTCGACAATGGCATGCCGGCGCTTATCACCGCCGCATCGACGCAACGCGATCCCAAGGAACTCGAAGTGCGCCTAGCAGCGCTCGAGGCTCTGGCAACACTCGCGGATGGGGTTCCCGATGGAAAAAAATTGATGCGCGGAAATCCCAAGTTGATAAAAACCATCGATGCGGCTGCGAGAGAATTTGATGAAACCGGTTTGGAGAAGCAGGCCAACGCGGAACTGCGCCAACGGGCTGCCTACGCTTTGGGAGTGATTGGTGGCGAACAATGCCAAGACACGTTGGCTAAGATGACCTCTGATCCGGAGTGGGCTGTTCGATTTAATGCGGCCACTGGCTTAGCCCGCAATGGAGATGCCCGTGGTGTCGATCAATTGATTGCCATGTTGCGGCCAGCCGATTTGACGGGCGTTGACGGCCAACCGCTTGATCCTGCGACATCGTTTTCGATTGTTCGAAACGGCTTGCGAGCGATCATGCAACTGAACGACGTCAACTCGACCGCTGATCTATCGGCACTTCAAGTTGCCGTGCAGCAGCTCGTCGACAAGGATCCGCAAGGTGCCATTGGCGTGGATGCAAAAGTAACCCTGCAAGCTTTGAAGGCTCGTAACGTGGCCACACTGCGACGAAATGCGAAGCAAAACGTTTGTTGCGCCCGAGCGATGAAGCGGTCCCGGTGCGCCGACTGGCCGGTGGGCGAGGCTGCTTGAATTAGCCCCCAGGAGAGCTCTCGTCGCTTTGTGCCGATTGTAACGGTCAGTTAAAGTTGTGTCGCAACCTGTCTATGCTGTCAGGGTTTACGTCGCAGAAATGAGCAAAATGCATTCTTGCTAGCGACAAGCCGCGGAAAGAATTCTAAGATTGCTAAACCGTTGCGTTCGTTTCACTTCGCAACAGTTCGGCCCGCTTGAGCCGGCAAAAGCGCTTGATGAAACGAGCAACTTCATTCACATTCGTTATTAGGTTGTTCCAACTGATGCGCAGCGAGACACGCCGACTCGTCAGGTATCGAAGTGAAAATCAGTAAACTGACTTTAACTCGAGTCACATTCGTACGTCTTCCTTTCTGGACCGGATATTCGCAATGAAAAAGGTCGCATTCACTACGGCACTCAGCCTGATTTTGGGCTTGAGTCATTCTCTTTCGGCGCAAGTCTCCTGTGAGACCTATCGCCTTGTTCCACAAACGATTTATGAGGAACGTCCAGTTACCACCTATCGACTCGAGACGGAAACTCTGATCGAAGAACGGCCGGTGACCACTTACCGACCCGTTTGGGAAACCCAGATGCGGCAACGGTCCTACACGGTTTTAAAGCCCGTTTCGGAAACGAGTACGCGCGAGGAACGGTATACGGTGCTCAAGCCCGTCTACGAAACAGAATTTCGCGAAGAGACCATTCAGAAAACTCATTACGTTACCGAAACGACGATGCGGGAGGAGCGACGCGTTGTCATGAAGCCGGTAACGGAAACTTCGACTCGTGAGGAACGACGTACCGTGATGCGTCCGGTCACAGAAACCCAAATGCGGGACGAGTCCTACACGACACTTCGACCTGTAACCACTTCATCGACTCAGTGGGTCAACCAAGGCGGCTATGTGAATCAGTACGTTTACCAGCCGGGTGCGACGCGAACGCGTGTAAGGTGGAGGCCTCGTACCGTCTACGTGAATCCAACTACCGGATTGGAAACGGTTCAGCGTCGCGGATTGTATTGGGTACCTCAGCAGCAACGGGGCACCTACCAGGTTCAGCAAAATTATGTGTCGAGCCTCGTACCACAGACTGTTCAGCAGACAAACTACTTGCCGGAAACCGTAAGTCGTAAAGTTCCAGTCGAGGTGACGCGCTACGAGCCGACCGTTGAAGTACGCAGAATTCCCGTTTCGACCACTCGGATGGAACGCGAAGAACAGCGACGGATGGTTCCCGAAACAGTTCAACGACCTGTTGTTGAGCAGGTGGTTCGCAAAGTGCCCGTGCAACGGCTTCGTTGGGAGCGTCAGGAAGTTGTGCGAAAGATTCCTGTCACGACCATGCGTTATGAACGGGAGTTACGGCAGGAAGACTATTCCGTCAAGGTTCGTAAGTGGGTCAAGGAAGAGCGAGTTGAAAAGATTCGCAAAAACGTGTCTCGCTGGGTTCCGCATCAAAGTACCCAAACCGTCGCTCGGACGATTGTTTCCCGAGTGCCCATTGATGGGCCATCGGGGGCGACCGTCACCGAACGAATTGTGATCACTGAAGAGTCGATTGCCAAAAAGGGCACCGAGGCCAAGCCGCCAACAACGGGGCAGGAGAAGTTAGATCGCCCAAGAATTGACAAAGACTTGGAAATTGAGATCGAAGAATTTAGTGAGCCAGATCCTCCCAGTAAAAACTCCCCGTGACGGCCCTCGTGACGCAAAAATCAGGTGTGATCAAGCCCAACGACACAATCGAGTGATTGTGTCGTTTTCTTTGCGCTCTCCCGGACATGGCTCAATTGCCGTTGGGTGCCGATTGACACTCGTTGGCACCTTCGCCAAGCTATCGGTTGGTGCTTATTTAAATTAACGCTGGTTGTGAGCAGAATATGGCGGTCGAATCGGATCTCGTATCGCAGCTCTCGGGGAAACGTGTTGCCTTCGTCGGCAAACTTGGTGGAGTTAATCGGCGTGAGGCCTCTCGCTTGCTGCGCCAACACGGTGCGATTCCCGTCGATGAACTTGATCAACAAGTCAACATTGCGGTGATCGGTGCGGATGAGCTGCCGATTGGTGATGAATCGATGTTGAGCGAGGCCATGCGCGACGCTGCGGGGCGTGGAACTCTGGAGGTCATTTCAGAGACGGAGTTTTGGCACCGACTCGGCTTTGGCGAGAACGAGAAAGAGGGAAATGTTCGGCGACTCTACACGCCCGCCATGCTGGCCCAATTACTCGATTTACCGGTTGCAACCGTGCGACGCTGGCATCGACGTGGCTTGATCGTTCCTGCTCGCGAAGTCCATCGGCTACCCTACTTTGACTTTCAAGAAGTGGCGACAGCTCGTCGGCTTGCTGAACTGCTTGCGGCAGGCGCATCGCCATCTGCTATCGAAAAGAATCTTGAACAGCTTGCCCGTTTGGTCCCTGATGTCGATCGACCGTTGGCTCAGCTCTCCGTTATTGTCGAGGGGCGGCAATTGTTGCTGCGGCAGGGGGAAGGCTTGATCGAGGCCGGCGGCCAGATGCGGCTCGATTTTGATTCGGAGCAAGAGAGCGAATTAGAAGGCCCCCTGCTCGACGAAGTTGCAGAGCCCGTGGTGCTTTCGATGGAATCGGTCTTATCTCAAGACGAAAATGAGTTTTCCTGCGACGACATGATTCGCATGGCCAACGATCTGGAGGACGCGGGACAAACTCGCGAGGCGATTGAAATGTATCGAGCTGCTCTGGTGGCTGGTGGCCCGCACGCGGAAATTTGCTTCCGCTTGGCCGAGTTGCTTTACTTGATCGGAGATGTGACAGCCGCGCGAGAACGCTATTCAACGGCTGTTGAGCTTGACGAGAACTACGTCGAAGCACGTGCGAATCTTGGCTGTGTCTTGTCAGAAACCGGCGAATTGGAGTTGGCCATTGCAGCTTTTCAAGGAGCACTCCGCTCTCATCCAGACTATCCGGACGTGCACTACCATCTGGCCCGTTCTTTCGATGAAAATTCGCAAGTTAATGAGGCGGAACACCATTGGAGAGAGTTTATTCGTCTGGCTCCCGACAGCCCCTGGGCAGCTGAAGCTCGCAGTCGAATCGGTATCGACGGGCATTGAGTTGCGGAGATTCAAGGGATTATGTCGATTTTAACGCTCTTGGCCGATTGTTCAGGTTCTGCTGTAGGCTATTAAATCCCCTCCACAGTAGGATTTACGTCTTCCCCCTTCGTTATCAGAATCTTGACTAGCTAGACTGCCCAATTTATCATGGGTTTGGTCGAACTCCTGAATCGTGGGATTCAAGGCGTGTCGGTAACAGACCCTTTAACATGGAACAGGAAGCTCGATGGGCTTGGCAATCTTGGGCGTGCTCGTCCTAGCCTTCATCGCTTTGGCGGTCTTCAGTGCAAAGACATGGCAGATTTGGCATGTTGTCCTAATGTTCGCGCTGTTCATCGCGACGTTCTGCTTTATGGCATTTGCTGCTGCTACGCTGAAGACTCAAGAACGATGGCGAACTCAGTACGTCAGGTCGACGAAAGATTTGGCGCAAGCTCAAGAAACACAGCTTCAATTAACGAAGGGCTCGATCTTTGAGACCGACGATCCGTCGCTACCTCAAATTCAGAGTGATCTTCGTCGCTTGCTTGTCGATCGAGGCCGCGTCTGGCGAAATTTGGCCGTTGCGGGGATTGGTCAGGGCTCGATCACTTTGGATGCTACGAATTGGGGCGACGAGGCTTGTTATCAACCACGCTCCGGCGTTGACGAGTATGATGACTTCGATGATGAACCAGTAGAGCCGATTCCAGCCGAGGGTGAGGCGGCTGCGGCGAGCAACACCAAGCCTCTTGGGCTACAGCAGAACTCCATCGTTTTTGCTTTCAAAGAAGCTCCGATTGCACAATTGCCACAGCCTCTCCAGCAGCTTCTTTATGGTGATGATCCGCTCGTTAAAAACGACAAGCAAGGCTTTTGCAAAGTTCCCGATTTCTACCTTGGCGAATTTAAGGTTACGAATGATCCCCAGGCGGATCCCAACACGGTAAAGCTTGAACCTAATCTGCCGTTGGACAAATCGCAAATCGAACAGCTCCAAGAGGGTTCGTCTTGGGTGCTCTACGAAGTTTTGCCGATTGATTCGCATGAGGCGACTCAAGGTCTCACTCCTGAGCAATTACAGCTGTGGCTGCCGCCCATGATGGAGGATCAAGATCGTTATCAGGCTGTGCTTGATCAGTATGTTCGCGATCAAACCCAAGCCAATGATATGGATCCCCCCGAACGCAAATGGATGAAGGTGAAATTCACGGAATCCAAGTCGGATATTGACGTGGATGTCAGCGAACCGACGTCTATTCCCGATGCGCCTTTTGATCCAAGTGGTCGAGCCAACGCCGATGATCTTCGACAGTTTGAGTCGGTTGGATTTGCCAAGGGCGATGAGGTGGTCGTCGACTTTTCAACCGGTCAGGAATTCATTAATCAAGGAATCGCCGAATTGGTTGAGCCGATCTACGTTCGGCAATTGCGTGATTACGAGCGGTTTTTTCGAGCGAACGTGAATCAGATCGACGCGTCGCGTCGCGAGATCGGCGTGACAAATACGGATCTTGACAAGCTAAACCAAGCGTTGGCTGATCTGCGGAGCCAAATCCAGTTTGTCACCAATCAACGTCAGCTTTTGACGGAAGATCGAGATGGTTTCAAGATGGAATTGGCGATTATCCAGCAGTACCAGCAAGCCTTGGAGCAGCAATGGAAGACGCTGCTTAGCGATCTTAGCCGACTCTACCGAGCGAATAAGCAGCAGATGCGGCAGCAAGTCTCTGGCGAGCCCAACTCCAATCGCCCTCGGTCACTCTAGCCGATCGAGTTGAGTACCCGGGGAAAAGACCCGGTGGACCCGGTGGGAAATGACCGGCGACCGCTGCGTTGGCGGCAATTGAAGCGTTCTACCGAACCGCTGGCCGTTTTTCGCGATTTCTTTCTGGCATGGTAAAGCCTTAGGTGTGCATGACTGCACTTTTATGACGGACACGCGTACGATATCCTTACCCGTTGATGCTCGGCCTGCTCGATTTGGGAGTGCGGGGGAGTGAAAGCAGAATCGACGGCTGGAATCTAAGCTGGCTCGTCGTCAACCGAGGTTCAAACTGGACTGCCACGATGGGACTTTACGACCGACCCTACTATCAGGATGAATCCGGCAATTCGTTTTCGCGAATGGCGGGTCAGCGAACGATGATTCTTAATTTGATCATCGTAAACGCGGTTATTTTCGTTGTGGATGTCTTCATCTGGCCGAAGACCACGATGGAGGTTTCCGATGGCTTGGTCGTCACTCACAACTTAAGCAACTTGTTGGCTGTGAAGAGCGAGACGTTGCTGAATCCATTATTGTGGTGGCAGTTCGTGACCTACGGATTTGCCCATTCACCGACTGATGCTTTTCATTTAATCGGTAATATGTTGGGGCTTTTCTTCCTCGGGCAACAGGTAGAGCAGCTTTACGGCAGGCAAGCCTTTCTGAGGATGTATTTGACATCGTTGGTGGTCTGTTCTGTTGCTTGGTCATTGACCAGTTTGTTGCTAGGTGACAGAAACGGGGCACTAATCGGTGCATCGGGTGCGGTGACGACCGTTGTGATCTTATTCGCTTTGAATTTTCCGCACCAAAAGGTGCTGTTCATGATGTTCATTCCCATGCCGGCATGGGTCTTGGGTCTCTTGATCGTTGGTTTTAATCTGTTGGGAATGCATCAAGGACCGGACGGACAAACTGAGCGAATTGCCTTCGACGTTCACCTGTTTGGAGCCATCTACGGCTATCTCTACTTCAAGACCAGGGCGGATTTGGTGACCATTTTTATGCCACAGCGTTGGGTCCATCGAATACGCCTTCCCAAGCGTCGCCCAAAGCTCAAGGTTCACGATCCGGATGTTCGTTACGATCAACTCGATGAACAGGCGGATGTTATCTTGAAGAAGTTGCACCGAGAAGGCGAAACGAGTCTCAGTGCGAAGGAACGTCGTGTGCTGGAGGATTACAGTCGGCGGATGCAGCAGAAGCATCGTTAGGATGCCCGGAAATTCCGTCGTTTGACTCGATCCCACATGCTAGTTTTGCATGGCATAGAGAATCACATTAATGCCAATCTTGGCTGCGTCTTCGCGCATGTAACCCTTGCATTCGATGGAGCCCTGATTTTCCAAGGCACAGCTGAGGTCGTAGGGTGAAAAAACAACGGCCAGTCGCCCATCGATTTCAATCCCCTGGAGCTCAGGTGGGACACTTTCAACCCGCGATCGCAGCGGTTGGTTTTCTGTCCGTCGTTGTTGTGGATCGCGGAGTTGTACTTTGGACAGATCAAAGCCCTGGAACGCATCTGTAAATAAAGGATGATCGGATGGGATTGCCTGCAGGGGATGATCCGGGAAGGCGGCTTTCATCTCCCTACGGAAAGAGTCGGTAAACTGTTGGCTCGCGCAGATCGAATCAGCAAAAATGAATCCACCATTCTTCACAAAATCGACCAGCGCCGAACGCTCGGCAGCCGTCAATCGAAAGCTTCGTCGCCCATGCATGAATGCGATGGGGTATTCGGAAAGAGTCGTGTCCGTGAACGGTAGCAGACGCTTTTCGCTGCTGACACGAAGGTTCAGCTTGGATCCCAGTAATCGCTGCAGATTTGCCAGGGCTGCGGGTGCATCGTCGCTTCCGCCATTGTGGGCTAGTTTCGCGATGTAGAGCGTACCTCGTTCGTGTACGCCCTGGTCGCCCTCAAATGCGAGTACTGGTGGCGTATCAAGCTTTTCCTTGAGCTCGCGATTGGTCGCGTAGGTGATCACGTTCGCTCCGATCGCCAACGCTGCCTTGATCTCTTCCTGAACAACTGGCGGATAGCTAGATTGTTGTCGTGAGTCTGCCAATTCCCAGTAGCACGACAGTTCTCCCGGGCAGTAGACGATACTGGTTCGGCAGCAGGAGTCGACACCGTAGAGGGGACGCATGTGGTCGGGATTCACTCTCTCTTCTGCGTACCAAATGGGGTGATCCGCAGGCAGCAATCGAAGCGGATTCTCTGGAAACAATTCGGCGATCAGTTCCCGAAAGTCTTTGTCGAAACCGCTACCCTCACAACAGGCTTCGGCAAAGATAAATCCGCCCTGATCGATGTATTGCCGCAGAATGTCTTTTTGTTGTCTCGAGAGCTGTAGACTGTCGCGTCCGGAAAGGTACAGAACCGGGGTTTCGAGTAAATCTTCTACCGTCGCGGCGCTGCCCTCGATGATCTGCCAGCTCAAATCCCGTTCCCAACGACGTTCGATATCGCGCGTTAAGTGGGCCAGGTCATGGCGATGTCGGTTCCAATCTGCTTCCGGTTCACGACGCAGTTTGGCGATGACGACCGGGCGACGGCCTTTGGCCAAGAACAAAACGGCCAACGCGGTCCCAATGTGAGTGTTTGCCTCCATTCCCGTACCTCGCCAGTATCCTCGCAGCCGATCTTGCTGTTCGAGTAACGTTTCAGCACCTTCTCGATACCAGTCGTGATGCCCTATAAATCGACGCCCGGATAGTCGCCCAACTCGCTCAATGCCGTACATGTAGTAAAGAAGCCAGGTGCGGCTAAAACTTCGGTTACGACGACTTGCCATGGAATTTGGATTGCTGTTCACCGAGAAGTTGCGCCCTAGCCAATCAAGTCCCTGCTGCGCCACGTTGTTGTTGCTCTGTCGTGCACAGCAGTCCACAACATCGCCTGTGACTTTAGCATCGGATTCGGATACTTGACCGGATGCAATCACGACGGAGGCCACGCCGGCACAAGTCATGCTGCCGGTCGATGGCATCTCAGGGTTGTAGCCCCACGATCCATTGTCCCGTTGAGTGCGCGTCCAGTATCCCAACGCTCGCCGCCAAGTGGATTCTTCGACGTTGATACCAATCGTTTCTGCCGCGTAGAGGGCCAGCATGGCAAACTGCGTATTGGATGGGTCTCCTCCCCGCTTGAGCTCACCGTACGCCCAAGCTCCGTTGAAGGGTCCGTCGGTAATTTGTATTTGTTGAAGCCATTTCACATTTTCACGAATCTGCAAACGATCTTGTTGAGGATCCGCCGCGCAAAGCACCATCGTCTGCAAGGCGACGCTGTAGGTTCGAAGTGGACTCTTAGGTTTGCGTAAATACTCAAGCGATTTGCGAATCACCGGATCATCGGCCGGAACACCTGCGTTGAGCAAAGCCAGTGTGCAGAGAGCCGTAACGCCTCCCGGATAGCCATTTTGTTCGCTCCAGTTGCCGAGCCGCGGATTTTGTTCAGCTTTCAAATACAAAATGCCCCGTTCCAGCGACCGCTTTACCTTTTCAGCTGTAATCTGTCCCCACGTTGGCGTCACAATTGATCCAATCAGCGCAAGAAGCAAAACGTTGAATTGGACGCTTCGTAGGGTCATCACAAAATCCTCTGCGGAAGAAATTGAATCGTCATAATTATCTTAGGATTCAGACGTTACGACAGCAATGAATCATTCTGGCTCGTTGCTGTCCCGTCGACAGACCGATAAAATCAATTGGGGCGCCATGTAGTCTCGCCCCAACTCATCCGCAGATGATCCTTCCGGACCATATTCTGCTTGCGACTAACAGAAAGGCAATCGGACACGGTGGCCACAAAATCCCGTAGTCTTGGCGATATTCTTCAAGAATTCAGTCAACATCGTCAATTGATGCAGCAAGAGTTGCAAAAGGTTATCGTCGGCCAAAACGACGTGATCGAACAGCTCTTTGCGGCAATTTTTACGCGCGGGCACTGCCTGTTAGAGGGGGTGCCGGGGCTGGCGAAGACGCTGATGGTTAGCACCTTGGCCTCAATTCTGGATGTTGGCTTCAATCGTATTCAGTTTACCCCCGATCTGATGCCATCCGATATCACGGGTACGAATGTGATCGATGAAGATGAGTCGGGGCACCGGCAATTTCGTTTTGTCGAAGGTCCGATTTTTTCAAATATATTGCTGGCAGACGAGATTAACCGGACGCCACCAAAAACTCAGGCCGCACTGTTGCAAGCCATGCAGGAGCGCGAAGTCACGGTCGGGCGCACGACTTATACGCTGCCCGAGCCATTTTTTACGATCGCGACACAGAATCCGATTGAGCAAGAAGGGACCTATCCCCTGCCGGAGGCACAACTGGATCGTTTCATGTTTAACATCAAGGTGGGTTACCCGACAGCCGAAGAGGAGGAGCAAATCCTTTCGGTGACCACTCGAAACGAGAAAGTCGAAGTGCGGAAGGTA
Organism: Pirellulaceae bacterium; assembly: GCA_029243025.1. Lineage (NCBI taxonomy): Bacteria > Pseudomonadati > Planctomycetota > Planctomycetia > Pirellulales > Pirellulaceae > Pirellulaceae bacterium. Next base: position 553,532 of record JAQWSU010000045.1, on the reverse strand, counting down.
CTTTCCGCAAAGGCGATTGTGAATCTGCAAAAGCTGGTAAGCAGCGTGGCGGTAAGCGAATACATTGTCAAATATGTCGCTCGGTTGGTTCGAGCAACGCGACCCAAGGATGAGTCTGCGCCGGAATTTGTCCGCGAATTGGTCGACTGGGGGGCAGGTCCACGAGCGGGGCAGTTTCTCATCAACGGAGGAAAAGCTCTGGCCGCCATGGATGGACGTTTTTCGGTGGCGATCGAAGACGTTCGGAAAATTGCGATTCCTGTCTTGCGACATCGAATCAGCACGAATTTTCAGGCACAGGCGGAAGGGATGTCAAATGAAGATATTGTGATCCGCTTGATGGAGATCATTCCGGAACCCGAAGTCCCTAAATTTACTCAGCCCGCCGGCTGATCAGAACGGCGCTTTCATGTCTACCGTGGAGAAATATCTGAAGCCCGAGGTGGCTCGCCAGATTTCGCGTCTTGATCTTCGCGCCCAGTTTGTAGTCAAGGGTTTTCTGCAGGGTCTGCATGCGAGCCCGTTTCACGGTTTTTCCGTAGAATTTAGCGAGCATCGCAAGTATACGATTGGAGACGACCCCAAGGACATTGACTGGTTGGTTTATGCGAAGACCGACAAGTACTATGTCAAAAAGTTCGAGGCTGAGACGAACATTACGGGGTATCTGGCAATGGACCTCAGTCGTTCGATGTCCTTTTCCTATGGTCAAGAATTAACCAAATTCGATTACTGCATTTGTCTGGCTGCCGCACTCTGCTACTTAATGGTTTACCAGAATGATCCCGTGGGTTTGATCACCTTCGACACAAAGATTCGTAGTAGTCTACCGCCCAAGTCCAAGCGGACACAGTTTGGCAATTTGCTGTCGCATCTTTCTCAACTCAAGCCGGAAGGTGAGACGGAGATTGCCAAGAGCTTGTCGCAAATCGCTGCGATGATGAAACATCGCAGTTTGATCATGATCTTCAGCGATTTACTGGGGGATACGGAGCCAATCATTCAGTCGCTTCGACAAATTCGACATGGCGGTCACGATGTGATCCTCTTTCATGTCTTGGACGAAGCGGAGGTGCAATTTCCTTTTGACGGGGTTGTCGAGTTTGAGGAACCGGAAGCCAAAGAGCGGGTTCAGGTGGATGCGACAGGCATTCGGCAGGATTACTTGAAGGAACTGGAGGATTTCCGCCAGCGTTACCGTCGAGAATGCTTCCAGATTGGAGTCGACTACGTTCCACTCGATACGAGTATGCAATTTGATAAGGCCCTGATGGAGTATTTGGTAAGCCGTCGTGGACGTTGACTCTTGTCGATGATCGGTATCCGAGAGAGCCGCCAATGTCGTTTATACACCTGTCGTTGCTTAGTATCGGTGGACTATTCTTAGTCCTGCCGATTGCGCTGCATTTGGCGATGCGACAGAAGCCTCGGCATCAGGTATTCCCGGCAATTCGTTTTCTCCAAGTGCGACAGACGACGAACAAACGTCGCCTCCAATTACGCCAATGGTTGCTGCTGTTTTTGAGATGCCTGGTGGTTCTCTTGTTGGCGTTGGCGTTGGCAAGGCCGAGCGTAGCCTCGGCAAACCTGGGGCAATGGCTCGCGGTGGGTGTTCAGCTCTTGTTGCTGTTGCTATTCGCATTTGTCACGCTGGCAGTCTACACGTATCGCCGAGGACCGCTCCTGTTGGGAGCGCTCTTGCTGCTGAATCTGATCTTGATGGTCTCCTTGGCGAATTCCGCGTTGGCGATTACTCGAGGCTCTGCACCGCTCATGTTGGGTGACAGTCAGGCGCCGGTGGCGGCAGTTGTGTTGATTGATACTTCGCCACGAATGGCCTACCGGCATCAGAATCGGACTCGTCTGGACAAAGCCAAGGAGATGGCAAAATGGTTGGTCTTGCAACTTCCGGCCGACAGTGATGTGGCTATTATCGAATCTCGTCCGAGGACGGCGGCCTATGCCGTCGATGCAAGTGCCGCAGTGAAAGCCATTGAGGCGATTCGAGTTGGCTATCAGCCCCAGATGTGGAATCAGCTACTGGAAAACGCTTTGCAATTACTCGAGCAGAGCGAATATGAACGTAAAGAACTTTATGTCATTTCTGATTTGACTGCGGAAACCTGGGACGATGCGGTCAACGGATCGTTCGCAAGCGACCTGGCTGCAGCTGCCAATGTTACCCTGCAAGTCATCGATGTGGGGGTCGCGGAATCGAGGAATGACGCAGTTGTCGCGCTTGAACTTTCTGAAGAGATGGTGCCGAGCGGCAGTCCCATCAATCTTCGTGCCAATATCCGACGGTCAGGATCGGCTGGAAGCTGCACACTTCGATTGTTTGTGGAAAGCGAAGATAGCGAGGATCCCATTATCGTGGATGGCGAACTTCAGCTGCCGGAAACCACGATGCGGGGCAAGCAAACAATTGATTTGGCTGAGGATTCATCGGCATGGATCTCTTTTTCATTGTCTTCTTTGCCGTTTGGAACCCATCACGGATATCTTGAAATCGATGGTGACGATGGCTTGGAGATTGATGATCGTCGGTACTTCACGGTGCACGTGCGCCCTGCTTGGCGAGTGCTCGTTGTTGCTGCTGATGGCGTGGATAGTGATTTCTTGACGTCCGTATTGTCACCGCGGGGTTTTCGGAGTGCGAAGTTTGACTGCACTGTTGTCTCGCAGTCGCAACTCAAAGAACAACGATTGCAGGATTTTTCCGCTGTTGCGGTCCTTGATCCAAAGCCATTAGCGGACGATCAATGGAATAAGTTGAAACGGTATGTCGAAGCCGGAGGAGGGCTTGCGCTGTTCTTGGGACGTAACGCACAAAGCGCCGAGAAGTTTAACAGCGAGGCGGCCGCTGACGTCATGCCAGGTAACATCCAACGCCAGTGGCGAGACGACGAGGGTATCTTCTACGCGCCCCGAGAATTCGATCATCCGATGATGGCACTGTTTCGCGATATTCGCTCGACAGTTCCTTGGCAATCGATGCCGATCTTTCGGCATTGGGTTATCGAACAGCTGACAGAAGACGCGTCCGTGATCGTGCCGTTTTCTAACAATAAGCCGGCCATTGTCGAACGATTGATTGGTGCTGGTAGGATGGTTCTGGTTGCAACGCCCGTGTCGGAAGCCGAATCGCCGGGGATGGCAGCCTGGAATCAGGTGTTGAACAGTCCTGATCCATGGCCCTTCGTGATGTTGCTTGATCGCCTTTTTTTGTATTTGGTGCAGAGTCAAGATGCACCGCTAAATTATCAGACTGGGCAGATCGCACAAATTGCCGCACCGAATACGCGGGACCAGCGATGGCCACTCCTCACCCCTCGCGGTGATTGGCAGGAAGTTACCTCAAATGACGGTCAAATTCGTGTCGCGTTCACTGAAGATCCCGGCGTGTATCGCTTGAAAGCGAGCGAGGCGGCTGATACGGCTCGAGGTTTTTCTGTCAATCTTAATGAGCAAGCGACGCTACTCGATCGTATTACGCGAGAACGATTAGATGAAACTTTTGGCGTCGCCCGTTTTCGTTTGGCCCGTGAACGCGACGAGATCATAAGAGAAATTGATCAGGCTAGAATTGGTCGAGAATTCTATCCGTTTCTGTTGCCTGTTCTTGTACTGATTCTCGCCCTTGAGTTTGTGCTTTCGAATCGCTTTTACTCGCACGGATAAAAAACTTAGAAGACCAATATGGCTCGTTGGACACTCGAACCGATTTTGGAAAGCTATCTGGCAGTCGGTCTTCTGGCCGCTTTGCTGCTAGCGCTTTTACTGATGGTGCGTCCGACCAGTAATCTACTTTCCCGACGAAAGACAGCCCTTGTCATCTTGCGAGCCATATTGATTCTGCTGTTGGTGATCGCCATGTTGCGCCCAGCACGAGTTAGCACGACGAGTCGTCCGCAGACTGCTACACTCTTGGTCCTGTTTGACCAAAGTCGGAGTATGAAAATCGAAGACGGGTCGAGCGGACTTTCTCGTTGGCAAGAGCTGATTCGCGCGATCGATGCTGCTTCGGAAAAGTTCAGAGACTTGTCCGAGTCTCTGGAAGTCCGTGTTTATGGCTTTTCGGGAGATCTTGAATCAATCGAGCTGGCAGATGGTCGGATTGAATTCCCGGATTTACCCCGCGGTACGCAAACGGACATTGGAGCCGCCCTTGATGAAATGTTGAGTCGAGAGACCGGGAAACGCTTGGCGGGCGTGATTCTGTTGAGCGATGGAGCTCAACGGATTTATGATCCAAAGGTTGATGTCCAACAGGTGGCTCGAAATCTTGCTCGACTTGATTGTCCGCTCTACACAATTGCTTTTGGGAAACCTCGCGAACAGTCTCAAGCTCGAGATGTGGCCGTCGAAAACTTGCGAGATCAGTACACTGTTTTTGTGAAAAACGAACTCGCGATTCGTGGTGCCTTGCGCGTGCAAGGATACGTGAATCGCCCACTACCGGTTCGTATTACGATACTTCGGCCCGACGGCGAGAGTGAAATACTGGGGCCGATTACCGTGACTGCAACGGAAGATGACTCCTTGGCACCCTTTGAGTTTATCTACACACCCCAGGAACCGGGTGATTACAAATTGACAGTGGAAGTCGAACCTCAGGTTGGAGAACTGGTTGTCGACAACAATCAAGTGACCGCATTCTTGACGGCCCTCGATGGTGGTCTGCAAGTGTTGTACCTCGAAGGAAACCTGATCGGATACGAGCAGAAAATGATTCGACGTTCTCTCGCCGCTTCGCCCGATATTCAGTTGGACTATCGCCCCATTGATGCTCGCTTGCGTTCGAATTGGCCAGTTGATCTGAGCAGTGTCTTTGAAAAGACCAACTATGATGTATTCCTGATCGGAGATGTCGACGCGGAAGCCCTGGGTACGAAGAATCTTGCTTACATTGCCGAGCAGGTGCAAAAAGGGAAAGGGCTGATGATGACGGGTGGTCTGAATACGTTCGGCCCAGGTGGATATTTCGGAACACCCTTAGAGCCTGTTCTACCCGTTGTGATGGGGCGCTTCGATCGGCAGGAGTTCGGGCCGGAAGTGGAGGTCCGCAAAGATTTGCATTTGGATGGTCCGCTTTCCATGATCCCTTCCCGAAAACACTTCATTACGCATCTTGGTAAGGATGATGTTTGGAAAGAGCTTAAGCCCTTGAAGGGAGCCAATCGATTTGAAACAAAGCCGCGGGCTACCGTCTTGGCGAAAACCGACAGCGGCTTACCGATCTTGGTGGTGTGGCTTTACGATGCTGGCCGAGTGATTGCTTTTGCTGGTGACTCGACTCACCTCTGGTGGAGCTACGGTCAGCAAGATGCGCATCGTCGCTTCTGGCGACAATCGATTTTGTGGTTGGGGAATAAGGATGAATTGGCACGTCGCGACGTTTGGGTGAGTTTGCCGCGTCGAAGGTATCGTCCAGGGGAAATGATTGAACTGTCAGCCGGTGCACGAGGGGAAGACGGAGATCCGTTATCGAATGCCACGCTAGTTGCCAACCTCGTAGATCCTCTTGGCAATCGACAGCCCCTTCGATTAACTCCCCAAGGAGATGAATGGAACGGGGTTTGTGAGGAGGCGAGGGAAGCAGGTGAGTATCGGATTGAAGTTGATGCGAACCTAAACGGCGAGGCAATTGGACAAGCAGTTGCTCGATTCCAAGTTCAAGATCGTGACCTCGAATTGAGTGACCCGGCGGCGAATCCAACTCAATTGGAACGCATGTCCTGGGTGACTCGAGATTCCGGTGGCCGTACAGTATTGCCCGAACAATTGTCGCGTTTGCTTCAGGAAATCGAAGAGCGTCCTCCCGAAATTGAGATCGAGCTTGAATCTAAATGGCGATTCGGAGATTCCACTTGGGATGCTTGGCCTTTCTTTATCTTGTTCGTTGTCGTGTTAGGAAGCGAATGGTGGCTGCGAAAGCGTTGGGGGATGGTGTGAGCCGATTCGCTCACGGATCGAAGACAGAACGAGTCTCAAAGTAGAGCGTACCATTGCGACATGAGTTTGAAATCTCGCGGTTCAATCAGCTGCGGAAAATTGAATCGACGGTATGCGGGTTCAGCAGCGTCACGGGACGGGAGTTAATCTGTTTCGGCTGCTCTGATTCAAACTCCTTTTTACCTTTCTCACGTTTATCGAGAGAGTTGCGGTGACTAGCCAGGATTGCCGCAGCCAGAGCCACAGGTTTTTGGGTTACTGGTAACACCGTATTGGTATAACTGCCCGACTGAAATGCCAGGACTAGATCGCTGCTAGAGAAATCTCCGTCGCAATTCCAATCTCCCTCACTCCAATCGGAGTTTGTTTCAACATCGTCTTCGTACTCACCTGCCTGAAAGGCAAGTACAAGATCGGATGAGTTGAATAAGCCATCGAGATTTGCGTCACCAAAATGCGTACCCAGGATCGATTCAATCATGAAAGTCAAGTCTTGGCGATCAATGGCTGAGTCGCCATTGAGATCGAAATCGACATGGGGATTCGCTGTCAGAATCGCGTCGCGAAGTGAATCTACGTCGGTGATCGAAACGGTTCCGTCTAAATCGAAATCACCGGCCAATGTTGGTCCGCCTCGGTTTGTCTGCCCCCAACTGGTTTCTTGTTGGTTGACGAATGCTCCTGTCCCGTTTGGCCAGCGACCAATTGAGGTATCTGAGGGTGTGGGACCAAATACGACTGAGTCGGCGAAACGAACGGGATGCCCTTCTGAATCGGCTTCGATCAGGTAGATGTCGTCAGAATTGTCGCCTTTGAATCCGAATCCTAAAGTCGTCTCGTTGATGATGAGGTAAGAATTTGAATTAATGGGAGCCGTGTCGGCGCTGAATTGATACTTGAGCGGGTTAGTGCCGCTGTCACTGAGATACCAGTTGGCGATCGTGATGGTTTGGTCCGAGGAATTGTAGAGTTCCACCTGATCGATTGCTGGTAGGGTATTGTTCGCCAACAATTCATTGATCACAATACCCGATGCGAACTGCTCCCCTGCCCTGCCTGGTGATCCTCCAAATGCACGACTCGCCTGCCAAGTGTTGGGGTCGTTGTAGTCCGTGGTGAAATCAATCACCTCCAGAGAACTGCCCAGTCCGTCAGCCCGCGCTGGCCAGTCCGCTTCGTCTTCATAACGAAATTGCTGAATTAATTCATTGGAGGCGTTGGTCACCGTAATCGTCTCGCCGCCATTTCCTAACCGATTGGCAAACTCACCTGCGAGTCCTTGTTGACCATTACTTCCGTTAGCAATTCGGGCGGTATCACCAAATCTTGAAACAAACGCCTCCCGGTTTTTAACCACAACCAGGTACTGCCCAGGTTCCAAGGTTTGCGAATCAAAGCTGAACTCAATTCCTTCCTGATCATCGTCCTTCGTAATCGAGATTAATTGAACTCCAGCCAGTTCAATCGGCTGCTGTCCGATATTCGTGAATTCGACAAATTCGAAATTCGACCCTCCGGCTTGAGATTCGCCGAATTGGGTCAAGCCACTGAGTGGATTGAAATTGATTTCGCTAATACGAAGATTGTCTGCGTTTGCAGGGATAGAAATGGTCCCAAACTGAGTCTCCGCGACGAGTCGCCCGGAGCGATCCACAAGTTTCAGTTCACCGCCCGTATTAGGGAGTTCTGTGCCGAAGGATTGAACGAAAAGGCCCAGGTCTCCCCGCGGACCCGTCGTTCGTTTTCGAAAGGTCGCCACATCGGCTGCTAAGGTGAGAGATTCTCCAGCGGGTAGGACGGTGCCCGGTTTGAGTGTGGTGGAAGTTGCGCCTTCAATGCTCCAGCCCGACACGTCGACAGCGTAGTCGTTTGGATTGCTGATCGAAAAGAATTCTTCGCCTTGGTTTCCAGAAGCCGGGGAAAATTCAAGATTTTCGCCAAAGACGAGTTGGGGATTCGGCGGTTGTGTTGTGGGAATACCAACGCCGCCTTGGACATGGTATTCGGTCAAATAGGGAAGTCGTCGGTCCAGGTACTCGACTTTGACTCGCTCGCTCTCTTCATCAAAAGGTCGATTAGAACCAAAGTGAGCATTTCGGCCCCATTGCTCACGATCAAGAGCAACTTCTGGTTGTAACAAGTCAACAAGTTGGTCAATGCGTTGATGGAAATAACCGGTTGCCAGGAATTCGTCCGCCATGGTCCTGATTCGACGCAACAACATTTCTCGTGTGCGTGGATTTTCGATCATCTTGTCCAATAGTACGTTGATCTTACCACCATGGAGCGGGAAGTCACGCGTACCCAGGAAGGGGTGAACCGCATTGGGGTAGGTTGCACCCCGCGTATTTTCGTTGGCCACGATTCGGTCGGTATTGAGAGCATCCGGGCCGAAGACCAGATCCAAGTCCCATGGCATCATGAACCATTCACCTGTTCCATTTGTGTCACGGTAGACGTAATGGTTTTTGTCCGAGCCATCAATGTTTTGCACAATGACATGGGTTGCCATGAAGTTGATTTGAGCTGGGATGTTGACATTGTCGAACAGAAATCGGTCTAGGTCATCTCCCGTCGCACGCAATCCCTTCACGAATTCGGCGAGATCATCTCGGCCCTCGTCGGGTCGTGTTTTCTTTTCAAAACCGGCGGTAGAAACATAAGTCGAACCGGGGCCTGCTTTGTATAACGAGCCCTCCGGGTCGAGATGATGTCGTCGGAGGAAATCGCGATCCGGTTGTTCAACAAAATAGGCGATACTGTGGAACTCACCATTTTGTTGCACGCGTAGATGAAACGTTTCCGGTGAGGGTGTCCCAGCATCTAACTGAAATTCCGAAGTCAGGCGAGCACGAAGATAGGTCTTATCCGTGTAGGTGGCGTTGAGATTAAATTCGTCGACACGAGGTACACCTTCCCGGATTAGGAAATGATGGTCGTCGTTGAATTCGATCTTGTAGCTTCGCTTGGGCCAGCTCCGAGCGGTCCCGCCGCGTAGTCGAACAAAAACGTTGTCGTGAAATTCTCCTTGATATGCGACACTTGCCCGTGTGCCTCGTACTGACTGGGCTCGTCGCGGTGTCTCAACAAACCAATTGAAAACGGGGAAGTTCGAGTCGACGGTCGGATTTTCTAGTAAGAGTCCATAGTATTCAGGCGATGCTTTTTCGTCGACAAAGGTTGGTGCTCGACTTTCGAGCCCATCCACGGCGCTGGCCGTCACGTAGTAACGCAGCATTTGTCCCGGTTCGACAATGCCGCCTGGGATTACTCCTGTAAAGACGCCGTCTTGGGCTGTCTGATCCGAACCAGAACCGTCGTCTACCATCGCAACTGAGACGGGTGCTTCGTACATTGAGCGGTGGTGGAGTGTGACCGCTTGGATTTCAGAGAGGCCGCTTTGCACTTCGGCTGTGACGATTAACTCGGAGAGCGGATCATTCGGTGTGACAAAGCTGTGCTGAACGTTTTCGAGGTGCGGACCTAATGGGCCGTTGGACTCGCCTGGTGTGGGGGCTGTGAATCGGCCCTCTTCGTTTCCGAAAACACCGTAGGATACGTTGTGATACTGCTGGGGCACTTCTGTGAACTCTTGCACGATTCGGCCATCGGGCCCCACGAAAGCGAGATATTCTCCTTTACTTGAAAGCTGGAAATTTGTATGCAAACGTCCCTGTTCGTCGAGAGCCGGATTCGTGATGTTTTCGCCTGAAGCGTAAACCACGATCGTTCCGTGAGCGGGCAGGACGGTTCCCGCAGGAATACTCCATTGGGTCGGCCGTTGAGAATCGTCGGTCAAGTAGTATCCACCGATCTCTTTGGCTTCCGGTGTCGCATTCTGTATTTCAATCCAGTCGTAGGCTTTTTCTGTTTTGGGGAATTCGTGATCAGCAGAAACCCGTGTGCGACTTAATGCGGTGGATAGATTGGCTGCCATAAACTCGCTGATCCGCAAGGTCGGGATTTCCACCGTGGTCACTTTGTGCGGTTCACTCCAGCTAGTGCCTGCACCGTTTTCTGCAGCCAAACGGTAGTAATAGCTTGTATTTGGCGTTAGTTGATCGAGTTGGTAGGTAAACGGGCCATCGAAAAACCCCATTTGCTGTGAGTGTTGCCATGCGTCTTTGGTTTCGCCAGCGTCAAGTGTGCCGAAGTAGGCTGAAACGATCGGTGGGTCTCCGCCATCGTCCAGGATCTGTCCGCTGATTTGAGCCGATGTGCCTCCAATGTGCGCGGGAGGGGCGACTTGAAGTTGAGCTTCTGCTGGAGGAAGCGTTGTGAACGAAGCCGCTTCAGTCCAACTGACTTCGCCTCCGAGAACGTCGAGTGCGAATGAACGATAGTAGTAAGTCGTGTTGACCTCAAGGTCCGCCAAGGTCACCGTATGTTGTCCGGCGCCGATAGTTTTTAGATCGATTGAGTGATCCCAGGCGACGGTCGAATCGCCCGCATCATCATCACCCCAATAGATGAAGACGTTGGGCTTGAAGATACCTGTTTCCTGGAGGTCGAGGCCAATGGTGGCGGAGCGGATTTCAACGTCACTCGCCGGTAGGGAAGCTACTGTGAGTGCCAGCATTTGGCGGGGTTCCAACGCCTCGATCGCCGCCTGGTGTGTTCTTCTGATCTTGCTGCGTTTTCGAACGACATGGTATTGCATTAAAAATACCTGTGGACAAAGGAACAAGGAGCGTAAATCCGAGATCGTAGTTTATACCAACAATACTGTGAATGGAAATTATTTTGATCGAATCGCCGGGGGTAGCGCTGATTTCAGACGTCGTTGTTGTCGCTCAAATCTTCTGACACAAAAGCCAAAATTATTGACGACGAAAATAAGTTCATTTGGCTGTTGTTGTTCTTGAACTCCAGAATGGGTTGATTCCAATTTGAATTGTCGAGGGAACAACGCATAGGACTAGCTGGCTGATGATGCATGGTCGAATGTTTTTTAAAATGGATCGATCTAGGATTTTTGATGGTGTCGTGATCGGTGCTAGTCGAACGTTTTTAACGGTTCATCGTGGGTCGAGTGGATGCAAGAAGCCTGAGCGGTATAGGTTTGCTGCTCTGCGTTTCTTGGGTTCTGATGCGCCATGATGTGTTGGGACCGTTTCTGTTGCGGTAGCCGAATTGGAAAATATTGATAGCAAGCGTAAAGTTCTTGTCAGAGAATAAGCAGCCCTCTCGGTCTCCCTGACCGTCGATAGGACATCTTGCTTCAGACTGTGATTACCTTTTGAAAAGCGATTTTTATAATGAGCTTCCAGTCAGACCCAAGGCGCCCAATCGAAAAACGCCTGCTCGTATTTAGTGATTTGCATTGTGATGTCAAAGCTGCACAGTCGATTGTTGAGCGAGCCGAGCTAGTGGATGTGGTTATTGGTGCGGGAGACTTTGGTAGTCTTCGCCGGGGGCTGAGCAGAATCATTGATGTGTTACGATCGATCGATCAGCCGTGCGTGCTTGTGCCGGGTAACAGCGAGTCTTTTGGTGAACTGCAGGCCGCCTGTCTCGGCTGGGAATCGGCGCATGTTCTCCACGGATCGGGCGTCACTGTAGAAGGTGTGGATTACTACGGCCTGGGAGGGGGTGTGCCTGTCACACCTTTCGGTGATTGGAGTTACGATCTTACCGAAGAACAGGCGAGGGAAAAGTTGAGAGGCTGTCCCAGGGGTGCAGTGCTCGTGAGTCATTCTCCACCCAAGGGGATACTGGATGTCTCATCCACGGGGCAAAGCTTGGGGAGTCTGGCGGTACGTGAAGCCATTCTAGAGAAGAAGCTCGCTGGGGTTGTATGCGGCCACATTCACGAAAGCGCAGGTCAGAAAATGAGTTTAGGATCGACGCAGGTTGTCAATGCTGGACCCCAAGGAATGTCAATCTACCTTGGATGACACTCATGAAAGTTACGCGTTGCAAAAAAACACACGATCCATTCGTGCCGAGCCGATGAACAGCGAGCATTCCGATTTGCTCTCAGGCGTCTCCCAGAACTTGGAGCAAATACTGTGCATAGTTGCTTTCGCCAAATCCCGATGCCAGAGATCGCAATTCGTCTTCGTTGATCCAGCCGTTGCTGTACGCAATTTCTTCGAGGCATGCGATCATGGTTCCCTGCCGTTCCTCAATGGCCTCGACAAAGCAGGACGCTTGTAGCAGAGATTCGTGCGTGCCCGTGTCGAACCAGGCGATTCCGCGTCCGGTGATTTGCACATGCAAGCTTTCGCTTTGCAGGTACAGTTCGTTCAGGGTCGTGATTTCCAGTTCCCCTCGTGCGGATGGACGAACCTGCTTTGCCAGTTCCACAACCTTATTGTCGTAGAAGTAGATTCCAGGCACCGCATAGCGGCTCTTCGGGGCTTCAGGCTTCTCCTCAATGCTCAGCACTTTTCCGTTGTCGTCAAACTCGACAACACCGTAGCGACGCGGGTCTCTTACGGGGTACCCGAAAACGGTCGCCCCCGTTTCTCTCGCGGCAGCATTTCGCAACATTGATCCGACGGTGTTCCCGTAGAAAATGTTGTCGCCTAATATTAGGCTGGCAGGACTGCCATCGAGAAATTCTTCGCCGATCAAAAAGGCTTCGGCCAATCCTCGCGGTTCGGGCTGTTCGGCGTATTCAAACCGCATGCCCCATTTGCTACCGTCCTTGAGGAGTCGCTCGAAAAGCGGTAAGTCGTTCGGCGTGGAAATGATTAACACCTCCCGGATGCCCGCCAGCATCAGCAACGACAGAGGATAGTAGATCATCGGTTTGTTGTACACCGGGAGAAGTTGCTTGCTAATAACCAGCGTCGCCGGGTGTAGACGCGTTCCTGCTCCGCCAGCCAGTATGATTCCTTTACCCATGGTTATGTCGCGCCCTTCTGACTTGTTTCTGTGCCATGATTTATTTGTTATCGCGGGAAGCTTCGTCCAACGTCCCGAGTCGTTCGCGACGGTATTTCCCGCTGGTCACGCGTTCGACCCACTGTGGACTGCGGAGATACCACTCGATGGTTTTTTGCAGGCCCGACTCGAACGTTTCAAGCGGTTTCCAGCCGAGCTCCGTTTGCAGTTTCGTGCAATCGATCGCGTAACGGCGGTCGTGCCCCGGGCGATCGGTTACAAACTCGATCAGCGATACGCACGGTGCATGCGCCAAGTCGGGCTGCAGTTCGTCGACGATCCGACAGATTTCCTTCACGACCGTAATGTTCGCCCGCTCGCAATCGCCGCCGATATTGTAGACTTCGCCGACAGCGCCTTTTTCCAACACGCATCGGATCGCGCGGCAATGGTCTTCGACGTAGAGCCAGTCGCGGATGTTTTGCCCATCACCATAGATCGGAAGTGGCTTGCCTTCGATCGTGTTGAGGATCATGAGCGGGATCAGCTTTTCGGGGAACTGGTAAGGACCGTAGTTGTTCGAGCAGTTGGTTGTTAATACAGGGAGGCCGTAAGTGTGATGGAACGCGCGAACGAAATGATCGGACGCCGCCTTCGACGCGGAATAGGGCGAATTCGGAGTATAGGCGGTCGTTTCCTTGAACCGGCCTGTCGCTCCCAGAGAGCCGTAGACCTCGTCCGTCGATATGTGCAAGAAACGGAAATCGTCTCGTTGCTGTTTAGACAGTTGACCCCAATGCGCTCGTGCGGCCATGAGCAGCTCGAAGGTTCCTACAACGTTCGTCTGCACGAAATCGCGAGGGCCATCAATCGACCGGTCAACGTGTGACTCGGCGGCGAAATTGACAATCGCGTCGGGCTGATGCTCCTTGAGCAAACGAGTCACGAGCGGGGCGTCGCCGATGTCGCCCTCGACGAACGTATGGTTCTCGCAGTCAGCGACCTCAGCCAAGGAATCGAGGTTCCCGGCATAGGTGAGCCGGTCCAGGTTAACGACCTTCACACCATCGGCAATCAATAGCCGCACGAAACAGCTCCCGATGAAGCCTGCTCCGCCGGTGATGAGGAAGGTTTTGGGTTGTTCGTTTTTGGGCATTTTGGGGGCCTTTTAGAGTTTAAGACATCCTCTCAGCCTAAGGTTGAGCGCCTTCCTGGAGCCCGTGTTCGGCCTGGAATATTCGATCAAGTCCAATAAGGGCGAGCGGCAAGAGTAACAAAACGAAACCCATCTGTGCCCGGATCTCTATGAAATTATTGCTTTTAGCTATGTATGAAAGCAGGAACAGCCCGTACGAAAAAGATGCTATTGCAAAACGATTTCTGCTCCTCAGCCCCATTAGTGCGACGCAAAAAATTGTAGGGAATGCCAGGAATGCTGGGTGATCTATGGGATGCTTGCAAAGCACCCAGTAATTATTCTTCATCCAACCGATCAGAGTGAAGACCCTGTCGGTGTCTACTCCTCCCGGAAGGCAATGGGAGAGGAAAGCCAGCGTCGCAATACCCATCAACGAGATAACAGCAGTCGTCAGCGTCACCCGTTTCCAGTTTGTCCGATTCAAGTAAACAAGAAAGTACAGCCCAGCAACTGCGAGGAGGTCCATTTTGATTGTGACTCCCAGGACGACAATGATAGCGAGCAGATAAGGTTTGTCTTTCCTGATAGCGAAGATCGCTAGAAGCCAGGCGAACCATCCGATTCGATCCCACGGGTGAAACACATGGAAGGCATAGGTGAGAGGAAGGATCCAGCCAAGGTAAAGGATACCAATGATCGCCGTGCTCGTCGTTACAAGAGAGCGGAAGAAAAAGAACGACAAAAACAGCGTTAGAGCGATGAAGATCAGGTCCATCGATCGATAGATGCGGAGAATGTCGACCCCGGAATAACGGTGAACTGTTTCGGCTAGATAAATCGCGAATATCCGGCAGTTTGTGCCATTTGCACCATGTGCTTCCCACCCGCCCTCCGGAAGCTGATTGTAAAGCAAGTTGTTGTGGAATGCACGGTTTTCGGCTTGTTTGTCTTCTCGGTAAATCGTCGCGTCTCCAACGTAATATGTGTTCGTGATGGCGATCGCGAGGCACATAAAGGCCAAGACCGATATCAGAAACCAGCGTTGCCATTGCTCTTGGGGGGAGATGTCTTTATTCATTTTTCTCTCTCGCGCGTGAGCTACGTGGTTGCGCTGGTATGGGGTTGGGCACTATCGTCAAGGAGAGGTGAATGGCCGGGACGTTACGACTTCCAACAATGATAAATACCGATGGTCTCGTCGACCTGATAGCCGTGTCTTTCGTAAAGCCGACAGGCGTCTGTGTTTCTTTCCTGAGTTGCAACCCGCACTTGGTTTAGGCCGGACTCCCAGCACCAAGCGTCGACGCTCTGGAGCAATTGGCCTCCAATTCCTTGCTTGCGATAGTTTTGCGATACCGTAATCAGGCTGATCCGTCCAACGGAGCCCTTGGTCACGAGCGATACGAAGCCGACTTGTGTATCGCCAATTTGGGGAACGAATACTACATCCGCAAAGTCACCCTCAATTGAGTTGACGAGCCAAGTGCGATAGAAGCGTCGATAGTGCGGCTGAAAACGGCAATCCAAATAATAGCGGGAGTGCATGCCGCTTGCCCATGCCATCTCTAACAGAGCGTCTGTTACGCCACCCTCGTAAGGCAACAATTGTTCCTTCGGGAAAACGAAATCTGTCGAGATCGTCTTTTTATACACGATCTTGTGATCGGCCAACGGAGCCAGTGAGGAAAAGCATTCAAGCTGATCCGGCTTGGGGTTTTTGACTTGTACATAAACCACATCACAATCACAGGATTTCACAATATCAGACACGTCATCTGGGCTCGACGCTGGAGGGACCACCAAGGACCCGACAGTAAAGCCGAAAAATTCTTCATCCCATGGTAGTGGCTGAACAATCATTCGTAATTCTTCATGCTTTGAATAACATACGTGGGGCGATTTTTAGCTTGGTCGAATGTCTTGCCAACGTACATACCAACAACGCCTGGAGCAGAAAATACCAGCTGATCGACAGCCTCCTTGGGCAATTCACCCTTCGAGGTCATTCGCCATTTGATGATGAGTGGGTCGTAAACGGGAGGTGAAATACAGCCGAACATGTAGATGTAACCCATCCCAAAATTTCACCTTTCAGGAAGAACCTGTTCTCGCACTCGTCACCCTGTAAAAAAATTTGCGATTGCATCAATAACCATCCGCTGGTCCGAGTCCTGTAGGTCATGGAAGAACGGCAGCCGGAGCAGGCGATTCGAATACTCTTCTGTGATCGGTAGTTCGCCTCCCTCGTAGCCGAAGGTGCGGCCCATGGGCGATGTGTGGAGCGGTACGTAATGGAAGACCGAGTAGATTTCGCGTTCTCGCAGGTAGTGAATCAGTGCGTCCCGAATTTCCTGATCGGATAGCAGGATGTAGAACATATGGTAATTGCACTGGCAGTGGCCGGGAATGATCGGAAGACGCACGAGACGTTTTTCCTCAAGGTCGGCAAGCCCTTCCCTGTAGGTGTCGAATAGCTGTTTCCTGGTCTGCTGGATCGAGTCCATCTCCTCCAACTGGGCGAACAAAAAGGCAGCGCTCAATTCGCTCAGGACGTACGAGGATCCTCCGTCAACCCAGGTGTATTTGTCGACTTCCCCACGGAAGTACTGCTGTCGGTTGGTCCCCTTATCGCGGATGATCTCGGCACGCTCAACCAGTTTCTCGTCGTTGATGCAAAGTGCGCCACCCTCGCCGCAGATGTAGTTTTTCGTCTCGTGAAAGCTGTAGGTGCCGAGATGTCCGATCGAACCCAAGGCACGTCCTTTGTAGAACGCGTGGACGCCTTGAGCAGCATCTTCTACGACCATAAGTCCATGCCGATCGGCGATTTCCATGATCGGGTCCATCTCGCACGCGACGCCGGCGTAGTGGACCGGGCATATCGCCTTTGTACGGTCCGTGATCGCTTGTTCGATCAGATTTTCGTCGATATTGAGCGTATCGGGCCGAACGTCGACGAAGACAGGCTTCGCGCCATGCAGTACGAACGCGTTCGCCGTCGAGACGAAGGTGTAGGACGGCATGATGACCTCATCGCCAGGTTCCATATTGCAAAGTATGGCCGCCATCTCGAGCGAAGCCGTGCAGGACGGGGTCAGCAAAACTCGATGAGCCCCAAGTTCCTCAAGGACTTGAGCACACTGCTTCGTGTAGACACCGTCCCCGGCGATATTGCCAAAAGTAACCGCCTGGGCAGTGTAATAAAGCTCTTTGCCAGCGATGAAAGGCTTATTGAAAGGGATTTGCAAGTTGGTGATTCCAGGAGATCTGGATCATGTTTTTTATCCGTGCCGTAATTGGATTTTTTCTACCGTCGGCGTCTGATTGCAAGTCCGACTGACAGCAGCCCGGCCAGTGTCAAAAACATGCTTGATGGCTCTGGAATAACAGCCGCGGGAGGTCGGGCGCCACTGTCATAGCCACCGTCACTAAATGCTGCGACAAGATCGCCGCTGCTGAAGAGCTGGTCGCCGTTCCAATCCCCTTCTTCCCAAAGGGCTGCTTGCCCTGACTCATATTTGGCGGCGCTGAAAACAGTGACAAGATCACTACTGTTAAATTCCCCGTCGAGGTTTGCATCACCAATCCAGGTTTGAGCATGTTCATGCACCCAAATATAACGGTCAACATCGTTGACCACTTGGTCGTTGTTCTCATCAAACAATGCCAAATCCGGTTCCGTCGAGGCGATCGCTTCGGCTTGCAGATTTACATCTGCCGCGTTGACTAATCCGTCGTTATTGTAGTCCCCCGAGCCGCCGCCTGTATTGACAGTGTCAGCCCCCGAGTTGTAATTGCCAATGACTTCACCTTCCGTGAGAGCATAATCATAGATGCGAAACTCATCGTACGATCCGTCGAAAACAGGGTCATTCCATTGGGATCGACCTAGCCAATTGTTTTCGTCTTCTATTGATCTGAGGTCAAAAGCAGCAGCCAATTCATTGGACCCGATCAATTCACCATCCATATACAGATGCATGGATCCGTTCGCACCATTCGAATCGTCTTCGTGATCGTAAACGGCCACCACGTGAACATCTTCGTCGATTGGAAAGGGACCCGTCGCTCCTACGTTAGGTTCTAGACCGCCGGCAGGATGGTTGGTGATCTCAAGACCATTGTTGTATCGTCCTGAATTCGGTGTGATCAGCAAATAGTCGGCGTCACTACCGCCGTCGGAAGTGTCCTCACCATTATTGCTATTGCCAAAGTCACCGAATCGTTGCCAGGTATGTATCTCTGAGACAGATGCCCAGAACTCGAAGGTGACGGCTCCGCTTGAATTGGAGTTCGCGGCGGCGGAAACGATCCCGTTCGGCAGATCGACATAGGCATCTTCGGTGATCTCGGCTGAGCGTTCCCCAGAATTTTCTGAGAGATCAAGTTTCCCATTGCCGAACTCGAAATTTTGGGTGCTACCTTCGTCGATGATCACGCCATTCGCATTGCCAATTAAGTCAGCGACGTCGTTAGAGAAGTCGTAACGGTGAATCGGAGAGAAACGCAAAGACTCAGCGGGTACGGGAGGTTTTTCACCCGGGTTGACGAATGCAGCCTTCTCTTCATCGTAATTCGCCATGATTTGATCGTCGGTCAACACTCCGTCATGAATTCGCACACGACCAATTGCTAGATTTCCCATCAAGCCGGTGTTGAGCGTTAATCCATCATTTTCCCATTGTGCGGCAATGGCGATCGCTGGATCGGGGTAGGTGTCGAGGCCCCCCCATGTATCCATGTCCTCTTCGTACCAGAGTTCTCCGTCTGAATAGACTCGAGCATACGGATCGTCCTCACCCGCATAGGTGTAAACCAGATGATGCCACTCGTTTTTGTCCGGAGCTCCAGCCGTGAATTCGTCATCAATCCAGCCTAAATCGGGTCCACCGCCACCCCAATGGCCGACGGCTCCGAAGTTTCCGTGATTTCCATAGTTGAACGCCATGTTGGTCCCGTCAGGGCCGCCTCGTTTACCCCATGACACAAGCGTTTCTTCGGCATTGATTTGTGGATTCAACGCCCAAACTTCAATCGTTCGAGTTGGGTCGAAACCGGTCAGTCCCTCGGGAGCTTCGATCGGTTCTTCCAGAGAGCCACCGACGAATGCGTTGCTGCCGTTGAAAAAGATGGCAGGTGTTGTTTCGATGAGTCCAGCTTCGGGACCGTTAACCGCTTCGAAGTCAACGTAGCTGCCCGCATTACTCCAGGCAGCATCACCTGTCGAAAATGTGGAAGCATCTAAATTTACAAAGAGTTCACCCGCGACTTCGATGGCGGCGACTGGGCTGGTCGAATAAACGGCCAGCAATGCGATCGTGCAAATTGTCGTGTATCGTGGGGAGTTGCAAAATCTCATTGTGCCTATCCTGCTGGTTGTTTGTTTGAAATCCTTACGAGTCTCAATTTATAAACGTGGTTGAACGCGAATACAAGAAAATCCTGCCATTCGCCGCTAAGGTGAGATAATTCGACATCCCTCCTTGGAGGGGGTTGTGTTGGCTGGCCTCGGTCAGTTCCGGTCTGAGGCCTTTTTTGCGAAATCTTTTCCAGTAAATGATTTTTTCAGCTTGCTCAATGATCTTCCGTTTCGGCATTGAGCAAGCGCCTTTCGATCTCGGACCGGTATACTGGAGAGATGTGTTGTAAATTCAGCATGGCAGCGGGCAGTTTTTTGATCTTCGCCATCGGTTGTGCCCCACCTGTTGCGGACGAGCCGACGACTCCAATGCTTCCTGATCCGGTAGCTCAGATCGTGGGCAATGAAGAGCTGATTATCGCGTTGACGCCGAGCATGCAACGGCTTTCAGCGAGTATTCACAATTTGAAATTACCGGACCAGCGGGCCAGAGCTTTGTTTGCTGATCGGGTGCTCGTAACCGATCTGGTACCTGATCCACCTTCAAGGCAGGTGCCTGCGCCAGATCAAACATGGACCTGTGTTTCGAAGCCGTCCATTCAAAGCCGCGAGCAGCTTAACTTGTGGAAGCGATTCTTGGCGAATGTCGCCTATTTCGAAAACGCAAAATTCGCATTTATTGATGCCCACAGGATGAGTTCATCGAACAGTCAGTTTGCCACCCGCATTAAATTCCGAGGCCGAGCTCGCTTACTCAACGGTCATTGGGCAGACTGTCAAGCGCGCTTGCAGTTGAATTGGGAAAGGGTGAGAAATCAATGGCTGATTGCAGGTTGGAGACTGGAGCAGCTCAAGACGCTTGAAAGTCCTCAACTGCTCTTCGAAGACCAGTTGAAGTCTGCAATTTCGGATACGTCGACTCGACTTCAATTCGAAGAATCGAAGCATTGGCAATATGCGACGCGACATTACTATCCGCAACGACGTGCTTCCTTATCAGGCAATCATAGCGATGATCGTTTTTTTCCGATCTCAACGGCCCATCACCCGGGCATCGCAGTTGTCGACATTGACCAGGATGGATTTGACGATTTGTATCTGACTGTTCGTTGGGGAAAGAACTTACTATTGCGGAATCAAGCTGATGGGACTTTTGAGGAGGTTGCTGCTCAGTACGGATTGGACATTGATGGACGTTCGAATGCGGCGGTTTTCGTTGACTTCGACAATGATGGTGACAAGGATCTGATGCTGGCTAGAAGTCTTGAGCGTAGTCAGTATTGGGTGAACGAAAATGGTCGCTTCATTGAACGATCAGGCCAATGGGTGGCAGGGGAGTTGCCCTACGAAGCCACCTCGGTATCGGCGGCTGATTTTAATAATGACGGATTAATCGATGTTTATTTTTCGACTTACCATCAAGACGATGTGAGTCGTCGAATCGACGCTGACCTGTCGAATCCCAAACATCGAATTCATGGCTATCTGACCGATCAACAATCGGCGGAACTGAAACAACGACACCAACAAGGAAACCGTTCTTTTATCAACCAAATTGGTCCTCCCAACCTGTTGCTGGAAAATGTGGGCGATGGTCGATTTCGACCTGCGGCGACTAACGAGCAATTAGCTGTTTGGCGAAACTCGTTTCAAGCCACCTGGTCGGATTATGATTCCGACGGCGATGTCGATCTGTATGTGGCGAATGATTTTGCACCGGACCATCTTTTTCGCAACGATGGATCCAACGGATGGAGTGATGTATCCGAACAGTCAGGGATCGATAAGCTTGGTTTTGCGATGGGCGCTTCATGGGGCGACTATGACAATGATGGCCAGCCTGATTTGTATGTGAGTAATATGTATAGCAAGGCGGGACGGCGCATCACACGGTTGGTCGATGGACTCGATCATCGCATCACGCGACTTGCGACTGGTAATTATTTGTATCGACAAACGAACGGTCGTTTCGACTTGGTGTCAGGCTTGTCTTCGCCGCAATTGTCCGTCGCGCAGGCTGGTTGGGCGTGGGGAGGACAGTTGGCCGATTTTAATAACGATGGGTTCCAAGATATTTATGTAGCCAGCGGTTACTACACAGCTCCGGCTGAATACGAAACCGATGTCGATTTGTGAAGCAATTTCTGGCGCACGGTCGTGCGTTCCGATGAAACCCTGTCGCAGAATCACTTTCGCAGAAGCCCACAGTGGAAGCTTGATCCGCTCACCGGTGAAATCGATGATCTGATGGCGACTCGTTACAGTCGCGGTAAAGAGACGGTCGATGGCCAGTTACGCTGGCATTCCTTCAGTGGGCACGAACGAAATTGTTTATTTCTCAATCAAGCGGGCACACGATTCAAGGATGTCTCGGCCATCTCGGGCGTTGATAATGTTGCTGATGGTCGAGCTTTTGCAGTTTGGGATTATGATCATGATGGTTGGTTTGATCTTGCACTCACGAATGCAAATCGACCGCTTCTGAACTTGTATCGGAATCGGATGCGAGAGGTCGATTCTTTCAACGGAAGGTTTATCGCAATACGATTTGTCGGCGGTAACCAACAATCGCACTCAACTGACCAATACAGTGCTCGTGACGCCTACGGTGTACGCGTCCGGATTGCTGCGGGTGAGCTAAAACTGATGCGTGAGTTGCGATGTGGGGAAGGCTTTGCTGCTCAAAATTCGGACACCATGTTGGTCGGTCTTGGACAGTCCGATACGATCGACAACTTGGTAGTTAACTGGCCTTCTGGGAAATCAACGTCGATCGAAAAACTGGCTGCTAATCAATTGCTGATAGCTTACGAAGAAGCCGTCGATGGGCAACTGTTTGAAAAACGGGCTTACAGGGCAACGACTACCCCGGCAGCAGCCACCGTGGATCGGTTTGAGACGGAGATCATGGCCCTTCTGTCGGATGTCGATCGTGCTCAATTACACTTGATTGTGACTACCGCAACCTGGTGCGAAGCTTGCAAGCGTCAACTGCCGCAAATAGCACGGCTGCGCGAGGCATTTTCCACGGAACAATTAACGATCTGGGCGGTTCCCGCTGACCCGATTGAAACAAGGGAAGATTTCAAAAGCTATTTGGATAAGTATCAGCCCCATTATCAGTTGCTGGCCAACATCGATAATACGACCCGCCAGCGCGTGTTGGCGTTGATTCGATCGGAAACCAAGTCGGATGCACTTCCGTCGTCTATTCTCGTGGATCGCGACGGCTTGCGCTTGCACGTGCAAGCGGGAGTGCCTTCTGTTTCGGAGCTCGCGAAAGCTGCTGAAACACATCTTCTCCCTGCAGACTAATCGCGCATTTCTAGCTAAGTGGCCGTAGCGAAACGCGGCTATCGCCGACTTCACCGATAGCGATTTATGGCGTTTGTGATCGGTGTCGGCTGCCCTGCTGTCGATGCCAGCAGGCGACGGGTGTGAAAGTTTGCGGATTGGCCAAAGTTTGACGGTTATTGCGTCGATATCATTCTTGCCGATTGATTTGTCTGCGGGTTGCGCTACATCGCACGGGCGACGACATTGGCTGGGGGGGACTTATTTGATGATCGAGCGCTCGCGCTGCGTGCGTTCGGTTCGGTTCTCCGTGGCCGGATTGATGTTGTCGCAGCGGTACGCAACGCCTAGTAGGAAGCCAAACTGATGCATCGGCGATTCCAAAAAGTAACGGTTTACACCTTACTATCACTTTTTCTATTCACCGGGTGTCAGCCAACACAACCGTTTTTTCTTAACGAAGACGGTGATCTGTCCCATCTACTCGATGAGGCGACTCAGCTGGACTATCCCGATGTGAATTCGGAAGTCATTCCCGACGCGGCGAATGCCCATATTCCGTTTTCAATCACCCATTCAGAACCTGGTGTTCCGTGGGAGCTGTCGCTGGAGGAATCGATCTCGATTTCTTTGAAAAACAGCAAAGTGATGCGTACGATCGCAGCCGTAAGGCAAACGCGACAGGTTGGGCAGTTGGTGGCTGGACCGCCTGAGAATCTGAGTATCAACGCCGACTTCACTCCGACGATCTACGATCCGGCAATTGAGGAGTCCGGACCGAATGGTGTCGAGACGGCTCTGTCAGCTTTTGACACACAATGGAATACGAATCTGTTTTGGGATCGTACCGACCGACCTCAAAATGTGGATGACGATTCTGATCCGGCTGTGATTTTTGCTCGTATCTTGGATCGGGACAACGTGAATTTCGAGTCAGAGCTGACAAAGCGAGCCGCTACTGGAACGCAATGGTCATTTAGAAACGTATCGACCTACGATGCTTCCAACCGACCTCTGCGAGTGTTGGCCAGTGAATGGTTGACTTCATTTGAAGCGGAGGCGCGTCATCCTCTAATGCGGGGTGGGGGTACTCAGATTAACCGCGTTCCCGTTTTGTTGGCTCGCATTCGAACAGACGTATCTCTTGTGCAGTTCGAGCAATCAGTTCGAAATCACTTAGCGTCCGTTGAAAGAGCTTACTGGGAGCTGTATTACTGGTATCGCAATCTGGAAACCGCCAAAATTGGTCGCGACAGTGCTCTGCTAACTTGGAAACGAATTAATGCGAGCGATGTTGACGGCGAACAGGAACCGCAGTCTCGGGAACAATACTATTTCTTCCGAGGGCGAGTTGAAGAGGCAAAGCGAGATCTTCTCATCGCCGAACGTCAGCTTCGCTATTTGCTGGGCATCGCCCCAACGGACGGTCGGATTATTCGACCTTCGGATGAACCTACGATTGCTCGTGTCCAATTTGATTGGTCAGATATCCTTGCAGAAGCGTTGACTCGAAGCAGTGAAATACGACGTCAGAAATGGTTAGTCAAGCAACGCGAACTTGAATACATAGCATCCAAGAACAGTTTGTTGCCGCAAGTTGACTTGGTCGCCCTTTACCGTTGGGTTGGGTTGGGCGATGAGTTGTTGAATTCTCGCAATGGCTTGGATTTTCCTGAACCGGGCTCGACTGCTTTTGAAAGTCTGACCGACGGTCGTTTTCAGGAATGGAGGTTTGGAGTCGATGTGCAAGTGCCGCTAGGGTTCCGTGCTGAACATTCGGCCGTGCGTCATCAGCAGCTACAATTGGCCCGGACCAAGGCACGAATGGATGATCTCGAACTTGAGATTTCCCACGCTCTTACCGACGCTGTACAGCGACTGGATGCAAACTTTGCCCTCACGCAGACAGCCTTCTTGCAGCGGGCCGCAGCTTTCCGACAGGTGAAGGTTCTACAAAACAAACTTGATGCTGGAACCGTCACGCTTGACTTCCTGCTCGATGCCCAGCGACGAGCGGCGGATGCACAAATTTCCTTTTATCAGTCACTGACGCAATACAATATGTCAATTGTCGAAGTCCATTTCCGCAAAGGCTCATTAATCGAGTTCTGCGGTGTGATGTTGCAAGAGGGGCCCTGGCCAGCGAAGGGGTACTTTGATGCTTTGATACGTGCTCGTCGACGAGATGCGAGTTACTACTTTGACTACGGTTACACGCGTCCTGCTGTCGTCAGTCGCGGTGCGGTTCCACAAGGGGCTGCCGAGATCATTCAAGGACATCCGACTACTCTGAGTGAAGAAGAGCAGGTGATTCCGAAATCGAAGCTCGACGAAGAGTTGCCGGGAGGTAGCGAGGGTGGAATGCCCAAGTCGCAACCTGCTACGGAAAGCATGCCGACTCCGGAAGAAAAGCCCGCAGAACCTCGAAGTGCCTTGCGGTTCCTACAGGCTGGAACTGACAAGGGACCCGCGGCGGACGATGACTTGGAGCTAATGCCCGCTGATGGATCGGTGCAGATGAAAGATGAAACGCCGCGTCAGGCTGAGAACTTTGATTGGAATGGTTTGTTCCGCTAGATGAAATTGCCGAGTGGGTTGGTCGTTCATTTTCGAGCGTCCGCTCATCCCTCGAGGGTTCGTCAAACCACCTCGGCACGTGGTATGTAGGTGGTTGGACGTCAAGGTTGCCGAATGCGACTCGTCGAATTGGCCCATTGGGGCACCGGAATGCGGCTGTAGGTCGACTTGTACATGACCCTGTGCCTGGAACGCCTTGGGTGGCAGACATTTTTCCGGGACTATGTCGGCGTTCTGAGACGTCGCCGCCCACTGCTGCCGGTTTCAGTCTGACTGCCTTCCAAATCTCTAGGGCAGCGAGTCGCGGAATTCGATAAACCGGGGCACCTTGTAGTCAGCCATTAAGGCTCGACAATGCGTTACTAATTCAGACGCCGTGCACTTCTCTCCAACCACTACGAGGGCGTGGACTGCCTCTTCTCCATAGGCGTCGCGATGAGGTACGACAACGACCTGCTTTACCGCCGGATGATGACTGAGGACTTTTTCGACTTCGCTGGGGAGTACCTTCCGCCCGGCCACGTTGATGATTCTTCCCTTGCGTCCGGTGAGGTAGAATCGGCCTTCGTCGTCAAGGCGACCGAGATCATTCGTTCGAATCCAGCCGTCCAAAGGTTTGAGGTAACGGCGGGCGTCCGCTCGGCATGGCTTACCGGCCCCGGGGCTTTGAACAGAGACTTCACCAACCGTGCCTGCAGCAAGCGGATTCCCGGCCTCGTCGAGTATTGCCAAGCTAATTCCCGGTAATGGGCGTCCAACAGATTCGGCGGTCGTCTCTGGATCTTGGGCCATGTTGATCGTGAGCACACCCGTTTCCACGCTGCCATAAGACTGGCGAAGGAGGAGTCCCAGTCGATCGCTTCGGCCGCTCGAATTGCGTTCCGAACTTAGGTGGGTCAATGAGGTTGTTCTTGACTCACCAGTCAAAAAAGAACTTCGCTCAGTTGATCTCATTGGTGGCGCCGACCGGGTTTTTCCGCTCGGCGAAATTGGTTTTGAGTGCTGCGAAGTCATTCGGCTTTAACGACGCGACTGGCCGCTGTCGGCCGAAGAAGTCGGCGTCAAACTTGCCAGTCTTTAGAAGCGAGTCGAATGTACGCTGGACGATCTCGCCGGATCGCAAATCGGCTTCGCGACTCGCCAGACAAGCGTCAAAGAGTTGCTTGATTGTCAGGCCGCCTCGGTCGCGAGGCGCGTAGTCAGTGCGTTGCAACTCTCGCCATTTCTCGTACTTCCGCAAAGCGCCCAGAGGGTTGGCCCACGAGCCGAAGTAGTACACCTTACCCTTGAACTTTTTGGCCTATCGTTTCGTGTTGTGAGCATACAACGGAAACGAAGGATACGGTTTCGCTGGTTTCGCGCCGCCACACGAAGCGATAGAATTGGCGTTCGCCATGCGTTGATCTCCTAAACCTAAACGCGTGTTAGAACGCCACCGCTGACGCACATCGGTGGTGGCATTTTTGACAATGTACCAACGGTGTTACTACTCAAAACCGGGGGGTGCAGGCGTCAAACGGGCGTCAGGCGAAAGAGGTTACTCCCGGAAACCCCTGTGAAAATAGCAGGAAGTGCTTGTTTAGCTGGTGCTGACCGCGGTCTTCAAAACCAAGGGTTGGTTTTCGGAAGATACCTTGTTCGATCTTCCGCCGACTGAAGTTTTTTTCATGGCGTTTCTGCTGGTCGAGTTGGAACTGTAGGCATTGCTACCTGTTCGTCAGAGTACAGGTAGCAGATCAAATCGCGAAGTTGCTTTTCGCTGAGCGAGTCGAGCAATCCGTCGGGCATGGGTGACTGTCGTGATGGAGTGAGGCTTTCGATTTGTGATTTTTGAAAAACTCTCGAATGTTCGGGCGTCCGTAACTCGATGGCGCCGTTACCACGGTCGATGGCGACCCCAGAGAGAACATTCCCATCCGCCGTTTCCAAGATTGTCATCCGATAGGAAGATGCCAAGGTCGCACTCGGATCGACAATGTTTTGCAGGATGTAGTCGAGATTTTTTCGGCCGGATCCCGTCAGCTCTGGTCCGAAATCTCCACCGTCATCAAATAATCGATGACAATTCGCGCACCGTTTTTTAAAGACCGCCCTGCCCTCGCCCGCGTTTCCAAGCTTGAGGAAGTCGTTACCGAGAATCGATTTGTACCTCGCAATCTGCTGTTGTTGATCGGCTGAAGAGGATCGAGTCACTGGCCAAATACGAGCAATCAGTGCGTTGATAGTTTGTTGCTTCATCAGTTTCATCTGGCGGATCTGGAAATTTGTCACATCCGATGGAGGAATCTTCTTTCTTGAGATGGCATCCAGCAACGCAAATGCCCATTGAGGACGCGACGCCATTGTGTTGATGGCGGCCTGCCTTTCATCCGCATTGTAGGATCGATAGCGGGAAAGTATTTCCTGGGCCACGTTCCCCTGCTTGGTGTTTGAGAGTCCTCGCAAGGCAAATACGCGGACTTCATTGTCTTCTAGCAGGTCGAGCAACAGAAACGCCAGATCGTAATGCGCTTCTTCACTGAGCGTCGAAATCGCTGTTTGGCGATGATGCTTTTTCGCGTTGGGATTGCGTGCCAAGTCTTGCAGCTGTTTTCTCGCGGTTGAATCTCCTAATGCCAACCCAGTCATCAATGCCAGTCGACCAAGCTCTCGATCGGTGTGTGCATAAAGGTCTGCCGATGATGGGGGCCAACGTAGTGCGAGTTGTTGGCTGTTGCGAGTGCGGATTCCTTGCTGAAGTCCACGCAGTAGGTGGATTTGCCGTTTCGTATTGGGCGAGGTCGTAAGTGTTGAAATTATTTTTGTTGCCCAAAATTCAGTGGCGGGTGACGCCCCCAGGCGACGCATCACGAATTCGCTGACCTTGCCGTCGCGTGATGACGCAGCGAGCCGCAATGCTCGACCGGGAGAACGACAAACCAAAGGCTCGATCCCGTACCAGGTCATCAGCGTTAACGTTTCGTCAGCGACATCGTGTTCGGTTAGCAAAGCCTCGCCAATTTTCCATCCAATCGTCTCGGGGAGACGCTGCAAGGCAGATGCCAACTCTAAACGCACGAAGGGTGATGGTTCCTCCCGTGCGAGTTCTGTCAGTTTGACCTTGGTTGATGTCGAAATGGAATTGCGGTCGGTCAATAGTCGAATTGCCCAGACTCGGAGGTCGACTGAACGGTCATCCAGCAGGCTCGCCAGTAGGTGCTCGTTGTCGAGACCGGTAACGTGAAGCGTCCAGAGATAGCGTAATCGGAAGAGGTCATCCAGCTGATGGTTGGCAATCTTTGCGACAAGTTCTTCCTGAAGCGATGTGGTCGATGTGGGGGATTCCATGGATCGCTGTTGTAATTGCAACCGGGCCCGCCGTGCGTACCAAGCGTTGTGATGGAATTGGCGTTTTACCAGTTGTTCATTCGTTTCCTCGGCGAGATCAAAGTCGGTGGGTATCCGCCGAACAGGTTCGTGTATGACTTTGTAGATCCGTCCGCTAGACCGATGGACGCCGTCGTTATCATGGCATTCTCCATAGTCCACCCAATCGCTGATGAATACACCTCCGTCAGGTCCGTAAATTAATTCGAGACCCCGAAACCAGGGGCTGTTGGCCAACATGAAATCGTCTGCGTGGATACCGACGTATCCGGATCCTTTGCGTTGTAGCAGATCACGATTGACGCGGTTGCCATGAATGTTGCAGGTGTAGACGGATTGGCGATAAGTGTCTGGCCAATTGTCACCCAGATAGATCATGCAGCCCGCGTGAGCATGTCCGCCGCCTGCCGAATCGTGGGTGATACCAAATCGAGAACTGGTCCAGTCTCCACCGTGCCAATGACGGTGGTCCGCGCACGAGTCGATTAATTGATAGAGGTGAGGATTGAGGTGCTCACCAAACATCCGTTGATAACGGGCACCCGGGATCATCTGCCAGAGGTGACCGATGACGCAATTGGTGAAAAAACCCTGCCCTCGTTCGTCAAAATCCAAACCCCACGGATTCGTGGTTCCATGGCAGACGATTTCAAAACGCTTTGCACGTGGATGGAAACGCCAAATACCACAGTTGATTTCTTGTCGGCGGGACTTGGGCGTGCCAGGAGATCCGACGAACGATGACCCGAGAATGCCATGGCAACCGTAGAGCCAACCGTCTGGCCCCCAAGTTAGACCGTTGAACACGTTGTGTTCGGGAGTCGTCCATCCGTCCAGAAGAATCTCAGCTGGTCCATCGGGACGATCGTCCCGATCTCGATCTGGAATGAAAATTAAATTGGGTGCGCAACATGCCCAGACACCACCCAGTCCAACTTCGATGCTGGTTAGATTGGGGAGATTGTCTGCGAAAACGTGTTTGGAATCAAAATGTCCATCTTGATTTGTATCCGTGAAGATCAGAATGCGATCTGGTCCGGTAGCTGTTGTAACCCAATCGGGTGATGTGAAACATTGTGCCACCCATAGGCGACCACGATCGTCAATGGTCATGCTGATAGGTTGAGTGACATCCGGTTCGCCTGCGAAAAGAGTGGCGTGAAATCCGCGTGGCAGCGACATGCGAGCAAGCGATTTGTCGGGGGGATCGGGGGTCTGTTGTTTCGCTTGTGTATTAGGAAACTTCTTCGGCAGGCTGTTGTTTTCGTCCCCCTCGCTGATCGATGTTATCGCAAAATAACATGCAAACAGACATAAGCCGCTCCGGAGGGCGATTAGGTAAATCTCCCTGGCGTTTTCAGGACTCGGGGCGATTCTTGGCCGATTGTCTCGAATTTTCATACAGATGTTGGTTGCCGGGTTATCATGGGAAAATAGGGGCTGGCAGCAGGAATCGGAATTGTACGGGAGCAGGATACTGCCCTGCCAGGATACAAAGTTGCTTGCGAGCTGTTTTTTTGTGATGTTTTAAGTTGTCCTGCATGCAGACGAGTTGAGCGGATGCGAGTTGTGTTTCTGTTGGCGGCTTTGCTTTCCATTTGCGCTTCCTCATCAGCGCAAACCAACCGGCATGTGATCCAGCTCAGTGTCGATGGGCTGCACTCAGAAGGCCTCCGGCGACTCTTGGATTCGCAGCCCGATTCATTTGGGAACTTTCAACGCTTTATTGATGAAGGTAGCACGACCTTCAACGCGCGATCGGACTACTCGAATACCTTTACCTTGCCAAATCACACCACGATGTTGACTGGAAGACCCGTCAACCAGTCGGGTGACGATGCGAGCCTGCATCACGGCTATACGAATAATTCTACGCCGCGCGCGAGTGACACATTGCACAATGCTGGTAATCCAAATTTATCGTATGTACCCAGCACTTTCGACATTGCCCATGATTTAGGACTAAAAACCGGGTTCTACGCCAATAAGTCCAAGTTTGTCATTTTTGAACAGTCGTATAACAGCACAGAC
The DNA here is from genome assembly GCA_029243025.1 of Pirellulaceae bacterium. Taxonomy (NCBI): domain Bacteria; kingdom Pseudomonadati; phylum Planctomycetota; class Planctomycetia; order Pirellulales; family Pirellulaceae; species Pirellulaceae bacterium. The sequence goes on along the minus strand of JAQWSU010000045.1, from coordinate 522,981 downwards.
GAGACGGATGGAGGGCGTCGGGACCAGGCATTGGAAAACGGCGATCAGGGAACAGACAAGATTGATCGCTATCTGTTCCTTAATTCCAATGGCACTTCATCCGAGTTGATCGATCGCTTTGTGCTTGAGATGCCAATCGAAAAGTTTGACTATACGTTCCTGCATCTGGCAGAACCCGACGTGGCGGGGCACAGGTGGGGTTGGCGTACTGAATCCTGGGATGCATCTGTTGCCTTAGTCGATCAACACTTGGGGCGTGTTTTTGAAATGATTGAGCAAAATGATAGCTTGCGTGAAAACACCACCATTGTGCTCACATCCGACCATGGAGGTCTTGGGCTGTTTCATGATGATGCAACGAATCCAAATATGTACACGGTTCCTTTCTTTGTCTGGGGAAAGCAGGTAAGTCGAGGAACTGATCTTTATGAAGTAAGTCGTGGCACTCGTCTGCGGCCACAGAGTGACCAAATTCCTTACGAAGCGCCGTGGCAACCAATACGGAACGGTGACGGCGCCAATCTATCAATGAGTTTACTGGGACTTCCCAGTGTTGATGGATCAATCATTAATGCCCGACAGGATCTCTTGATTGACCACGCGGGACAAGCTGTTTGGCACGGGAGTGATCCAACTGCCGGTGATCCTGGAGATGGTAAGCATTGGGATGATCCGTTGAATTGGTCACGAACTGCTCGTCAGGATACGATTGCCCGCCCAGGAGATCACCTGCTGTTTAGTCTGAATTCCGAATCACAGGTTGTTCATTTGGATGGGCCTCGCACTATTTACTCAGCTGAGTTTCAGGGTGATTATCTTTTGGATGAAGGTGACTTACATATTGTTAGCGGTCTGGTCGACTTAGCAGACAACGTATTCGTCGAGATGAACGGGCGGATGACAAGCGCAACCAGTTTGATCGTACGAGGGACTGGCCTGATAGAGATCAACGGAGTGGTTCCCGATTTGCTTCGGGCAGGCGGCCCTATCGGAGGTGAGTTTGAGGTAGAAGGATCGGCGACGTTTTTCAATGATGTGAGACCCGGTGATCAGATCGGGGCGATTTCAGTCGAGCGAGATCTGACGCTAGGCGGTGCAAGCGTTTTGCAAATGCAAATTGGTGCTGCCGCGGATGGTAGCCCCGTGAACGATTTCATTCATGTCGGAAATCGATTGATTATCCGTGGTGGAATGTCAGTGGAAACCACGGATGACTATCTTGATCCAGTAAACGCGGCGGAATTCGATCAGTTTCGTTTCTTGTCGGTGGGCAGGCGGGTCGGCAACTTGCGTTTTTTTGAATACGACGGTGACTCCTTGAGATTTGATTCTCAAACGGCCACATCGCAAACGCATTTTGCAGGAGATGGATTGTTTCGGATTTTGGAGCACGATGCCAACGGTGTCAGCTTAACGAACTATCGAGCTTTTGCGGGTGACGCAACAGGTGACGGAGCGTTTGATACACAGGACTTGGTTGCCGTCTTTCAATTTGGAACTTACGAAGATGGCGAAAACGGTAATGCCGATTGGCTGTCTGGCGATTGGGATCACGACGGCGATTTCACTACCAGTGATTTGGTGCTTGCACTCGCAACTGGACGCTTTGAGCAGCCGCCGGTGTTCGGTCACGCCGCCGCTCACTTAGTTCCGGAACCGCAGATTGGCTTTTTGTTGCCACTGTTCGTCCTGTGGGTGAGTTGGCGACGCCAACGACCTTTTTAAGTGAGTGGGGAAGCCCGGTGCCGTTTCTGGCTACCATCATTAATTTCAGGTAGGTCAGCTAGTGCGGCTGATATTGCCGCGCGACTTGCTGCGGCGTCACTGTAGTCGCCGGTTTGCATCGATAAGACCAAGTCACTTGAGGAAAACTCGCTGTCGCAATTCCAGTCACCGTCCGCCCAACCTGCGTTTCGTAGAATGTTATCTTCATACAGACCGCGTTGGAAAATCTGGACAAGGTCAGTTGAATCAAACAGGCCATCGAGATTGGCATCACCGTAAGTTGTTCGGAAATGGGAGAAAATCAGTTCGTCTCGATCGCGCGCGTCGACGCGCGCGTCGTTGTTCAGGTCGAATCGAAAATCAGGAGCATCTTGCTGGATTTGCTCGCACAGTAGATCAATGTCTTCGGCTGTCAATTGGCCGTCGTTATTGAAGTCGGCTTTGGAGCCAACTGAAAAGGCCACCGTTTTGGGCTTGATGGAGCGTCCCAGGGGTAAATTGTCGGGTCCCGATTGAAAGCCTGCCGAGCCGCGTAACAGATGTTTGCTGTTGCTGAAAATAGGTGTGCCCGTTGTGTTCTTGTCGGTCCTGTTGAATTCTTCATCGTTCGTCATCGAATTCGTGATCACAATCGCGCCAGGCCGAGCCCCGGGAATGGTGCCATCATAGTTGCGGACATTGTCACCGTTCTCGCTGATGACGAGATACTCGGCTGTGATTTGACCTTCGTAGTCGCCGTTTTGCCCGTCATAGCCGTCGCCAAAACGCAACCCGGCAGTGACGGGACTGTTCGGATCGATTTGGTTTGTATTCTGTGTAATAACGCTCTGCTTCACGACGAGCTGTGGACTACCATAGCCCGCTTCAACTCCCTGGTTATTTTTTTGGAAGACTGAGTTATGGATTGTCACTTGATTCGCGTTACTGCTCGCGATGCCTTCGTGGGTGACGCCTTCAATCCAAGCATTCACGATCTCGAGGTGAGCTCCGTTGTGATCGAGGCCATCGTCTTGGGTGTCAATTACAAAACTGTCGGTGAACTGAGATGGTTCGCCAGACGGATGAACACCTGCAAAGTAGAGTCCGTCGTTGTCATCATCAACGAATCCATTGGAGTTTCCATTCGAGATGTTCTTGATCCATGTATCGGAAATCTTGGCTACGCTTGACGAAAACTCTCCGCCCGTGTCGACATCTGAAATAATTGAGTGGTCGATGGTGATTTGTGATCGCCGTGCACCGAAGGCTTTGCCCACATTGTTGACGACAAAGAGATGGTTGCAGTTGAGGGTTCCATTTCGAACCATCACAACAGGTTGACTGTTCGAATGGCCAAAATTGCGAGCGTTGTCGGCACCGCCGTGGGTCATCAGGGCATAAGAGAATTGTCCATGACCTCCGTCGATTTCAATGCCACCCCAAGCTAAATCTCGGTTCAGCGAATTAAAAAGAAGAGGGCTTTCCATCGATCCCAAGCCAAGGATGGTCCCTTCCACTCGCAAGTTGACTTTGTCGCCAAGAAGTACACGTGTTCCCGGCTGAATGGTCAGCGTGCTTCCCTCAGGGATGAGCAAGTCGTCGGTGATTCGGTGCTCAACGTTGGCATCCCAGACGGTGTCACCGACCAAGGCGCCGGAGTAGTGTTCCACCGGGAACGTCTCATCGATCACCTGGATATCGTACGAGTCATCTGAGCCAGTCAAGGAAAGTTGGAAATCAGCTTCCGCGTTGACGACCGGTGCGTAGGAACCAACCCCCTTCTTGATTTGGACATCGGTCGCATCAAGCTGTTGCAGATTATCCAGTTGCACGGGGATGGAAACGTTACTGTTAACGTTGCCTTGCCAATCGAGGGCTCGAATGACAATGGGAAGTATTTCGTTGGCTCGCACTTGTTGCGGAGCGATGATGGTTCCAATTCGATTGCCAAAAGCGGGCACGGTTGGGATTGCCCATTCACCCGCACTGTTCATACCGACGACATCCAGCAGGAACTCGCCTTGCGGTAGCTTAGCGAACTGAATCGGCTGATCAATGGTTGTAAGCTGACTGTACGCGGCGTCATCCAAGCGGTATCGATAGCGAGTAATTCCTGGTCCGCCGACGAGAAACGAGGTGACGGAATCGTTTTCACTGTCGATGACCACTGGGATAACGGTCGGCCCCGATTCGACATAGGCACCCATGTCGAGGCCCGCGGGACCTGCGGCAATCGCTGGCGATCCAGCTGACAATTGAAATTCTCCATCTTCTAAATTGACAAACTGTGGATCACCTGCGAGGTTGCCCTGCCCAAGTTCGTGAGCGTTGATCGATGTGCCACCCAAGTCGACCATTTCATTTGGCAATAACGAATAATCAACCGATAATTCGGTGGTGAACTTGGGTTGACTGACCAAGTTTTTGAAAAGAAGCTTGTTTTCCCAAAGGATATTTCCTGTCAGTGACGCCCCCCGCCCTGCCCCTTTGACGGCCGTTCCACCAACTTCATTGAATTGAATGACGGCTTTTTTCGAACCCACAAATACGTTGTGCTGGACTGTTGCAAAGGCATCTTCCTTAAGCAACAGTGCATGATCGTTGTCGAAAAAAATATTACGCACGACCGTGATCTCAGTGCGATTGTCATCACCGTTTTGTGGGAGGCCAGTAGCAATGGCGTTGGAGGTCGTGTTCCGCCCGGTATTCTTGCGGAAGTTCATGAACAGATTGCCTTCGATGTGGGCATCTGTCCCGTCGAGGTCGAGCCCGTCGTCGCCTCCGCCTTTGAAAACATTATTCAGGATTTGGAGGACGGGACCCGGTCGTTCCGCTCCGAGGAAATCAATGACATCTCCACCGTTGTCGCTGTTTTCGAAGACGTTGCCGTCGATGATCAGGTATTCACTGTCAGAAATGTGCTCTCCGTGGATTATCTCGCCGCCGCGGGAAGTTGGGAAATGAGAGTTTCTTACAATTAGCGATGGATGATCTAGCTCGAGAATCGTTCCGCTTGTTCCGGACCAAGTAACATGGTCGAGCAGCAGACGCGAATTGGAAATGTCAATCGCTTCTCCCTGGTCATCCCCATGCAACATGTCGGCGTGAGTGATTCGGTTGTCTTGCAGTGTGTCCACAAATTTCAACCCATCCCAACCGGATTCACCCGCGGCTTTGTTAAACGTAATTCGTTGCCAAGGTGTTCCTTCGGCGAGTAATTGGCCCGTGACTTCCAAGTCGGTGTTTTCACGAAATTGAACCACGACACCCGGTTCAATCGTGAGCGTCGCGCCGGATTTCACCGTCACATCCTTCGTGACTTCGTAGGGGGAATCGGCAAGTGACCAAACGGTGTCCACATCGATTGCGCCAGCGACTTGGGCAAGTACCCGACGTGTTTCCAGTGATTCGAAGCAAGCGGAGATGTGACGCGGTCGATGCCTCTTGCCAGCCCGTGTATTCATAGGAATGGTTCGAATCGCTCTCTGATCTGTCGAAAGGAGATCTGTCGAAAGGAGATCCGCCAGGAACAGGGCTGCCTGATTGTCAGTCCGTCCCGAGATCTGTTAGTCTGTTCCGAGCGTCGTAGGCTTACGACAATCCTCATTCTAAGGCAGGGACCCTCTTCTTGCCACGATATTGGCAATGGTGCGGGAATCAATCAAGAAGATGAAACGTGCAAGGGTTCACTGGCTACGATAAACTGTGAAGGTTGAAATGTGGTTATCGTGCTTTTTTCATTTGATTCATTCGTCCGTTCCACCGATGGTTCGGCAAGCCGCAAGGTGTTAGCTGATGCGTTACTTTTCTTTCTGTTTATTGTTTGTGTTCTGCCTTCCCCACTTTCTTCTTGGCGATGATGTGATTCCCGCCAAGCCGAAAGCTCGCTGGTATAAAGGTAATCTGCATACCCACTCGCTTTGGAGTGACGGCAATGATTTTCCAGAGGTGATTGCGGAGTGGTACCGCACGAATGGATATAATTTCCTTGCCATGAGTGACCACAATGTGTTGAGTCGCGGTGCAAAGTGGATCAACGATACGGTGCCGGCAGATCGAGGAGCGATCGGCGGTGTGGCAAGGTACTTGGAACGCTTTGGTGATCAGTGGGTGGAGGTGCGGGAGCACGATGGCCAACGGCAGATCCGGCTGAAACCGATTTCGGAATACCGAGCGTTGGTTGAGCAGCGAGGAGAATTTATTCTCATTCAGGCCGAAGAGATTACGGATTCTGCCGAAGGTTTGCCCGTCCACATCAATGCCTCAAATTTGCGGGATGTGATTAATCCGCAAGGAGGTGATACGGTTCGCGATACGATTCGTAACAACTTAAATGCTGTTAAATCGCAAAGTGTGCAGGCGGGACGACCGATTCTGGCGCATCTCAATCATCCGAATTTCGGTTACGGTGTTACAGCCGAAGATCTTGCCGACGTCGTTGAAGAACGTTTTTTCGAAGTCTACAACGGTCATCCAAGCGTTGGTCATCGAGGCGATGAAAATCACGCGAGTACGGAAAGGTTGTGGGATATTGCGAATACGATTCGCTTGGGTGAAATGCAGGCGGTTCCACTCTATGGTGTCGCAACTGACGATTCCCACAATTATTTTGGTTTGCGAGGCGCTTCGCCAGGTCGAGGTTGGGTCATGGTTCGAGCGACGCATTTGACACCGGAGTCTATCGTGAAGGCGATCGACCGTGGTGATTTCTATGCTTCCAGTGGCGTTGTTCTCAATTCCATTCACTATGATTCGGCTAAGAAGACTTATTCGATCGAGATTGACGCTCAGCCGGGTGAAACCTACACGACTGAATTTATTGGTACGGTAATTGATTACGATGCCACGAGTCGCCCTGTGCTGGATGCTGATCAGCAACCGATTCGAGCCACGCGTCGCTATTCGGGTGACGTTGGTAAGACCCTAGCAGTGGTGAAGGGAGATTCGGCGACCTATCGACTGACGGGTGACGAGTTGTATGTTCGTGCGACGATCACGTCTTCTGCGAAAGCTGAGAATCCCTTTGAAAGCGGGCAACGCCAGCAAGCTTGGGCTCAGCCTGTAGGCTGGCGAAAGCATGTTAAATAGTTGGAGAGGGCCGGCGTGTTACTTTTGTATCGAATCAACGTTGCCACGAGTCGTTAACGGTCTCGCCAGAAATTCGGCACAAATAGGACCACGATGGCGAAAAATTCGACTCGTCCCAACATCATTAGCCAGATGAAATGGAGTTTTGCCAGAGCGGTGAAGTTGCCGTAATTCTCGGTTGCACCCACCGTACCCAAGCCGGGGCCAATGTTGTTCATCATTGCGGCAATTGCACTGGCCGTGTCAAGCAGTTTGTGTTGCGAATCGTTGCCCCAGGTGACATCGGGTTCAATCGTGATGATAAGCAACCAGCTGAGTACGAAGACAATCAGCGCCAGACAAAAATAGACCAGAATGTTTTTGCGTAACTCCGGATCCTCGACGGCTCGTCCTCCTATCTTAAGTGGTCGTACCACGCGTGGATGGTAGGTGTGCTCGATTTCCAGTCGGAGGATTTTGATAAATAGCACGTGGCGAATGACTTTCAGGCCACCACCCGTGCTGCCTGCACACCCACCCACGAACATGAGCAGAAAAAGGATTCCTCGTCCGAAGCTGTTCCAGGCATCGAAGTTATGGGTGCCATATCCGGTGGTTGTGATAATGGAGACAACTTGAAAAAGGCTGTAGCGAAAACCGTTTAAGGCTTCCATCGCGAGCGTGTCTTCTTCGTCCATACGGAAATCGTGGTAGGCGGTTCCAAACAGAATCACGAGCAAGGTGACGATTAGGATCAGACCCGCATAAGTTCGCCACTCCGTATCCGCAAACATGCGTCCGGGTTGGAACCGCAGCACGAAATACAAGAGGGTGAAGTTCGTGCCGGCCAAACCCATGAAGAGAATGATCACGAAGTCGATGGAAACGCTGTGGAAGTGGCCCACACTATCGTTGTAAGTGCTGAATCCCCCGGTTGCCATGGTGCCAAATGCATGGCAGATGGCATCAAACCAACTCAGGCCCATCAGCTGGAGGATGATACTTAAGACCAAATTCAGGATGCAGTACATGGCTGCAAAAAGCCAGGCCGTGTGTTGCATTCGAGATTGGCTGCTGTCTTTGCTCGGCCCTGGCATTTCTGCTCGCATCATCGCCTTGCCAGCAGAGCCTTGGCCCAGGATCACAACAAACAGCACGATAATGCCGAGCCCGCCCAGGAAATGGGTACTGCTCCGCCAGAACAGCATGCAGTGTGAAACGAGGAATGGATCCTCCAGGTCGGACATGACTGTCGCGCCAGTCGTGCTAAAACCGGATTGCGATTCGAACATCGAATCGGTGATCGTCATCCGCACCCACTGCAAACGGTAATTGTTTATCCGGTCGTCGGGGCCGGGAGTTCCTGGCAAGAGGACGATACTTTGCCAGTCGCGATTCTTCCTTAAATTGGCGAGAACCTCGGCTGCATTCGCGCGGAATTTTGTGAGTTGCTGATGGGTGAGCCCCTTCGCACCCGCTTCCGATAACGCATGAATGACTTCGTAGCTTTCGCTCGGTAACGGGGGTACGGTTTTCCACGACGACCACCGCCAAGATTCGAAGTCGAAGATTTGAAAGGACTCGGAGGGCGCATTCAGTCGCACCGATGAACTGCGATAGGTGTCGCTGAGAATAAAAGGTAACGCACCGAGGATCGTGGCCAGCACCCAACTCAAACCCACAATCGCCATCGCTTCCTTGCGGTAGATCTCACCTTTTGCGAATCGCCCCCACCATTTAAGCCCGATTCCGACCGCGACACTGATGGCGATGCTGCAGAGTAACGCGATGAAACCATCAGTCTCAAACCGTGCCGCTGAGTTTAAGGTTTCTTCTCGCTGGCCCAGTTGAGGCAATGCCCACGGTAGGCTGAACACCATGGTGGCACCAATCAGCAGGCAGATGGTACCCAAATGTTTGGCCAGCAGTCTAAGATTCATGATGCGGTTCGACTTAACTCGCAGCTTTGTTATTGAACAATGTCAGCATGTCTTCGGCTGCGGAGTCATCGACCAATGCCACCACAAGGTCACCCGTTTTGAGGCGATCATTTGCGCCGGGAACTCGGACAAACTCATGCCGCATAACTGCCAAAATCAAGCATGACGGGGGAAGCGGCAAGCTCAGTAAATCGAAGTGAGTCGCCCGAGCACCTTCGTTGACTTCAATTTCAAAGACGCCGATGTTTCCGCCCGGCAACATGGATCGTGAAATGACAGGTCCTTTGTTAAGAAAGCTTAGGATCTGTTTTGCCATGACGTCCCGAGGACTAACGGCCAAGTTAATGCCAAGTTTTCCGACAACATTTGCGTAATCGGGCCGTTGCACGATCGCCATCATGCGTTTACAGCCAATGTCTTTGGCCTCAACACAAGCCATGATGTTGTTTTCGTCGTCTCCCGTGCAGGCGGCAAACACGTCCGCACTGCCGACTCGCTCTTCTTCTAATACGGCTCGGCGAGTCGCGTCGGCTTGGATGACGGTAACATGAGTCAAGTTGGTTGCCAGGAACTCACAACGTTTCGGATCCGATTCCATCAAGGTGATGGCGTAGCGCCGATCCTCCAGGATCCGACTCAGGTGATATCCAGTTTCGCCGCCGCCGGCGATCACGATGCCGAGTTTCGGGTCTGATTTGCGCTGGAATTTTTCCTTGACGTCGGCGATATCTTGTCGCTGCCCAATCAGCGTGATGCGGTCTTCCAATTGCACATGATCTTCCGCACCGGCTATCCACATCGTGCCATCTCGGTAGATCGTGCCGATGCGCACGCTGCTTGGCAGGCTGAGATCCTTCAACGGTTTTCCAAGCGAGGAGGTGGTGTCTCGGATTGTCAATTCTTGCATCTGGAGTTTGCCATCGGCCAAGCTTTCAATTGCCAGAGATCCTGGTCCACGCATCCCTCGAGCCAACTCCACGGCCGACAAATGTTCCAAGCTGAGGAGTCGGTCAATCTTGAAGTGGCGTTCGTAATCAAAGGTGCTGCGGTCACGAAAGATGGGTCCGAAGGCACGCGCGATGCTCCGTCTGGCTCCCATCTCTTTCGCCATACTTGCTGAGACAAGGTTGACTTCGTCCGATCCGGTGACTGCCAAGCAAATGTCGGCTCCCAGAATATCTGCCTGAAACAAGACACTTGATTCGGATGCGGAGCCAGTGACTGCTCGTACGTCAAGTTCGTCGTTGATCCGTTGAGTATGTTCCGAATCTTTATCGACGATCGTGACGCTGTGCCGATGCTGACAGAGCAGGTCTGCAATCCAGGTTCCGACTGTACCGGCCCCGAGAACGACGATTCTCATGGATTTTGCTCCGCCGATTGATCAGCGTGAAGCGGTATGCACGGCGGTCCCTTTCCTTTGGTGTTTAGCATCGCATCAGAAATCAGGAGTTCGTCAATGATTTTTCCACCGAGAATGGTTTCATCTACAATACGTTCGACATCAGCGAGGCTCACCTTCCCGTACCAGATTCCTGCCGGATAGATGACCACGGTTGGCCCCAGTTCACATTGATCAAGACAGCCGGCAAGATTCGCACGAACTTGTGCTCGCAGTCCGCTCTGGGCGATCTTTTCTTTGAAAGCTTGTTTCAGAGATCCATCATCATTTGGGTCACAGCAGCCCCGGGGATGTCCTGAGTTCCGATGGTTGCAGCAGACGAAAATGTGGTGCGTGAACGGGGTCATAAAACTCCTGTGTGCCTCGTGATTAAAGCCACACGGATAAAATCGTCAGCACGCCAAACACGATCGCCATGAAGCCAATCACCCAGAATCCAAACCGAAGAGCGTGCTCCAAAATGGGTTTCATCATTTCATGTCGTGTGGCGGCGTACACGAGGCTGATCACTAAGATTAAAGGCACGCTATACCATATGCGCCCAAACCACAAAGTGGAGAGAATCCAGAGCGTTGCCAATGGAGCCGTCATTATTTACTACTGCCTCACTCGATGAATGCGTGCTATTTGCGTGTGTCCGGGGGACGTTGCTAACAGACTCATGCTTCGCCAATTCGGGGGGTATTGCCAGAGTTAGGATCCAGCCGATTCGTCATCATCCTTTGGCGGCGGCTTACTGCTTGAGTCCTCGGATGTTGTGAATACAGGACCTGCGAATGCGTCATAGATCGCCAATACATTGAGTAAGCCAGCGACCATTGTGTAGAGTGTGCCAAGTTCAAAACGACTTCGTAAGTCGTTGTGCCAATCTGCCAGTTGATCCGATTCCGATTCGAGAACCGGCTGTTTGGGGGGCGCCATTAGACCGCCCCACAGCGGCTCCTTGGGCGGGCGGCTAGCGATGACGCGCTGGCGTTGAATCAAAGCCGGTAGGGCCGGAATGCCAACACCGAACTGACAAATGTAGGGATAACGAATGTCGGGAGCTCGAAAGGAAGCGTAGACAACTTTTCCTTCGCCTAAGGCTAATCCGAAAAAATAGGTGCCCAAGATGCACACCATGAACAGCGCGCCTTTGGCGTATCGCCGCTGATAAAAGTGACCCACGCCTGGCAGTAACCAAGCGAGGAAAGCGGCTAGACCGGGGTTTCTCAGGTTGACCTCGACCGGATGATCCGGATCGGGAGAGCGGACGATCTTGTTCATAGGCTTGCCGATGTGGCCAAGTTACCGGGAATTCCGTATTGTACTGATCGTCGACATCGAAACTAGATCACCTCTCTCGTTGGGGGGGAGCCGCTTCGGCTCCCAACGCTCGTTTGCCGCAGAAATGGGCCGAATTCGACAGGCAAGCCCCCGTTGGGCAGTCGGGGGGCGTCATCTCGTGTCATGATTTCGATACAAAAATGAAGAAGATGTCCCGCCTTTCCTGGCTGGTGGCGACCTGAGTGACTTGACTCACAGATGATGGAAGGCAACTGAGTCAGAGGCTGTTAAGCGGCCTCGGTCACATTTCGGCCGTCGAGGCTTCGGTAAACAGCGTCGATCACATCCGCTTCGATCTCATCTGTGCCGTCCGCTGCCGCTGCCACCAAACTGAGTTCTGCCAGTTGTCGGACGCGCCGCGGTACGCCCTGAGTCAATTCGTGTATTCGCTCCAGAGCGCGGATACCGAAGATTTCTGCCGTGCCACCGACGCGAAGCAGCGCATCTTGAATGTACTCGACCGTTTCGACCACATCCCAGGGGCTAATGTCGATACGCAGGTCGCACATTTCGTTCAGCTTGGCGCCGAAAGAACGGCTACGTTGGCGTTGGCTGGCCAGAACGAGCGTAATTCGAGACTCGGGCCTTTGTTCCGTCAAGGCAAAGCGACTGATGGCGGAGTAAACGGCATCCTCGCAATCTTCGGCGTCATCGAGCATGACCACGGTTGTAATCCGCTGATAGCGATTCGCCGCGAGGCGATCCGAGATGCCCCGCCAGCATTCGACCGGACTCGCATCGGTGGAGGCCAAGTGTCCGAGTCCGGAAGCCAGATTCCAGACAAATTCGGTTCCTGAGAGGCCGAGTAAGTTGATTTTTACGACGTTGCATCCGTTTTGTCGCAATTGGCGAGCAGCAACCTCCAACAGCAGACTTTTTCCGGTGCCCGCTGCGCCCAACAGAAAGCCAAGCCTCCGGCCATTCTCAATCAGAAATTGAAGGCGGGCTAACGCTTCCTCATGGGTGGCGCTTGCAAAGAAATCTGCGGGGTTCAATTGAGCGGCAAACGGTGAGCGGTCCAAAGCCCAGTGGTCGATATACATGCAACTTGTCTCCAAACGCGTTTTAGTCGGCAGAGGACTTTAAATGGTCAGGCAATTCAGGTCAATTGAGGATCGTAAAAGATGATTTTTCCCGCTAGCTTAGCAGCGCAACGCATCGCGTCCGCACTTGATCATCGGTATGTCGAGTCACAACCTTCAAGCATTTGAAACGATTTCGATGCACGAAGTTGGGTAAGCTTGCGTCGCCAGCAGCCCCATGGTTTTGCCAGCACGTAAATCTTTGCCGTTGCTGAACGATGTCGGGGGAAGGGATCACGAACAGTTCGATTGCATCTATCTGCGTTGGAAATGGGGATCGTATGTCGCGTCGTTTTTACAGTCCGGAATCATTGACTCTGGGCAAATATCTTCTAGAGGGGGCTGAGGCTCATCACTTGTTGCGTGTGATGCGCGCGAAGATTGGCGATGAAGTGATCCTGTTTGATGGGGCGGGGGATGAGTTTGAGGCACGCGTCTGCCGTTTGGGACGGAATGATGTCGAATTCGAAGTCTTTAGCCAACGAGCGATCGATCGTGAATTGGCTCGTTCGGTGCATTTTGCCGTCGCTTTACCTCGGGGTGATCGATCTGAGTGGCTGACTCAGAAGTTGGTGGAGTTGGGAGTTTCTGAATTGAGGCCCTGGCAGACGCGCCGCAGCGTTGCGCTGCCGAATGCGAAAACGGTGCAAAGATTACAGCGGCAGGTCATCGAAGCATCCAAGCAGTGCGGGCGAAATCGATTGATGCGGATTGCAGAACCGGTTTCTTTTGAAGAGCATCTTGCCGCCGATCAGCAAGCGACCCGTCTATTCGCTCATCCGACGCATGCGATGCCGGACGCCCATGCACCGGCGATAGGGCTGTCTGAGATGGTTGAGCAGTGCGCCGATCATATGATCGTCGTGGGGATCGGTCCCGAGGGTGGATTCACAGACGACGAAGTCCGGCAGGCCCAACGGCACGGTTGGCAGGCCGTTGATTTAGGAGATCGGATTTTGCGAACCGAAACCGCAGCTTTGGCGATGGCGGCTTGGCTGATGCTGAACACGCCGCCTTGTCCCGAGTTGTGAGACGTTACGAAGGATCGTCTTCTTCTTGGTGTGCCGGCTTGCTCGTTTTGGGTGACTCAGGTTCCTCATGTTCGATTCGGCCAAACAATAAACCACCGACCTCGCCATGGTCCCAGGTTCCGGCGTATCGGTCTCCATCAATGAGCACTCGCGCGTTAAACGTGCCGAGCCCTGGTACGGTTACTTTGTCGAGCGTAATGACCGGAGTACTGGCCGCCCACTTGACTTGAAGTGACAGCGGCACCGTGACGTCATGATCGCCATAGCGAATACGAGCGCGAAACAGCCAGTAATCACCTAGCGGAAGTTTGCTGACGCCCTTGAGTTCATACCGCTCTTCCTTCATTTTTCCCGGTTGTCCGTCGATGGTAAAGTTTCCCACGAGCGTGCTGTTGCTCATCTGTTTTGAAAACTGTGCGAACAGTTTTTGTTGGGGAGTCTTTTCGGGCGGAACTGGCGTTTCGCTCTTGGTTTCTTGACAGATGCCAGGAGCGGTTGTGAGGATAACGCAAAGGATGGTCAGAGACACGACCTTGAAATGGTTTTTCATTGCTTTCCCTTTTACTGTTTGCAGACAAACGGTAAACGACTGGGTGGATAAGTAATTTCTCAGATGTTTCTCAGATACTGGGTCGCCAAAGAGATTTCCTGGAGCGGATCGTTAGCATTTTCTCGTTCAATCGTGAAGTAGCCACGATAATTGAATTCTTCTAGTTGACCAAGCAGGTGAGGGAAATCGGCCGACCCCCGTCCCAATGCAACCTCCAGGCCACGTCCTTGGGCCAGATCCCGTACACCGTCTTTGGCATGGACATGACTGATCATGGATCCGAGGGATTGGACGGCTTCCCCTGGTGAAAATCCATTCGTGATTAAGTTGCCCGGATCCAAATTCACGGTTGCGGTACCTTCTGGCAACGCTTGAATCAATCTGGCTAAGTCTTCACCGCTTTCGGTACCAGTTTCCATGGCTAACCAGGCGCCTGTGCGCTGTCCATAGGTTCCAAGATCGGTGAGTGCCGCGAGTAAAGTTTCCCAACGTGGATTGTTGTCGTCGACTTCGTCTTGAGACGGAACTTGGCCGACCTGATTGATCACGGTGGAAGTGCCCATTGCATAGGCGAACTGCATGGCTGATTTGGTGGCGTCAATGCGACTTTGCAAATCCTCTGCCACGTCGTAGCCGCGGCGTGTGCGGAAGCTGACTGCACAGACTTGCAGGTTGTAATCGTTCAGCCATTTTCGAATCTGCCGCATCGCGGATTCCGACATTTCTCGCGGGTTGAACATGTAGCGAGCATCCAGTTCAACAGCCGTTGCACCCATCCTGGCGATATGCGGCAAAGCTTTCTTGAAAGGCATGCGTAGGCTGGCAACTTGGACACCAATTTTTAAATCTGGCACGAGTGACTCTCTCTCTCTTCCGTCTCGTCAGTTCATTCGTGGGGCGTTGACAGATCCGACATCTGGCAGATCTCGGATCGGGAATAGACACCCCCAGCTATTGCTCAAGCCGCATTCTACCAATAATGTGGGGAGATGAGTTCACACGCGACCCCAACCTGGGAAGGATTTCATGGTCAAGATCCGCCAAATATGTGACTACCTCGAGGCAATTGCGCCGGTTCGCTTGGCCGAGGAGTGGGACAATGTTGGTTTGCTAGTCGGTGATAAGCATCGAACGTTGACCCGCATTATGACTTGCCTAACGGTTACACCGGAGACTGCAGCTGAGGCGATTGAGAAGTCTGCAGAATTGATCGTCACCCATCACCCCCTGCCCTTTCGATCGCTCAAACGATTGACAACCGATTCGACCGTAGGTCGTTTATTGTGGGAGCTGGCGGGGAAGCAGATTTCGATTTACAGTCCGCACACGGCCTGGGATTCGGCGGCTCGTGGAATTAATCAGCAATTGGCAAATAGCTTGGGGCTGGAAGGAATTCAACCACTGGAACCGATCGCTGACGATCCCGATCGCTTGGGAAGCGGTCGAAAAGGTGTTCTTGCGCAGCCGGAATCGCTGACAAACTTTGTGAAACGAGTGAAATCATTCCTTTCGTTGGACGTCTTGCAATATGTCGGCCAACTTGATGCGGAAGTGCGACGTGTAGGAATCGCCTGTGGCAGCGCGGGAACGTTTCTCCCAGCTGCGGCCAAAGCCGGCTGTCAGCTTTTGTTGACTGGAGAAACAACTTTTCATACTTGCTTGGAAGCAGAATCCCTCGGTGTCGCATTGGTTCTGCCTGGACATTTTGCGAGCGAGCGATTTTCGCTGGAGCAATTGGCAACCGTTCTGATAAGTGAATTTCCGGATTTGTCCATTTGGGCAAGCGAGCGGGAAACCGATCCCGTCGCCTGGATTTAGCGATTTGCGAGCTGTGATCGGCTTCAGGAGACGCTAACACCGCTTAGCATGGGGTTTGTTTTTATGCCCGGAGCCCGCAACGGGTGTCTCAAGCTGGCTTGCTTGCGTTGACGGATGACTTGGGGTTTCTAGAATAGAATCGCCCGCTGAGAAACGGATCACCCCTTGCATCGTGTGTTTCCCACCTTCTCTGGGAATCACTCCATCAAATCTCTTGCGAGGAATTCAACGGAGTATGCCCGCTCAATACTTAACGGCGTTACCGGTTTTCGACGAAGTCAAACATGTCGACGAGGTCTTGGATCAAGTTCGTAATTATAGCGAACAGGTGTTGGTTATTGACGATGGTTCAACGGATGGCACGGGCGATTTGTTGAAGCGTCGCGACGATGTTCGTGTTCTCACCCATGCCAAGAACCGTGGCTACGGTGCGGCGTTGATTTCGGCATTTGCCTATGCACAATCGCATCAATTTGAGTATTTAGTCACGATTGACTGTGATGGGCAGCATGTGCCGCAACGAATTCCGGCTTTTGTCGAAGCTTGTGCGGGCCAGGATTTGATTTCTGGGAGCCGTTATTTGCAGCAATTCGACGGCGACAGTGATCCTCCGACGGACCGACGACAAATCAATCAGTTGGTTACCAATCGGTTGAATCAGGAACTGGGTCTCCAGTTGACCGATGCGTTTTGTGGCTTCAAGGCATACCGTGTCTCGGCACTGAATTCTCTGCGCTTGACAGAACATGGTTATGCGATGCCGCTCGAACTGTGGGTGCAAGCCGCCAAGTTGGGTTGGCGCATTAAGGAGTATCCGGTGCCTTTGATTTATCTCGACGAAGACCGTTCCTTTGGTGGTACGCTTGACGACAATCAGACGCGACTGGACTACTATAATCTGGTGGTGGATCGCAGTTTGGCTGCCGTCTCTGGCAGCGAACGTCTCTGTGGAACCGCCGCCAAGGATATCGAGTAATCGCGATGTCCCACGACGGGCAGCGATCCAAACGGCGGGCGCCAAGCGGTGATCGAGAGTCGCTCATCGATCCTCCCTTGTCCCAAGTGGCAAAGCGGTTGCAGCAAAATCGGCTGATTTTGGATCGCTGGGATTTTGACTTTGCTGGTCAGTCGCCTCAAGCATTGCGGGCCGATATTCGTAACTATTTGCTGACGCAAGCAAGGCAGTACACGGTCCAATATCGCGACGTCAGCTTGCCCTCAGATCGTTCCGCTGATTCACTCTTTGTTGTGACCGGTCATCAGCCCGAGCTTTTTCACGCAGGTGTCTGGTTTAAGAATTTTGTGTTAGATCGAATTGCTCAGCAATCTCAAGCAGTTCCCATTCATCTAATCATCGACAATGACATTCCCAAGACGACTGCGATTCGTATCCCTTCAGGAACAGTAGCCAATCCAACGACTCAGACAATCGCCCTGGAGCGGCCGACAGCTTTCCCCTTCGAAGAACGATTCATTCAAGATGACTTGCTTTATCAGTCGTTTGATCAGCGAGTTTACTCGGCCATTCAAACGCTGGTGCCAGATCCACTGTTGATCGAGAATTGGCAAGAATCGTTAAAGGCAGACGAAGGAGAAAATAATCTCGGCTATCGACTGGCCCGTTTTCGCCATCGGCAGGAAGCGAAGATCGGCCTGCAGACTCTTGAGCTTCCCTTGAGTTCCGTTTGTGATCATTCAACGTTTGATGTCTTGGCTGCAAATTTGTTTTCTCGATTTGAGCAGGTTTATCAGACCTATAATCAGTCGTTGATGGAGCATCGGCTCGTCCATCGCATTCGTAGCCAGGTCCATCCGGTCCCCAATCTAACGCTTCGTGATGATTGGCACGAGTTGCCGTTTTGGATTTGGACCGATTCGAATCCACATCGTCGGGCGTTGTTTGTGCGGCGACATCAAAAGCAATTCGAACTTTCCGACCTCAAAGGCGGTGCCGCTTGGAGACTCGGCGATTGCGAATCAGCGATCGGGAAGCACTTTTCGAAACTCCGCGGTCAAGGTGTCAAGATACGGCCCCGAGCGTTGATCACGACGCTGTTTGCTCGCTTGTTTCTTAGCGATCTGTTTTTGCATGGAATTGGCGGTGGCAACTATGACGAACTTACGGATCTCTTGATTTTGAGACTCTTTCAAGTTGATGCGCCCGGCTATCTGACCGCGACTTCCACCTTGCGATTGCCGATCCAGGGAGTGCGGGTTCCCGCCGTTCCGCCCTCGGAACTGAAGCAGCGTTTGCACGAGTTGCGGTTTCATCCGGAACGCTGTTTACCTTCCAGGTTGCATGAGAACGATCAGGTATCTCGCCTTGTTGCTCAAAAATGTCACTGGATTCAGCAGCAGTTGCCGCGCGGTCAACGCAAACAACGACATGATGAAATTGAAGCGGCGAACTCAGCCCTACGCGTCTTTTTGAAGGAGGACGTAATGGCCATTGAGGCGGAGTTAACGAGGGCGACGCAAGCTCTCCGAAATCAGTCGATTTTGGCCTCTCGGGACTATTCATTCTGTTTGTTTCCTTTGAGTCAGATTCGGGATGGTTTGAGTGAATGCTTGCTATCTGGCGCATAACCATCTAAAAAGGGCTGCGTGGATCCGGTCCAGACGATTTTCTCTTGTGTGTCAGCAGCTCAACCGGAACCCAGGGAAGGATCTGCGAGCCGTTTTCGTGGAAGTGATTGAAGACGGCAACGCAGCGCATTGCACGCGAGTACAGCCGTGGTGTGTCCAGTTCGGGTCGCCCGTGTCTCGCCTGAAATAGGAAG
Source organism: Pirellulaceae bacterium (assembly GCA_029243025.1). Lineage (NCBI taxonomy): Bacteria > Pseudomonadati > Planctomycetota > Planctomycetia > Pirellulales > Pirellulaceae > Pirellulaceae bacterium. The sequence continues at coordinate 504,281 of JAQWSU010000045.1, read as the reverse complement.
GGATTCGTCACAATGAGTTTGCAGACTTCTTCTATTTTACCTCATCGCGTTGCATTAGCTCATCCCCGCGCTGGACAGCGGTTGTCGACCAGGAGTTTTTCGCGTTCCCGCGAGACTCGCAATCATTCGGGCGTTAGTGTTCAGCCAGCGATTCAAGTTTTGCAGGGACGGGCGGGCGATCACCTGTCAATTCACGCTCTCCTGTTGTCGCTACTGCATTCGCCAAGCGAAGCGGAATTCCAGCTCAATCTTGATCGTCCGGATTACGATCCGTCACAGCGTTTGCTGTTGAAGCATGGTGACGATCTAATTGGTCACATTCGACTCACTCCACGTCTACTGCGACTCCACCAAACTTGGCTTCCGACCTGTGATCTTTCTGAATTTGCTTTGTTGCCAGAGTATGATGCCACGGAGACCCATCGGTCCTGCTTTTTAGCGGCAGCCAAACAACAAGCACTCGATCAGGGTGCCGTATTGCTGACTTCAAGGATGCATGGTGCGGCCGTTTCGGGGGATTCTGGTTGGGTCGCCAATGGCGATGTTTGTTGTCTGGAAGGGTCGCCACGTGATCTGCTTGCTAACTGCGCGGTACAGGTAGAAAGGTCTGCTGATATAAGGCAATTACGAGTGCGACCTTGGCGCTATGTTGAGCAGCAAGCACTCATGGAAATCTACGAAGAAAATACGCGTCAATGTCAGGGGACGCCGTTACGCGAAGATGAATATTGGCACTGGCTGCTGATCCGGCGTGGGTATGACGAAATCCTTGTCGTAGTTTCGGCGGATGCCGAAAACGATGAGCAGGAATCACTGCATCAGCAGGATATTCTTGGATATGCGTTTGTCCGCGGGAGCCACATTGTCGAATTGATGGTCAAGCCGGATCGACCTGAGGCGGCCGTTCGTTTGGTTCAGCGAGTGGCTGCGGATGCGATCGAACGGGACGTGCATCGTATTCGCTTGTTTCAGCCGCCCATCAACAACTCAACGGTTAAGGCTTTACGCCACCTGTTCGGTTTGCAGTCGGACGAGCTTTCGACAAGCCGATCGGTACAAGCTGTCTTTGTCGTTGATCCACGATCGTTGCTGGATCTGATCTGTTTGCATGCTCAAGGTCAGCTTGGAAAACAGTTGGGTGACACAAAGCTTGGGTTGAAGCTGGGTGACGAGTCAGTGATGATTCAAGGAAAAGGACGCCGTGGCTTGCGAATATCGCCAATCAAGGCGGCTCGGAGCCAGATCGTGACAAGTCGAGCTCAGGTGACCTCGCTGCTGCTTGGCGGTGGCTTGGGAGAAAAACATCTTCCCGCTGGCATCCGCTGTGCGACGTCTTCGATTCGAGACACTGCCCGACAGATATTTCAACGCGTCACTTTGTGGCGATCGACACTCGATGATCTGCCGTCTTCAAATTGAGCTGGATAGCCGGCCGCCCGTGTTACAGAAAGATCACAGGGGGGCCCGGGAATCGCTGCGTGGCGAATCCATTCGAGATTTCGACTGTATTCGCGCTGCTCAACTAGGTTTAGACTTGTCGCATGGTCCGCTTCTCTGAGGTTAACGATCCTTCGTGGACCGCCATAAGCCTGGATGACCTTGTCTTGGTAAACGGCGGGTACGGTCTCATCTTGGCGAGAAGTCAAGAAAACGGCCGGACACCGACAAGCTTGTGCGTTTTGAATGCTGCACAATTGAGGCGGTACTTTCCTGGAGATAATCGTAGCGCCGAGCCAAAGATTCCACCAACCGTGTCGCCCCATGATTAGCTGACGCAAGGGAGGCGGGTTTCGTAGAATCAGGCCGGCGACGTCATACTGGCTTGCCAAATGTAAGGCGGACACCGTGCCGAGACTGTTGCCCATGATCACGATCGGACGATCTTGCGCGACAGCCTTGATTTCCGAGTAGACGCAACGCGCTGATTCCGCCAGTGTTTTGAGACTTGCGGTTCCTGAACTGCTGCCGTAGCCCGGAGGGTTCACTGACCATAACTCCGCTCGCAGGTTGGTCCAGTAATCCAGCGGATGATAGGTCGCTCGCTCTGCTCGACCGGCGGTCCCCGAGAATTTGAGAACGAAGACATCAACCTCTTTGGGGCGATTGGTGCCGACGCGTTGCATCCATGTTTCAATGGAGCCACGGCCAAATGGGAGCATCTGGCGGCTTTTTTCGGTCGTCGAGATTGAGTGCTGACTGGGACGCAGAATCAGTCGGTCAGCAATCATCTGTGCGATTACGGTCATCGGGTAAAAAATGTGCCTGCTTCAAATCGGTTTGTGAATCGGTTGTGAGTCAAATCCACCACCTGGGTTCGGTCGGAAAAAAGTCGTTTCGACAACCGAGTCGATCCCCGTCCAAGTTGCGACCGCACGCATGCAGTTCAGCCGATCCGGTGGGGCAGGAAACCAAAGGGACCAAGACGAACCCGTCAGGCCCGATCGTCCCCCAGATCGATTAGCCTACCGAAATCTCCGCAAGTTGGTCAATGGCCAGAGAGCTGGGTGGAAGCTGCTTCGGTCCGACTCAGGGGGGAAAGCGGAAAAAACGGGCTGTTTTTGTCTGTTAGTGGACTCGCTGGCCGGGCAGGGCGCCTTCATCAGCGCCAAGCAAAAATACATCAGAACCTCCTGGTCCCGAGGCAATCACCATTCCTTCACTGGTGCCAAACTTCATTTTTCGGGGAGCTAAATTGGCCACCACGACCACCAGTCGTCCCACGAGCGTTTCGGGCTCGTAAGCTTGTTTGATGCCTGCGAAGACGGTTCGTTGTTCGTCTCCACCGAGGCTGACCGTCAGCTTGAGCAACTTCCTGGCCTCTTCTACGTGTGCTGCTTGAACAATGCGTGCGACACGCAGATCAACTTTCGCAAATTCGTCGATCGTAATCTGTTCGACAAGCGGTTCATCTTTAAGAGGTTGGTCGCTGTCCTGAAACGTATCCGTTGCCCCATCCGATACGTCTTCGGTTTGTTTACTTTCTTCGATCATCTCATGTACCTTTTTGATATCAACACGTTGCATCAAGTGCTTGAATTTCTGGACGGGCGTGCCTGTCAGGGGGGTTTGTGATTGATCCCAACGATGAATCGGATCATTGAGCAATTCACCCGTTTGTTTGGCGAGTTGTGGAAGGACGGGCGTTAGGTAAATCGCCAATTGTCGAAACAGGTTCAAGGCAACCGTACACACCTGTTGCAGTTGATCTTGTTTTTCTGGATCCTTGGCGAGCGCCCAGGGTTCTTGTGACTCGACGTACGGGTTGGCCCTGTCGGCCAGTTCCATGATCAGTCGCATGGCGCGGTTGTAGTCGCAGTTCTCGTAGGCCGCGGCGATTTCTTCACCGGTTTCTGCTGCTTGTCGGAACAGTCCCCCATCGTCTGGGTAGCTTTCGGCGAGTCCCAATTTGTGAGCAAACTTGGCGGTGCGACTTGCCAGATTGACGACCTTTCCCACCAAGTCGGAATTCACCTTGCTTGCGAATTCTTCCAGGTTCAGATCGAGATCGTCAGTTCGAGGTCCTAATTTGGACGCGTAGAAGTAACGCAGGTAGTTGGGGTTGAGATGATTTAAATAAGTCGATGCCATGACGAACGTACCCTGACTTTTAGACATCTTCTCGCCGCCGACGGTCAAAAAACCGTGGATGTGGACTTTGGTCGGCAGGTTGAATCCTGACGATTTGAGCATGCCGGGCCAGAACAGGGTGTGAAAGTAAGTGATATCTTTTCCGATGAAATGGTGGATTTCGGTTTGGTCATTTCGCCACCAGTCGTCAAATTGCTCGCCGTGTTTATCACACCATTGGCGCGTGGAGGCCATGTATCCAATGGGGGCGTCGAACCAAACGTACCAGTAGTTACCGGGGCTGTCGGGAATTTCAAATCCGAAATAAGGTTCGGGGCGCGAAATGTCCCAATCTTTCAGTGACTTACGACCTTCGGCTGATTTGGGATCGCCGAGAAAATGGCCCTTTAGGTAATTCGCCGTTTCCGGTTGCAGGTGATTGTCGGTTTGGGTCCAGGTTTCCAAGAAGTCGTGTAATTGTTCCAATTCGATAAACAAATGAGAAGCCGTTCGAATCTCGGGTGTTGTGCCTGAGAGGCTACTGATTGGATCGATTAATTCTGCCGGTGTGTAGGTGCCGCCGCAAAGGCTGCAGTTGTCGCCCGGTTGGTTCTTGGCTTGGCATTTGGGGTTGGGGCAGGTTCCGCGTACAAAGCGATCAGCCAGGAACGTTCCGGCTTCAACATCATAGAGCTGTTCAACGTCTTTTTCTTTGACAAGTCCCGCATCACGAATCGAGCTCCAGATGGTTTCACACAGTTGGCGATTCTCGGGACTGTTGGTGCTGCCATAGTTATCGAATGAGATATCAAAGCCGGCAAAGTCGCGTTCGTGATGCGCCTGCGTTTCGTCGATCAATTCGGCCTCGCTGCGACCTTCCTGCTTTGCCCGAATCATGATCGCTGTGCCATGCGTATCGTCTGCACAGATATAGATGCAGCGATGGCCCCGCAGGCGTTGGAAACGGACCCAGATGTCGGTTTGGATGTACTCAACCAAATGCCCAATGTGAATCGGACCGTTGGCGTAGGGTAGAGCGGCGGTAACCAAGATTTGGCGTTGATTCGACATGCGTTTCCAATCCAAGCTCCATGTTCAAGCAGAACGAACGCGACATTGTAACGAAGACACGGGGCTCTCGGGAGGGCTCGATGCTTTGACGGTTGAGCGAGTCAAATTCCAACAGAAATGAACCGACTCGGCATGCCAGCTGCTTTTGTTGGAAAAAATTGCGGAGGCTCGCACTTGAGCAAAAGTTGGTTTTTGCGAGAAGTTTGGCAGAAAGAGTCGAAAAAGTGGTGGCATTGCTACCATCAATTGGCAGGATCGACCTTGTAATATTTTCCAATTCGAAGAACATTCCGCGGCGATGGAACGCCGCACGCTTCCTGCTCAACTTTTGAATGGGCAGCTTGCTTACCAAGGAGGGAAAGGATGCTCTCGTTACAGTCGATAATTCTCGCAGCAGCCCTAACGGCCACGGGCGACTTTGAATTAGTTGAGTTTACCGCTAGCTGGTGTGGTCCTTGTCAGTCCATGAAGGGAACGGTTCAGGAAATCCGATCGATGGGCTATAAGGTTCGGACCTTCGATTTCGATGAACGTCAGGATTTGGCTCAGCGATTTGGAGTGACTCAGGTTCCTACCTACCTGGTGGTCGCTAACGGCAAGCCGGTTGACCGCATTGTAGGTGCGGTTCCGTTGGGGCAATTGCTGGCACTGATCAAACGCCATGCGTCTGCTGCCCCATCCTTTGTGGCGCCGACGACTACACGTCCAACGGCCCAACGAAATTCTCGGCCGCCAACAAATCCGCCTGCGAGTACGAGTCGAGGGCAGCGGCCGTCGTTTGAGCAGCTGGCAATGCAGGCGACTGTGCGGCTTCGCATTGAGGATGCCAAGGGGCACTCTTACGGGACTGGGACGATCATTGATATGCATCGCGATCGAAGTTCGATTGATGCGTTGATTCTCACCTGCGGACATGTTTTTCGTGATTCCAAGGGGAAGGGTGAGATTACCGTTGATCTGTTTGCAACTCCAAAGCGAGAGTCGCGTCGTGGAGTTTTGATTCGCTATGATCTTGATCGGGATTTGGCGTTGGTGGGGATCAAGTTGCAAACACCGATACAGCCGGTTCCAGTAGCCGGTTCCGCCTATCGAATTCAACCGGGGCAAACCACGTTTAGTATTGGCTGTAATCACGGTAAGGATCCTTCTGTGATGCGTGGCCAAGTTAAGCAGGTGAATAAATTCCTTGGGCCAGAGAATCTAACCGTTTCCGGCCGCCCGGTGGATGGACGAAGTGGGGGTGGTTTATTCTCCACCGATGGCTATTTGATCGGCGTTTGCAACGCAGCCGATCCCACGAGCGACGAAGGTCTCTACGCCGCCTACCAATCCATTCATTCGAAGCTGGATCAATCCAAGTTGTCGTTTGTCTATCAGTCCCGACCAGAGATCGACCTAGCGGCGCAGGGTCGGGCTGCCGTTCAGCCGGCTACCCATCAAGCCGGCGTGGCTGCGGTGGGTCGAGCACGTCAGCCTAGCACAAGCTCGGCAACCTCCGCTTCACCCGGCTTGTTGTCGCGATCGGCGACTCCGTCGTCGGTTCCATTGGCAATTGCTTCACAGCCGGTCGACGGTCGCGCTGAAGTCATTTGCATCATTCGATCTTCCGGGCAGCCAACCCAAGACCGTTTAATTGTCTTGGATCGACCATCTCGCGATTTTATGGCGAAACTGCAATACGAAGATCGAGAGCATCAAAATCGCAGATTGACGGAATTACGAGTCAACCGTCGCATCGATTCTCGCGGAGGCGATCGTCGCTAAGCGCGTTTCCTCGAGTTCCATCTGAACAACTGGCGTTGCTTTGCCCGGTCGTGTTACGACTTAAGTTGGAACATCCCTTCAATCTCGACGGCAATTCCACCGGGAAGTGCATTCATGCCTACGGCACTACGCGTTCCGACGCCTTCATCGGCACCGAATACTTCCGCCATTAATTCGCTGCAGCCGTTGATGACCGCTGGCTGCGCGCCGAAGTCTGGCGTGCAGTTAACCATTCCCAGCAGCTTGACAACTCTTTCGATGCGGTCGAGCGTGCCTAAATGTGCCTGAAGGGTTGCCAGGATGGCGAGCCCTGTTTGGCGTGCGGCTTGATAGGCTTGCTCCTCGTTCATGTCATCCCCCACACGGCCGCTGATTAAGCTGCCGTCTGATCTCAAGGGACCGTGCCCTGAGACATAACACAGATCACCGATGATCAATGCGGGTTTGTAAACTCCTGCCGGTTTGGGAGCAGGGGGAAGTTCTAATTTGAGTTCGGTGATTTTGGCATCAGCTGACATCGGTTAGGGTCCTTTCCTGAATAAGAAGTAGTGGGTAAGCCGTTGATGGCTGGGGATGTCGAATCCGTCGCTTTTCGTCGGGCCACATCGCTGGCTGGAAGCCGAGCTCCCGACTTGGTTGCTGGCTGGAGCGGTCGCTGGCTGGAGCTTGTGAGGCCCCTACCACGCGTTGTGCGAAGAGGGCCTGCTTCGAATTGGCCAGTCTTGATCTTTGTTTTCCATTTGGCCCATGTTTGCCATTTGCCGAGTGAGGAGGACACAAATTACGCGCGGTGGCCAGTTGACCACGCGACAAGCGGTTATTCCGACGATCAGGCTCGGTCGCCGTCTCGGTCGGTCCATTACGAGTTTGCTCGCCGAAACACTCAGGATATCCCGATTGGGTAGCGGTTACCAGTCAGGCGGCTACGCGCTTCGGCCTCGTTGGCGGTGGGAGGGGGCAAATCAGGTGACTCAATTACCTGCTGCCGACATTCTGCAGAATCCGCAATGGCGGAAAGTCGCGTTTAACGGTCACCCGACGGCAATGCCTGCAGAACAGCCCGGTCGAGGTCCGATCGAGAAGACACGGTCGTCGCCATCGCATCCGGTCTGAGATCTTTTGATCGGCGTTGATTGGTCGTTCCAATTGCCGAAAGGAAATTCCTTTGAGTCCATCTATCAGTGTCATCCTACCCGTTCGTAACTTGCAGTATGTGCTCAGCAACCGCGTTCATCGCATTCTGGAAGTGTTGTCCGATTTAACGACGGAATTCGAAATCCTGATTATGGATTACGGATCCACCGATCTGACGGCCGAAGTCGCCTCGGATTTGGCAACATCGTATCCACAGGTTCGCTTACTCGACCGCTCGGCTATCGGCGAGCCGCTAGCAACGGTAGACGATGGGATTCAGGAAACGGTGGGCGAGTTCATTTTCGTACACGATGCGTCGATGCCGTTTAGTCAACAGACGATGCGTCGACTTTGGGATACACGCGAAGAGAATCGTTCGACAACGCCTCGGTCCCGCAATGCGAGTGGTGTGATGAATCGGGCCTACGCTGGATCCTCTCATCGTGTTGATAGGGGCCAGTCGCTTCATTTGACTCGACGTGGATCCGCACCCAGTGGTTCGCAAGCTGCCTATGCCGATCAACCAATGGCTTTTGACTGTTTCACTCGGAAGGACTTGGCTCGTAAGCCCGGATCGGCGGAGACGATGAGTCCCAATCTGGCAGCGCGACTCCAGCGATTTGTGGCAGGCTAGGTTCCCGGTCATTGAAATACAAAAAATGGCCGCTCGCTTCGAATCCGATGACGGAAGAAGCGAACGGCCCTTGGATCGATTGCTAATTCGACTTGGCGACTGTTTACCGGCGTCGCAACGGATTCGAGCGGCTTGATCGAGTCCGTTGGGTTCGAGCTTGCGTCTGTCGGACTTCAGGGACGTCGAGAGTTGCTTTACTGGATGACTGAGCCGCTGGATCTTGCACGGTCGTCACGGGTCGTGATTTCCGTGTCGTCTTGAATCGCAACGGGTTGCGACCTCGACGCAAATCATCGCTGCCGATGTCAACGGTGGCCGCGACTTGGTCGACCCGCGTGACATCGTGGTGAATCTCTTGTCCCAATTCTCGTGCTACCAGTTGTGGCAAGGGACGAGGTTTCGGTTCCAGGGAAGCAGCCGTTCGCGTGGTTTTTGGTTGACTTGCTGTCTTTCGGCCTGAGCCCGCTCGCTGCTGACGTTGCGAATCGTTCGACAGATCGAGGGAATCGAAATCAAATTCGTCTTCGGTGGATTCGGGTTCTTTCGGTTCGCTTGGTTCCAACGTGTCGTCGTCCGAGGGGCCGAACAAATTGTTGCCATCGGGTATCTCTGGGATTGGCTCCGTGCCGGGAACTCCTGGCTCCGTGCCGGGAACTTCCGAGGGAAGTCCTTCCAGTTCCATTAACCCATTGTTGTCGTTGGGGACGGGGGCGGGCGCGCTGGGTTGCCCGATCGACTGGACACTTGCATCTTCGGCAGTCGCTTCAATCGGCTTTCGTTTGCGAGGAACCTGAACTGCCTCGTCTCTCGAGTTCGGAATGATTGGACTGATCTTGTTCCGATCGGGAATGACAAAGGGATTTAAAGCAGAGGATTTTGCTGCCGCAATTTCTCGTGCGGATTCCTCGGGCCACCTTCGCCAGTTTTCTTGGAAAAATCCGTAGGTCAAGAAATTGGTCGGGCATTGGCCGATGGCACAAGACGCACTTTCTACTGGTGGATTTTTGTGAAATCCGTGTTGACCCGATACCTCCTGGTGACCGACGACGAATGCCGCACTTGCGACCAGGATCAGTTTTCCTGATAGATGTTTAACCATGGGGGCGGTCCTTTTAAGGCACTCGGTGCTATCCGTAAACTTCCGGTTCAAGTGATCCTAGAATGTGAAACTTCCTCGTGGGAACCGTTGTAAGAACTGAATCGTTTGAGCACCGAGCAACGTGAAGCCCATCATGCGTTCGACTGGATTCAGCACTTTTGTAACCAGCGAGTTGACTGCGATAAGTTTGTCTTCAGCGACGAAGATGCGATCGCCTGGAAGGATTTGATAATTCGTACCTGTGGCAGCTCCTCGTGTGATCGCTTGCCAGTCAACGGGTAAGATTTGGTCGCAGCCGTTGTCTTTTGGAGATGGACGGGAGATCCAGAGCCGTTTACTCGAAACCTGCTGCAGGCCGCCAATCTGTGCGATTGCGTCAAGGACGGTTTCATTGCCTGTCACCGGGATTCGCACAACGTTGTCGCCGAAGCCGGCCCCCTCTGTGATGACGTAAAAGAACTTGCTGTTGTAGATGAGCACGTCCACGGACACCTTGGGATGATCAAGGTACTCGGATAACTTGGTTTCGATCGCCAGGCGTGCTTCGTCGACCGTCAAACCAGAAACGTAGACGCTGCCATAAATCCCCAGGTTGATAAAACCATCGGGGCCGATCAGGTGCTCACCAGCAATCTGCTGAACTCCCGATGCTTGAAGAAGCGAAACGGAAACTTGAGGTTGGTCGATTAAGCGTGATAAGTGCCGAGCGATAGCGTCCTGACCTTCTTCAAGCGTTAAGCCGGCAATCTTGACCGAGTCATAAGCGGCTCCCAAGTTCACGCGACCTCCGGAGTCGACTTGGAAGGTCGACGCAATTGGTTGATCAAAGAGTGCGTTTGGCACAATGATCTGCAGGAAGTCGGAGGACTGGATGTAGTACGGATTTCGTGGGAACAAGCGAATCGCTTGAATCACGAGAATGTCTGGCGGAGCCACTCGATATCGAGGCAGGGAAACTTTGGCGAGTTCCGACGGTGGGCTGGTCGCCGGTGGAGGCCCTTCGACCAAGTTGCCATTCTCATCCAGCGTGGCTCCATTCATAATGGGCGCCAAGTCGGGGTGGGCGTTCAATTCGTGCGTCTGCATGCCAAGGTTATCGGTTGGCAAAGCCACGCAGCCGCCCGCTGTCACACAGCTAATCAGTGCTAACAGCAATCCCGCTGAACCCGCCTGCCGCCTGCTTGAGTTTCGATCGGTTGTGCAAGTCGTCTTCATGTTTGCTTTCCTCGTCCGAGGCGCAATCGGAGCCCACCGGACGTGACGATGGATAAGTCTTCCTGACCGCTACAGCCGGAATAATCGACAAACTTTGCCACGATCTTTGCTTTCCTTTTTCGCTTTCGGCGATTTTGTCTAAATATCATCCGACATTCGCTGCATTTGCCCCATTCGCTACCTGTTTGCGGAGCTTAGGGGTTTCGCGATGTTTTTGAGCTCTCTAAATGTTTCGATGCGGTGAGTTGGGGTAAGATGCGTGGTATAGGTATTTCAGGGATCCTCTTTGCAGGGCCGTTCCCAGTCATGATCTGGAAGAAGAGAGCTGGTATTTAGGCCGGTGTGCCGCAACCGAAACGAGCAAAATGCAGGTGACAACCGTACAATGAGGTACGAGACGCCCGCAGTGGAGCTAACCAACTCATTCCCTCGAGATCTCGGCGTTCCCTCTGAGTCCTCCTAGAAGCCCCCAAGCGGGCTTCTTCAGCGAGGAGCACGAGGAAAACCGGCTATTTAGCAAACCCGTCACAGAAAGCCCGTTGGTGAAATCGGTAATCAAAAAGTCATGAAGAAACTGAATATCCCTTTTCTGCTCTTTCTTGTTTTTGGTTCGATGGTGCTTGTCGTTGGTACTCATTTTCTCCACGGGTACCAAATGTCTCGCAATGCGGAGGGTCTTCGGACTCGAGCGGAAAAGGCGGAGGCGGAAGGCAATGTTGATGAGCAGATTCGACTACTTCAGCGATATATGCGTTACCGGCCTGACGACATCGACCAGTTGAAGCGACTGCTTACTGCCGCACGCGATCGAACTTTGTCGGCCGAGACGGTTGATTATCGGGAGCTGATGACACAGTACTTGGCGTTAGAGAAAGCGATTCGCGAATATCCCGGCGACGTCGAACTTCGTCGTCTTGGTTTGGAGTTTGCCTTGCATCGGCAAGTGATGCGAGTGAAGGATGCGATGGACCATCTTGAGCAAATTGAAGCTATTTCATCGCTCAACTCAACCGACAAAGTGACTTACGCGAACTGCTTGGAGGCAAAGAGTAAGCCCGAGGAAGCGATTGCCCTTTTGTGCGAGTTGACAGGCTACGATCGCGCGACGAACAGTTTTGATTTAGAAAAGGCCGCGGATCCCCACGAAATCTCTGCCTACGTCGTGCTGTTGCGAATCCTGGGACGACAGGAGGATCGAGAAGTTGATCTGGACATTGCCTCCACTCTCATGAACCAAATGGTGGAGCAAAATTTGGAAGACGCAGAGGCCTATTTGCAACGGGCGACGTTCTTCCAGCGAAGGTTTGATGGAAAGGAAGGCAAAGAGAAGTCCCTTGCGGACGTCAACAAGGCAATTGAGATCAATCGGAATGAAGCAGAATCATCCGTGCGGGTCATCCTGGTGGCTGCAACAACATTGATGTCAGTCGGTGATCTTGATGCAGCCGGTGTCTTGCTCAACGATGGTTTGGAAAAGCATCCGGATGACCGTCGCATGTACGCTGCATTGGCTGACCTCGCTCAGCGAGAAGGGAATCAGGAAGGTGCCTTGCAGATCCTAAAAGTTGGTTTGAGTAAATTGAAGCTCAATCCGGATCTGATTTACCAACGGGCTGGGCTTGAGCTCGACATGGGCAGAGTGGCAGATTGCAAAGAAGCAATTGACCGTTTACGAGAATCTCGTTTTGATCTTTTTCGGCTGAAATTTCTCGAAGCACGCTTGTTGATGCACGAGAAAAACTTCCAATTAGCAGCGAAGAATCTTGAGCAACTTCGTTCGGTTTCAGGGCGAAATGAGTCGATGAAGCGGCGAATCGATACGAGCTTGCTGATTTGTTACAAAAGTCTTGGATTTAACGACAAGATTGAAGCGATCGCTGATCGTGTGGGTGAAAAGTCAAGCACTGCGATGGCCGAGTTCGCTCAATCGCTCTACGCCCAGGGGCGTTACGACGAATGTTTGAAAATTCTTAACGAGCTTCAGAAGAACAGCGGCGATTTCAATGATGATGGCAGAAGGTTTGTCTACAAGTTGACGCTGGATGCGAGTATCGGAAAAGAACAGAGCAAACCGGAAGCAGCTCGCAACTGGACTTCCGTCGACAAAATGATCGATGTTTGGACGAAGAAGGAGAATTATTCGCCCAGGCAACTCGAAGAATTCAACATCGATATGCTGCGCCGCAAGGGCAAGTTGTCGGAAGCCCGAAGTCGTGCGGAAGCAGCCACACGCAGATATCCCCAGACGGCCCGTTTCTACATGCTGCTTAACAGTCTGACGACGGACGATCAGCAGGGGATGCGAATTCTTGACCAGATTTCACAGCGTTTCGGTGACTCAGCATCTTTACGGGCTGCCAGAGCGACTCGAATCATTCAAGCAAATCCCGAAGATGCGATAGCGCAGCTTGGGAAGCTACTTGAAGGGATCAGTCAATTTCCCTATCGAGAACAAGCAGCCTTGAAGTCGGTTGTTGCGAATAGCTACGCTCGTATCAACGCATACGATCAGGCGATCGCTGTCATGCAGGAAATGTTGGAGGCCAACCAAGACAATCTGGCTCTGCGAACTGCGATTTTTGATTTGGCTCTGCAGGCCGGCAATGACGACCTGATGAAGGAAGTTTTAGGTGACTTGGCCACTCGATCCGGTAAAGAGTCATCCGAATGGCGGATTGCTCAAGCGAGTCGTCTGCTGTGGCTTTATCAGAATGACAAGAAAGAAAAGAATGTCTTGTCTCAGGCACGAGATTTGGTTGAAAAGGCACGTGATGATCGGCCGGACTGGGCGCCAATCTATGAGCTGCAAGCTGACATTTTCATAGAAGAAGCGAATTTCGAGGCAGCCGAGGCTGCGTTGAAGGACGCCTTGGAAAAGCGTCCTGGAAATGTGAAGACCATCACGAAACTTGCCGGAGTCTATCGCAACTTAGGGCGGCAGGCAGAGGCACGGCAACTGATGAGCCAGATACCGGACACTCAAAAAAGTCGTGGCGATGTGATGAAAGGTCTTAAAGTGTTAGCGGCTACTGATCCCAACGCGGCGTTGGCGAAGGCCAAATCCCTGATCCCCGTGGATTCGACGTCCGGTGAGGATCTGGTGCTTTTGGCTGATATCTATAAGCAGGCCGGTGATGAAGATAACGCTCTGAAAACGCTTCGCAACGCAGTTAAAGTGGCTCCCGAAGAATCGAGAACCTGGGTGCGACTGATCGATTTTCTGACCTTCCGTGAGCGAGATTCGGAAGCGAGAGCGGTTCTTGCGGAGTTAGAGGCAAAGGGAACGGGTCCTGAAAAAGTATTGGCACTTGGTCAGGCCAAGGCTTTGCTTGGTGATTATGAAGCGGCGGAGGCGAGTTATGTCAATGCCTTGAAGTTGAATCCCAACGATGATGTCCTCTTACGCAACCTCACTCTGCTTTATCAGGCATCCGGGCAGCGTGCCAAAATGCTCGCGACGCTTGATCGCATTGCCGCAGCGAATAATGTGAGTTCGAAATGGGCACGACGAACAAAGGCTTCGTTCATTGCCGAATCCATGTCTTACAAAGATTTTGTTGCGGCACTTGCCTTACTGGACGAAAACGCAAACGAGAAGGGCGAGCTGAGCGGACAAGATCTGCAAATGTGGTTGCAGTTGTGTGCTCGTCGCCCAGAAGCCTCGTCACGGCAACTGGCTGCAGATCGGCTGACTGAGATTCAGAATAAGCGGAAGTTGAAGACAGGTGAAAAAGCAATCCTTGCCCAGGTCTATAAGACGAGCGGGCGCTGGAAAGATGCCAGGAAAACTATCATGGATGTCTTGGCCGAATCTCCTGACAATCAAGCCTATGTCACCGTATTTGTGCAATGGCTGTTGGAGGAAGGTGAGTTTGCGGACGCAGATAGGTGGGTAAGGAAACTGTCTCCACAATCGACAGAGACGCTTCGCTTTAAGTCGATTTTGCTCGTTCGAAATAATCAATCATCCGACGCTGCCAGAGCTTTGTTGGAAGTTTCCAGTCGGGCGAAACGTCCGACACAAGCTGATACGGTGTCGGCCGTGGCCCTGATCATGGAGGAGTTGGGGCAAATTGAACCCGGATTCTACAAACTGGCAGAAAAGCAGTGGGCTAAGTATGTCAAAATGAGACCGCAGGATTCGCGACGTCTGGTTGAATACTACACACGGGTTCCGCAGGCGGAGCGGCTGGGCGATGCGTTAGGTTTGTGTGAGAAGGAGGTTGCCAAAGCGATCAAAGCCAAGGATGCAAACGCGTTGAAATATTACATGAACGTGGCGCTGCAAGGATTACGAACCAACAAGCAATATGTTGACAGTAATTCAGAGCATTTTGATCGCGTCTCAAAATGGTTTAATGCAGCCAAAAAATATAAAATGGATGACTTGCATTTGGGTTGGATTGAGATCGATTTCCACGACATTCGCGGAGATTTTACAAGACTTGATTCCATGTATCGTGATTTCCTGACTCGTGCGGATGTCACCGACCTCCAGAAAGCAATCATTCGAAACAATCTGGCCTTCCAACTAGCGGTGAATGGCCGAGGCGACGAAGCCGTAGAAGTAATAGGTGATGCGATCGATCAGCTCGGTCCTCGTGCCGATTTCCTTGACACGCGTGCCTTGGCTTATCTTTCTAGCGGCGACTCAGGAAATGCGATTAAGGATCTTTTGTTGGCACTCAAGTCGGGCGATGGGACAGCGCCAATGCACTTTCATTTGGCACTTGCCTACGCAGAAAGCGATAAAGAGAAGGCGGGGATCGAACTGAAAAAGGCACTGGACATGGGGCTGACTGAGGGGAAAGTTTCTCCTGCGGAGGCCAAGCTGTTGACGAGGTTAAAGACGCAACTCAAAGACTATATGCCTCAAAACGAGCCTCAGTTGTAATTTTCGAATCTCGAGAGCTGGGCGGTCAGAATTAGAATTGTCCGTTGCGGATTTCGAAGTGCGTGGGCTTCCCCAAAATTGGCAGGCTACGGGATAGCCAATCAGCGGTCCATTCGATGATGCGTTGTAACGGGACGCGGGGTCGGCCATAGCGGTGATAGGCACGTTCGGCATTATTGAGTAATGCTGTCTCAGCGCTATCGCCCTGAAGTAACAGGGGCCGTCGAAATATTGCTGCGAAAGTCTCGCAGACAGAGGCGACCGAGAAGATCTCATCACCCGCCACGTTGATAATAAATGGCTCGGGGCTGGCGTCAATCAAAGCTGCAATTGCCATCGCGTTCGCATCGGCTTGCCAAATCACGTTCGCAAAACCCATGGTCAAGTCGATAGGCTGGCGTGACAGGACCTGTTGAGCCAGATCAACAAGCACTCCGTACCGCGTCTCGACTGCATAATTCAGTCGAACAATTGTTGTCGGAATGTCGAGCTCTTGGGCATGGTACTCAAAGATGCGTTCTCGACCTAAGGCTGACATGCCGTATTCGCCGACGGGGTTTAAGCTGTCTGATTCTACGGAGCCGCGGCCGTGGGTTGACACAAATGGGTAGACGTTGCCCGTCGAGAATGCCAGGATACGACTCGAACGAAAACGTTGGCACACGCGAGCGGGTAAGAGAACATTCATGGCCCAAGTTCTTGCCGCTTGCCGGTTTGTGCCGAACTTGGTGCCCGTCATGAAAATGATGTTTTTCACTTCGGGAAGTGATTCGACTGCATTTTCAACCCGCAGATCGCAGGTTATCGTCTCAATGCCTGATTCGGCGAGCTGGGTCTTGACTTGCTCAGAAGAGAACCGACTTAAGGCAATGACTCGGCGATTGCGTCCGGCCAGTCGACTCGCTTGCAACAGCATGCGTGCGAGCGATGGTCCCATTTTCCCGCCAGCACCAAGTAGCATGATATCGCCGTCGAGCTTGGACATGGCTGCAATAGCCGCTTCGCTCGGTTCGCTCAGCAGCGTTTCGAGTTGCACCACATCTTGAATCACGCCTGGCAACGATTGGCCCATGGTTTTGACTACCTCGGTTGAAGGTGTCGCGATGGCGGCCTTCGGACGCGGGATCTTGAGCCTTACGTCAGGGGGCTGCATTGAGGAACCTGGCATGTTACCTCGTTTTCAGGCCGTCAGCGAGGTGATAAACTTGCAACCAGCCTGATATTTGTATCCCGCGTTGATAAGCGAAGGAATCCATGCGACAAATCTATCTCGATTACAACGCGACAACGCCTGTCGCGCCCAGTGTTTATGAAGCGATGATTCCATTCTTGACTCGCTATTGTGGAAATCCTTCGAGTCATCATTCCCAAGGACTAATTTGTAACCAGGCGATTGAGGATGCACGCGAGTTGGTGGCGACGATGTTGGGGGCGCAACCGGATGAGCTGTATTTCACGGGGGGCGGAACGGAAAGCAATAATCTAGCCATTCTCGGCGTCAGCCAAGCTGAGGATTCGTTTCGAGGCCATATTGTCATTTCCGCAGTTGAGCATCCGGCCACAACAGAACCGGCCAAGTATTTGGAACGAATGGGTTGTTCCGTTTCAGTTGTGCCAACGAACCAGAATGGCGTGGTTGACCCTCAGGCTGTGGCCGAAGTTCTGCGAGATGACACTGTGTTGGTGAGCATCATGCATGCCAATAATGAAATTGGAACGATTCAACCCATTCAAGAAATATCAAACGTCTGTCGTCAAAGAGGCGTGTTGGTTCACACCGATGCGGCACAGTCGGTCGGTAAAATTCGTACCCAAGTCGATGAACTCGGCGTCGATCTGTTGTCAATCGCCGGCCACAAAGTTTATGCACCGAAAGGCATTGGTGCTCTTTACGTGCGTCGGGGTACACCGTTGCAGCCTGTCTTGCACGGCGCCGGTCACGAAAAAGGACTTCGTCCGGGTACCGAAAACGTGGCTTACATTGTTGGGCTGGGGCAAGCTGCAAATCTGGCCCATTTAGGCCTCGAGGAAAACCAACAGCGATTGACCAGCTTGCGAGAACGCCTGTTCGAGGGCCTACAACGAAGAATCGAAAACCTGACCTATAACGGCCCCGTTACTCAACGTTTGCCAAATACGTTGAGTGTCAACTTTCCGGGTGTTGTCGGTCAGGAATTGCTCGACCGCGTGCCTGACATTTGTGCGTCGACTGGTTCTGCCTGCCACAGCGGTACGACTGCGATGTCCGCCACGTTGGCCGCGATCGGTTTAGATCCCGAAGCGGCACGAGGCACAATTCGCCTGACCTTGGGTTGGACCTCATCAGAAGAAGAAGTAGATAAGGCCGTCGGTTTGTTGCTCCAGAATTGGGAAACGCTCGTCTAGGCCCGATTCACTGGCTGCCAGATCGTGGTGCGGTAGGTTACATGTTGCCTTGTAACGCATGCGCTTGAGCCATTGCGTCTTCGGCCAGCTGAATGTATTCCTGCTTTTGCGTGCCTTGCCAAGCTCGTTGGTAAGTCACGCTCATGGCGGTGAAGTTGAATGCATCCTGAGGATCCAACTCACAGGCCTTTTGCCCATGCTGAACTGCGAGGTCGTGTTTTCCAAGTCGGCCATAAAGCACCGCCAATGCCAGTTGTGACAGCACATGGCTTGGATCGGTTTTCAGTAACTTTTCGAGTTTCTCAATGGCTTCGTCCAGCTTGCCGTCGTCCTTGAGTTTCTCGGCCTCGTTGTACATCTCGTTTACGTTTGACATTCAATGCACCTATCCATAGACGGTTGGCTTAATCGATGCCAGCACCCCGTGTTGGCCTGGCACAAGGGCAGCTAACACTGTCCTCCATTTGAGTTTATCACGTTTCTGTCGATATCGCAGGGGGGATGGAATAGGTGGATTTATCGGTGAAATCGTTTTAACCGTCGCATCGTCACCGTCCGATAACAACTGGGGGCGGTTAACTGATTGCTCGAGAGATCGGTGGAAAAACGTCTTGTGATGGCATCTAGCAGGGGAAAGTCTATGTCCGGCATTCATCCGTCGTCTTACATTGGGCCAAAAGCTTCGGTCGGTGAGGGTGTTGAAATTGGCCCGTTTTGCGTTGTCGAGTCCGGAGCGTCGATTGGTACGGGGTGTGTTCTTGAAAGTCATGTCGTTGTACGCGCTAGCACCCGCATTGGAGAACGTAATTATCTCGCCGAAGGAACCGTATTAGGCGGGCCGGCGCAGCACAAGCAGGGGGGGCTCAAGTCGGGGCGCCTGGATGTGGGCGACGACAACACGTTTCGTGAACATGTGACTGTTCATTGCGGCCTTTCGGAAGAGGGAGTCACAACTATCGGTGACGACAATTTACTGATGGTAAATTCCCACGTCGCCCACGATTGTTTTTTGGCCAACCAGACGATCTTGGCAAACAACGTGATGCTTGCCGGCCACGTGCACGTGGCGGATTCCGCGTTTCTATCAGGCGCCGTGGGAATCCATCAGTTTTGTCGCGTGGGCACGTTTGCCATGGTGGGTGGGCAAGCCCACATCACGAAAGATGTGCCTCCCTATGTGACCGTTGATGGAGTCTCGAGTCTTATCGTCGGCCTGAATGTCGTGGGGCTTCGGCGCGGTGGTTTTGATCGGTCTCAGATCCAGGAACTCAAGGACGGCTATCGCTTAGCGTTTCGCAGCGGGCTTCGATGGGATGATGCAATTTCTGCATTGCGCGAGCGATTCCCAGAGGGTCACTGTTCCTTGTTGGCCGATTTTATGGCGGGAACCAAACGTGGATGCGTCCAGGAGCGACGAATGCCGAAGCCCGCCACGATTCGTTTACACGTGCCGGATGCGAAAGGGAAACAGGCTGAAGAGAGCGAGAAAAAGGCGTCAGCCTGATTCGCAGGATGACGCCTTCGGTGTTTTTGAGTGGGGACGAGTCCCGCTCGCTTACTTGCTGTTCTTCAATGCTGCTTGAGCGGCCGCCAAACGAGCGATCGGTACTCGGAATGGCGAACAGCTAACATAATCGAGTCCCACTAGGTGACAGAATTCGATTGAGGCTGGGTCGCCTCCGTGTTCACCGCAGATGCCACACTTCAGCTTCTTGGCAGTTGATCGACCCTTCTTAACGCCCATCTCAACCAGCTGCCCAACACCGCATGTGTCGAGTGATTGGAACGGGTCTACCGGCAAAAGCTCTTGCTTGAGGTAGTCCGGAAGGAACGTGTTGATGTCATCGCGGCTATAACCAAAGGTCATTTGGGTCAGGTCGTTT
The DNA here is from genome assembly GCA_029243025.1 of Pirellulaceae bacterium. Taxonomy (NCBI): domain Bacteria; kingdom Pseudomonadati; phylum Planctomycetota; class Planctomycetia; order Pirellulales; family Pirellulaceae; species Pirellulaceae bacterium. Next base: position 484,635 of record JAQWSU010000045.1, on the reverse strand, counting down.
GTGCCAAAACTGAAGAAGTCGGCGAACTCGGCCACTTCGTTGGCGGTTAAGGCTGCCCGAGGAATCTCGATCATGGTTCCGATCAGGATGTCCAACTTGCCATTATATTTTTTGGCGGCAATCGTCTTTTCGATTGTCTGTTCCGTCAGTGCACGAAGCGCTTGCAGTTCCGCCGCCGTACCAACGAGTGGAATCATGATTTCCGGGCGGGCATCGATGCGTTTTTTCTTGCAATTGATCATTGCTTCAACGATTGCCGTTACCTGCATCCGCAAGATTTCCGGGTAGGTCACGCTGAGTCGGCAACCGCGGTGCCCGAGCATCGGGTTTTGCTCATGTAGCTGTTGAACCCGACTCTTTAATTTTGCGGTGGTGATGCCGAGTACCTTGGCTAATTCGGCTTGGTTTTTCGCATCATGTGGCAAGAATTCGTGCAGCGGGGGATCAAGCAGTCGTACTGTGACCGGCAGTCCTTTCATCGCCTTGAAAATTCCCTCGAAGTCTCGGCGTTGAAATGGAAGCAGTTTTTTTAGAGCTTTCTCACGATCAGCGACCGTTTCGGCGATGATCATTTCACGCATTGAGCCAATTCGATTTTCCTCGAAGAACATATGTTCAGTTCGACAGAGTCCAATGCCTTGGGCACCAAATTCTCGGGCCCGAGTCGAATCCTTCGGAGTATCGGCATTGGTACGAATGTCTAAGCGGCGGTACTTATCCGACCATTTCATTACCTTGGAAAAGTCTCCGGACAACTTTGGTTGCGTCGTGGCAATCGTCCCATTCATGACTTCACCGGTTGAACCGTCGATCGAGAGTGTGTCGTTGTGATTGAAGGTCTTGCCATTGACCTTAATCTTGCGACTTTTCTCGTCGATCAAGACTTCACCAGCTCCGGCGACGCAACAACGCCCCCAGCCACGCGCGACAACCGCAGCGTGACTCGTCATGCCACCTGTGCTGGTCAGGATTCCAGCCGCTCGGTGCATGCCATCGATGTCTTCAGGGCTGGTTTCTTTGCGAACCAATAAGACCGTTTCGCCCGCATCAGAACGTTTGACCGCTTCTTCGGCAGTGAAAGCCAGTTTTCCGACGGAAGCACCCGGCGACGCAGGCAGTCCGCAAGTGAGAACATCGGCCTTCTTTTTGGCTGCTGGAGCAAAGCTGGGCAACAGGAGTTGAGTTAGGTCACCAGCCGGGATTCGCAGCAAGGCGGTTTTCTCATCGATTAGTTTTTCTTTCACCATATCGCATGCAATTTTGACAGCGGCCGCTCCCGTGCGCTTTCCGTTACGGGTTTGTAGCATGAAAAGCTTGCCGCGTTCGATGGTGAATTCGATGTCTTGCACATCTCGGTAATGTTTTTCCAATACCTTTTTGATGTCCAACAGTTCCTTGTAAACTCTGCGGTTCCATTTGGGCATTTCATCGACAGGTGAAGGTGTTCGAATACCAGCCACCACGTCTTCGCCCTGAGCATTAATCAGAAATTCACCGTAGAATTCATTCTTGCCGGTCGAGGGATCTCGGGTGAAAGCGACTCCTGTACCAGAGTCCTCTCCCATGTTGCCGTATACCATCGACTGAACATTAACCGCGGTCCCTTTTAGTCCTCGGATATTTTCAACTTCTCGATAGCGAATTGCACGGGTCGTGTTCCAACTTGCGAAAACAGCTTTGATCGCAAGCTCAAGTTGCTCATACGGGTTTTGTGGGAAGTCTTGCTTGGCGTGCTTGCGGAAGACTTTCTTGTACTCGTCGCATAGCTGGATCATGCCCTCAACGGGTACCTCATTGTCATCTTTCACTCGATAACGTTGTTTGATCTTGCTGAAGGCAGCTTCGAAGTGTTTGTGGTCGACTTCCATCACGACGTCACCAAACATGTTGATTAGTCGCCGGTAGGCGTCGTAAGCGAACCGTTGATTACCCGTGGCATTGGCAAGGCCGACGACAGAATCATCAGTCAATCCAAGATTAAGAATCGTATTCATCATGCCGGGCATCGAGACAGCCGCCCCGGACCGAACTGAGACGAGTAAGGGATTCTTGTCATTCCCGAATTTCTTGTCGAGCTCTTTTTCTAGTGTGCGGACGGTCTTTTCGACTTGGTCCATCAACTCGCTCGGTAGCTTTTTGCCCCGTTTGTAATAGTCATCGCAGACTTCTGTTGTGATCGTGAAGCCGGGGGGCACGGGTAGTCCGATGCCGGTCATCTCTGCTAGGTTCGTGCCCTTTCCACCCAATAGGTCTTTGCCGGTGGTACGTCCTTCGGTGCGCGTCTTGCCAAAGTAGTAGATCATTTTTTTGGAACGGGATGTCTTTCGTTTGGCCATTCGGTTATTCCTTTGATTGCCGAGCAATTCGATCTGTTTGTTGACTGGATGGGGTGAGTCGGACTCACCACGGCTCCGGCGCTCGCTGACGAGCCAGAATGAATCCGGAAGTTTAACAATGGGCGGTTAGACCGTCAAGGAAGCGACAAGCTACTTGCTAGGCGGAATTTAGACCGAAATAATCCGGTCAAGGCCGGGGGGCAGCGCGGCTTGGTTAAACACGGGTGATGGAGCCAACGGCCATGAGGAGTGGAAATGCACGAAGATCCTAGGCCGAATCAGGTTCTCGTCCTTGGGATTGTCGGCGAAATGACGTTGGCATTGATCTCCCTATTGCTGGGTTGGTGGTCGGGGGTCAATGTTGTCCAGCCGTTCTTGGGGCGTTCACTGTCAGCTGATTTGATTGTCGGTTTTCTCGCCACGTTACCGCTTCTGGGCGGGATGCTGCTCGTTGATCGTAGCCGTTTGGCTCCATTTCGGCAGCTTCGTGACGTGGTCGATCGCTTGATACTTCCGGTTCTCAACGGAGCTTCGGTGTGGATGCTGGCCCTGATTTCACTGGCAGCCGGGTTAGGCGAAGAGCTGTTGTTTCGTGGCTTGATTCAGCAAGGTCTGACACAGGGTTGGCTAATACAGGGTTGGAGCAGAGAACTCGGTCTTGTCGTTGCCTGGTTGGTGGCTGGTGGCCTCTTCGGACTTGCCCATGCGATTACGCGTGCCTACTTCGGGTTGGCCGTGGTGGCAGGTCTCTATCTGGGTTTTTTGTACTGGTATTTTGAAAGTCTTTTAATTCCGATCGCCTGCCATGCGTTGTACGATTTCTGCGCCTTGTTGTACCTGACCCGCCGTACGGTATAAAAAAAAAAGCGACCCGATCAGTGAAGATCGGGTCGCCGAAAAATCGCCAGACCAGTTTATTCTTTGGTCTCATACCAAAGAGGTGTAGCGGTCACTAGGCACCGCAGCTTGGCTCTGCACCGCAAGTAGGCTCGCAGCAGCAGGGCGTGGGGCAGCAGACCTTAACCGGTACCTGCTCGCAAACGACCTTGCGTACCATTCGGCAGCATTCGACGGGCTCTTTGCGGCAAACACGCTTGCAGACTTTGATAGTTTTGGTCGTGCAAACAGGCTTGCAGACCGTGTAGCAAATGTCTTTCGAGCGTTTTTCGCAAACCGTCTTGCAAACCTTGTAGGTGCAAGTTCGAGTTTTGCATTCGGGTACCATTTTGCAAACCTTATAGGTGCACGTTCGAGTCTTGCACTCGGGCACCATTTTGCAAACCTTGTAAGTGCAAACTTTGGTTTTGCATTCAGGTACGACCTTGCAAACCTTATAGGTGCAAGTTCGAGTTTTGCATTCGGGTACCATCTTGCAAACCTTGTAGGTGCAAGTTCGAGTCTTGCACTCGGGTACCATTTTGCAAACCTTATAGGTGCACGTTCGAGTCTTGCACTCGGGCACCATTTTGCAAACCTTATAGGTGCACGTTCGAGTCTTGCACTCGGGCACCATCTTGCAAACCTTGTAGGTGCACGTTCGAGTCTTGCATTCGGGCACCATCTTGCAAACCTTGTAGGTGCAAGTACGTACTTTTTGCTCACATTCGTAACGGCATACCTTGTAGGTGCAAGTTCGAGTTTTGCACTCGGGTACCATCTTGCAAACCTTGTAGGTGCAAGTTCGCGTCTTGCATTCAGGTACCATCTTGCAACAAGTGTACTTGACTTGCTTGGTGCAAGGCTCACATACATACTTGACGCAGTTGATGGTCTTCTGAGTGCAGGTGGGAACCCAGACCTTCTTGCAGCAGACGCGATCGGGGCGTTTGCAGCAAACCTTTTTGCACGGACCGGGGCAGTAAACGCATCGGCATGTGCAGCAGTCGTAGGTCCAAGTACCGGGCATCTGAACCGTTCGCGTATAACTGCGACCGGGGATGACCGTCTTGCGGGTTTCCCAATTTCCACCCTTAACATTGACCGTCTTAGTGTAAGGAACTGCACGGCGAACGTAGGTAGTTACGTTGCGAGTGCGAGTTTCATGCACAGGACGCATCACTGTATAATTGATGGTTCGAGTCTTGGTTTCCCAGACCGGACGCATCACCGTATAGTTGATCGTCTTTTCGCGAGTTTCCCAAACAGGTCGACGAACCGTGTAGGGGATTTCTTTTGTTCGCGTCTCGTAAACCGGACGCATCACGGTGTAATTAATCTCCCGCTGGCGAGTTTCCCAGACAGGTCGATTGACCGTGTAGTTGATGGTTCGAGTCTTTGTTTCCCAGACCGGACGCATCACGGTGTAGTTGATCTCACGCTGGCGAGTTTCCCACACCGTACGATTTACGGTGTAGTTGATCTCTCGCTGGCGAGTTTCCCAAACGGGCTTCATCACCGTGTAGTTGATCTGCTTTTGCCGCGTCTCCCATACGGGTCGCATTACCGTGTAGTTAATCGTCTTTTGACGAGTTTCCCACACTGGCTTTCGAACCGTGTAGTTGACGGTTCGCACGCGATTTTCGCGGACATACTTCGTGCAATTGATTGTTCGGTCTTCATAGACCGTGTCATAGACAGTGCGATAGGCCGTGTACTTCTCTGGAACACACACGACTTTACGACGGGTGACCATGACAGTTGTCTCACCCGCTGCAGCACCTGCGCCTTCGGACACTCCGCCCGACGAACAATCGCAATTGCGGTAATTGGCCGCGCCACAGTACGAGGCACTTGCCAGGTTCGCCGAACCGACAGTCAGAAGGACTGCTAGGATCGGCACTCCAAAACGCGTGCTCATCTCCGATCTCCTTCACAAAACACATGTTACCGGGAACTAGTCTGGCGACTTGATGTCGCATTACTCTCTTTGTGGAAGCTGCTCTCAACTCGGACTGAACGGAGTCACAATGACCGCTACAGGGGGTCACTTGTGCTGAATCTTTGTCAGAGCAGTTCCGACGTCGACTTATATCGTCAATATAGGTAGTTAACGGGTAATGAAATGCTTGCACAGAATAGGTATTTCATTTTGGCTTGGCCCTATAACTGCTACCTTGACGAATCAGTCAGCGCTCGCGACTTCAGTGATTTATTTGCTGAAGTAGTTTGCGTAGACGACGTAAGGTAGATCGACTTGGAGTGTGTCGCGACGTGAGAGCATTGCTATGAATGCGTCCGCTTGCACGGCCCTTTTTACCCCTCCGAGGGTAGGTGCTGATGATTGTGGCAGTCGCAACGGCCAGTCGACTGGTCAGATCGAGTTCGCGGTTGCCGGCGACCCGCCCAGGCGTCCGCTTTCTGGATGTTGGAGATCGATTTGGTTTTAAACTGTCTACTGCTGTTCGCCGATGAGGTACCGCCCGAGATCTTGGTCGCTTAGCCGAGTTGCAATTGCACATGGAGAAGAATCAGCAATGATTGAGTTCCCTTAAATGTCGGGGATTCCGGCTGTATCGAGGTCGAATTTCGTTGGATTGTCGGAACGGTTGCGGTGGATTGAGGCTGTCTTGGTGAAGAGCAGTGAGCGATCAGCCCGGAGCATCGATGCACTGCCCGTCCGGTTTTCGTATCTGCTCCATTGGCGTTCGAAAACGTCAGGAGCTCGCGCTTTGCCAACTGAGCTGATCGTTCGGATGGTTGAAGCCGTTCCACACGGGCAGGACGATATTAATCGGAGAAATTGGGGGCGAAGTCGTAAAATCTGAGATTCCGGTGGCATTTGGCTTGCCCACACCAGATATTTTCAAAACTAGTGTTGTGATACCGCTTTAGGAACAGAGCGGGCATCTTGAGACCTTCTCAGGGAGTCATTAGAGTAGCGATCAGACAAGACGCGACGGGATTGCGTCCGCAAACGGTGCGATGAACGAATCGAAGATGAATTTACCCCGTATTGGGCCTGAAAGCTCCGTTCCGCAGGCGGTTGTGAGCCGTTTGAGTCTCTATTTGCGCGAATTGCAGCAGTTGCGGCGAGAGGGTCGGGAAACGACCAGTTCGACACAGCTTGGGAAATTGCTGGGATTTACCGATGCTCAAGTTCGGAAGGATCTGGCCTATTTTGGCCAGTTTGGCTACCCGGGCATTGGCTATCGCTGTGATGAATTAGTGGCTGCCATCAAACAAATTCTCGGGACGGACCAGGATTGGCCCATCGGGATTGTTGGCGCTGGCAACTTGGGTCGGGCCTTGATGGGCTATCGGGGGTTCGAGCAGCAAGGATTTAAGATCGTCGCGGCCTTTGATGCTGATCGCTCCAAAACAGGCACGCAGATTGAAGGGGTGACGGTCTATCACATTGATGCGTTAACTGATGTGGCTCGTCGTGAGCGAATCAAATTGGGAATCATTGCGGTGCCCGGCTCTGCCGCTCAAGAAGTGGCCGACAAACTGGTCGAGGCAGGCATGGATGGGGTCATCAATTTTGCACCAGTTACGATTAATTTACCGGAAGGAATACGAATAGTGGCGGTTGATTTGGCGATTGAGCTTGAACAGCTTTCTTTCGCAGTTGTTAACCGACCCCCTAATGCGTAAAGTGTAACGAGTGGCGCGGCAGCGAGCCAAGCCATTCGGGGATAGTGTAATGGTAGCACCACGGATTTTGATTCCGTTAGTCAGGGTTCAAATCCCTGTCCCCGGACTCTTCGAGCCAAGCTAAAGCCACGTGACAACGATCACGGGGCTTTTTGTTTGCCAAAATTCGTGATCGAAAAGGGATGTTTCGATTCTCAAACGTTTCCATTCGATTTCAGCTTACAGGTGGCTCTTTGCTTGTTGCTTTTCAGCCCACCAAATGATCACTCCCGAACGGAATCTGTTTTCGAACGTATCGAACCGTGGAGCTTACCGCAGGATTTCTAGAAAACTGCGGTTTTTTCTTGCTGTAACGATTGTGCAATTCCGAACCATCCCTGTTCAGCGTAATCCTTCCGATTGGGAGGGAGCTGACGTCGTATGATTGGGCCCGTATCGATTTTTCCAAGTGACCAGCGCATGGCAGCTTGGCCAAAGCCCGGCAAGTTGCCCACCGACGTTTGGATCTTCCATCAACAGTTAAAGCGCGGACTATAATTAAGCACGTTTGCTTGCCCTGAGAGCTGAACTCCGAGGAATGTTCTATGAAATTGGCCACTTTTCGATTTAACCTCTCTGTCTGTTTTGCGGTCACGCTTTTTCTTGCTGCCCATTCTGTTTCGGCTCAAGGAATCTTTGACGATCCAGTTGACAGCGGTGATGCGAGTGGTGGACTGGAGGGATCAGAGTCGGGCGGCTCGGGGCTCGGAAGTGATGTTCTGGACCCACAGGCGGAATTTGAACGAGCCAACACGGCTGCCGAGGCTTTGATGTCGGAGCAGAAGTGGAGTGAAGCACTCGCTGAATTCAACAAGGTTTTGGCACTGGACCGAACTTTTGCACCGGCCCACTTTGGTCGAGCTCAATGTTTCCAACAATTGGGTGCGCCGGACGATGCGATTGAGGCTTATTCTCGTGCGATTGTGAGTCCGAGTGCAAGTCGATACGAGGGCCTCGTAACGCAAAGTCATTTAGAGCGAGGCAAGCTATATCTCGACACCGCACGTTTCCGCGAGGCGGCTGATGATTTTGCACAGGCTGTGGCACAGGATCCAACGAATCCAGAGAATCTCTTCCAGCAAGGGAAGGCTCTTCTGCGGCTCGTTATGACTTCACCGAGTCAGGGGACGGATCAGGCTGGCCAGCGAAGTTTGATCCTTGCGATCGGATCGTTAGATCGTGCGATCGAACTGGACGCCAACAATGGCGAGGCTTACCTCGAGCGTGGGCGTGTTCTGTCCCGAATTCGCGAAACAGAATTTGCGATTGAAGATCTGGAAAAAGCGGTTGCGATGACTGGACCTGCTTCGGCGGCGGCCGCCGATTTGGGACTGGCTTATTCACAGCGTGCTAATGTTGAGTCCTCGAAAATTGACGGAGACAGTCAGAAGATCGTCGACGATTTGCGTGCTGCAGTCAAATCCATGAATGGCTTTGTGAAAGCCGCCAAGTTGGGTGAAAAGCAGAAATCATGGGAGCCCGGTGATCCAACGGAAGTCCGCGCAGAAAGTATGTTGATTTCTCGGGCAGAAACGATGATTGCCCTCGCGAATGAGCTGGTAGGAGAAGAGACCAAAGGGTTGTATGAGCAAGCGATTCGCGACACGACAACCATCATCGACCAGTCGTCCGATCCGCTCGAGCTTGCACGTGCCCATTTTGCACGTGCCCATGCTTACCGGATGTTGGATGATCTAGACCAGGCAATTGCCGAGTATACGACGGCGCTGAAATTCTTTCCGACTTATACCGAGGCCTATCTGCGACGTGGGATTTGCTTTTTCCATCGGCAGGAATATGACAAAGCGTTGCAGGATTTTTCAGCCGCTTCGACCGATCCGCGGAATCCTTATCAGTTTGAGCCGCGAGCCAGTCTTTGGGAAGGTTTGACACATTCTCAGCGTGGTGATCAGCTGGACGCGATTCGTGCCTATTCACGAGCAATTCGCGTGTCAGACAGTTTTATTCCGGCTTATCTCAATCGGGGTCTGGCATACATGAACATGGGACGTAACGATCGAGCGGTCAGCGACTTCAACAACGTGCTTCGTCGAGATCAAAACAACGAGCAGGCTAAGACGTATCGAACCCAAGCGTTGGAACGGGTGGATAATGAGACGCGAGACGCCGAATCCACTTACGGATCGAATGTCGGACCTCTTTAGTCTTTCGCTCGACTCCTCGTACCACGGAATCGGATCCAGGAGTTGCGTTGATGAATGATCGATTGTGCGGATTTTGGCAAGCCGCTGCGCGTCTTTGGAGCAACTACTTGGATCGCGGTCCGGGTCGGATCACGCCGGAATTCTGGAGGCAGTTGCAGCGGGAGCATGATCAGCTGGTCGATGATTTGAATCTGGAATCTTCTGAGCGACGTGAAGCTGTCCATACGCTGATGTCACTTGCACAAGACTGTGCGGAGACGTCCAGGGGCTTGTGTTTTGTGACCGGTGAAGCGGGACTTGTGCCACGCCGGGATCAGCATAAGCGTTTTGAGCGGGCTTTGGCGATTCTTGCTTCAAGTGATGGGGACTCCACCGACGAATAATCAGCTGAGTGCGAAATCCGCATTCAAGGCGAAAAAGGCTCGTCTGCTTGGGTGAATGAGCTTTTCATCGTACGGAAACCGTTCCACCAGGCATGGGCTTCGTCTTGAGTCCAAGGATGCTGCTCTTTGAGTTGGTCGAGAACGTGTCCCATTTCTTTTGCAGATGCCGGACGTTCGTTTGGTTCTTGAGCGAGGCAAGCAAAAATGATTTGATCTAATTCCACGGGAATCCGTTGAGTTGTTCGCTTTGAGGGGGCCGGTGCTGTCTTGTTTAAAAGCTGATGAAAGAGTTGCACAGGTGAGTCAGCTTGGAATGGAGTCGAGCCGGTAAGCAGGTAAAATCCCACACAGCCGACGGAATAGAGGTCAGACCTTGAATCGACTTGTGAGCCATTCGAGATTCGTTCTGGCGCGATGTAATGAGGTGTGCCAACAACACTGTCGTGTTGTGTAATCTCGTGCTCGGGGTCAAGTTTTTTGGCGATGCCAAAGTCAAGGACTTTGGCGAAGTCCGCTATTCCTCCACGATTGCAAAGCATTACGTTAGCCGGTTTGATGTCGCGATGAATCAGTCCTACGTCATGTGCTTCGGTGAGTGAAGCGCAGACTTGACTCAGCAGATTAATCACTCGCGCCGGTGGAATCTGTCCGACGTGTGCAACTAATTGCTCCAACGTGATGCCCGGGAGATATTCCATCGCGTAATAAAAGACACCTGTTTCAGAGCGACCGTAGTCATAAATCTGAATCGTATTCGGATGAGTCAATTGGCAGGTCAGTTGAACTTCACGTTCAAAGCGGTCGATGGTCTCCTGACTTGAGTCGAGACCATCGAGAAGTTTGACGGCCGCTTCTCGTTTAAGCAGTGCATGCTGGGCCTTGTAGACTCGTCCCATGCCACCTTCGCCGATCAGTTGCTGCAACTGGTAGGCGCCGAGGTGTTCGGCTTCGCCGATTCGATCTCGCATGCGAATCAAGGACAGCGCAGACACAAGTAGCCCAAGAGCTAGCAAGGTGACGCTGATAATCAGAAAGATAAAGGCCGAAGTGACATAGCGTAGAGGTGCGAATGCATCCTTTACGGGCATCTCAGTGGCTACGCCGAAACGCCATTCGTCGAGCCATTTTGCGGCCCCTACGACCTCAACCCCCAGGTAGTTTCGGTAGCCATGCACATCCTTGACGATCTCCGTTGTTTTGAGCTTGCGAGTGGCCAACGCTCGCTGAACGATTTCGGTTGGTTGTTGTTCGTTTCTTGTTGCCGCCGTTTGCCCGACTGTGAGATCACCGCCGGGGTCGACGATCTTCAAGTTGAGCGCAGTTTGTTCCGCGGCGAACGGGATTAGTCCGAGTTTGTGAACCCATTTTTCGTTAGATCGGTTGGATAGATTTGAAATCAACAGCGCGTTGGATTCGAAAGCATACGTGTCTCCGTTGTTGTCCGTGTTTGCGACGGAAAACACGCGAGCAAATTCTTCGTCCGCATCAAAGCCAAAACACAAGGCAGCGATCACATTACGCTGCAAGTCAAAAACGGGAGCTCCAATAGTGACCGATGGATCTCGAATGGGGGAGTGAATTCCAGCGACATAACGCCGCTCCTTGCTGGGGATGGCAAAAAAGGGTTTGCCTGCGAAGAGCTTGCTCAAATAGGGAGCGGCTTTTTCATTTGCGACGCGGTTAATCAACTCTTCGCTACCGCCAATGAAACGTCCTGACAGATTGATGACAGCTAGCCCTTGATGGCCTTCTTGAGAAGAAAGTGGCTCGAGTAATGCCATGAGCGCGTCGTTGATCGCTTGTTGCTGATCTGGATCGGTTTTTTGAACCGCTTCTTCCAGTTTTGTGACGAGAGATCTCACCTCATCATTTTCTGCCCACACGGTGGCTTCCTCTTGCCGCACGTCGATCCACAGTTCTAACGCTTTGATCTCTGCGTTTAATACGGTTGTGAGTTGGCGTTCGACGCTTTGCTGCAGTGAACTGCGTACCTTTGTGAAGGCCCAGGCGGCAGTCGCAACAATGATCAACACCATCACGCCTGCAGCCAGTAATGCATTCCTTTGCCGTTTGATCCCGATGGATGCTTGTCTGATAAACGTCTTACGACGATTTTTCAGAGCGTTATGGGAAGGCGGAGAGGTAAAAGTCTCATGCTGGGACGAAATAAGCGTTTTGGTAGTGTGGTGTCGGAGTAACGACTCCACCTCTTTTCGCAATTGCCGATCAGAGCCACATTCTTCATCGAGTAACGGAGTGCGACTCGAGTCGTCTACCTCCGTGATGCGCAAGAAAATGCTCATCGCCTTTTTCTGGCGATCTTCAGTCACTCATCCGTCTCCTCGGAGAGTTCCTTTCGGAGCCATGCTCGAATGGCCGTCCAATTTCGTTCGACCGTTCGAGGCGACAAATCCATCGCCTCGGCAACCTCCTTGACGCTCATCCCTGAAAAGAATCGTAGCTCCACGATCTTCGCTCGAACCGGATCAATTTGTTCGAGCTTTTCCAATGCTTCGTTGACTGCCAACACGTCTTCGTCTCGATGGCGACTCAACATCGCATCATCGTTTAACAATACGCGATGCCATTGACCGCTTCGCTTTTGGCGTTTCTTAGAGCGAGCATGATCGACCAGGATTCGGCGCATCGCCTGAGCACTAATTGCCATGAAATGTGAGCGGCCCTGCCAATTGACACGACTCTGATCGGCCATTCGCAGAAATGCTTCGTGAACCAGGGCGGTTGGCTGCAGCGGATGGTCGGATCGCTCTCGTCGCAAAAACGATTGCGCCATGTTCCGTAACTCGTCGTAGACGATGTCGGATAGCTCATCAACGCGCTGTCGATCACCCTGTTCCAGATCGAGCAAGATATCTGTCGTTTGACTGTTAGTCATATCGAAAACTCACTGGTTAAGTGGTTTCAGGGACTACTGTTCCCTAACTGTTCCCAGATTCGGTTGCCCACAACGTCGGAATCAGGACGCAAATAAAAGTCTTGGGTCGCGTCTGAATTGGGCCATATGGCATCATATATTGCACATCATGGATTGCGACACCCGAACTCGCGAGCGTCTGGCCAAAGGTTCTTCTCAGATTCGAGGATGATACGTGTTAAGGTGGGTAGACATGGCCGCATCTGCCAGAAACTGGCTATCTGCCGTCTGCTTCGATTAATCCCACAGCATCGTCCCAACCACTTGCATCTTGTTCCACCGTAATGTGCTTCGCACTACGGCTGGCGTGAGTGTGGCTGAGAGGTGAATTCCACATTTCCACGTCTCTTAAGGGGTGGAAATGGAAGTGCTCTTTTTTCCAAGAAATACGCGCCTTTTGCAATCGATTACCGCTCGATTCCACAGAATGCCCTCGATTTCCACCTCGGAGGAATGGCACAGAGTCCTCGAATCGTGCCCGCTCCTCATCTGGATTACCAAAGTGGGTGTATCGGTCTGTTCTCAGTACCAGCCGTTGACCCAGCCGAATGACAACCCCAAAGTTAGGATTTGGACGATTCCGAAAATCAAAAATTTGACGGCAATTGCAGCGGCTGGGGTGGAAACGAGACTTGATGCGTACCATGCAATCTTCTTGGTCAAAACTAATCCTGTTCCATAGATTGCCGCAAAAATGGCTAAAAATAAGACAGTTTTGAACATGCGATTGTCCTGAAATGCTTTGCACTTAGTCTATCCGCCGTGTGTGCAGCATGCGGATGTTACAAAAAATGTACGGTGTCAGGAAGATCGACCATCACCATTGGGAGGTTCGGGGTAGGGGGCGAACAAGTACCTATCGGGTACCCCTCAGGAGCTTGAGGAGGTCTCTGTCGAGCTGTCCAGCATGACTTCTCGCGGACTCGATCCATACCTGGAAGCTTGACGCTCGGTAGACGGCAACCCAGGTGTTGACAGCATGTATCGCCGAGCTGCCCGCTGGTGAGATCGGATAAGTGGGCGTTTTCTTTCTCGTTTGTCGACATTCCAGATACCACGGGTGTCGGCAGCCACACCTGTTCGCAGGAACACACACAATGGAAGACAACGAACGCGAGCCGCATGGTGTGATAAGTATCCGCAAATGTGATAACAGACAACCGAAAGAGCCACCACTAATTGATCCGAAGCGGCAAGCCTTCATCATGCCTTCGGACGTTGCCGAATCAGATAAACGTCATGGAAGTACCACAGAATGAAGTGCATTGTCGTCCGACAGCGACCAGCACGACCAAAGAAATAATCGACCATCCCCGCCAGCGGCAACGTACTTCACCGCTTGGCTCAGCGGCAGCTCTGCTCTACCTCTCCGGAGCTGGCTGCTTTCTTTCATTATCCGGCGACCCTCCGTCCCGCCAAATTGTAGATGGGGACTCCACCGCCATCGGCGGTACCGGTGTTAATTCTTGCGTTGAGTGATGCGGTAGAACCGATCACTTTCCAATCGGACTCTCGGGCAACGTCGCCGTATCCATCCACGAAAGTGTTGTAGTCTTCCATCTCATCTGAATCATCCGACGTGGCCTTGGTGGTCCCCGACGTAACAAAGACCAATCGATACTGCTCACCCGGGCTTAAGTCGGTCGGCGTCGCGACGATCGACGCCTGGATAGGGCGGGGAAGATCGATGTTAAAACGTCCGCGGATGGCCCGGATCGCTGAGCGGCGGCCGGGAGACTCTGCCCCTGTATTTGTTGGCTAGAACGAGCATGGCTCACGGGTGGAGGCGGATCTGCTACTTCATGATTGTTGGTTATGCCGTAATTCTCACATCGCCTTGTTGCGAGGGAATGTTTCGAGAGGCATGTCAAACGCCGGCGTACCGATTCTCCAACCCCATATAGCCGACTAGTCGGGCTGGTGTCGCCCGGGAGGGCTCAGTCCGAACCTCGTGTCAGGAAAGATTGACATCCTTGGATTTCTCAATTGTCTGGCGGGAATCAGGTAACGGTGACGCGTTATTCGTGAGGCCGATGAGGAGGATTCGAGTAAACGCCAAAACGGTCGTTCTAGCTCGGATTTGTTTGGGGATGTGAGGCTGGGAAGGCAGCAGAGGAAATGGCGGCTGTTGCAGTTACGCCAGAGAAGGATTTCGACCTAGTGAGAGTATCTCCAAAAGTATCGCAAGAAATGGTGGCTGTGGCAGGTCGCTCATGTTGGGCGATGCCATGACGATTGCCACTGGGTTCTGACGGTTACGGAAGGCTTTGCTTCATGAGGGTGTGGTTACGGAATTCGAGCCTAGCCCTTATTCGCGAAACTGACCGTGGAAGCGACGGATTTTGAGGCGTGTGTGCGACGCATGTAAGATAGTCGCGCCGTAACGTGAGGGAACAAAAAGATGATCGTAAGTAATGAGAGAAAGCGTTATCACCGTGTCGCAACTGTACGAAAGCTGGAAGGAATGTCGACTCCACGAGCGGCCGCCCGGCTTGGTGTTCCAGCCTCCCATATTGAGCGGTTGGAGGATGAATACATCGATTTGCCGCTGAGCTTGCTTTACGCTTGGCAGCAAGCGTTGGATGTGCCGATGGGGGAGTTGTTGGTTGGCGGGGCGGATGCGACGCCAGACGGCATTTGGGATCGAGCCAAACTGTTGAAGGCGATGAAGACAGTGGGCTCGATTTTAGAGGTGACAGAAGACTCCGCCGTGGAAAACATGGCAAAGAACCTGCGGAATGAATTGATTCAGATTATGCCTGAATTACAGGATGTGAAACCGTGGCCAAGAGCGGGAACTCCCCGAAAGCCACACGAGTGCTTCGGACGCATTCTTGAACAACCCTTCAATGATTTGCAGCCGCAGCTTGAATAGACTTTATTTTTTCCCTTCCTGATCGATCTCATCGAGATCGGACGCATGCATGATCCGGTGTTTCATATCTGCCGGTGGCATGCGTTGTTTTTATCCGTCGGAGCATTAATTTGCTCCGGCGGTTTTTTTGTTTTGCACGATTTCCAATCGAACGCACTCAACACGTCGCTTGTTCGCATCGAGGATGGTGAGTCGTAGGTTCTTCCAATGCAACGATTCGCCGACTTTGGGGATTCGCTCCAGTTCGCTCAGCACAAATCCTCCCAGTGTGTCATACTCTTGATCCTCAGGGAGTTCGGTGCCCAGTTGTTCGTTGATTTCTTCTAGATGGGCACGCGCGTTGATCTCTGCAACCGTTTCCGAGACCGATCGGATTTCTCCGACCTCTTCTTTGTCTGATTCGTCGACGATTTCGCCAACAATTTCTTCAAGGACATCCTCGATCGTTACGAGACCAACAACGTGGGTAAATTCATCAACGACAATAGCCAAGTGATTACGAGTATGAAGGAATTTTTGCAACAGCTCATCGAGCCGGGTGCTGCGAGGGACTTGCCAAGCTTCTCGTAGGACGGATCGTAGGTTGCGATCTGATGGCGGTTCGTTTCTCGAAAGCTTGGTGAGTAAATCTTTGACGTAGAGTACGCCAACAATGTCGTCCAAATTGTCACCATACACAGGGATGCGAGTACGCCCCATGGCGACCACGAATTGAAGCATCTGATCCCAGTCTGTATCAGCTGGAATCACGTCCATTTTTGACCGAGGCGTCATGATGTCCCCAACGTCTGCATCGTCAAGTTCGATCACACCCGCGATCATTTCACGGACATCTGCCTCAAGGAGCCCGTCATGTTGGCCTTCGGTGACGATGGAGAGAATCTCGTCTTCCAATGCTTCTTCTTCACTGGGTTCCGAGGAACGTCCGTTGAGACGTCGCAGCAATAGCCGCACGCCCCAGGAAACGAGATGGAGCGGACGCAAAACTCGGTCAGCCGTGATCCAAATGAACCAGCTGCGAACGAGGAAGGGCGGAGCCCACCAGCGGGCAATTTCTCGCGGGATCCACAGCAAGATTGTCAGAAAACCGAAGCAAAGGAGTGCAGAAATCGCCAGAGTCGTCAGCGGATGATTGGCGGACGTATTTTCGCTAGAGAAGAGCAGGGTCGAGCTGATCAGTAGCGAAACGATTGAGAAGATGATTTGCAGCGTTTCCGTGGTCAGCGCAACGGAATCTGCGTCATTATGGATCTTGTCGAATCGCTCAGCCTGTTTTCGGATGCGGCAATATTCTTCCAGTTCGTGCCAGGACAGCTCACTCAATACCTTGGTGGCTGTTGCAGTAAAAAATGCTGCCACAGAGCTGCCGATCGCAATCCAAATGAGGGACCCCTGGGTCACTTTGAATGGTCTCCTTTTGCCCATCTGTCTTGTGGTCGAGAAGTTGAGCTATGGGCTGGGATTTCAATGCCTAACTTGGCGAGGTGAAATCGTTCTCGCTCACGCATCTCCGCCCGGTCGACAGCCGTTTTGTCATCGAATCCGACCAAATGTAATGTGCCATGAATCGCGTAAAGTGTCAGCTCTTTTGTCGCTGACCAGCCAAATTCCTGGCAGCGTTCCAAAGCCGTTTCCGTGCTGATAATGACTTCTCCGTCCAGTCCTGCTGCACTGCGTTCCAGCACAAAGCTTAACACGTCCGTCGGGTAGTCGTGCTGGAGATAACGTCGATTCAGTTCGTGTATCTCCACGTCATCGATGATTGCCAGGCTCACTTCTGCTTGCTGAATGCCTTCGGTTTTCAGCACGGCAGTAATGGCATCTTGCAATTTGGATGTGTCCACATCCAAAACCGCTTGGCGATTTGATACCTCTACACGAATCACGATCAGGCCGTTTGTTGGTCTTGGTATTTGATGCGACCGTGATAGACGGCCGCGACGGATTTGACGAGACTGTTTTGGATCGTTCGTAACTCACGTAAGGTCAGTCCGCATTCGTCGAACTGACCGTCAAGCAATCTCTTCATCGAAATATCTTCTACCAAGCTTTCGATTCGAGCTGGTGCAGGTTCTACCAGTGTACGCGCCGCACTCTCTACTGCATCTGCCAACATCAAGACGGCGGCTTCTCGTGTTTGTGGCTTCGGGCCAGGATAGCGGTAGCTGCCCTCGTCCACCGCCGCTGCTTCCGGATCGGACTCTTTTTGTTCGTTAGCCCGGCGGTAAAAGTACTCAACCAACGTGGTGCCGTGATGTTGTTGGATGAAATCAATGATTGAGTCGGGCAAGTTATGTTGGCGAGCTAAATCTGCACCGTCTTTCACGTGAGCGATAATCACGAGTGTGCTCATGGCCGGTAGCAGAGTCTCATGGCAATTGTCCTTGCCCTGCTGGTTTTCTACGAAGTAGCCCGGTTTCAACATTTTCCCGATGTCGTGGTAATAGGCACCAACGCGTACCAACAAGCCGTTGGCATTGATTGACTCGGCAGCTGCCTGAGCGATTGAGGCTACGTTAATCGAGTGGTTATAAGTGCCCGGAGCCCGTCGCACGAGCTCCTGCAGCAGTGGATGAGCCGGGTCGCCCAGTTCAAGCAGGCTCAAATCGGTTTGAACGCCAAAGAACTTTTCGATGAACGGAAGTAGGCCTGTCAGGACAAGGCCGGCCGCAATGGCACATCCACCGGCTATGGTTGCATCAACGAGCAAAAACCAGGCGGGTGGGGCGAGCGAGCTCATGCCTTCACTGGCGCTCACGGTTACAGGGGCGATATCGATGAAGTGACATAAAGTGCCGACGCCGATCGCAGTGAAAAAGGTTGCCACGGCAGTGAGCAAGCCGACGTAGATTAATTTTGTTCGGCTGCGGACATGGCGTAATAGCAAGATGGCTGTTGCCATGCTCGCCAGAATCATTACCAAATCCATTAGGCCATAGCCAAGCGAGAGTACGCAGACCACTGCAACGGAAGCCGAGAGTAACAGAGCCAGCTCTTGTTGATACAAGATTACAACCGTCATGCTGAATAGCAGCAACGGTATCAGTTCGAATCGAGAAGGCGCGGCGAACCAGCTGATGGCAACGGTTGCAAAGACCAACGTTAATAGCTTGGCCAGACTTCCAATGTCGGTGAGTATCCTCCGTCGACGAAAAAAGATGTAGAATCCACAAAGCATGTAGATCGCCAAATACATGCCGAATTTGGATGTTGAAAAATAAAGGAATCGCTGGTGATCTAATTGGTCGACGAATGCCTTGTATTCATCCCGCAGTAACGCGACGGTTTCTGGATTCATCGCGACGCCTGCATCCGCCAATACGTCTTTGTTGGCAAGATACTCTTTGAGCTTCGGTTCAAGTGCGTCAATGATCTCGGCGGTGCGCTGCCGCGTCTTTTCTCTGTCGTACTGCAGCGTGGTCTTCAGTTGTGGTTTGAGCCAAGCAAAAACCTGGGCCGCCAGGGTGGACGACGCGATGTTGGCCTTCAGATTGGCTTCGAGTCGTGGAATGACTTGGCCAATTCGAACCTTGTCGGCTTCCACGATTCGCAGGTAGTTGTCATTGCCATCCTCAATCAATATTTGAGATTGATTTCCATCCTCTAAGCCGTGTTGAAGATTTTCGAGTAGTCCGTTTTCTTCAAATTCGGCCAAACTCCTTCGCACTGCTTGTACAAACGCATCCAGGTTGGGGTCATCCGCGAGCGATTTCTTGAATTGTTCAAATTCGGCGCGCTTCCGAAGCTCCTTGGTGATTGGCTGGCCGGGGCCTAAGTCGATGGCAGGACTTGCTGACTGAGGGGCTAAAGACGAGATCAGTCCATTGACGGCGTTTAGTTTTTCAAGATCCTCGGCGGCCGGATCTTCCGAGCTTGTTGCCGTCGCAAATTTACTCCAAAGGGCCTTGTCGACGTCTTCGAAGGAAGCAGTCCCTTTGAGCTGAAACACTCGGTCCTTCAACGCTTGCTGTAGTTCCACCAAGTTGCGAGGGTCATGCGTGTAGACACAGTCCTGCAAACGTCTCTTCTCATTCTTGGCGTTTCGCGTTGCGTCTTCGTCGACGCGGCTGAAATTCACTCGTGCGATGACGTTTCGTGAAGGAACGTCGCCCGTTCGAAAAGAAAAGGGCGGTTTCCAGCCGCCTGTGATGGCCCAGACAGCCAATGCCGTGATGATGCAAAGTGAAACGCGTAACAGAACGTCGCCACGACGCACTGTTTCTATCGCCCGCTCAATTGTTCCTGGCGGAAGCTTGAGCGTTGCGACGCGATCAGAGCGTGTGCGTTTCGGGTTGCCGGTGGAAGACGACATGATCTAGTTTTTGGGTCCTAATCGCCTTCGATTCGAACCCTCTTCGTAGGCTCGAACAATTTGGGTTACGAGAGGATGTCTTACAATGTCCGACTTCTCCAGGCGGATTTGTTTGAAACCTTCAATGTTCTTCAGTCTCATTAAGGCGTCCGTCAAGCCGCTTCGAGTGTGGGGTGGTAGATCAAGTTGTGTCTCATCACCGGCGACCACAATCTTGGAACCGTTCCCCATTCGGGTCAGAAACATCTTCATTTGAGCCACCGTGGTGTTTTGCGCTTCGTCGAGAATGATGAACGCTTCATTAAGCGTTCGCCCTCGCATGTAGGCAAGCGGGACCACTTCGATAACATCTTCTTCCATCTGACGCTTGATCTGATCGTAATCCATCATTTCATGCAAGGCATCCAACAACGGACGAAGATAAGGATTGATTTTTGCTTGGAGGTCTCCCGGCAAAAATCCCAAGCTTTCACCCGCTTCCACAGCCGGCCGTACCAGCACAATCTTACGTATCCTCTCCTCTTTCAAGGCTTCGACTGCCAAGGCGACCGCCAAATAAGTTTTGCCGGTACCGGAGGGGCCGACTGCAAAAGTGAGGTCATGCCGGCGAATTGCCTTGATGTATTTGGCTTGACCGGGGGTGCGAGCGTTGACTTTTCGCCCTGGCGCCAGCACTTGGATCGGCTCAGGTTGGACTTCGCCGGAATCGGCATGGGTCACCAGTCGTAGTACTTCGCTGACCTCTTCGTCCGCCAAACTGCCTCGGCGCTCCACGAGAGATTTCAGTTGTTCCAACGCCTGGGTCGCTTTCGCGACACCTTGATCGGATCCGGCGACACGAATTTTGCCGTCGCGATGCGTGATTTCAACGCCCAATGCGGAACGAATTCGCTTAATGTGCTGATCGCGAGCTCCAAACAGAGACAGCAGCGAATTGACGTCGACCAGCGAAATGGTTGATTCTGTCATTAAAATGGGCGGTCGCGTCTATCATCGAACCGCACGTGTTCCCTCCGGTTGAGAAGTACTAACAACTATAGTACTCCATGCACCTGCCGCGAAAGTCGGAAAGCGATTATCTCGCGTAAGTTATTTTGATTGCTTGACTTACGCAATGCACTCTCAGTCATGTTGGCCTGCCACTTAGTTAATCGACACGGATTTGAGCGTTAAACGAGGATCAGCATTCCGCTGGCCCACCAAGCAAAGCTAACCGGAGCCGTGCTGAGCATGGAGTCGGCAACATCCAAGACACCGCCCATTCCGGGGAGCCAACTGCTCGAGTCCTTTTGCCCCACTTCGCGTTTTAGCATCGATTCTGCCAAGTCTCCCAGCACGCCCGCCAGTGTGAGCGTGATCGCATAGAGCATGAACCAAACAAGGGATCCCGTTTGGGTGTCGCCAGCGAGTTGTGGCAAGATCAGTGAGTGGACCGCCCAGGCGCCGAGCATGGCGGCACCGATTCCTCCCAGCAGGCCTTCAATGGTTTTTCCGGGGCTGAGGTGCGGAGCCAGTTTGTGGCGTCCGATTGAACGGCCTACGAAATAGGCTCCGGTATCGGAAAGTTTAACGATCAAGATGGTGGCGACGAGGGCGATCAGTCCGACGCGGCTGGAGTGAAGATAGCGAATTTGCATCAAGAAACTCATCAGCAATCCGGTGTAGGTTGCTGCGAAGATGCCTGTAGCGAGTCGGGAGAGAGATTCGCCCGGCTGCCGAAATCTGACAAGTTCACAGGAGAAGACAATCGCCACTGCGACAGCCATGCCGATCAGGGTCCAACCTGGCTTGCCAATGGGGCAGTCGATTGGATATTTGATCCAAAGGAGTGGTGCGAGAGTAAAGGTCAGGACCGAAAAGGACGCCAACAGGTTGGGGACGGCCGAGACCGAGAACTTTCCGGTTCGGAAGATCGCATTGACTTCATGGCAGGCCATCACGCCAATGATCAGCGCGACGGGTCCGAGCCAGATGCCGGGGCGACCTCCATTTACTTGGTCGTCAAGCCAGATCAGCGTCAGGAGAGGAATGATCAGGATTGCGGCCACGACTAGACGCCAACGAAGCACTCCGCGTTCCTTCCTCTTTTAGTCGTTCATGTTTAAGCCACCGTAGCGGCGATCTCGTGCGGCAAAATCTCGCATCGCTTCATGCAAGTCCTTGATCTCGAACTCAGGCCAGCTCTTTTCTGTTACCCACAGCTCTGCGTAGCTGATTTGCCACAACAGAAAATTGCTGACTCGCATCTCGCCTGCCGTTCGGATGAGCAAGTCAGGATCTGGCATTCCTGCCGTGTAAAGCGAATCAGAAATCGTCCGCTCGTTGACTTCGCTCGCCGATATTTTACCGTTGGCTACTTGAGTTGCAATCCGTTGGACTGCGTCGACGATCTCAGAACGCCCGCCGTAATTTACCGCCAAGCAGAGTCGAGTACCGCCGTTTGTGGAGCTCATTTCGACGGTTTTGTCGATTTCTTTCAGCACGGAATCGGGAATGTCATCGCGACGGCCGATCAGCTTGACGACCACATTTTGTTTCATAATCAAAGAACGCTCTTCGATCATGTATTGTTCCAGCAGATGCATCAGGAAATCAAGCTCATGCTGCGGGCGTTTCCAGTTTTCGCTGGATAAGCAGTAAAGTGTAAGTTGATCGATTCCCAGTCGAGCACACTCCTCGGTCGTGCGTCGAACACTGGCGACGCCTTGTCGATGCCCTTCGATCCGTGGTAAACCGCGGCGTTGCGCCCAGCGACCGTTTCCGTCCATGATGACGGCAATATGCTTCGGGCGTCGATCTGGTTCCAGATTCAGTTCAGGCGCGGTAGTGGTGGGTGATGTCGACACGTCAGTCAATGGTTGCTCGGGGAACTGGAAGCTGGGGTTGCAGCGTCAGTTCTCTGGTTACGCGATTTGCTCGGAAAAAGTTCGCGATCCAGACAGAGGTATCTTAGGGTCGCGAAACGGCCTTGCCATATTGCTGTGAAAGTTGGTCATCCAAGAATATTGTCTGTGCACGATCGGGTCCCACGGATGCCACTCCAACCGGTCGGCCAACGAGTTCGGCGATGCGATTCATGAAGGCATGCGCATTCTCGGGCAAATCCTCGGCTCGATCAATCTCAGTCACATCAGTTTGCCAGCCGGGAAGAGTCTCGAAGATCGGTTTCGCTCGTCGCAAGTCTTCTGCATGGCTGGGGAAGTCTGTGACCCGTTCCCCGTTAATTTCGTAGGCTACGCAAACCTCGATTTCGGCGAGATCGCTGAGAACGTCGAGCATCATTAAGGAGAGCATATCAACACCGCTGAGGCGCGCCGTGTAGCGAACTGCAACTGCATCAAACCAACCGCAGCGACGAGGTCGCCCCGTGGTGGTTCCATATTCGTTACCCCGTTCACGAATATGCTGTCCTTGTTCGTTATCTTGTTCCGTTGGGAATGGGCCGCCACCGACTCGCGTCGTGTAGGCTTTGACGACTCCGATGACTCGATTGATGCATCGAGGGGGTACGCCTGATCCAGCCGCAACACCGACGCCGGAACTGTTACTACTGGTGACGAAGGGGTACGTACCATGATCAATATCGAGCAGGGCTCCTTGGGCCCCTTCGAAAAGAATTCGCGCGTCTTCTTCGATCGCATTCAACAGGATGGGGGTTGTGTCGATGACGTGTGGGCGTAGTTGCTCGGCGTAACCTGCAAACTCGCGGTGGATTTCTGCAGCGTCTAATTGAATTTTGTTGTTCGCGTCCAAACTACCGAGCAAGGTCTGTTTTGCACTCGTGATTCGCTCAATTCTTTCACGAAAGTCAGGACGATACATATCTCCTAATCGTACGGAGAATGTTCGGCCGACCTTGTCCCGATAGCAGGGGCCGATTCCACGCAGGGTCGTACCGATGTTCTCACCGTCCACGATGGCCTGGTTGAGAATCCGATCTTCCTCAAGATGCCACGGCAGGACGACATGGACGCGATCGCTGATTAGCAGGTTGTCCGTGACTTTTACGCCGCGGCTCGTGAGCGACTGGATCTCTTGCAAAATAGTGGGAGGATTCAGCACAACGCCTGGCGTGATCAGGTTCTTCGCTTGGCTCGAAAGAATGCCACTGGGGATGTGGTGTAGCTTGTAGGTGTCTTCCCCTACCACGACCGTGTGTCCCGCATTGGCACCCCCCTGGTAACGTACGACCAGGTCAAATTGCGATGTAAGCAAGTCGACGAGCTTGCCTTTGGCTTCGTCTCCCCATTGCAAACCGATAATGCAAGTTCCGGGCACTTTGTATCCCCTTAAAGTTCATGGCCCTTTGGGACCTGATGTTGCTGATCCCTCGGGCGATTCATTGCTGAGATCATCCCGAAACGGGGTTCTAGGTAATTCAACTCGTACTGTTATCCGAGTGACATGCCGAACGAAGAGCCGTACTTCTCAGCCTTCGGCCATGGTTCGGAGGGCGCCATGCGGAGCAGGGCAAACTCACCATCTTATGGCAAGCCGAGGCGGTTCGGCAAGCGGCCAATTTAGTGTTGGCCGATTCGCCCCCCGCAGGAATCGTTGAGAGGGTGTGGGATTGCCAGAGATCGGCCGGGTGAGCGTCGCTTATCCGCTTGGGAATTGTCGGCAGTACTCATAGAGTGCCATGGAACCGGCTGTTGCGACGTTATAGCTGAATGGCATGCCATAAACCGGGATTTCGACCACTTCGTCCAAAAGTCTCAAGACTTCGTCGGAAATGCCGTCTCGTTCGTGCCCAATCACGAGCACGCTTTTGCGGTCAAACTTGAACGTATGCAGATTTTTGGAGTCGCTGCTTTGTTCTAGACCAACCAGTTGGTAGCCCTCTGCTGAGAGATCCTTCAGCACGGGCGGCAAACTGCGCCGGCGATCCAACGCGACAAAGCTCAACGCATCACGTGCGATTTTCGGATCCACTCGCTGATTGCCGCAAGCGATCACCTTGGTGACCCCACAGCATCCGGCCGCCCGGACGATTCTGGCAAGATTGACATTGCTGCGCATCGGCGGCAGCGCCACGATTAGCTCGCGTGGGCGATTTAGTGAGCTGGGCGGCTTGTGCCTTTGGTGGATAAATTCGTTCATCAATGTGGGGGAATTCGCGCAGTCGCTCGATGAAGGGAGCAGGGTAGATGATTCTACCCAAATGGCGTAACGAATCCATCCACGAAGATGGTTCACGTATTGATCCGCGTGAGAGATCTTTCCTCTAACCGATTGAATGACGCGGCACTACATTGATGCGCGCTAGTTCGATCACCGATTCTAGCTTTTCGGGCACGGTTCGATAAAAGTTGTGTTTGCCGTCACGGCGAGCTCTCACTAAACCGGCCGTGCGCAACAGGCCGAGGTGATGGCTGACGGCCGGCTGGCTTTGCTCCAAAATGTCGCAAAGTGCCCGAACGTTTAATTCGTCAAACTCAACGAGCAAGCTCAACACGCGCAATCGGGTTTCATCGGCAAGTAGTCGGAATGCACTGGCGAGATCTTTCAACGCCGGTTGCTGTGCTTCGCGATCGACTTGGGTTTGCTCCGGTGTGTTCGAAGCAAGCGAAGGTTTTGAATTGGGGAAAGGTTGAGTCGCCATCGGATTGTGAGTCGTCCAGTCGTTCATCGGCGAACTTGCTCCTTAGAAGTGTTTTGAGCTGTGTTCAGAGCGCATAAGCACGGTCGTGAAATGATCGGTCTTAGATTCCGAATACCTACTTTCAGTTGCGTCTTAGCCGTCGCCTCACAGAACGTGAATTGAATCAGGCGTTGGCTTACGCTTTCAACGTTTAGCTCACTTGAAAAACGTTCGCATTCGACAAACGAGAATTCATTTGTCGGAACGATAATCTCCTCAAGTGAAGATCGGTTGCCTCGCATTGTAAGCTACCGCCAACCCAGTTGGAACTCTGTAACTTGGAAAAATAGCAGTCGCTACCTTGTCAAGGAAAATGAGTAGTTCCTCGGTCGTTGAATGAAAAAAACGACCACGTTTTGCTGGAACTTGGCAATGAGTCACGCTATGGTCAGGGAGCGGCCGTTGCCGATAGCGAATTGATAGAACGGTCTGCCTTCACTGGGGTTACCATGATTCCAAGGTGATGGATGTCAATCGGATCAAGCGACAATCGCACGGATCGCCCCGGTTTTCATTTCGTGTCGATCGTTAATCTTTGTTGCACTTGAGCGTAAACCTCAAAGGCTTCATGGATTGCTGCGACCGATTCCGTTTCACACTGATCGGCAGCTGCGGACCAGGCGCGATTGAGCATTCTCTCGACCACTGCAAGATTGACTAGAATCTCCGCGCCTTCGCGCATTCCCAGGCGTTCGATCACTTGATGTCGGACGAGCGAAAATGGGATGACGAAATTCGTATTGAGTTGCTCAATTTGATCGGTGATCTCCGCGGTCGAGGCATGCTTGGCATGAGAATGGAGTTCGTTGAGTGGTTTGCCAAAAGCCGTAATCAACACGAAAGGATCCGACGGCTGCTCGGTGACTTTGGCGGTGAAGTGACGATCACGGGTCAGTGTCCAACGCCAGACGCCGACTCCTGCGACTGCAACGACGACAGCGAGGGTGGTCATCGGCCATGTGTTGGCGAAAGTTTGTCCGGGTGCTGGGTTCTTAGCCGCGGCAATGGCCGCCGCGATGACACCACCAAACAGGAGGATGTAACTTGAGAATCTTGCGGTTGAATCCATTTTTGTCGTTAGCTCCCCAAGATTCGGTAGGCGGTTAGCATCACACCCATGATGGCCTCGCCGACAATAAGCCCTGCTGCGAGTGGCACCAAGTTTTCCTCGCAGAAGGCGGCGCCCCGCAACCGCTGAATTCCCATCTGAACCAAGCAACCGATTCCGTAGCCGAGTGTGATTGAGAATGGCAGGTACATGGCTAAGCCAACCAATACTCCGATTCCGGGGGCGGGCGCGGCGCCGAGCACCGCGCCGATTGCACCACCGGAAACATATTTGTCCACAGGGATATTGCCGTTGCTGACAGCTTCGAGTACGCCCACCAAAGCAGCGGCTTGCGGGGCCGGCAATGGCGTGTTGTCTCCAAAGCCATTTTTTCCACCTGCACCACCAGCCCACAGAATGTAGACGACTCCGAGTGCGACAAGAGCGCCGATCCAGGTGGTGCCAAATTGTACGATCTGTTGCCTGATGGGACGTGCGCCGATTATGAAGCCCGTCTTCAAGTCTTGCATCATGTCGGCTCCCTGTCCGATGGCCACACAGACGGCTACTCCCACGATCATCGCGGCAGCAATGTTCTTGTTCAGTAAAAACATCATCAAGGTGACGGAAATTAACGCCATGCCTGACATGGGTGAAATGTCGGTCAGTCCTGTTGCCTGAGCCACAATCAATGCCGCAAGTCCTAGCCAAATGGTACCGACGATTGCGGAGATGATTGCTTCGGTTGTGGTTACGTCAGCTGTCATGCGCGAGGCAAAAAAAAACAGCACGAGTGCTGCGATCGTACCCAATGCGATGGTGCGAAGACTCAGTTCATCTCGGGGCCGACCACCCAACCCTGCCGTTTTTGCGGCGCTACTGAGCGTTGCAAAGGCTCCGCGTATGGCTGGCAGAGCCATCACTACTCCCATCAATGCTCCGCCGATGATCACGCCAATTCCCAAGGGCCGCAGCATTTGTCCACCCACGAACGACGTCGCCTCCAACACATTAGGAACCCAGCCTAAGTGGACCGCGATGGGAGAGATAAGCCACCACGCCACCGCGCCACCCAGGAAGAATGGAAGGCCGCCGCGACCGGAGAGCATGCCAGCCGCCAAATTCATCAGCGAGAGGTACACGACGGGCGCACAGTAGTCAGGGATGACACCGAAGCCGAAATGTAGTTCTTCGCCGGCGGAAATGCCGAAACCTCGCGAATCCAGCAACGCATCAGGCGTCGCAAGGAGTCCAAAGTCCATCACGACTTTCCAGGCCGCACTAATCGCGAAACCGATGGCGAGCAAAAGAGCCTTGCTGGCTCCCGATGATCCGGCGCGAATGATGGTTGCCGTGGCAACACCGGACGGAAAACGTAGTCGATCCAGTTCGATCATCTGTTTTCGCAAAGGAATGATCACAATCACTCCTAGGATTGCACCAGCGATTCCAGCAATTGCCAATGGTAACGGTTCGAATGTGAGAGAGTCATTGCCCGCAGAGGCGAGTTTGGCTTGAAGTATGAATAAGGCTGGGACAGTAAATACGACTCCTGTGCCGGCGGTGTTGATGCCTGATGCGATCGTTTGGTTGATGTTGTTCTCAACCATGGTCCCCTTGCGCATCACACCACGCAGGATCGCGTAACCCATGATCGCTGCAACGGTAGAGCCACCGATAGAAAACCCCAGTTTTAATGCTGCGTAAACAAATGCAACGTTTAAACATACACCTTGGATGATACCCAAGACGACAGCCGCCACAGTCAGTTCTCGATATTTGGTGGTGGTTTCTTTCATCCGGAGCTTCTCATTTCGGTGCCGACTGGTTGAGGGAGGCACCGCGATCTGTGCTTACAGTGAAAGGTCACGGAGCATTTGTCGCCGCACGCATCGTATCTTGATGCTCGCCCAGGTCCTAGTGAATTCGGGCGAACACCACCCTACGATTGTCTGCTGGTGGATCTTTGTGAGAGATGTTCTCCCTCGGTGCAGTTGTCGATCAACTCCAAAAACGGATTCTGCTGGTCTCGCCAGCTGATGTAAAGCGTTGAGAGTAACGCCAACGGCGAACGGTCAGTGCTGAAGAAAAATAAGATGCCGCTTTGTAGCCTTTCGCATCGTCTGACGTTAGACCAGGCGATAAAACGCTGGCGACCGAGGCAGGTCTGGACGATTCCCAACGGGCTCAGCTGGAACCGAACCGGGAGCCAGAATCTCCACAGGGAGATCAAGATGGCGAGGCAACCTAAGAGCGCACAGGCGGCGCTTCCGGAAAGATAAAAAAGAAGGCTGATGCAAGCGATCGTCAGCAGCAAATAAAACACGCTCCGCCAGCCATCCTGTACGAGAGGCCAGTTCAATACCTCCACCTCGGGGGGCGTTAATGAAGGGGCATCCAAAGGTGATCGTTTGTCGGTGGCGCTCATCAGAGAATGACTTTAATCGAAAATGTTGGCCGAGTCGCCTTCAATAGCTTGATTTCCACTCTCAGCGTCAAAAGCGGGCGAAGATGCTCGTTGTGGCATATTCTTGATTTATTAGCGACCCGGTAAGTGGCTTCCGCGACTCTGGAGCTTGGGGCGAAGCACAGTCTTTCGACGGGGGAAGAAGCAGCGTAAACTGTGAAAGTCCAGCTGAAATGAAAAGTGCCTTTGCGCACCTCGGCGATGCCAGCGAATGCTGGGGCGCCTAAGCAAGAACTGAGTCGTAAGGAAAGACGATTCAATGCAAGGAAAACTCGAATCCGAATTGGTGAATCCCCCGGATAAGAATTCACGCCGCCTGCCCTTTGGGAAAGTGTTGCTCTGTTTCGTCGGGTTGGTGCTTGGCGGTGTGGTGCTCTTGGGATTCTCTTGGCTAGCCTTTGTCGGCATTTATGGGCCGGAGACTTGGGTTTACCGCGGAAACCAAGTGCCCCCACGATTCGTTCGCATTATGTCGGATGTTGGTGCCTTAGAAGAACAGGAGAAGATTATCTTCTTTTATTCCGATGCGATGACCAATATTCGTGATGGTTTTTACTTTGTGAGTGACAAGAAGGTCGTCGTTTATTCAAATGCGATACAACCGGATCCGTTGACGATAATTGAATTCGAGCAAATTGAGGATGTCACACTTGACCGGTCTGAAACGGTGTTTAGTGACAGCGAGATTAATGTTTATGCGAGGGAGGGTTGGTCGATTTGGTTTCCCGTTTCCAGCGAGTTTGATCGGGACGAAGAATTCTTCGAAGCGATTTCGCAGCGAGTTCCCCAGAGCGGACTCCTTCCTCCCGATTAAATCAATAGAAAGCTCACAAATATGAAAGCATTATTCGTTATGCTGACGCTAGTTAGCTTGCTGATTGGAGATGGGCAAGCTCAGGTTACGGCGGTGCCCGGACGAATGCGGTTGATTACCTATAACGTTTGGTACGGGTTTACGAAACTTCCGCAACGCAAAACTCGCTGGGTCGAGTGGATGTCGCGGCAACAACCCGACTTGGTGTGCTTGCAAGAATTGAACGGCTACACTTCCGATCAATTGAAGCGAGATGCAGCCAGTTGGGGGCACGAACATAGCGTGTTGCTCAAAGAAGACGGCTTTCCGACCGGTTTGACTTCGCGATTTCCGATTCAAGACGTCCAACGCTTAAGGAAAGGATTCCAGCATGGTGCCATGCGAGTCTTGACTGCGGGCTCTTACGTCTATGTGATTCACTTGCATCCGAGTAATTGGCGCACACGACAGCAGGAGATCGAGTTCGTTCTGGCGGATTTTGAACGATTACCCGATGACGCGCGAGTGCTCCTCGTCGGTGACTTCAATACCTTTTCACCCAAGGATAAAGACCACTATCAGTCGAAGTTGGAAGTTTTTTTTGCAAACCGGGACGACCGATTTCGCGAAGTCAATTTGCGTGAAGGGCAATTGGATTATTCGGTGGTGAAACGTGTTGAAGCGGAGGGCTTCGTGGATTTGGAGGCGAAGTTTCGTGAAGTTTTTCAAGGTACGTTTCCCACGGAAATCGAAAAACCGGGCGATGACGGTGATTCACGGCGTTTAGACTACGTGTTTGCGAATCCAATTGTCGCGAAACAGTGCGTGGCGGCGCGCTCAATCGTCGATTTGGAAACCGCAAAAATTTCCGATCACTATCCGGTCATTGTGGATTTTAAGATAGCGCCCTGACGCCCAACGTTGGGGAGCGACAATTGTTGGTCGCAAGATAAGTGTTTTTACGCGTTGGTTTGCGCACTCGTTGAATCGTGAGATGTTGAAATGATTGATTACCGAAGACGGGAGGTCGGCGCTGATGGTCAGGTGCTTTTGATGGAGCTTTCCGGCCAGTTAGATGCTGCAGCCTGTGAATTTTTGTTTTCCGTCATTGATGGTGAAATCGAGGATGGTCGCAATCAGCTAATTATGGATTGTCATGACCTGCGTTTCATTTCCAGTATCGGGTTGGGGATGCTGATTCGAATTCATTCGAAAGCCAAAAAGAATGGTGGGGATGTCAAATTGAGTCGGGTGCATGGCGTGATTGCTGATGTGATTAAGTTGGTCATGCTCGACAAAGTGCTGCAAATCTACCCAACCGTTGACGAAGCGGTTGCAGCCTTCGAGGTCTGAATGCTCCTGCAAGATTGTTTATAAGTGGCAGGTTGAACACGCTGCCGCTAATTCTGATGCCGATGCTTGCGGCCAGGCCGATTGGATGCGGGCATGATGGCAGTGAGTACAGCACGTTTGCTGGTGGTTTGTTGCTGTTTGGATTTCGTGGCAACTCTGACATTTTGCGAAGGCTGTGATTTCTCGCGATGGCGATTTGTTGTGCGCAGTCGTTGGCTGCAATGTTGTCTTTCCAGAGGCAATGCGGAGTTGGCCTACGGTTGAGATCGAAACGCAATCGGAGGGGATCGCAAGATTAGACATAAGGCATTTGGCATCCGCCACGCTGCCAAGGGGCGTTGGTAACGGGTGGGCCTTCCCAGTCTCAGGAATATTGGGTCCACACGAAATAGCGATCAATAGCAGCATTACGAGCCCGAAGGCCGGTAGCCATTCGGTCTGTTTCGAAATGGGACGCGGCGATCGACGCTTTGCGGCCGGTCGTGATGCGACTTCACAACGTATTTGCTCCATCACGGTTTGAGCCGTTCCATCAAAGGCGGGCAAACGAATACGTTCTGCTTCCTTCAATGCTTCGGTGAATAAGTCGGTGGCTGGGCGCACGCTCTCTGCGAGTTGGCGACATTCATGGCATAAGGCGAGATGTCGCTGAACATTTAAATCCGTCGAGCGACCGGTCGGATCTGGGGCACGAGTGAGTATTTCGAAAACCGCGTGACAATCAAGCTTGGATGTCATGGGGAATCTCCGTGTAAGCGGCTTCGCATGTGGGGGGCGTGATTGAGTTGTTCCGTTAGTTTCCGCAAGCCGTTTCTTACTCGATTCTTAGCCGTGGAGAGACGGCATCGCATCGTGTCGGCGATTTCTTGATACTTGAGGTCCGCGTAAAACCGCAATCGTAAGCATCTGCCTGATTGGGGGGAAGCTTGTCCAATAATGAATCCAGCACCATCTTCTTTTCCTGAGTGATGGCAATGTTCTCAGCGGTGATCGTCTCCTCGGGATGGCTAATCGGCGGACCTCGATGCCACTCGAAATCCCAGCTAACAGTCGCCGGAGTTCGCTTTTTTTTCTGGTATTGTCGTCGGCATTGATTAAGTAAAATGGTCCAAAGCCAAGTGCGAAAACTGTAGTGAGAGTCGTAGGTATGGAGCGATCGAAACGCATTCAGAAAAGTTTCTTGTACCGCCTCTTCCGCTTGATCGCGTTGGCCGAGTCGACTGAACGCCACACGCATCAAGGCTGTTTCGTATCGAGCTGCAATTGAATGAAATGAATCGTCGTCACCCGCCAGGACTGCGGCCAGGACTGCGGCGATGTCAGCGGCATCTGCGCTCATGCGGTTTTGCTCTGCAACGGATCAGGAAGAGGTAGCGGATACCCCGCTGGGAGATTGGGAAATCTCTCCTCGGGTTGTAGCGCTTTTGTCTCGGAAAGGGTCAACTAAATCGAAAAAAAACCTCGTTTCGGGCATTCGCCCCTGAATCCGGCTTAAGATCGTCGTCGAAGGGGCGTGTCGGTGCAGACTGAATGGTAAAATATGCCGTCCGTCCAATGAGATGAAAAGGAATTGTTTTTCCATGAAAATAAAGCCAAGTCGCTTTGCTGTACTTTGGATCTTCGTCTTCACGAACGCGTTGGCCGCGGCTGATTTACCGAACGCTGATTTACCGAACGCTGATTTACCGAACGCTGATTTACCGAACGCTGATTTACCGAACGCTGATTTACCGAACGCTGATTTACCGAACGCTGATTTACCGAACATAGTGCTCGTCTTTGTGGACGACTTAGGGTATGGGGACTTAGGGTGTTACGGGAATGTCCAAATCCGTACCCCCAACATTGATCGACTTGCCACTCAGGGGCAACGGTGGACCAGTTTTTACTCCGCCGGGTCGACCTGTGTGACGAGTCGTACTGGTCTGATGAGTGGACGTCATCCGTCTCTCCTAGCAGGGGCAAAGCTAGTTGATTCGCGCCAATCGATGATGGCATCCATGTTCAAGAAACATGGCTACGCCACCGCAGTGATTGGAAAGTGGCATCTTGCTGATTGGCGACGAGATCATTTTGTTAAGAGTCCCATGCATCCGTTGGAATGTGGTTTCGAACACTATTTTGGTACGCCCGCCAGCAATGATATTCCGGCTCCCCCAGGGAAGATTCAAAATCGGGAACTGTTTGATCATTGCGACAATTTTACTTTCCCCGTTCCGTTGATTCGGGGACGCAAAGTCATTGAGTATCCGGCAAATCAAGAGTTATTCACGCAGCGATACACGGCGGAGGCGATTAAGTGGATCCACAATCACCGAGATGAACGTTTTTTTCTCTACTTGCCACACAACATGCCGCATGCACCTGTATTTGCCTCCAAGTCGTTTCAGGGACGGAGCGAAGCAGGACAATATGGAGATGTAATCGAAGAGATTGATTGGTCGGTGGGCCAACTAACCGCGACCTTGGACGATCTAGGACTCTCTCGAAAAACACTTTTTGTCTTCACCAGCGATAACGGACCTTGGAAGACCTTTGAAGTACACGGCGGATCGTCAGGTCCCCTGCGAGGTGAAAAAGGTACTTCCTGGGAGGGCGGTTATCGAGTTCCTGCCATCTTTCGTTGGCCGGGGAAAATCAGACCTCGCTCCGTCGACGGAATTGGTGCAAGTGTCGATCTGTATGCAACATTTGCTGCACTGATTGGTGCCGAGCAACCAGTAGGGAACGCCGGCTATGTTTCTCAGGATTTGCGAAGTGCGCTTCTTGATGGTGGGAAGAGTCCCAGAACTGCCTGGCTCATGGATGAAAGGGATGCCGATGCGTTTCGGTCCGGTAAGTGGAAGATTCATCTCAGCACGCTGTCTCATCTTTCGGATCCAGTGACGCGTCAATCGGTTCCCTCGATCAAACATGATCCGCCCTTGTTGTTTGATTTAGCGAATGACCTGAGCGAACAAAGGAATGTTGCGTCAACTCATCCTGAAGTTGTGCAGCGGCTTCTCAAGCAGATGCAAGCTTTTCAATCTCGGTAGGAACAAGATGATTCTGTCGCCCATTGTGGATGGAAAAGGCTAAGCAAGCGTGATTTGTTATGCGCAGAGATGGTGCACAAGAAATAGTTTGTTTGGGTAGTTGGTACGCGCCGTGAAGATTTTCTTAGTATCGCATGATTGAAGGGCAGTCTTGCGGAAGGGGTTGGGTCACTGCGTGAAACGGATCGCCTTGGCTCCCAACAGTGAATCCAAAAATGCGCTGCAAAGGAATCGTCCTGATGGGGTTCGATTCTGAAAGTGCCACCCTTAGTCCTGTGTCTCTTTTTTGCGTGTGCCTTGAGCGATCTGAGGCATCAACACTTTCAGTTCCCTCATTAAGGTCTCGGCAACGAGTTGATTGCCTTCTGCTGAGTAATGGCCGCTAGGCTCGTCTTTCTGGACTTGCGCAAGCAGCCTTTCTGGGGATAGAGTTTTGAAAGTAGTTGTAAGATCAATGAAGGGGATTTTCTCTTGCTTTGCAAACTCTCTGACACGGGAAGTGTATTTGGGCCTTTGTTTGAAGTCATCTCTAATGGTTGGTAGATAGACCAACACGAGTTGCTGACTTCGAGCTAGGGACAGCTGGTGGAGCTCATCAAAAACCTTGCTCGCTACAGGGAATACGTCTTTGGGTTTAAAGCGTTCGTCAATTATTTTCCTGCAAACTCGGAAAAGAGCTGTCTTGTTGGGGAAGGTTTCGAGCCAGCTGCGGGTGGGGTCGCTCCAGTCGGGGACAGGTACGTTGGCAACCAGCAGCGATTTGTTTTTCACCACAAGATAAGGTTTGGGATTGTTTACCAAGAAGGTGGGTAATGCCATGCGTTCAAAATCATTTTGGATGAACGTAAAGAGCAAGAGGTCCGTCTCAAAGTCAACGCCATCCCGCTTGTATTTGAGGTAAGCTTGGTCGATTCCGTATCCGCCTGTACCCAAATTGATTGCTTCTATATTTCGATTGAGACTTTCAAGGCGAGCCGGATAGGCCTCGTCGTCTTTGCAACCTTGCCCGTAGGTGAAGGAATCACCGATGCAAATGATCCGCGTCTTACCCGGTGGAACCGTGAGCGGATATTCGCGGGGCCCACGAAAACCGAAAGAATTATGAGTGATGCCGTCTTTCGAATAGTTCGGGATGTTAGCCCATCCCAGTTCGGCATCGAAACGTTTCGCCTTCTGATCGACAGGGGCGGCCTGAAAGATTCGAGACAAAGCTTGTCTTGTCGTGAGCCGCGAATATTTACGAGCCAAAAAGATCTGGCAGGTGACCTCAAGAAACAACAGGCAGAGGCAACAGCTGATTGTCAAAACGAGCAACTTGCTTCGAAGGCGACCTCTTTTGGGAGGTCGTTTCTCGTCATCGCCAAGTGATGATGTCATGAGTCGGTGTGCTTTGATTGGGGAGGCGCTGCGGTAAACGGGTTGAGTAAGTTTGAATGAGTCTGGTCAAGAATCTTTGTCAACTAATCTAAGCCAAGCTCTTTGTAATTGGTTTCGGAGGTTTCGATTATAGTTGGCCGTATTCCAGGCCCCCAAGATATTCTCAGGTCGTCAAATGGCATTGTTGTGCGAGCGTGTCATGGTGTGCTACTGTTTCGCTCTGAAACTGTTGGGAGGCGGATCGGTTCGGGCTTGCGATTAATGTTGTTAACAGTTGCGTTGTCAGGTTCGTGAAATGTTTACATCCGGTAAAGCTTCAGTCGCTTGCAAACGGCTGCGGCATCGAAAACCCGATTCAGCCTCTAATTGACCAGCTCGAATATGACGGTCGAAGCGCGGTAGACTCCGGGAAGGTCCGATGGCAGATCGACGAATTGTTTCCGCGATGGTCATTCGTTAATGCGAGGGCGAGATTTCTCGGTACTACCAGATTGGCGTTTTGTTCGGTTTTGTCCATCGGATGCGAGCGAGCAGCACATCACCTAGGTAGCCGTTGCGCGGCATCATCTCGCCAACAGTAATCCAGGATTCTCGGGAATTCACATTGGTAACGTTGAAGTTACCCATCAATGCAACCTTGTCGGGCTGGTTGATGCCATCACCGACAATCGGGAGCACGATCTGCTCGGTAGACCTTTTGAGGCAATAGCTTTTGGTGTCGACTTGCGCGATCCACAGCGGGGAACGCCAGCGAATGACGTTGCTGTTTTCAGGGGCTTTTCGAGTGTAGACGAGAAAGAGTCCGTCGCTGTGAGTCACCCAATGTTGCTGAGTTGTTGACATCTCGAGCGACGTGCCATCCTCCCAACACCAGGGCCGCTTGTCGGACCAATGGAGTCCGTCCTCGCTTACACTCATGTAGCCGCGATTGTCTTCGGCGCGCATGGTGATCCAGAATCTATTGTCGAAACGGGTGACGCTAGGCTCAAGCAGTCCGCGTCCTTTGGGATTGTGCAAAGGAGGACCTACTTCGCGTACTGTCAATTGTTCTCCATCAAAATTCGCTCGCACACCAGCGACCATTCGGTGGATCGCCTGCGGCCCAAATGTAAATGACATTTGAACATCGCCATTGTTGAGGACAACTCTTTGTCCGCAGTTGTTCGAGTAGATGTAGGCACTTCGCGGATCGTCCCATTCGAGGATCCTGCGATCCGACCAATGGCCCTCTTTATCTCGAACCGCATAGATTGGATAGCGACGTAACTGTTCGTTGCGGGCGAAGTAGTCACCTTTGTAGAACACGACATGGCCGAGCCCAATCACAGATTCCGTTGCCGGATGATATTGTGGCGTGACGTCGCAAACGGCCGCCTTGAGCCCATCGCGTCGTTGGGGGACTGTTTCACGACCAAAGGCCGCAATTGGCTGGGGAGTGCTCCAGCTTTTGCCAAGGTCTGCCGAGGTGGACCAGTGGACTTGGCCAAAGTAGTCGGAGCCGCCAATTTCTTGCAAAGTCATCAATGCAATCGGAGTTTGATCAGCTCCTGGCAGCATGCACACTCTGGGATGAAACCATGTTTTCCCCTTGCCGTCACGATTTCGCAGGAGCGTTTCCTTGGTGATGGAAGCGATCAGCGGTGGGCTCTCGTCGGATTTGACAATCTGTACGATCCCGAGGCTACAAAGTAAAGGGGCGATCAAGTAAGAAGGATTCATGTTCTGCTCATTTTTAATCAAACCCAGCCAAGGTTGCATCCTCATCGCTTGAACGATGTAGTGGTCTACAGTGCCTTGCGCGGTTACAGGTTGTTAGTGCGATAGTTCGGAGTCAAGCCGACAAGTCTCAATCGTTGGAAACCTAGCTGAGGGAAGGCAGCTAAAGTATACCGAATCAGGGGCCAACGATCTGTTTTGCTGGCAATGAATGGAGTGATCCGACAAGGGACGACACGACCACCAATCAGATAGTTGAATTGCAGGGGGAAACAGAGTGATGGCATTCGCGTGCCATTCTGAGTCGTGCAGCTTATCGAAATCGTGTTTGATCGTCGTTTAAGCATACTCGGTACTAGTAGCGCTTGAAGCCCTTCGTCGATGATCGCGAGATGCCGATCTAATCGACGGCTTCGTGAGGCCGTTGCAGAATTCCGCGACTAGCGACTTCAGTTACCTGCTTCCTCGCAGAACTCAGCCATCTTGATGCTTTCGTAGTCCACCTTGCCATTTGGTGTCCTTGGCAGCATGTCCCGTACGATGGTATTTCGTGGTGTCATGAACGTAGTCAGGTGTGTATCGCAGTATTCGAGCAAGCTTTTCTTAATATTTTTGACTGCAGCTTGCGGTACGACGACGGCCGAAACCATTTGCCCCATGAGTTCGTGAGGGACTCCGAAGACAGCGACTTCCTCGACGAGGCCGGAGAGTCGAATTGCCTCTTCAATTTCTTCCGGTGAGACTCGTCGCCCCATGGTCTTGATTTGTCGGTCAATTCGCCCCTTAAAATAGATGTATCCATTTTCGTCTTTGTGGCCATCGTCTCCAGTGAACAAACACTTCCGATCGGCAGCGTCTTGTTTTAAGACTTTTGAGGTGGCGATTGGATCATCCCAGTATTTGTGGAAAATTAAGTCGCCTCGATGAACGATTTGCCCAATTTGACCGGCGGGAAGATCGTTTCCTTCCTCGTCGACAATGTCGAGTTGAACGCCTGGTACGGGCAGACCAAGTGAATCAGGTTTTTCATCGATGAGGTGGGGGCTGAGAAAGGCGCTGCGGTATGATTCTGTCAGGCCATAATTTAAGACAAACTTCGCATTCGTAAACAGTTTCCGCAGGCGATTTAAGATCGGACGTGAGAGTTTGCCTCCCGCATTTTGTTACAAGATGAAAGCTACTTAGATCGGTTGCCTGAAAAGGTGAAAGCCCTTGCAGCAAAAACGAAAATAGCGACGGGTGTCCAGGAAAGACCGTTGGTTTGGATTCTGAAATCGCTTTGCAAATTGCAAAGAGGTTCAGTTTTTCCGGCAGGACATGAGTGGCTCCTGCAAGAATTGTCTTGTGGACTTGCAAGAATCCATAATCAAACGCCCATGGAACCGGACAGAGCAGTCGATCGCTTTCATCAATGTTTAAATCGATCGCTTTCATCAATGTTTAAATAACGTACAACTTTTGATGCGCCACGCATGAGATTCCTGTGGCACTGCGTTACTCCTTTCGGCTTTCCTGTGGATCCAGAAGTAAAAACGATGGAAGCGTAGTTAGCTTCACGAGGGCAGTCGATTTGTGCTGTTTGTTCGAATGAATAATTCGCTAAATGCAGGATGCGTGTTGACGTTTCCAGTCCGGCTGTATCCGCCGGTGGGCCATCGCAAACAACCAGTCTCGGTTGCGTCTTGTCGACGGCGTATCTTAGTTGTTCAAGTTTGGACTGGCGACCGAGCAAAACAGTGATAGCGCCCAGACTCCATGTCGCGATCAGTAGTGACAAAAAGTCAGCCGAGGCGTCCATGAAGAATAGCACTCGATCGCCTCTAGAAATCCCTTGGTCTTTCAGCAACGCCGTCAAGGCTGCAGCACGTGAGTATAGATCCTCATAGGTAAGCGAATTATCGGCTTGAACAAGGGCTAGATTGGTTGCTCGGTGTTCAACGTTTGACAGAAAAGCTTCAACTAGCGTTTTTTGCATTGTTGCCCTCATTTGAGCCACTCGTAGCTATAACTCTATTCGACGACGGGAATCAGTCTCGCTCTCTGATCTCCTGCACTGCGACAGGACCCAAACAGATAGGTTTCAGGAGGACAGCAAATGTTGGGGTGCGAATCGAAGATGCGCCGGAGCAGCGTTGTGCCCCTTCTGGGGACACCAACGATTAATACTCCTTCGTAGTCGTTGGTCATCATTGGTTCAATCCGTTCGGATGCTTGAGAAAATAATGGGAGCAGTCGCCCACTAGGTCAAAATTTGGTAGTCGTCCGCATTGCCTTCAATCACATGTTCCTGAGGAATGGGGTGACTAATCAATTGATGGGGGCTACAGGTGAATCCGTACGCTCCCGATGAAGCAATCGCGATCACATCACCACATTCCAATTGAGGAAGCGCGACGCTCGATGAAATCGTGTCAATTGTCGTGCAAAGCGGGCCGACTAGCATGTAGTCTTGAATGTCGTGTGGGGCTTCGCCGAGTCGTTGCATTGGATAATTTCGGCGAATCACCATGCCCATGAGTCCGCAGGCGGCTAAGTGGTTGTTCATGCCACCATCACACATTCGAATCTCAACGTCACGGCTCTTTTTTTTGCCAATTACCGAGGTCAGAAAATAACCGGCAGGTCCAACCAAATAGCGCCCCATTTCCAAAACGAATTGGGTTGATCCGAATCTTGTTTGCGACCGGAAGGCATCAATCTGCGGGTTGATGAGCTGACTGAGTTGTTGGAGATCTAGCGGGCAATCACCTTCCGTATAAGGGATCCCGAAGCCAGAACCGAAAATAAGCTTCTTCGGTTCGATCTGCGCCATCTCTGAAAACCTTGAAAAGAGCGTGATGAAAATGGCGAAGTTTTGAGAGATCGCTTCTTCGTTCAGAGAATTTGTTCCGGAATAAATATGAAATCCACAGAGATTCAGCGATTCGAATTGATCAAATTTACTCAGGACATCCGGCAGATCTTCTTCGTCGATTCCGAATTGGCTTGGTCGTCCTGACATCTGGAGTCCAAACGACTTGGGTGCATCTTTGGGATTGATCCGCAAGTAGACATCTACCGATGTTGACTGTTTTCGAGCTGCTAAATTCAAATGCGTTAATTCAGCATCTGATTCACAGACAATCTCACCGCAACCAACCGAGACGGCCGTTGCAGTTTAGCTTGGCGTTTTACCGGACCGGAAAATGTTAAGTTAGTAGCCGGATAACCAATCTCTAGAGCATGGTCAATTTCACCGGCTGAGGATACGTCAAGCGTAGAAACTAGAGGTGCGATCGAACGCAAGATCTGTTGATTGGGATTCGCTTTTACGGCATAGCTAACAGAAAACCGACCCCGAACGCTTCACGCAAATTGGTGAACTGTTGTCGAATATCGCTCAAGAAGTAAGCGTAACAAGGCGTCCCTCGATCCTGTGCCGCCTTGGCCAGAAAACGCTGCTGTTGGTCGGTGATCACTCCGCTTTCGTCCTCGAGATGTACGCGGCGATTTTTTCGGCGCTATCGAAGTTGTCCAAGCTGACATCAACGGAGTTCACTCCAATGTCATACTTCTTTTCAATCAGGATCATCAGCGAAACTAGTTGAAATGAATCAATGATTCCCGAACTAAATAACGAAGTGTCTGCTTTGATGTTTTCCGTTGCGATTCGCAGTTCATCGGAAAACAGAATCTTCAGTTCTTCGCTCAATTCGGTCATGTTGGTTGTTCATCTTGTAATTAAATTGAGTTGAATCTTTCGAACCTGCGATGAAATGAAAGTTGAACTGTTCCTTGTCGAAATCATGTCATTGTGATTCTAGACGCGATCAAACTCACTCGAAGCTTTTGATTTCTACTTGAGGCAGCGGTGGGGATGTAATCAGGCGATTATCGATCGACGGTGATCGTGTCGTCTAATGCAACAGACTACGGAGTAAAATAATACGTCGTAATTTGC
The DNA here is from genome assembly GCA_029243025.1 of Pirellulaceae bacterium. Classification (NCBI taxonomy): domain Bacteria; kingdom Pseudomonadati; phylum Planctomycetota; class Planctomycetia; order Pirellulales; family Pirellulaceae; species Pirellulaceae bacterium. The sequence continues at coordinate 443,687 of JAQWSU010000045.1, read as the reverse complement.
GAAGAAAAGTAACAAGACGTTTTCAGGCACTGCAGATTTAATCAGGCATTTGCCATAACGTAGCGGAAAAATTAGAAGAAGTTTTACCTGGTTCCAGGTATCAAGTGGGTTGGAATTGATCGTTCTAAACCTTGCTTTTACGTTTGCCGTGCTAGTTCTTTCTTCTGACTCCGTATCGATTGATCCTGACGTCGCTTGGGTTGATGCGTGGGGTTATTCGGATTATCCATAGTAGAATCTCAAGCCATCTCTCGCGTGCACGGGGCGATTGCTTCGGGAGACCGCAGATAGCAGGCAAGCGTTGTGCCAAGAAAGTTGCAATCCTTCTTACGTTCGGGAATCGCTGGGGATTTGTGATGCAGGAGGGGAGCAGGGCCAGTATCGATCCGGCGTGTAGACGCGAGCCGTGATCGGCTGGAGAATCTGGGCCTGCTGAGCCCAAGCGACACGCTCGTCGAACCGAGTGGCTGGCAATTCGAGGTGATCGGGAAAGGAGTCGAACTCTAAGTCCGGGGTCGCTCGCGGTTTCAACCGTTTCCGGAGCAACAGCGTGGAGCCCCTCTTTTTAACGTTGTAAATCGGGTTGATGGACCAGGAGGCCTCGCCGTTTTCCGGACACGACCATCCCAGCCGTTGCGGTGACGGCTTTCGTATATAAGTATACGATTCAACCAGCGCACCTTTCTCACTGAAGGTATCGTCGCTCAACTGCACCGCTTGCAGCGCCATCCGCGTGAGTTCTTTTTGATCGACGAACAGTGCCTCTTCGTCACCGTCGAGGATGGAGCAGAGCTGTTCCCACATTTCCTTGCTGCGCGCTCGCGTAGTGGGCTGTGAAGCATTGGGATGCGCCGGGGGCATGCACATCGGAAACACGGCTTGCCCATCTGGCGGCAGTACCCTTGAGAGTTCGCACAAACATTTCTCCAGACTCTCTAGGTAGCAGAGGCTGTCGCAACTGAACAGGCTACTGATTGCATCGTCTAAAAACGGCAGGTTCTGGTTTGCGTCCAGTGCTAAATACAGAACATTTTCGTCCGGGCGAAAGAAACGCCTTGCAACCATCTGGGTAATTAGCAATTTGTCGCAAGAGATGATCCGTGCTTCGGGATGGGCGAGCCGAATCAACGGGTGAAAATGCCCGACACTGCTGCAAAGGTCGAGTATGCAGGGACCGTCGAGAAGCCCAAGTACGGGCAGCGCCGCGTGGTAGCAGGCTTTTGCTGTTCGCCAGCGAAGATGCCCAGGCCCGCTTGGTGCTTCCTCGATCCCCTTGATGCCAGCCATGCGCCTGAAGAGCAAGTGAAGCCCGGACAGGCTGGGCCCGGCTTTCCCGAATACAGCGTGCAACCGCTCTGCAAGCGCGTCAGCAGCGAAGAGCCCTCGCGGGAACCAGCGGCTGATAAACTCCTCGAAAGACCCTCCTTCGGGGAAGGTTCTTAAACGATGAAGGACCGGGTGATTCCTCTTCTGGGCACCATACATACAGTAACAACCCTTTAGTATTCAACAGCTTACACCACCGCAGTTACTGCCGTGGCTGTACATCCAGCTGTACTCGTGCTACTTCTATTCACATGAAGGAGACAGGTACAGTGAAACTCAAGCACATCATGGTCACTGGTAAACGTGGGAATATCTCGTATCAGAGAAGGTTCCCCAAGGCTTTACGGGACCACCCTCAGGTCCGAGACAACCCCATCTACCGCAAGGCACTAGGTGTCACCACAAGGGATACCGATGCCGATGTACTCACAGCGTGGGAACAAGCTCACCAGACCTACACTGAGTACGTGGCAACACTGAAGTCAGCCAACATCGACCAACTGTCACAGGCTGAGAAGAAGAGAGGCATTCGGAGCGCCATAGGAAAAAGCAACTGGCTCGCCGTATAAAACGTTTCCGATAAATGTACCGAACGTTAGCGCCATGTCGTTAGAGTCGTTAAGTATTCCCCAGTCATAATTCGGGTTTCTGTAGCCATTATCAAAGAACAGGAAAGAGCCAGTGCCTTGCGTCTCCTGAATAGCCAGGTAATCTAGAACAGCGCTCCCCGCTATAGCGACTGGAGGGAAGGCCATAGTGGTCATCATACTAAGAGCAATAATTTTTTTCTCATATTCATTTCTCCTTAAATGGACTTTAACGCTATCGATAAACTATCGAGCCGCCGGATACTTCAAACCGGCCGATTACATGCTGAGACGGGGATTCGCTGTTGCGTGATAACAATGCAGAACCACTGTTGGAGCTGAGCGTATTCGCCTCGTTGCCTACTGCAATGCTCTTAAAATCAAACTCATAGATTCCGTCTGGCAGCAGTTCACCAGAAGGGGAATAAGCTGAAATTACAGGACTATCCCCAGCATAAACATCCACTTGGAACCATTGACCATTGCCAGTTATGGTGAGAGTTGCAGGGGCAACCGCTGCTGGAAGCTCGTGAGGCGACTGCTTTGTCCAAACTGGCTGGGCATTGGGCTCTACTGCTTCAACTTGCGAGAACGCGGGAAAACTACAAAATAGCGCAGCGACTACGAGAATATTTTTGGTATGCATAGATAAAATCTCCTTATGATTATGAGAATATTAATAAGCTTCTTCAATCAACCAGCTTTCGATTGGAATTCCTTGTGAGCTATAACACCATATTTCTGTGCGCGGCCTAATGGCTCAGCACGCCAAGATAATGACCAATTGCGACAAAGCTATGAGACTAGCTGAAAGGAGTTGTGTAACAGAGGAGGCCTTATTTTTTCTCCACGAAAAAATTGCCCATTAGACAGCGGGAGGAAACAGGTAACTGCAGTAGTCAATTTTTCAGAGCTATCACCGTTACACACAAAATGATTTGATAGATGTTTCTGTACTTAAGACTGCTAAGACTTTACATTCGTTTGAATCGGGACTTGGTAGAGTTGTTCTATGTACTGAACTCAAGCTTTTTCGGAAACCATGAATCAACAACGAATTCAACACACTGCGTTTCTGAATGCCTTAAAAAAACGTGGTGCTCATTGATGATTATTTCGCACAGATACAAATACATTTTTTTGAAGACGAACAAGACTGCAGGGACCTCGATAGAAATAGCGCTATCAAAGTACTGCGGGCCTAAGGATATTATTACGCCTATCGCGCCTGAAGATGAGGAAATACGAAGTAAATTGGGCTATCGAGGGTCACAAAATTATCAGAATACCTGGGGCCACTACCAGCTACGTGATTGGATACAGCTGCCTTCACAAGGCAAAAGAAAAGACCCATACTTCAACCACGTTGGAGCAAAAGAGGTTAGGAAAAATATTGGTGCGAGAGTTTGGAATAGCTATTTTAAATTTTGCTTTGAGAGAAACCCGTGGGATAGGATGATTTCACATTACCACTACCGCTGGGGGGGGCGCAACAAAGAGGACTGGCCACCACTCAGTCAGCACATTGAGTCTCACAGCCAGATTCTCAAAGAAAGGGGATGTGGGATATACACGATAGATGGAGGTGTCGCTGTAGACAAAATTTGCCGTTTCGAAAGTATTGAAGAGGAACTTGAGTCAATCAGGCTTAGGCTGCATATGCCAAAGAAGCTTGAATTGCCGCGGGCAAAGTCACAATATCGAAAAGATAAGCGTCATTATAGAGAGATTTTTGGTGAAGCAGAGAGGCAAAAAGTTGCCGAATTGTTTTCATACGAAACAGCTCTGCTGGGCTACGAATTCTAATTTCCGGCTTTGTAGATGTGCCTAAAAAGCTTAGATGATTAGCCAAGGAGAGGCTGGGCCTTTAGATGTTGCCAGGTTCTCTTAGCAAAGGCTATTCAGCACAAAGAACAGCTAAGACCGCAGGAATCTTCTGCTGGTATCTCTATAGCTCTTTCGTTTGCCCAGCTATACCGCTTACTTCTCCCGCAGCTCCCGCAGGCTGGCTCTGTCTTGTTGAGTGTCCATGCTATCTCAGGATAGTACATCGAGGCGGGAGGGTCCCATTTTCAGTTTTTTTTAGAATCAGGAGTCCGAATTTGGGTTTCTCCCGTGCGCCGCTTCGCTCCTCAGAAGCACTTTTCGGCACAGGGATACCGATTACCCCCCTTTCTCAAATTGACCTCTCGTGAAACCAGGGTGCTACCACAAATATTTCCTATGGAGAAAAACCCCGCACCCCCCTTCGGGATTCTGGGATTCACGACTGTACTTTTGGCTGTACTTTTGCCCACCAGCTGTACATCTAGCTGTACTTTTGTGAGACACTAGGTCTGTAGCACTTGTATTTAAAGGGTTTTAGAGGCAAGGGCGTGGAGGTTCAAGTCCTCTTCAGGAACTCGTCGATACGATCGCTGCTTCGCAGCGCCGGATCCGAGAGAACCGCGCCGGCAATATCAACGGATTTGCCAGAGCTCGTGTCCATGATGAGTACGCCATCAAAGATGAGATACCGCTTCCCGCCTCCCTCGAGTACCCCGAAAAGGATGTCACTCGTTAAAGGATCCTTTTCCCAGACCTCTGCCAGCCGCAACGGCTCCTCAGTCTCTGGGCAGGAAAGCAGAGATAGGTGTTCCTTACGCATTGATGAGAGGAAACTCTGCGAATTGTTTGGAGTCCGGATGCCCCAATCGCTCTTTCCGGACTTGGCTAATTCTCTCGGCCATGTTTTCCTCTGATCCGAAGGTCACCGGGAATTGAGAGTAGTAGGCCCGAAGCTCTCGAAGTTTGCCGGCCAAATGAGAAGCAGAGAGGCAGCTGGCCTGAGGCGTGAGTGAGGAGACCCGAGACGCAATCCGCTCGCGCGACTCAGGGGGGAGCACCGATTGAAAGTCAGGATCACAATACGGATCATCTTCGTAAAACAGGACCCGGCACCCCTCTGCGGCAAGATGCTTCCCTGCCAGGTGTACCAATTGGTGATCGACATGCCTCCCGATGCCGAGCGGGCTGTAGCACAAGGGCCGAGAGGGAGTTCGATCCAAGCGCCTTGCAGATGTTCTTTGCAACCGCCAAAGCCTGAGCAGGTGCTTAGCGTGTGGCGAGACCGTTTCCCATGACGACAGACCGGCGGTAAAGACACTCAGAACCGTGACCGCGTGCCCCGCCTCAGAGAGCCGATAGATCGTGCCTCCGTAGGACAAGACGGCATCGTCGTGGTGCGGCGAAAGGTAGATATGCCGGTTTTTGTTCACGATGACCGCGATCGGGAGTTCGCACGCTTGCAATACGGCCTGATGAGCAGAACTCCGTCGTTGATGCCGCAACTGTTGACGGGAACTGTAGTTACGAAGTGAGTCGGGGCGACTGGATTCGAACCAGCGACTTCTACGTCCCAAACGTAGCGCTCTGCCAGGCTGAGCTACGCCCCGAATCGGATTGGGTAACCCGATGCCAGTGATCCATGCTATCACTCGCTCCTGTTTTCCGCAATCTCACCGGTAGTGTTCAGGTGTACATAATAGCTTGTTGGTTGGCTAACCGGCAAAGCTTTGATGTTCGTTTTGATCTTGATTCGTAATTATTCCTTGCAGCCGTTCAAATTCGTCATTGCTACGAAAATGGATCACAATTTGTCCACGGCCGCGACTTGATTGTCGGATGTCGACCTTCGTGCCTAGTAGGATGCGTAACTGTTGTTCCAGAGAGGCGACGTGACCATCTCGGGTTTTTTTCTTTCTTCGTCCCGATTTCCTGCTGACGTTCCCCAAACCATCGCCATCTTCCAGTTCAATTCGCTCCTGGACGAGACGTTCCGTTTCACGGACGCTGATTCCCTCGCGATGGATGCGTTGGCTGAATTCAATCTGAATTTCTTCATCGCCCAGTGGCAATAAAGCCCGTGCATGTCCAGCTGAGATGGATCCGCCTTGAAGCTCGGTTTGAACTCGTTCTGGTAACTCCAATAGTCGTAATAGGTTGGCAATGGTGGAACGATCGATTTTGAGTCGATTGCCGAGATCTTCCTGTGTGCACTGATGCTGATCGAGATAGCGGCGGAAGGAGAACGCTTTTTCGATTGCGTTCAGATCTTTTCGCTGCAAGTTTTCGACAATGGCTAATTCGGCGACGAGACGATCATCGGCCTGCCTAACGCGAGCCGGGATTTGGCTCCAACCGGCTTGAATCGCGGCTCTCAGGCGGCGTTCGCCGGAGATCAACTGCCAGCGATCCTCGACTCGTCGGACCAAGACTGGTTGGAGCATGTCATGCTCTTTCAGACTTTCGGCCAGGGAAGTGATTTCACTTTCACTGAACTCGCGACGAGGTTGAAACGGGTTGTCAGCGATTTGGTGAACACTTAGTAGCAATAGGTCTCCGTCCTTAGCTGCCGAAGCTTCGCTGGCGGCACCCTGATCGGGATGGAATTCGCTGCTGGGTTGTGGCTCCGACAGCTCAGGATCGTGTTGAGCTGGCGGAGTTTGTCCATTTTCTTCCGGGCTGTGGAGCCGTGGCGAGCTTACCGCTTGAGGGACGTGGACCGGTTCATTGTCCTCGCCGAGTAATGCTGCTAATCCGCGTCCTAACCTTCGTTCTTTAGACACGATCTAAAACCTCCATGCATAATTCCACGTAAGAACGAGCCCCGCGGGATCGAGGCGCATACTGTAAGACAGAACGACCGTAGCTAGGAGCCTCGGAAACCGAGACATCCCGTGGTACGACCGTATCGAAGACGACGTCACCAAAAAAATCACGCACTTCTGCGTCCACTTCGAGTGTTAATTCCAGGGTGTGATCGTACATTGTCAGGACGATCCCACCGAACTGCAGTTGGTTTCCTGGTTGGTGCATCACACGACGAATGACCTGAATCATCTGAGTGAGCCCCTCCATCGCGAAATATTCACATTGGATCGGCATCAGCACTTCGTTCGAGCAGGAAAGGGCCGCTTCGGTGAGTGCACCCAAGGAGGGCGGACAATCGATCAACACAAATTCATAGGACGAAACATCTCGACTAAAAAAGTCTTGAATTCGGGCCAATGCATCTGCCTTGCCCGTTGCGAGCGACTGGACATCGTCAAAACGGCGACTACCTGGCATAACGTCGAGCCCGTCCATGGTGACGTTGGGAAGCACATGTTCAAGGGGCGAGGTGGTCAGAAGCGGATGTCGATCGATGGCGGTGTGTCCCAAGCCGGTTGTGGCATTGCATTGAGGGTCGAGGTCAATCAATAGAGTTCGATTACCACTGAGGGCCAATCCGGCCGAAAGATTGATCGCGGTGGTTGTTTTGCCAACTCCGCCCTTTTGATTGGCAACGCATATGATCCGCGGCACAGATAATTCTCCGTTGGTGGGCCCCTGGCTCTGTCGCCAAACGATTCCGATCCATCGTCATCCGAAGCAAGTGGTTCGACGCTTCCGAAGGATCGCTCTTCGGCGGCGCGCATTGTAAACCGGGAGTCGAAGATTCAGGAACGTCAGTTCCTCGAGTAAACGCCGGAAAGAACGGGTCTCAGGGAATAATCTCCCGTTTCACGTGAAACCCCGTATCTTGTCTAGTTGACGGTTCCACGTGAAACAGCCGATTTTATCGAATCGGCAAGCTCCGCGCCGCCGGAATCAATCGACAGGCCAGTGAATTCTAGTCCAAGATGCCGGTAGGACCCGGCTTTGCCGAACTGCCTCGATTTCGCCCGTCGTTCAATCGAGCGGGTTGATCACCAAGCCGCTGAGCAGCTTCGGATAGAAATAGGTGCTCTTGGCCGGCATTCGTTCGCCGTGTTGGCTGATTGCCCGAATATGATCGAGCGTGGCTGGCATCACGAGCGCGGCGAGCGAAAACTCGTCTGGCTTGGCCAGACCGTCCTGGAGCTCGCTGACCAGATGAACGTACTTCGGCTTTGGTAGCTTCGTTTGTCCGAGCTGATCTTCAACAATCATTCGATGCAGGATGCTGACGCCCAGCCCTTGCCAGTCGGAGCTCTGATCCGAGGCAATTTCTTTCATCCGTTCACGACCTGCCGGGGTGATACGGGCAATCACCCATTTTTGATCTTTGGCGGTGAAGAGCCCAATCGTTCCCTGTTCGTTTTCATTTTCAATTTCCGACCAGATCGATTCCGCCTGCTCGGGACTTTCCCCGGCAACTTGGCAATCAAAGCGATCGCCGAGCTTTTCGATGAGTTCACTTGAGGTCAACGCAGGCATCTCACGGAACAACCGATGGGTGGGAAGAACGATCATTCCCGGGTCATTCATGCCAACACACATCATCAAAACGCAGTTTGCTGGGTGTTTTTCGTCGATCCCCTGTTGTTCCCGTAGCTCTTCGCGGAAATTGCAGGCCGTTTCGTAGCGATGATGGCCGTCGGCGATAAAAACGGGCTTCGCATTCATTAACGCCGAGACTTGAGCAATGACGTTGGCATCGGTGACCGGCCAAATCCGATGGACGACTCCGAGGTGATCTGTGGCTTCGATCGGTTGCTGGTTGGTAATGTGAGCTTCCAGCAGGTTTTGGGCTTCTCCTTCCGGGTCCGGAAACAGCCCAAAGATCTGACTCAGGTTCGCATGGCAGGCTCGTGTTAGTTTGAGCCGGTCCTCTTTGGCGGACGCATGGGTCTCTTCATGCGGATAGATCGAGCCCTCGCCGAACTTCTCCAGTTGAGTTCGACACATAAACCCGCGCCGGGTCAGAGGCTGTCCGTCGACTTCGAACGACTGATGGTAGACGTAGATGGCGGGGTCCGCCTCACGTTCCAAAACCCCCTCACTCCGCCAATTCTTTAAGAATCGTGCAGCTCTGCTGTAGCAATTTGATTGTTCGTCATCGCCGGGCTCTTCACGATTCAGGATCAGTCGAATCACGTTAGCTGGATGTTTCTCGTACAGGCTGTCTCGCAGCTGGTCGTCGATCACATCGTAGGGCGGGGCGATTACGTCGCTCAATGAGCCGACATGACCCAGGTCATAGCGTAGTCCAGGAAAGGCTTGAATCTTTGGCATGTTTGAAAGCTCGACGGCAGGCTGGGAACGACAAAAGAAAGGGCTCCGGTTGTTATGCCGGAGCCCCTCTCAACTGTCAATGAGTCTTGCCGTTTAACCCGATTTAGTAGCGATAGTAGTCCGGCTTGAACGGACCGTTTGCGGGAACGCCAATATAATCCGCTTGGCTTTCGGACAATTTCGTGAGCTTGACTCCGAGTTGGTCGAGGTGTAGCCGAGCAACCTCTTCATCGAGCTTCTTAGGAAGGACGTGCACGCCAACTTCAAATTGATCCGGATCGGTCCAGAGCGCGATTTGGGCCAAAACCTGGTTACTGAACGAATTTGACATGACGAACGAGGGATGGCCCGTCGCACAGCCGAGGTTCACCAGTCGACCCTCAGCTAAGACGATGATCGAGTGTCCGTCAGCGAACGTGTAGCGGTCAACGAGTGGCTTGATGTTTAGCCGGGATACATCGCTTTGCGAGTCTAGCCAAGCCATGTCGATTTCTAAATCGAAGTGTCCAATGTTGCAGACGATCGCGTCGTTGGGCATCACCTTCATGTGCTCGCCCGAGATAATGTCTCGATTGCCTGTTGTCGTAACAAAGATGTTGCCGATCGAAGCCGCTTCTTCCATGGTCGTGACTTGGAAACCCTCCATCACCGCTTGCAACGCATTGATGGGATCGATCTCGGTGATGATGACGCGAGCGCCGTACCGCTGCAGCGAATGGGCACAACCCTTTCCGACGTCTCCATACCCAGCCACAACGGCTACTTTGCCGGCGACCATCACATCCGTGGCTCGCTTGATTCCATCCACCAATGACTCGCGGCAGCCGTACAGATTGTCGAACTTGGCCTTGGTGACCGCGTCGTTGACATTGATGGCTGGGACTTTTAACTCCCCTTTTTCGACCATCTTTCGCAGCTCTTTGATACCGGTTGTTGTTTCTTCTGAAAGTCCCCGCACGTCTTTCAACAATTCCGGATACTTCTTGTGGACCAGAGCAGTCAGGTCACCGCCATCGTCGAGGATCATGTTCAGGGGTTGGCCGTCTTCGAAGTAGATCGTCTGGTCAACGCACCAGTCGTATTCTTCGTCCGTCTCACCCTTCCAAGCGTAGACCGGAACTCCGGTGTGAGCGATCGCGGAAGCCGCATGGTCCTGGGTGGAGAATTTGTTGCAACTGCTCCACTGAACCTCGGCTCCCAGTTCCGTCAACGTTTCAATCAAGACGGCGGTTTGAATCGTCATGTGCAAGCATCCAGCGATACGGGCGCCCTTGAGTGGTTGTTGCGTGCCGTATTTGCTGCGGATTGCCATCAAACCCGGCATTTCGTTCTCTGCCAACATGATTTCACGACGACCAAAGTCGGCGAGCGAAATGTCTTTGACCTTAAAGGTTTCACGAGCTTCAAGCTGGGTCACGATGATCTCCTGCATCAGAAAACTGGGCGATTCGTCAGACGGGCATTAAATTGCCCCTTAAAAAGGGAATATCTTAAGTAATCATAGGCCTGACACGTCTTTACGCAAGTCACTCGAGCGCTCCTCGCGCTTGCTCAACGAAGCTGCGCGTGAGGGCGGAATCCTTTTTGCCCGGGCTGGACTCCACCCCACTCGCTGTGTCGACGGCGTGAGGACGGGCTTGAGCAATTGCGTTGGCCACATTTACCGGTGTGAGTCCACCCGCAAGGGCCCATTGGTAACCACCCATGAGAGCGGTTTCCGCGGCGAGTGTTTGCCAATCGATCGTGCGGCCTGTTCCGCCAAATTCAGTCGGATGAAATGCGTCGAGCAGCAGGGCGTCGACTGGGCGGCCCAGCTGCTCGCAGTCAGCTAGGAACTGGGCAACGGGCTGCAAACCGGCTTGAGTTAAACGAAACGCTTTCAGCAGAGGGCGTTTTTGCAGGCGGGAGACGAGTTCGGGCGATTCGTCGCCGTGCAGCTGAATCCAATCGAGTCCTACCGCTTGAGCGACCGTTTCGATCCAATCGACTTCCCCGTTCACGAAGACGCCGACTTTCGCAACTGAACTGGGGATGTTTGCTGTGATCTGTTTTGCGATTGCCGGTTCGACAAAACGTTTGCTCCCCTCAAAAAAATTAATTCCAACGGCGTCTGCGCCAGAATCAACGACGACTTTCGCATCAGCGGGTGAGGTGATTCCGCAGATCTTGATGTGGAACAGTTCAGGCATGTCTGAATTGTAGTCGTTCGCGGAGTCGCGATCACACCCGTATTTCGCCGCGAGAGAACGGTGCTAGCCGATTCAGCAGCGAATTTTCCAGTAGTTCGGCAGGAAATCTAGGCGGCCCGTCGCAACGGTTCGCCGACACCTGATTCTGCATCGCTCCAACGTCTGAGAGCGACAGCCACGAGATGTCCGCCGAATGCGAGCGCCAGTTTTAAGGCGTTTTGAATCGGTCGATCTTGCCCGACCAGCGGAATGCAATCCAGATCGCATTCTGGGTCTGGGTCGGTCAAATTTAACGTTGGAGGTACAAAACCATCTCGAAGTGCTAGCGTGGTGAGTGCTAATTCGACGCTGCCGGATGCATTGACGAGGTGGCCAAGCATCGACTTGAGCGCACTGACACAAACCTCATCAGCGTGGTTGCCGAGGGCGCGGCGAATCCCGCGCGTTTCCATGATGTCGTTTTGCGTTGTCCCTGTTCCGTGTGCGTTGACGTATCCGATGTCAGAAGGCTCCATCTTAGCCCGTTTGAGTGTATCGCGAATTAAACGCGTGAGCGATTCGCTTTCCATGTCCAAACCGGTGACATGGTGGGCATCTGCCATCATTCTTCCGCCGGCGATTTCGGCATAAATATGAGCACCGCGAGCCGTTGCGTGGGAGAGTCGTTCGATCACAAACATGGCCGCGCCTTCGCCCATCACAAAACCGGTTCTGGATCGGTCGAATGGCCGGCAAGCCTCCCGGGGATTTTCCGCATCGGCCAGTACCCGCATGCGTTGGAAACCGGCGGCAAAGAGGGGATCGATCGCCTCGGCTGAACCGGCGAGTGCGAGGTCGCATTGATTGTCGCGGATCGATCGAACGGCACTCATGATATCGATGAGTCCACTAGCGCAGGCCGTCGAATGGCAGATTCGTGGACCATTCAGACCAAAACGATGAGCAATGTTCCAACATCCACTGTTGGGAAACCATTGGTCCCAGTTTGACACATCGCCGGGGGAGTCGGCCGGTTCGTAACCGTGGTTCTGTCGTAGCCATCGCCAGTCGCCCATATGGCCGCTGATTGCACAGCCAAAACGACTGCCGTCGACGTTTTTGAGATCCAGACTCGCGTCCTGAAACGCCTCATCCGCGGCGATGTTTGCCAGTCGAATCACCTTGAGCTGTTTTGGCAACCCTGGCACGTCGTTCACGACGGCACCAATCTGTAATTGCTCTGGAATTTCCGGTTCGTTGATCAGGCGTCGAACGCCGCTCGTGCCGGAACGAATCGCCTGCCAACTGCTCTCGCGATCACGTCCCACAGACGTAATCATCCCGATCCCGGTGATGACAACCGGTTCGTCTTGACTGCTTCGGGTTGGAACATTGATCTGCAGCATCTACCACCATCCATGGAGGTTCATGCCGAATTTGGCATCGCGACGTCCTGTCGATTCCGCAAATTATTACTCGAAATCCTTTAATGATTCCAGCTTGGTTTCCTGGGATTCTTTCACTTCTGCCGCGCAGGCCGGAAATTTTTGATGCCAGCACACTTGCGGCGGTGTTGGTCGCCGCTAAACTCGTGGCAGTGGGTTTTGTGCCCATTTTAGATGTGGAACCTGCGATTCACGGGGGAATCAGCCCATTATGAGGTTGTGTGTCGGTTGCGGAGTCAGCTGGCATACCGATTGGATGACCTGATCACGCGTGCAAAATCGATCTGCAAAGCTGATTTTGGGGGAATTTCGTCGCACAGTTGACGAAAGGTACCGGCTGTCGATTCCTGGTGAGTTGTTGGAGTTATGGGAGGGTGAGAGGAGCGAGGGTGAAAAGCAGGATTGTGTGCTCGTCAAGCAGCAGCCCGGTTGCCTCAGTCTGTGGCGAAATGCGGATTGGCAGGCCAACCTGGAGAGTGGAGTCAGAGTGATTGAGAGCAAATGGGCAGCCGGACGCTTATCCGATCGGATAAATGATGTTCAGGCCCTGGGACGCTTGCTCTCAACTCGACATCGCTCGGTGCAACTGGCTGGCCGAGGGCGACTCTTGATCCCAGAAGGATTTCGGGATTTTTTAGGGGGCGAGGCCGGGCAAGACGTGCTCGTGATTGGAGCAGCGATTTGTATTGAAATCTGGGAGGTGAAGGCGTGGGTTGCTTGTCTCAACAGCGAAATTCCACGTTTTGGCGAAATCCTGGATGAGTTGAGTCGGTAGGACCTATCTTGGCGGCAGCGAGGGTGTGTCCGACGCGAACAATCGTATTTGTTTCCCCGTTACCCGTGTAACCGTTGTGGGGAGATGTAAGTCACCAAGGAATGGGGCAACACGGCACGGAAGCCCTTTTCCATTCGCGTCGGGCGCTCCCAGGCTGCTGCCACCGGTTGGCCGATATCTTTCCGCCCATTGGTCTCAACTGGGCAGACTGCAACTGGGCAGACTGCAACTGGGCGAAGAGCCGGTCGCAGCTTAGGCTTCCGGGGTTGATTGGTTTTCCAAGGCGATAAAGACCGATCGCAATTGATAAAGCACGGTCGAAAGCATCTCGGATTCTTCTTCTGAGAGATTTCCCTTGGTTTTTTCCTCCAACACGGCAAGCGTATCGATGTAGTGTTTCGCGAGTTCAAGATTGACGATCGGTTTTTGCTCGATGGGGTCGGGGATCTGGCCAAGTGACGCCATCGCCTGTGTCGCCAGCGTTGTTGCGAGCATTAGAAAGGATGCTGGGGGGATACCTGTTTGCGGATCAATTGCGGGTTCTTCGTCTCCTCCTTCCTCTTTTAAGTTGATCTCTTCCCGTTCCCGTTCGACCTGGGATTTCCAGTCTTCGTCGATAATGATCTTTTTGCTTTCTTCCTGGGGATTCTCGCTCATGATTTGGGTTCCGGATGGGATTCTTGGATTGGATTGGGCTGGTTTCGATCGGTGCGGCGTGTTGCATGCCGCTGGACGGCAGCGTCGACAAAGGCTGCGAACAAGGGGTGTGCTTTTGTCGGCTGGGATTTGAACTCGGGATGGAATTGAACCGCCAAAAACCACGGGTGTTCTTCGATTTCGACGATTTCAACGAGTGAATCATCCGGATTTGTGCCAGAAAACTGCATGCCGTGCGCCTGAAACTGCTGGCGGTAGGAGTTGTTAAATTCGTAGCGATGTCGGTGCCGTTCGTCGACTTCTGTTTTATCGTAGCTCTGTGCCGCTTTTGAGTTTTCGTTGAGGACAGCCGGTTGAGAGCCAAGCCGCATGGTGCCGCCCTTTTCGACGATGTTTTTTTGGTCGTCGAGCAAGCAGATGACAGGGTGTTCGGTGTCTTTGCTGAATTCTGTGGAATGGGCGTTGTTGAGCTGAACGACGTTGCGGGCGAATTCGATCACCGCGCACTGCATGCCTAAGCAAATGCCTAAAAAGGGGATCTTTCGCTCTCTGGCGAATCGAATTGCATCGACTTTTCCTTCAATCCCGCGTTCGCCGAAACCACCTGGTACCAGGATGCCGTCATACCCTGCTAAGATCCTTTCGGGACCTTCGCGTTCAATCTCTTCGCTCTGAATGCGGCCCACACGGATTTGAGCTTTGTGGTGAATGCCTGCGTGATCGATCGCTTCGTAAATCGATTTGTAAGCATCTTTGTGCTCGGCATATTTGCCGACGACGGCGATGCTGATTTCATGCAAAGGATTTCGAAGCCGATGCAGCAGATCGTGCCACTTCGATAGGTTCGGCTTATCGGAACGTAAGCCAATCCGATGCACGATCAACTCATCAAGGCTGTTATTGACAAGGCTGAGCGGCACCTCGTAAATCGAGAAATCTTTATCACGTTCCTCGATGACGGCCTCGAGAGGAACGTTGCAGAATAGGGCGATTTTTTGCCGATCGTCTTGGCTGATCGAGCGTTCTGTCCGGCAGATTAAAATGTCAGGTTGGATACCGATCTGACGTAAAAGTCCGACTGAATGTTGGGTCGGTTTGGTTTTTAGCTCTGCGGCTGCCTTCAGATAGGGGACCAGGGTCAGATGGATGTAAAGACAGTTCTCTTTGCCGATGTCTTGGGAGAATTGTCGAATCGCCTCCATAAACGGCAGGCTTTCGATATCGCCTACCGTTCCGCCGATCTCGGAAATGACCACGTCCACGTCGGGGCTGGCCAGTTTGTGAATCACGCTTTTGATCTCGTCGGTGATGTGTGGAATCACCTGGACCGTCTTGCCTAGGAATTCTCCACGCCGCTCCTTCTCGATCACGGACTGATAGATTTGTCCCGTTGTGTAGTTGCTGTCCCGGGTCAGCGGACTGTCTGTGAATCGCTCGTAGTGTCCGAGATCTAAATCCGTTTCACTGCCGTCATCCAAGACATAGACTTCGCCGTGTTGATAGGGGCTCATCGTTCCCGGATCGACGTTGATGTACGGATCAAGTTTTTGCATCCGCACGCGAAGTCCGCGTCTTTCGAGCAACATACCGATCGAAGCGCTGGTTAGTCCTTTGCCTAAAGAACTTACGACGCCACCGGTCACGAAAATATGCTTAGTCATCTTAGTCGGCTCCATACACAAATTGGACCAGACATTGAGACAAGTCTGGTCAGCCTGAGCTTGGCAGACTCGTCTCAATCTAGCCGACAATCGATCAGATATGGGCAAGAATTGTGAGTCGGTCGCCAAGACCGACAATCAACTTCGCGGCTCATGCCACCCTGGAGGGCATTGTACGCTGCCCGTGACGCCGAACAAAGGCCCGGTAATCGGCAGGTGTATCGATCCCGATCGAGGACTCTTCGACGACCCCGACCGTGATCGTGTGGCCCGCATTCAAAACTCGAAGCTGTTCGAGTTTTTCGAGGATTTCCAAGCGAGACGGAGCCAACTCAGCAAGTTGGAGTAGAAAATCTCGGCGATAGGCGTAGAGGCCGATGTGCTGGAAAAAAAATGGTTTCTCGGCGGTCAGGTAGGTCTCGTCCCAGTCTCTTACAAAGGGAATTGGACTGCGACTGAAGTAGAGCGCCCGACCCTGTTGATCGAAGACGACCTTCACGCATGCCGGGTCTTCGAGCTGCTCGCGTGATCGAATCGGGGTGGCCAAGGTGGACATCACGGCTCCAGGAGACGCATGCAGCAACTGGATCGAAAGATCAATTGACGCTCCGGCAAGTTCCGGCTCGTCACCCTGAACGTTGACGATGATCTTCGCTTCCGGTAGCTGCCGAGCGACTTCGGCAACGCGGTCGGTTCCGCTTGTCGCCTCGGGATCTGTCATTCTTGCTGTCCCACCGAAATGGCGGACAACCGTGGAGATTTCAGGGTGGTCTGTCGCCACAATCACGTCCGAGGCCAAATTGGCCCTTCGGGCGGCCTCATAGGTGTGTTGAAGCAGTGTTTGTCCCGTTTCGCGAAGCAGCAGCTTGCGCGGCAGTCGACTGGAATTCAGGCGGGCCGGAATGACAATCACAGTTTCTCGGTCGCGGCCGCTCGCATCCATGCGATTCCCCTCCAATGGTGGTGTTGCGCGCTCTCTTGATCTCCAACTGAACAATTTAGGGCCATTTCTCGTCCTAGTTATAAGGACCCCCTTGTCGTTGGATTCCCAATGCTGGTCATTGGCACCACGTGTGTCAACGTTGAAACCATCCGCCCGCCGCAAAGTTCGATCGAAACATGATTCCGACTGGTCGGCCCTTGACCGTTGCACTCGGTTGGGGGGCAGGTTGCTGTTGCGGGCTGACTTGGTCGAATTTTACGAATTTCTCCCGGGATAATTCGGTGGATAGGTGGAATAGGTTGTCTGAAGTGTGGATATAGCGAAATCCTGAGGTATATTCCCGTGGAGGTGCCTAAGCGAGAATTCTTCACCGTTCAGGACGGTGACAGCCTTGCGGGTGGTATGAGGCACGCCGGTTATGAGCATCAAATGGAGATAACGAAAATATGTGCGGTATTGTCGGCTACATTGGCACGCGTCCGGCGACTGAATTCCTTCTCGAGGGACTTCGTCGTCTTGAGTATCGTGGTTACGACAGTGCAGGCGTCGCCACGTTGAACGGTGAGACGAATTTCAATGTTCGGAAGACAGCTGGTCGAATCCAAGCACTAGCTGATGAACTTGCGTCGCGACCTGCAGGGGGAAGCATCGGCATCGGCCACACTCGCTGGGCAACGCATGGTCCGCCGACTCAGGTGAACGCACATCCTCACATGGGCGGACTTGAGGATTCTGTCGTCGTGGTTCACAACGGAGTCATCGAGAATTATCAGGAGATAAAAGGGCGGCTGGAGTCGGAGGGTTTTCTTTTCCAATCGGCGACGGATACCGAAGTGATCGCCCATTTAGTTGCCTTTTATTTACAGCAGGAATTGGGCGGCCCGCTTGATGTGGATGCCAATCCCTACGCTCCGTTGGTGCAGGCCGTGAAGCGTGCGATCGCCGAATTGCGTGGCACTTATGGCTTGGTTGTGATGTTCCGAGATTACCCGGACGTTCTGATTGCCGCACGTCTTGGCAGTCCTTTGGTGCTTGGTGTCGGTGATCAGGAGCATTTCATTGCCAGTGATGCTTCCCCGCTTGCCGGCTACACGGATCGGATTGTTTACCTTGCGGACCATCAGATGGCTGTTGTGACAGCTGGAGGTATTCGAGTTGCCCACCGAGATCAGGGCCAGGTGAAGCATGATATTCGTGTGCTGGATATTGACAGCTCGACAGTCACGTTGGAAGAAGATTGTCCGCACTTCATGCTCAAAGAAATCTATGAACAACCCCAGTCGTTGCAAGATGCGATGCGAGGTCGGCTTTGTGATGACGATGCGACGGCCAAATTTGGTGGTTTGAATTTGAAGCCACAACAGCTGAGGCAAGTGAGTCGAGTCTTGTTGACTGCTTGTGGTACCAGCTGGCATTCGGCCTTGGTGGGCGAGTACTTGATGGAAGAATTTGCTCGTTTACCAGTGGAAGTCGAGTACGCCAGCGAGCTGCGTTATCGTAATCCGCCCGTCGACCGCGATACGATCTTGTTTTCGATTACGCAGAGCGGTGAGACAGCAGATACGCTTGCTGCTCAACGCGAGATGAAGCGCAAAGGGCATCCCACCTTGGCCATTTGCAATGTGGTTGGAAGCACGATCGCACAGGAGGCAGATGGAGGAATTTATTTACACGCCGGACCCGAGGTCGGTGTGGCCTCGACCAAGGCTTACACGGCCCAAGTGGTTGTGCTCACCATGTTGGCGCTCTACTTCGGACGACTGCGACATTTAAGCTACGGTGCGGGACGCCGCATCATTCGCGCATTACATGAGCTACCTGATCGCGTGGCAGAAACTCTGGAAACGCATGATCGCATCAAGGAAATCGCAGCGAAGTATCATAAATGCGATAATTTCCTCTACCTCGGACGTCAGTACAATTTCCCGACGGCTTTGGAGGGTGCACTCAAGCTCAAGGAGATTAGCTACATTCACGCAGAGGGTTATCCGGCGGCGGAGATGAAGCACGGTCCGATCGCACTCGTTGATGAAGCGACCCCGAGTGTGTTTGTGATGCCTCAAGGATTGGTCTACGAAAAGGTAATGGCGAATTTAGAAGAGATCAAAGCCCGGGGAGGACCCGTGATTGCGATTGCAGGTCATGGAGACAAACAAGTCGAGAAGTTGGCGGACGATGTCATCGAAGTGCCGGACGTGGAGGATTTCCTGCAGCCTATCGCCACGATCGTTCCGTTGCAGTTGCTGGCTTACGAGATCGCTTTGCTGCGAGGCTGTGATGTCGACAAGCCCCGAAACCTGGCAAAGAGCGTTACCGTCGAATAGCGTTTGCTGATTCGCGATTCATTTTAACCGATTCGTCTTATTGCGGATCGGTTATTTTTTTGCCTCGCAACAAGTGATGGTAATGTTGGGCAAATCGGTGGGATTCGTCACGCACATACTGCAGGAGCCTCAAGGCGAATGCATGCCGGCTCAAACGGAGAGGATCGGACTTTCCGGGCTGGAAGATTTCCTCGTCGCGTTTCGCCAGCGAAATCACCACAGGTGGTTCGATTTGTCGTTCTTCGAAGGCTGACATGGCCGCGTTTAATTGGCCCTTGCCTCCGTCGATCAAGAGGATATCAGGAAACGCTTCTCCTTCGTCATGCAGGCGTTGGAAACGTCGCCCCACCACTTCATGAATGCTGCGGTAGTCGTCGATTCCCGTTACACCGCGAATCTTGTAGCGGCGGTAACCCGGTTTGAACGGTAGGCCGTCAATGAACTTGACCAAGCTGGCGACTGTTTCTTGGCCGCCCAAGTGAGCGATATCAACGCCCTCGATGGTTCGCGGTGTCTGGGGAAGCTTCAGTACCTTTCGTAAGCCGGCGAGCCCTTTTTTTGGATCAATGTAGAACACCTCCGGCTGTGCATGGGTGTCTAATTCACCTCGCTGATCTAGCGTTTCCAGCATGTGGATTTCATCACGAAGTCTTGCAGCTTTTTCAAACTGAAGATGTTTGGCCGCTGCTTTCATCTCTTCATGCATCTGTTTTAAGAGACGGCTTTTCTTGCCGTCTAAGAATAATTGCAAGCGGCGGATGTCTCGGCGGTAATCTTCTTTGCTGATTCGGAGGTTGCAAGGTGCGGTGCATTGATCAATGCTCGCCAAAAGGCAGGGGCGAAACCAATTCCAGCGTTCATCCTCGGCTTCGATGTCGAGGCTGCAAGTGCGGAATTTAAAGATTCTTTGCAAGACCTGAATCGCACCTCTCAACGCGCCGGCGCTGGCAAACGGACCGTAAAGTTTTGCAGCGGTGGATTTCGGTTCTCGTGTGACCTCGACTCGTGGGAAATCTTCATGAGTTGTAATCATCAGGTAGGGAAATGTTTTGTCGTCTTTTTGCTCTTTGTTGTATTTTGGTTGCACGTCTTTGATCAGACGAGACTCGACCAACAGGGCGTCGACTTCGCTCTCACACTCGATGTAATCGGCATCTGCGATCTCGCGCACCCAATAGCCCGTGCGCGGTTCTTCAGCGGCTTGTTTGAGAAAGTAACTTCCCGCTCGTGATCGCAGATTCGTCGCTTTGCCCACGTAGATCACGCGTCCCGAAGCATCTTTCATGAGGTAGACGCCGGGCAGCTGAGGAAATTTCCGTACCTTTTTCGCTGCCGCAGCAAAGCTGGACTGGGGGGCTTGATCGTCGGGCAGGGATGAGTTGGCCATCGCACTCTTATCGTAGTCGTCTCGTCTCGGACGGCAAATCATGGCATGCGCAGGATGGTTTCGCCGGCAATAGAATGAGGTGATTGGCAGTTCCGCGAGCTTTATTTGATCGTTTCCGCAAATGCCGTCAGGTCGCTTTGGAAGGCGTCGAGTCGATCATTCATCTCTTGCTGACTGTACTCAAGGCTAGCCAGTTGTTCGGGTGCAACGTAAGTGAACATGTAAAATTTCACCTTGGGCTCGGTTCCCGAGGGGCGCGCGGCGATGTAATTGCCCGTTTCTGCCAGATCTAAGATGATCAAGTCGCCCGTCGGTCCTACGAAAGCCTCAGGAGGATCACCGACTAGGGTGCGGGTGTTGGCTTTGTAATCTCGTACCGCGGCAACAGCGATGCCACCAATTGACTTGGGTGGATCCGTGCGGAATTTGTTCATTAGCGATTGCATCCGCGTCATCCCTTCGGAACCTGGCATCTGTTGCGTCATCAGACGCTCAGCGTGATACCCGTGCTGCCAAAAGAGGGCCTCCAGTTTCTCATGCAGGGATTGTCCACTGGCTTTGCAGTTGGCGGCTAACTCGGCCATCAACATCGCCGCTACGGCACCGTCTTTGTCACGAGCGTATTGTCCGACCAGGTAGCCGTGTGATTCCTCCGTACCGAACAGGAATTTGTCTGCCCCTTGTTCGTCCATGACGCCACCAATCCATTTAAATCCAACCAGCAGTTCCCCGAATGTTTTAGCACCGTAGGAATCCGCAATACGCCGTATCATTTCTGTGGTAACCAGCGTCTTGACGACGTAATGTTCGTTGGAAAGGTTACCCGAGTTTTTTGACTGTTCGAGAATATAGTCAGTGAGCAATGCGCCGATTTGGTTGCCATTGAATGTTCGCCATTCGCCGGCGGAGTCGGTCGTAACGGGAGCAGCAACTCCCAGACGATCGCAGTCGGGGTCTGAGGCGAGGATCAAGTCGGCGCCTACCTGTTGGGCTCGTTCGATAATTCGATCGAAAACAGCGACGTTTTCCGGATTGGCAACATGATTGGGGACATTTGGGAAATCTCCATCGGGTTCCGCGTGATCGGCAAACACTTCGACATCCGTAAACCCATCGTTGTTCAGGGCGGGTACGGCCGCAGTGGAGCCGACACCGTGTAAGGGCGAATAGATGATCTTGAGGTCGCGAGGGCCTGCAAATGCTTGTGCTTTTAGTTCACCGAAAAATGCCGCGTCGACTTCAGCATTGCAGGGAATCACTTTTCCATCGCTGATTGCCTGGTCGAAATCGGCTCTTGTGATTGCGTCGACGGTCATCACCCGATCAATCACCCCTTTGTCGTGGGGGGGGAGGATTTGACCGCCCGTCGACCAATAGACCTTCACCGCGTTGTCGCTTGGTGGGTTGTGACTGGCGGTCACCATGATTCCGCAACAACATTTCTTGTAACGAACCAGAAACGATAGTTCAGGTGTGCTGCGGATTTCATCCAGCAGATAAACTTTGAATCCGGCAGCGACCATGATTTCTGAGCAAAGTCGGGCAAAGTGTTTTGAATTGTGTCGTGTATCAAAGGCGATGGCGCAGGAGAGTGAAGCATTGTCAGCATGTTCTTTGACGTAATCCGCCAAGCCCTGAGCGCTCTCTCCAATCGTGCGGTCATTGATTGCATTTGATCCAATAGGATTCATTCGACCACGGCGTCCGCCTGTTCCAAACGGGATCACGGTCCAAAAGGCATCATCGAGGGCCTGCCATTCTTCGTTCGCGATTTGCTCGGCAACTTGACCTGCGTATTCGGCATAGCGGGCTTCCGTAAGCCACTGTTTGATGTTGGTGATGGCTCCTGCTGAAAGCTTGCCATCGACCACTGCTTGTTCGGCGGATACGAGCGCTTGCTTCGCGTCAAATCGGGTCGTAGTTTCCGGCATCGTTGCTTTTCCTCAAGTGAACATGTGCGGAATCGATCTCAAAGCTTTTTGGCAAACTTAAGTGAACACGGGCCGTTCTGGGGTGCTTCAATCTTGTGAGTTGGGGGTTGCCGCCCAAATTCTACGACGAGAGCCGCATGCGATACAACAGCGCCATTCTCTCATGGGGTTGGATCGCTTCGCCTGGAAAAGGCCACGGTCAGGCGAGTGCGACGACTTCTGGCGCGATCGCACTCGACTTCAACAGTGAGGCGGTTGTAGGTGCGATCAGACGCCACTCCTGAGGGAGAAATGCCCGCCGGATCGGTCGAGGGATTAAATTCGCTCATTAATAAAAAAGGCAATGGTTTTGCTGCGATTTCTCATCAAGATTGCTGCTTCAAACGAGTGATGGAAGTCTAAAGGCTTGTTTGCAAAGGATGAGATTGATGAACGAAGAACCGATAATCTCCGTTTCTGGATTACGTGGAGTCATTGGCGCGACGCTGACGCCCGATGTGGCGGCTCGCTACGTCTGTGCTTTCGCCAGGCAGGTTTCGCCAGGCCCACTGGTAATCACGCGGGATGGAAGGGCGACTGGACGCATGATTGCCGACGCGGTGCGCTCCTCGCTCAGTGCGGTGGGTCGTGACGTCATTGATGCGGATGTTGCCGCGACACCGACGACGGGCGTCCTGGTGCAGGAATTAAAAGCTGCCGGTGCGATTCAGATTTCAGCCAGTCACAATCCGCCCGAATACAACGGGCTGAAATTATTTAGTGGCGAGGGACGCGTTATTTCGGCTGCTGCAGGGCAGCCCGTGCTCGATCGGTTTCGTGCAGGTTCCTCTCCCGAATGGGTGGGCCATGATCGGCTCGGTGAAATCAGCACACTCAAAGATTCTCTCAGCGAACATTGTCGTCGAGTGCTCAAGACGGTTGCTGTGGACCGTATCCGGTCTTGTAAGTTTAAGGTGCTACTTGATTCGAATCATGGGGCCGGAAGTTTACTTGGGTTAAAGCTTCTCGAGGAACTTGGTTGTGAAGTTGTCGCCTTAGGAGCGAAGCCGGACGGCCTATTTGCGCACACGCCCGAGCCGACTGCAGCAAATCTCTCGGGCGTGTCTCAGCAGGTGCGGGAAGCAGGCGTGCAGCTCGGATTTTGCCAGGATCCCGACGCGGATCGACTCGCATTGATTGATGACACGGGGCATTATGTAGGCGAAGAATTTACACTCGCAGTGGTAATTCGGCACGTGCTCGAGCAAGCCAAAGGTCCGATTGTCACAAATTGTTCGACCAGTCGGATGTCCCAAGATTTGGCAGAGCAAGCCGGGGTGCCCTTTTATCGATCGAAAGTTGGCGAGGCAAACGTGACAGAATTAATGATTCAGCATCAAGCTGTATTTGGCGGGGAAGGGAATGGAGGTCCGATCGATCCTCGCGTGGGATTTGTGCGCGATAGCTTTGTGGGTATGGCGTTGGTCTTGGACGCAATGGCAGCGCGGGAGGCGACGCTGTCGGAGTTGATCGCTGAGTTGCCGCAGTATGCGATACACAAAACCAAAGTGCCTGTGGCTGCTGATCAATTGACAACCACTTTTGATCGTTTGGCAAGTGGTTTCTTTGATGCAAAAGCGGATCGTCTTGACGGTCTTCGACTCGATTGGCCCACCGCCTGGCTGCTTGTGCGGGCCAGCAATACAGAACCCATTGTCCGTCTGGTCGCCGAAGCGCCTTCGGCCGATGAGGCCGAGCGGCTATGTCAGCGAGCCGCCGAACTGATGGACTGATTGAGCGAAACCATTGAGCGAAACCACTGTTCAGACCGCTCTCAACTTCCAATGGTCTCTTTTCCCATGAACGGGCGAAGCACATCAGGCACGGCGATTGTGCCGTCTGCCTGTTGGTAGTTTTCGATGATCGCGATCATGGCGCGGCTGATGGCGATCGCCGTGCCATTCAAGGTGTGGACAAAGCGAGTTCCTTTTTCCCCTTTCGTCTTGAAGCGAATGTTTAATCGGCGTGCCTGATAATCAGTGCAGTTTGATGTGCTCGTTACTTCGCCATATTCGCCATTCTCGCCGCGTCCGGGCATCCAGGCCTCAAGATCGAATTTGCGGTAGGCCGGTGATCCCAGATCACCGGTTGCCGTATCGACGACGCGAAACGGAATTCCCAAGCCGTTGAACAGTTGGCACTCGATACCGCGAATTTGTTGCAGCATCTCTTCGCTTTGGTCAGGGGCTGTAAAGGCGAACATTTCGACTTTTGTGAACTGGTGGACGCGATATAAACCGCGTGTTGCTCGACCGTGTGCGCCGGCCTCGGTTCGAAAACAGTGGCTGACTCCGCATATTTTCAGCGGCAGTTGTTCTAGTTCGAGGGTCTCACCTGCCAGGTAGCCACCGAGAGTGATTTCGGCGGTGGCGACGAGGCTCAGGTCAGTATCGACGATACTGTAGATCTGAGTTTCTGTTCCGCGTGGATTGAAGCCTACGCCTTCGAGGATTTCATTGCGAGCCAGATCGGGAGTTGTGAGCAAAGTGAAGCCTTCCTGCATCAACACTTCCAAGGCATATCTTTGCAAAGCCAATTCCAACAGGACCGCATCGTTTTTCAGGAAATAAAAGCCATGCCCGGTTGTCTTCGCGCCAGCTTCGAAGTCGAATAAGTCGAGTTTTTCTCCGAGATCGACATGATCCAGTGGCTTGAAGTCGAACGATTTGGGTTCGTGGTCGCCTCGCGCGACCTCAAGATTCGCCTTGTCATCTTTGCCGATGGGGGCGTCGGGGTGGGCTATGTTCGGAATGCCACGCTGGATCTCAGTGAGTTGATTTAGCAGTTCATCGTGCTCGGATTGAGCTTTGTCTTTTTGTTCGCGAAGTTGTCGGCCTTCGTTTTTTCTTGCTTCTCGTTCCTCGGCGTCTTTCGCTTTGCCAATCGTCTTGGACACTTCGTTGGCTTGCCGATTGAGATCTTGTACACGTTGTGCCTGTTCGCGACACAACTGATCAAGTTCGACGTAACGATCAACGTCTGCGGGCAGACCGCGATTCGTGCAGTTCTGTTTGACTGCCCCAGCGTGTTCGACGATGAATTTTCGATCCAGCATGCTTTTCCTAACTTGTCTTCGATGGCTTGGAATCTTTTTCAATGCGGCCTAGTTCATGCCACAGGTGGGCGCTGCTGCGAATGCCACGGTGGAAATCGGCAAGCGAGAATTTTTCATTGGGACTGTGAGTATTATCGTCATCGAGCCCCCAGCCGAGCAAAAGCGTATCAACTCCGAGCTTCTCTGAAAATTCAGTGACGATCGGAATGGATCCACCCTCACGGATGAAAACGGGGGAGCGTCCGAAGCCTTGTTCAATAGCTTTGGCAGCCGCATCGATATAGGGACTGTCAAGAGACACGACGAACCCAGGCGCGTGGTGCATTTCGTGAAGATCGATTTCGATACCAGGTGGGCAAAGGGCAGCGAGATGTTCGCGCAGACTTGTCGCGATTTTCTCAGCTTCCTGATGAGGTACCAATCGGAAACTGAACTTGGCCGAAGCCTTTGCTGGCAGAACGGTTTTTGCGCCTTCGGCTTGGTAACCACTCGTGAGGCCGTTGACATCGAAGGTCGGACGTGCCCAACGTCGCTCCAGCGTTGAGTAGCTCGCCTCGCCGCTTAAGCCAGAGACGCCAATTTGTTCCATGAAAGAATGTTCGTTGAACGGTAATGCCGAGAATTGTTCTCGCTCGCGTTCGGACATTGGGTCAACATCATCGTAAAATCCTGGAATGAGGACTCGACCTTGATCATCAACCAATGACGAAAGGAGTTTGCAGAGCGTGTTGGCCGGGTTGGTGACAGCACCACCAAATGTTCCCGAATGCAAATCTTGTTTGGGACCCTGCAACGTTAGCTCGAAGTAAGCGATACCTTTCAGTCCGTAGGTGATTGCCGGTTGGCCTCGACTGAACTGACTCGTGTCGCTGATGACCACAACATCGCAGGCAAGCTTGGCGACCGTTTCTGGCCGCAGCATGAATTCGTTGAGTCCCTCGCTGCCAACTTCTTCCTCGCCTTCGATCAGGTACTTGATCTGGACTGGGAGCTTGCCCACCGTCTTCATCCAAGCTTCGGCGCTTTTGACATGGGTCAGGAGCTGACCTTTATCATCGGTGGCGCCCCGAGCATAAATATTGCCATCGCGCCGGGTCGGTTCGAAGGGAGGGCTTTCCCATTCCTCGAGCGGATCGGGGGGTTGAACATCGTAATGTCCGTAAACCAGGACCGTTGGCCGACCGGGAACGGGCTCGGATTCGGCGTAAACCAACGGATTACCGGAGGTCTCAATTAATTCGGATTTGAGCCCGATTTGCTCGAATTGGGCCAGCAAATATTGAGCAGCGGCTTGGATTTCGGCCGTGTGTTGGCCGTCGGTGCTCACGCTTGGAATCCGCAAAAGCTCGCATAAATCGTCTTCAAACTGCTGCTTTTGCTCGTCTAGGTAGTTTTCAATCTGTGACATTGCGGTATTCCACGGGATTGCAATGATTAATGGGAACCAAACAGCATAAGACGGTTGCATCAAAGCCGGAATAGTACTTTTCCCGCCGGTCGCGTCAAATATAATGATCGGACTGAAAACGAGCATCTGGGGGAGGCCCGGATGTTGGTTTGCTTCGCGGATTTTTCCAGTTGGGTGAGAATTGTTATGTCAGATGTGTCTGTTGTTCAACCGAAAGAGGATATCGCTGAAGATGAAAAGGAAAGACAGGACCGTCGACCCAAGCAGCAACCTCGCTATCACGTTATTCTGTGGGACGATGATGACCATTCCTACGATTATGTCATTCGCATGATGCAGAAGCTGTTCGGTCATACCTACGAACGGGGTTACGAAATGGCCTCTCAGGTTGACTCGGCTGGTCGAACCATCTGCCTAACGACAACGATGGAACACGCTGAGCTGAAACGGGATCAAATTCACGCTTTTGGACGGGATGATCGAATTGCCTGTTGTAAGGGTTCAATGTCCTCCACAATTGAACCGGAAGTCTAAACGAGCGTTGGCCCAGGAGGGTCAAAATCAAAACGCCCGCTTGGTTGTGATCCGATCTTTCAGTTGGGTGGCCAATCTGTTTTTGAAATCGGTCCATGCTACAAGCCAACGCAGTGGATCGCCTGTCAATCGATATCAAATGGTAACCAATACTTTGACCTGCGGTCGCCTTGCAAGCTGCATCGTGATGCGCCCACCGCTGCAAAGGCACTCTCGATGACCCGAAGCCGACTTCGTACCCTGACTCTGGGCTGCAAAGTAAATCAGTACGAAACCGAATTTCTCCGCCAAGGACTCGTTGATGCGGGCGCCTTTCGTGACGCAAAGCAAGATGAGGCTGCCGATCTTTGCGTTGTGAATACTTGCACGGTGACTAACGAGGGCGATTCGAAAAGCCGGCAGGCCATTCGTAAAATGGCTCGCCAAAATCCCGATGCTCGGCTGATCGTCATGGGTTGCTATGCCACGCGAGCGCCGGAGGAACTGGCCCAACTCCCCGGTGTTGTTGAGGTAGTTACTGACAAGAGGGAACTGCCTGATCTGCTCGGGCGATTCGGAGTGGTTGATATTCCCAATGGGATCTCGCGGTTTGGGGATCGTCATCGGGCCTACATCAAAGTGCAAGATGGATGCTTGTTGCGGTGCAGTTATTGCATCATTCCGAAAGTGCGCCCGCAAATGAGTAGTCGGCCGCTAGAGGAAATTATCGATGAGGCAAGGCGACTCGCTGACAATGGATATCGTGAGATCGTGTTGACGGGCATTCATCTTGGGCACTACGGCGTCGATCAGAATTGGAATAAGCCCAAGCAGGATTGGTTGAGATTGTCGACTTTACTTCGTCGTTTGATGGAACTTCCCGCTGATTTTCGAGTGCGGCTATCCAGCATCGAAGCGACCGAAGTGACACGAGAATTGTTGGAAGTAATGTCGGATTTTTCAGATCGTATTTGCCCCCATTTGCATGTCTGTCTGCAAAGCGGTTCGGACCGTATTCTCCGAGCGATGAAACGCCGTTGGGGGACAAAACGATTTATCGATCGGTGTGTGCTGGCACGTGAAAAACTGCATAAACCGGCACTGACGACGGATGTGATTGTGGGATTTCCGGGAGAAACAGACGAGGATTTCGAGCAAACGTGTGAACTGGTCCGGCAAGTCGGCTTTTCCAAGGTGCACATTTTTCCCTTTAGTCCGCGACGCGGCACGCCAGCAGCAGAGATGCCCGATCAACTGCCAAAAGCTGTCAAATCAGCTCGCGGTCGCGAACTGGCTCGCATTGAAGCGGAACTTCGCAGTCAATATTTTTCCACTCTTTGCGGTGAAAAACTGCAAGTGATGGTCGAAGGCAGTTTGCCCGGCCACAGCGATCGGGTTGTCGGTACCTCCTGCCGATATGCGCCGGTTCAACTTGAAAACGTTGGCTCTCGTCCCCAGTTCGGTGAATTAGTTGAGCTGTTTGCGATGTCAAACAGTGAGGAATTCATCTTGGGAACGCTCGGGAAAACGGTCTAGCTGCCGAATTGGTCGCCTGCTACACTCCGCCGCCCGTGGAACCTTTCATCTGATCGCCTCCCGCGCGTTCGAAGGGGATGAAGTTCTGCTCTTGAATCAATCGATGGTGAGGTCGAGGAGTTTTGTGCATGCACAGGTCATTGTTCGCCAAGTCCTGGTTCGCCAAGTCCTGCTGTTTCGCAGTGCTTTTTAGTCTGACGCTCTGTTGGCCAAGTGCCGCGAAGCCGCCCTGGCACCTAATCGCCTTTCGGCGCGTCGAAGCAGATCCGAATAAGGAATATCAGCTTTCGGAAAAGAGCGGTCCGTGGCTGATTTTTGCTGCTTCCTTTGCTGGGGACGGAGCTGCCAGAGAAGCGAAGCAATTGGTGTTGGAGCTGCGCAAAACCTATAAAATACCAGCCTACATGCATGCGAAAAGTTTCGATTTCACCGAAAAGATGGATGGAATTGGTATTAATCCGGATCGTTCTCCAAAACGGATGAAGTATGACAAGGAAGGTGTGCTAGATGAATACGCAGTACTTGTCGGCGACTTCGAGTCTGTTAGTGATCCCGATTTGCAGAAGACCCTGAAGAAGATCAAACTGGCAAATCCCGAATGCCTTTCGAAACGGCCTGAGCAGACGACTCGTCGCTTTGCCAAACTGCGCGAGTTTCACAAAAAGGTGAACCGGAACGAAGAGAAACGCAAGAAAGGACCAATGGGAAGCGCTTTTGCTGTTCCAAATCCAAGAATTCCACGTGAGTATTTCGCTCCTAAGGGAATCGACAGTCTTGTTCTGAAAATGAATAAGAACGTGAAGCACAGTCTGCTCGACTGCTCGCAACCTTACACCGTCCGTGTGGCGACCTTCCGAGGAAACGTTGTCATCGATCAACGTAAGGTTCAGGATATTCAAAAAGGCAACAAGAAGATGAAGAGTCGCTTAGAAGAGGCGGCAATTCAAGCGAACAAGTTGACCGCTTTGCTACGCAAAAAGGGCATCGAGGCCTACGAGTTTCACGATATTCACGAAAGTTATGTGACCGTTGGTGAATTCGCTTGGGTCGGGCGTCCTCGTGCTGATGGAAAGCAAGAAATGAATCCTGAAGTTTTGAAAGTGATCAAAGCCTATGGACCGGTTCATCAACCGGTGGTGGGCAACTCAGGACAGGCACTCGCGGGATTGCAACCACGTGCCATCGAAGGCATCCCCTTTGATGTTCAGCCTTGGCCGGTTGAAGTACCGAAGCGATCGATTGCCACCGACTATGTTCGCAAACACTAAATCTGTATCAATTGTCTCTCGCACCAGGGGGCATAACACTTTTGAACTTGTGGGAGACCAGTGTGCCTACTTTCGTCTTGCTGGTTTGCTAGCCAGCCTATTTTTCTCGCCTGAGTCTGCCCGCGATGCTCCCAGTCAGACAGAAATATTGGGAGGGTAGAACGCAAGGACAATGACACAGCCGACGATCGTATTGGGGACCCATAACGTCAAGAAGGGCGCTGAGCTTCACGAGTTCTTAGTGCCGCGTGGCGTGCACTTAAGCACATTGGCCGATTTCCCCAATTCAATTGAAGTGGTCGAAGATGGCGACTCCTTTGAGGCCAACGCTGCGCTCAAAGCGACTCAGCAGGCCGTTCATCTCCAGCAGTGGGTGATTGGTGAAGACAGTGGTCTTTCTGTGAATGCTTTGAACGGTGCTCCCGGCATATTTTCGGCGCGCTTCGCAGGCGAGAGTGCAACCGATCGATCCAACAATGATCGACTCTTACTCGAATTGGCCGAAGTGCCTCTTGAGCGACGGTCGGCCCATTACACATGTCACGTCGCTGTGTCGGATCCGAGCGGTCAGATCCGATTGACGTGTGAGGAAATCTGTCGTGGCCGCATTCGCGTGCAGCCTGCTGGTGATGCGGGATTTGGCTACGACCCGCTCTTCGAACTGGTCGAATATCACCGCACATTTGGCCAGCTAGGGAGTGCGGTTAAATCGGTTCTCAGTCATCGGGCTCGGGCAATGCGACAATTCGTGCCGCAGTTGGTGCAGCTCTTGCGGGCCGAATTCATTGGCTGAGCCAGCGAAATCTCAAATTCGCCAGCCGATTCCGCCTGCTCTCCGAAAAACGGAGCGGATAATAATAGCGCAAAATAATAGCGGATGTGCGCTCAAAAACCGCCACCCGCTAAAATGAAACCATGAAGGATGAGGCACGAAATATAGTCCGCTGTGCACGGTTTGTAAATGGCTACGTTGATGAGAAAGTTGCGTTTTGAATTTAGTTTTTTACTAGACGGGAATGAGCTGATGCCGAGTCAACGATCGAACTTTACCGTTTTGATAACTTTGTTTTTGGTTACTGCAATTCCCACCCCACTCGTTGCGGATGATGTGGCGCAATGGACGGCAAAACAGCTCCCGGATTTCGTGGAGATTTACCGCCATTTTCACGCAAATCCCGAGCTCTCGTTCAAGGAAAAAAAGACGGCCGCAAGACTGGCGAAGGAGTTGACGCGACTCGGCGCCCAAGTCACGACGGGTGTCGGCGGACATGGTGTCGTGGGGATTCTGCGGAATGGTGTTGGACCGACGCTCATGTTGCGAACGGATTTGGATGGATTGCCCGTGACCGAACAAACACAATTGGTTTACGCGTCCAAGCTTCGTGCGGTTAACCAAACGGGTGATGACGTCGGTGTGATGCATGCCTGCGGTCATGATGTTCATCTCACGAATCTGATTGGTGTGGCACAGTACCTGGCTCAGCATCGCAACGTTTGGAGTGGCACAGTGATGTTTATCGGGCAACCGGCGGAGGAGCGGGGTGCGGGTGCGAAAGCGATGCTTGAAGATGGCCTGTTTACTCGTTTTCCTCGTCCGGACTTTGCGGTTGCGCTGCACGTTGATGCAGCCATGGCGGCAGGCAAAGTGGGTTACCGGGCAGGATTTGCACTTGCTAACGTCGACAGCGTCGACATCACAGTGAAGGGCAGGGGAGGGCATGGTGCGTATCCGCAAACAACCGTCGACCCGATTGTCCAAGCGGCGCAACTCGTGTTAGCCTTGCAGACGATTGTCAGTCGCGAGGTGCCCCCTACGGAACCGGCGGTGATTACCGTGGGCTCAATCCACGGGGGAACGAAGCACAATGTGATTGGTGATAATTGCCATTTGCAGATTACCGTTCGCAGCTACTCTGATCATGTACGCAAGCTGTTGCTCGAGGGGATTAAACGCAAGACGCGTACAGTTGCGATGGAGTTTAAAGCTCCGGAACCTGAGATTAAGATCAGCGAAGGTACGCCTGCTTTGTTTAACGATGAGGATCTGGCGAATCAGGCTGGGATAGTTTTTCAGCGAGTGTTTGGAGCCGAGCGAGTCGAGCAGGCGGAGCAGTCGATGGGCGGGGAAGATTTCAGCCGGTATGGTCGGGAAGGGGTCCCGATCTTGATGTTTCGGCTGGGGACGGTCGAGCAACGACGACTTGACCGTTACCAGCAATTGGGCCAAGTGCCACCCTCGTTGCACTCCTCAAAGTTTTACCCGGATGCGGAGTTAACCCTTGCCACGGCGATTACGGCGACGACGGAATTAGCCTTAGAACTTTTGAAGTCGGGGCAAGCTGTCGACGCCAGTCGTTAACGGGCGTCGACCGAAGCCACAAAGGATCGCAAAGGAACAGTGAATTGAATCGAGCCACGGTCGTTAATCTCGGCTTAGTTGTTCTCTACATGCTTTTAATTAGCGGTGTCGTGTGGGGTTTTTTTGTGATGCGCCGCTGGACGGAAGACACATACTCCAACACGGTTGCCCAGGGCGAATGGCAAGAATTTCGAGATGCGATTTCAGATTCTGTCGCGGGGGGCGGACCCGTTCAACGTCGCGTTCCCGCAAGCGAACAGCCTCCCGGTTTGGTGCTGCTGCGAGATTACTTTGTTCAATGCTTGACGATTTCGATCATCTTGACTTCGGCATTGTTCGGGACGTTCGCCTTTATGATTCGCGGGATTCTCTTGCAAACCGATCCCCTTGAGGACGACTCGCTGCGGTGATTTAGTCGCTGAATAGCGAGAATCCGACTCCCGGACGCGGTTCACTTTGGCAACCCAGCAATGTCATGATTGACATGGCGGTTCCATATTGTTGGTGATAGTTGTAGAAGGGGTAGTCCCACCAACTCCCATCTTTTTCTTGAAGTCGCAAGATGATTGTTGAGAGTTGAGCTTTGTGTGGCGGCCGTGATTTTTCCGGAAGCATTTCGATGCAGCCCGCGGCATAGAAGTGACCGTAATAAAAGAAGTAGCCGGCGACTAGAAAGTGCGATTCGTGCGGGATGGGCCGCTTGCGACCGATGTCGAGCCAGAGATTCCGCGAAAACAACCGGTCAAGCCAAGCCTCGATGACTTGATCGGTGATCTTGTCACTTCCCCAAATTTTCAATGCCAAATTACACGCCTGCGATCTTCCTAGACTGCCACCTGGGCGATTGATTAGCCACATGGGCCGATTCTTCGTCGGTCCATTGTCCGAATAGTAGTAACTGAAGTCTGGCTTTTGCTGTCGGATTAAACTGTTGACGGCTCGCTTGATTTGACGCTCTGGAAAATCGACTCCTAATTGTTTTGCCTCGTGCAAGGCGATCAAGACGGTCGCTGTTGTGAAGCTGGTTGGTTCGACGTTTGGTTTTTGGGTTTGTGCACCAAAGTCATAGTAGCCCCAACCGCCGTCGATGCCTTCGTATCGCTCGAGGCGGTCGGCTTGCTGTCGAATCAGCTGGATGATTCGTTCTTGTCGCCGCGGTTTTTCTTTGTGAAAGGCATGAAGGTCCACCAAGCCACGGATGGCGTAAGCATGTGCCCAAACGTTGTAAATGGCTGTCGGCTCGGCTCGGCGTACTTTTGGGAGCCACTCTTCATTCCAACGTTCTGCTTTTTCAATCGCTTCGACGATCTCAACGCGGCGATCCCCTGATTCGATCAGTGCCGAGAGACAGAGTCCGGTGACTGCTGCCCGAAAGGCGTGGTGTGCACCTGGGATTGGGGCGTAGATGTTCAGCCCTTTGGTATTGGTTGCGGAACCCCAACTTCCGTTCTCGTTTTGATGCCTGATCAAAAAGTCCAGGCCACGATCAATGCTCGCCTGAATCATTTCGTCGGAGGGAGGGTCGACCGCTTTGGGCTTGGGGACATCCAGTAACCATTTACTGGTAGTTGATTGAAGGTCATCTGCCCACAAAACGGTGGTCGACATGACGAGGCAAAATGTGAACGCAAAAACGAGCTTGTTCATGACGGACTCAAGGTGGAGCGTTAAAGAAATGTACCAAACAATGTCGAGACAAGGATTTTATTCATTGCCACTCGACTGCGGGGATTTGGATTTCTTGATCTTCACCTCGGCCTTCATGCCTGGAACAATTGGGGCCAACCCGTCTTTCTGGTCGACAGTTAGGATTGCGTCAAAAATTCCGTCCGAAATTGGAATTGGCGAAACACGCTGAACTTTTCCTGGAAGTTTTCGATCGGGGTACGCAATCGGTTGGATTTCCGCAACCACGCCAGGTTGCACAAATCTCAGCGAACTTTCTGGAACCGTTACGTGCACGGTGAGTGGTTCGAGTTCCACGACCGTCATTAAAATGGATTTCGCTTTGACCGCATTTCCAGGCTGCAGCATCGCCGAGATCGTTTCTGAATCGGTCCATTTTCCCCGCTTACTGCTGCCAAAATAAATGACGCCAGCGCGCGGAGATCTTATTTTTAGCATTTTTCGGTCAGTGCGAAGTCGAGCGATTTTTTTCCGCTGTTTGTCGAGGGCCTGTCGCTGTTTGTCGAGGGCAAGCTTCTTTTGTTTTAGCGAGTTGGGCGTCGTACGCTGTGCTTCGTCCAAAGCCAAAGTGGCTCGCTTTAAAGCGGTCTTTAATTCTTCCTCGGATCGAGGGATGGTGTAAGCAAGGCTGCGACGTTTCGAATCGGTTGCTGTATCAAGAAAGTATTCGGCTCGATCAACAGCATCCCGGGTGCGCTTCAAAATGATTTCTTCCGTGTCTTCGGTCAGGTCATCGGCCTGATACATCTTTTTCAGTTGCCGCAACTCTTCGGTCTGGTAGGCCAGACTGTTGCGAGCTGACTCAACACTTCGCTCAGCCGATGTGACTCGGCGGTCGCGGCCCGTCGTGATGAATTCCTTCAGATCTTCACTGGCAAGTTTTTCGGCGGCGATCACGTCCGCAAGCGACATGGCGCTTGTGCGGCGCAAAAGATTAAATTGAATTTCGGCATTCTCAAGTGCCAGTGTCTCTGTTTGCAATTCCCCTTTGGCATCATCGATTGCTTCGTCGATCTTGTCCGTATCGAGGCTCAAGAGAACATCTCCCTTGTCGACCGTTGTTCCGTGCGCGACGGCTTCATCAAGTGTCAACGTTGCCCACTCTTTCGGTGCCAACATAATGGGTGAACTCTTCGCCGCCTCGAAAATGCCTTTGAGCTCAACCTCGTCCGTTGGCTTTGAATCTTGTGTGTTTGCCGTCTGCCCGTCCTTCTGCTTTTGATTGTCACTTGGTGATTTGGCTTCTTGCGCGGGGGCAAGGGAGCCCCAGTGGAGGCAGAAAAGGAGAGAGCCGAAGCCCAGCAACTTGAGCAAAAAAATCATGGTTGTTTCTCGGGTAGGTTAAAAGGGTGGGCGAGGGCAGAATTAATTGGGTCAAAAGAATCTTACCCTTCTCTGCTTGGAGACTACTCCAGCCAATATCGTGGGTCAAGCAACTCCGCGATCGAGTGGCGAAAGCCCGTTTGTTTCCCGACCGGTCAATCAGGCGTTATTGGTTGCGCCGTGCAATGTTGCAGAGATTCGGTCTGTTTTCGTGATTTGATCGCTTTCGCATGCTCCGAACTTTTGCTTGCCAGGCGCGTTCCGGCTGACTGGAGCGATGATTTCAACGCTTCGCTGTGGCAATTCGAGCGTGCTGTGGCAATTTGAGCGTGGCTGTGGCAATTTGAGCGTGGTAGAGAATAGCCATTCGGGCGGCGCTTCAGCTAGCATCGCAATGCGGGATTCGTGTTCGCGCACGGGGCAGGATTCGTTATTTTCACGGAACTCGACAATGTCGTCGACTCCAAGCAGGGATGTTCGGTTTTCTAACTTTAGGAGTTTTCCGGTGAAGCTTGCGTTCCTCAACATCGAACGATTTGGTGCTCGATCCAATCTGCAACTCGACGACTTGTCGCAGCAGCTGAACGTGGTGTACGGTCCAAATGGGTCCGGGAAGACAACGATCATCAATTTTGTTCGTTGGGTGTTGTATGGCAATGACGATGAAGTGAGCCGGCGTTATCGGGCCCCCTCCACGACACAGGCTGCTGGATCATTGCGGATTGTCGATGGTGACCAACAAGTGCGAGTCGTGACACGGCGAGACGATGGGTCGACGGGCGGCCACGTTTCCATTTCACGGGCGACCGGTGATTTCGTCGATTACGAACAGACGCGATTGACGGGGGTGGATCTCGACGAGTACGCGCACCTCTTTTCATTTGGTTTTAATCAGCCGCCCGCGATTGACAGGACGGTTAAAATCGCCGCGGAACGCGGCTTTGAGTTGACTTACGATCAAAATCAGATCCGACGTCTGAAAGAGCTTGATTTACAGCTTGCTGATGTTCAGCGCACTTATCAAGGGATGCCAGAATCGGAAGAAGGTTTGCCGATGTTGTCGAGTCGGCGCGAAGAGATCCAGCGAGAGATAGAAGCCTTTGAACGTCGCAGACTGGAACGTTTTGCCGAGATCGATACTGAGGCAAATCAGATTAAGGGAAATATGTCGCGACGTCGGGCTCAATTGGTCGAGGTCGAGGCGAGTTTGAGGCGAGCGGAAGATAAAATCGAGTTGCGTCGACGACAGATTGAGGAAGCTTCTCGGGAAGCCGCGAAGCTGCGGGAGGAAACGATTGAATCCGGACGGCGTGAAGTTTCAGAAATCGACGATCAAATTCAGCAGTGGCACAACGTCTTGCAGGCAATTCGTGAACGCCTCGAAGGATTGCAGGCTCGCATGTCGGAGTGGGAGACACAGGCTCGCTCGACGTCCGGACGCGACGAAGCCGACTTGAAGCTGTTCTTGAGGACGCTTGGATTCCAGATTGACGACATCGAACAGGATGTGAGTGATTTGTCCTTGCCAGACGAATTCGAGGATCACGTGGCGGCCAGAGATTACATGAAGTCTATTCTTGGCGCTGCGTTGCAAACGATGCGCGATGATGTTCAACATTTACATAGTGAAGTGCAGCGTCAAAAGACTGCGGCTCGCTATCAGGACCATGCTCGAGAACGACAAAGCTTGCGTCGTTGCGAGTCCGAGTTAACCGACCTGATTCAGGAACTGGGGCAACGACGTGATTCGTTAATGAGCGGGGAATTGGCACCACCGCAAGGATCAGCTCAGTGGACTGACTATATTGGTGACAGTGTGATTCGACCTTGGTATGAGATCAGCGAGACGATGAGCGGTCAGGCTGCCGTCAGCGATGGATCGACCGCTTTCAATCGGCGACTGACGACAGATTTCGTGCTTGAGACTCGATTGAATCACCTTGTTAAGCGCCGCGACTTTCTCGGTACACGCGTTCAAAATCTGCAAGCGGAAATGAATACACTCGAAAGGCGTCTTGAGTTGCTGCTGGCGAGTCGGGAGCAAATTGAGGAGCATCGTCGTCTTGAGTCGTTGCGTCACGACCTTGCTAATGTTGAGGATCGCATTTGCCGAGCTGAGGAGCGTCGGCAACTGCGAGATCGTGATAATGCTTTGTATCGCGAAATTGAACAGCTAAAAGCGACGCTTGGTCCGTCCGCGATTATACGTGATGCGTCAGTCCTATTGCAGCGAATGACCGGCGGTGCTTTTCGTCGGATTCGTATTAATGAGTCGCATGAGGTTTGGATCGATGACGCGGATTCCAAACCGTTTCGTTACGGCGAACTCAGCCGCGGTACGCGGGACCAGACCTATTTGAGCCTCAGTTTAGCGCTTGTGGCCGCCTACCATCAACGTGGCGTGGTGCTGCCTGTACTACTGAATGACCTGTTTGTGAATATCGATTCCTCCCGCGCGCAATCCACTGCGGAAGTGTTGGAAGAATTTTCCAGTCGTGGTCATCAGACGATTTTGTTTACACGGCATGAGCATGTGTTGCAGCTCTTTCCCAACATGCGGGGCCGTCGTTTCAAATTGCAGCAACGAGAAAGCAGCGTGGAAACTTCTCCCCGTCGCGATGCTCTGCAATTAGATCGGATTCCAAGTCGAATGGCTGAATCCTATCCGCAACCACCGCAAGGGAATCGACGAGATCATACCTATGACTGGGTCCAGCAATGGGATGCCAGTCGCCGGGCTCGCGCCGAGTATGCTGACAGTGAAAGCCTTGTGCGAAGCGAACGAAATGTTTCCGACGATACGCTGTTAACGCAAGTCGAAGGCTTGGACGCCACCTTTGTCACGCGGCTCCAAGAGATTGAAGTCGAAGTCGTTCGCAGCTTTCTTGAGTTAGATCCTGAACGGGCCGAACAACTGTTGGCCGGTACCGGCATCACGGCGCCGTCAGTGAATTACTGGCAATCCATTGTGACGATGCAGTGCTACGTGGGTTTAAGTGCCAATGACGCCACGTTGTTGGTCGTGTGCGGGGTCGATGATCCCCAGGAACTCTCCTACATTGATGTGTCTGAATTGCATCGTCGGATTGAGCAGTGTTTGGTCAGTGCGGAGCACCGGAATCGATTTGGGGCGATTTCTCGTTACGAGCGATCGCGGCTGTCTCGGTGGATTCAAGCCGCCCGTCAATCCCGCTATCGTCGCAATCGAACCGTGATGACGCGTGCTATCCCACCAAGGATTTCTGCACCAAAGGTTGCTCCGCGATCCGAGTCCAGCAAGCCAAGGTCAACGCGGTCGCGTGTCGTTGCTCAGCCAATTGCGGAAACGCCATCGCGCGAGGCACCGATGCGGTTTTTCCTCGAACTGTCAGATCCAATCGTCGATGCACCATCGATTGGTCCGAAAACGGCCGAACGATTCCAAGCCGTTGATGTCCACACCGTTGCCGAATTACTCGATAAAGACCCTGACAAGGTTGCAGATCAAATTGATTATCGGCGGATTACGTCAAAACTGATCCGCGAATGGCAATTGCAGACGCAATTAGTTTGTCGGATTCCCAACTTGCGTGGACATGACGCGCAAATTCTCGTCGCCTGCGGCATCACCACCCCGCGTCAATTGGCCTCCTCACTCGCCGATGAGTTGCACGATAAAGTCAAGCGATTTATTCGAACCAGTGAAGGAAAACGCATTATGCGAAACGGTAAACGACCTGATCTGGCAGAAGTCACTGCCTGGATTCAATGGGCGGAGAGTGCCCGTGAGTTGCAGTCCGCTTGATTGGGAATCCGTCCGGTCGTTATTGGGACAGGATGGAAAAGTCGGCAAAATAGGCGTAGACAAACAAAACGATCACGACAATCATGGCGGCCATCGGTTTGGCCCAACGCCAGGGGGTCAGGTCAACATCCCCGGTATACTGTTGCTCGTACGGTGTCGAGCGGGGGGTGATGGCGCCCCATGCGAGCATCATCACGATCAACAGCAGAAACACTCCACCGACGAAGTGAAAGTCGCCGATCGGTTTGAGCAACCCAGCGAAGCTCGGTACGAAATAGCCCAGTGCGATCAGCACGCAGCCAAGAATCAAGGCCGTCGATGCGGCTGCCGCCGGAACGCGTCGCGTGGTCAATCCGATGATCACCACGGAAAAGATGGGAATGAAGTAAAGTGCATTCATCTTTTGCAAGTATCCAAAGATACTGTCTTGTCCGTAAAGTAACGGGGCCGTCGACATGGCCGTAACGGCCAGTACTGTGCCGCAGATCTTGCCCGAGCGAATGACCTGGGCTTGGCTCGCATTCGGATTCAATTGAGCCTTGTAGATTCCCAAACTAAAGAGAGTAGCGGTGCTGTTCAAGGCGGAATTGAATGAGCTTAAGATGGCGCCCACGACGACCGCAGCAAAGAATCCCCGCATCCACCCGGGCAGCACTTCTCGCACCAACGCACCATACGCTTGGTCTTGGTGAATGCCGTCCGCTGCAAACAGGTGAAAGGCGATGATGCCGGGAATGACCAGAATGATGGGGGCTAACAGTTTGAGCACCGATGCGACCATCACACCTCGCTGTCCCTCGGCCAGACTGCTGGCTCCAAGTGCTCGCTGAATGATCTGCTGATTGGTACACCAATAAAACAGGTTGATGATGATGACGCCTGTGAAGAGCGTCGAAAACGGCACGGATTGCTTCGCACTGCCGATGGAGTTGAATTTTTCGGGGTTGCTTTCTCGCAGAATTCGCCAGCCTTCTAACCAGCCTTCGCCTCCGCTCACTGCTTGGAGACCGAGGAACGTTATCAACACACCGCCCGCGAACAGACCAAACCCATTAATGGTGTCGGATACGGCGACCGTACGAAGACCCCCAAAAATTGCGTAGATGGAACCGATGATGCCAACCATCCAAACGACGACCCAGAGGATGGTTTGTTCCGACCCAATGCCCAGTAATGATTGGACGTCCAGGATGCCAGAAAGTCCTACGGCTCCGGTATAGAGCAAGATGGGAAGCAGAATACAGGTGTAAGCCACGAGGAAAATCAAGGATGTGATTAGCCGCGTGGTTTTATCGAATCGGTCCTCCAGCAATTCAGGGATCGTGGCAATCCCACCTTTGAGATAACGGGGCAAAAAGAACAATCCCATCGCCACCAAAGAGAGACCGGCGAGAACCTCCCAGGCCATCACGGAAATGCCGTCCGTAAAGGCTGCACCGTTAAGACCTACCAGCTGTTCGGTTGACAGATTGGTCAACATCAACGAGCCGGCAATGTATCCGCCGGTCAATCGACGACCAGCAAGAAAGTAACCGATCGAACTTTCGTGATCGTCCTTTCGCGTTAATCGGTAGGTGAGCAAGCCAACAAGGGCTGTGAAGAAGACAAATGAACCGATTGTAATTAACGCCATTACGCTCACTTAAGCTTGAGAATCGAACCGATGGCCTGCTTGGGGCCCGAGCTTTGTGAGTGTAAGTATTTCTGGCCCATCTTCTGTCATCAAGATGGTGTGTTCAAATTGCGCCGAGAGCTTTCCATCTTTTGTGCGGACGGTCCAACCGTCTTTACGATCCAGTTGGGTGTGTCTTGTTCCCACATTGATCATCGGTTCGATCGTAAAACACATGCCCGGTTCGAGTCGGTCTGAGTATGATTGGCGGTTTGGGTAATGAGGTATGGAGGGGTCTTGGTGGAATCGGCGACCAATGCCGTGACCCACATATTCGCGAACGACGCTGAGTCCCTCGTTTTGTGCATGTCGGACGATCTCACGCCCGATTTCTGCCACTCGACATCCGGGGAGTATGGCATTGATGGCCAAATAGAGACAATCAAACGAGGTTTGTGTGACTTGTTTCGCTTCTTCGGCTACCTCTCCAATCAAGAAGGTTTCCGATTGATCACCGAACCAGCCATCCACGATCGATGTGAGGTCGACATTCACGATGTCACCCCTTTGAAGCGCGTAGTTGTCCGGAATTCCGTGACAAACGACTTCGTTGATGCTCGTACAGCAGCTCTTCGGATATCCCTGATAGCCCAGGCAGGCGAGATCATGGCCATGTTGGCTGGTGTAGTCATGGACGAGTCGATCAATTTCCGCAGTCGTGACGCCCTCTTTTACATGAGGGCGAACAAAATCCATCACTTCTGCATTGAAGGCGGCTGCTTGACGCATCGCATCTCGCTCGACTTCTGCCAAAATCAGGTTTCGGTGACCATAGAGCATGGAAGTAGGTTGTTTCTAAATAGGGGTTGAGGTCCAACCGCGGAGCATCCAGATTGCCGAAGCGGGGGCCGATTTAGGGTGGGAATCACACGGGGCAAATCGAAAGGCAGCAATGCGATCGCCGACGTTAGTCCTTCCTCTCCGATTCTAACAAGAAGATGGGCAGTTCGGAAGATTCTTGGGCGAATCACGATAATCTTGATCGCTCGGGATCAGGATGGAATTGCACAAAATCTTGATATCTGGGGCTTGGCTTCTCCGGCGACATCTTTGCTGTCTATTCGGGAGACAGTAGAATCGCCGATTTTAACCGCCGAACTGTTCGCACTTGTCGCGACTCTCAATCACGTCCGGGGAAACTCCCATGCCGAGATACAATCCAGCCCAGATCGAACCCAAATGGCAGTCTTTTTGGGAGTCGAATCGGACGTTTCGTGCCCCCGAGCTACCGGGCGACAAAAAACTCTATGCATTGGATATGTTTCCCTATCCAAGCGGTGATGGCTTGCATGTGGGGCATCCGGAGGGTTACACCGCGACCGACATTGTCAGTCGATTTTACCGCATGCGGGGATATGACGTTCTTCATCCGATGGGATTTGATGCTTTTGGTTTGCCGGCCGAAGAGCATGCGATCAAAACCAACACTCCGCCTCGGGTACAGACCGAACAAAACATTGCAACTTTCCGTCGCCAGCTAAAAATGCTCGGTTTTAGCTACGACTGGGACCGGGAAATTGCCACCACGGATGTAGATTACTTTCGTTGGACGCAATGGATTTTTTTGGTCATTTACGACACTTGGTTCGACACGGACCAAAAAAAAGGTCGGCCGATCGACGAGTTGCCCATACCGGCTGAGATTGCAGCCCAGGGGGAGCGAGCCGTTCGTGAATACCAGGACGAGCATCGTCTGGCCTGTCAAAGTGACGCATTGGTCAATTGGTGCCCCGCGCTGGGAACCGTATTGGCAAACGAAGAAGTTATCGATGGATTGAGTGAACGGGGCTCCCATCCCGTGAAACGAATTCCGCTGCGTCAGTGGATGCTGCGAATTACAGCGTACGCAGACCGCTTGGAGTCAGGACTTGACGACCTTAATTGGTCCGAAAGTATCAAAGCGTTGCAACGAAATTGGATTGGCCGCAGCACGGGCGCCGAGGTCGATTTTTTCATCGGAGCTGCTGAAGATTTCGACGCTTGGAAGGCGGGCCGCGCGCAGACTGAATGGCCTCTTGATCCAACGGACGATGTACTGCGAGTCTACACGACTCGGCCCGATACGTTGTATGGCGCTACCTATATGGTGATCGCGCCCGAACATCCGTTTGTTGAACGTTTGACGGCTGCTGAGCAAGCCGATGCTGTGCAAGCTTATTGCCAGTCTGCTGCGTCGAAGAGCGATCTGGAACGGACGGAATTGACCAAAACCAAGAGTGGTGTCTTTTCAGGCTCGCATGCGATCAATCCAGTGAACGGTAAGAAGATCCCGATTTGGATTGCCGATTACGTGTTGATTAGCTACGGAACTGGCGCCATTATGGCGGTGCCTGGCCATGATATACGTGACTTTGAATTTGCGGCGCAGTACAAAATCCCGATCGTTGCC
This sequence comes from Pirellulaceae bacterium, assembly GCA_029243025.1. Taxonomy (NCBI): domain Bacteria; kingdom Pseudomonadati; phylum Planctomycetota; class Planctomycetia; order Pirellulales; family Pirellulaceae; species Pirellulaceae bacterium. The sequence goes on along the minus strand of JAQWSU010000045.1, from coordinate 400,434 downwards.
GTTGTCGATCCTGGTGAGTCTTCGGACGTCGACCGCGAGCAAGTATTGCGGGGCAAACAAGTTTTTGCCGGTGTCGGAACGGCGATCAACTCAGCGGCATACGACGGTTTGACCACCGAGGCATTCAAAGATCAGATCATTGGGGATTTGAACGGGCAGAGTATTGGACAGGCGGCCGTTAACTACAAGCTGCGAGATTGGCTATTCAGCCGACAGCGTTTTTGGGGCGAGCCGTTTCCGATCCTGCATGAATTGGATGAGGATGGAAAGCCGAATGGATTGAAGCGACCGGTACCAGTCGCGGATTTGCCAGTCGACTTGCCTCACCTGGAAGATTACAAGCCGCATGGTCGTCCCGAGCCGCCGCTGGCCAAGGCTGATGACGATTGGTTGTATCCTGTGATCGATGGCAAACGGTATCGTCGCGAAACGAATACGATGCCTCAATGGGCCGGATCTTGTTGGTACTTCCTCCGATTTATCGATCCTGAAAATTCGGACGCTTTCATCGATTTGGAAAAAGAACGCCGTTGGATGCCCGTCGATTTGTACATTGGGGGGGCCGAACATGCCGTTTTGCATTTGCTTTATTCACGTTTTTGGCATCAGGTACTTTTTGATCGAGGCCATGTGACCTCCCCCGAGCCATTCCGACAACTGGTGAACCAAGGAATGATTCTTGGCGAAATGGAGTACACCGGCTGGCAAGATCAGCAGCAAAACTGGGTGTCGACAAGCGATGCGACAAGCGCTGCGAACGGGCAGGCGGTGCGAAGCTCTGACGGGGCGGGCTTGCAATCAGTTAATGTGTCTCCCGAGGATGTTCAGAAGCAGGGTGACTCATTTGTGCTTGCTGATCACCCGGAAATTCGAATTGATTCTCGGGCCTTCAAGATGTCCAAGAGTCGCGGAAATGTCGTCAATCCTGACGAGATAGTGCGGGAGTACGGAGCCGATGCCTTGCGACTCTATGAAATGTTTATGGGGCCTCTGGAGGCGACCAAACCTTGGAGCATGTCTGGCGTCGACGGCGTCCGCAAATTCCTCGATCGGGTTTGGCGGCTGATGATTGATGATCGGGCCGAAACAGATACGCTCCACCCGATGCTCCAGGATGTCGACTGTACAGATGATCAGAGCCGGTTTCTGCATAAAACAATCAAGGCGGTCACCGAAGATCTCGCGTCCCGCAGCTTCAATACGTCGATCGCGCGCATGATGGAATTCGTCAATTTCTTCAATAAGCAGCCCAATCGGCCTCGTCAAGCGATGGAGTCGTTTGTGCTGTTGCTGGCCCCTTTGGCACCTCATATTTGCGAAGAACTTTGGTCCCAGTTGGGATACGAGACGACGCTAGCCTATGAACCGTGGCCTGAATTTGATCCTTCGCTCACCGTGGACGACGTGATTGAAGTGCCTGTTCAAATCAAGGGCAAGCTCCGCGCTCGTGTGAAGGTACCGGCCGATTGCTCCGCCGCTGATTTGGAACAAGTCGCGAAATCAGATCCAAAAATTGTTGAGCAACTCGAAGGCAAGCAGATTGTGAAGGTCATCGTGATCCCGGGCCGTTTAGTGAATTTCGTCATTCGTTGAAGATCTAGCTCGGAAGCAGATGTGGGGGCCTCGCAGTTTTGAAGGGGGACTCACTTTGCAGGGCAACTCGTTAGATTTCTGATTCCAGGCCCGCTTGGTCCTAATTGTTTCGCAACTTATGGAACGAGCGATTCCAGGGCGATCAAAACCCCATAAATGACATGGGTTTATTGCGCTCTCTTTTATTCAGGCGGTTAGGGCGAGTGCCCCATAGACAGCCGTCCACAACACGCTAAATTAAATCGGTGTTGTCGTTAAAGTCAGCCTACTAGGCCCTGTCCTTTTAATCTGTGTAAATTGACTTCCGGCCGGTTGACATGGAAAAGAAGAATGTTAATTTAGCCCGCTATCTTTTTTAGGTTCTATATTTTCCGTGATCGGTAAACTCTGCCAGCAGTGTCGTGGCGGGGGCCCCAACTATCTCTTGGGGACATAAGTAACTTCTCCTCCGGCGATCCGCCGTCGAGTCGGGTGGAGTAAGGTATCGACGGCGAGCCAATTGGTTAATGTTTGTTACTTACTGGAGGGAATTTGCGATGAATCGCACACTAGGTTTCGGATTGGCATTGTTTTTTGCCATCCTAAGTATTGCTGTTTTGGGGAATGGTACAGAAGCAACGGCTGGTAGTGATTGTGGTGGATGTCACGCCGACTCGGGCTGCAATGGTGGCTGTGGTGGTTGGTTCAAGCACCGCAATCGTTGCCATGGCGGTTTGTTCCGTCACCTGCGAGGTTGTCACTCGAGCTGCAGTGGTTCGAACTGCAGCGGTTCGAGCTGTCACAGCTCTGATGACTGTCACAGTTCCAAAGATTGTGGCGGTTGCCATTCACGTCGTTGCCACGGTGGACTGTTCGCTCGCCTGAAGGCACGTCGATGTCATGGCCGTTGCCATGGAAACAACGACTGCTGCGGCGTTGTTGAGACCAAATGCTGCGGTACGGCTGCCGATCACGGTTGCCACGGTGACGATGCACATCATCACGAAGCAGCACCTGCTAAAGAAGCTCCATCAGTACCTGATGCACCCGCTGAAGGTTCCGCTTCGAAGAAGTCGGACAGCAAAGTTGTCTATCGCTCGGTCGTCTACCGCAAATAGGCAATTTGGCCAAAACTCTCACTTTGAGAGCCTTGGTTAAAAAAACATGCTAATCTTGAAAGATCGGGCTTCCCGGAAGTCCGATCTTTTTTCGTGGGGGAATGAGATCTAGGGGGGGGTAACAGATGTCCGAATCATCTGAGAGGGTTGATGCGCGCAGCGCACCATCGCCGCCGAAAGTTTTGTCTCATCAGACACGCGGCATCGTTTCGCTTCTGATCATTGTGCATTTCATCTGTGTTCTAACGGTGGTGATGGGCAATCAATATGCATCCGAACTCCAGATTCGGATGGCTCGTGTTTTTGGTCCTTACAGCCGCTTCTTTTACTTGGATCCGCAGGTCATTTCGGGCTTCCACTTGACTCATGCGATGGAGTTCGAAGATGACCACTTTGTGGAAATTCAATTCAAGGATTCCAAAAGCAAGGTGCGTTATCCCGAACCCGGTAGTGATTGGTCCGGTTGGCGAGGTGGTCTCAGGCATCATCGTTGGAAAATGCTGACTCGCCGTTTGGCAATGAACGTGCAAAGTGAAAACGATCCGTATTTAGCGCAAGTTTGCCAGGCCGTTGGCCGAAACTTACTCCGGGAAGATCGCGATCGGATGGTCGTGACAATCACTCGTCGGATGCCCATCGAATTGGGCGGAGTCACGATCGCTGACGAGGGCGGCCCAAACGCCTACGAAACCATTTACGAGGCCGATGTCTGGGTGGCCGATTCTGGGCAGGTGATGGTTCATAAAAAGGTGGATGCAGGGGAGGCGGCTCCGTTGGATGCCGGTTCATAATGAACAGTGCAAAGTCATATTTTGGCGGCTTGAGCGGTTATGTGAGTGGTGGTTGGAATCGTTTTTGGTTTGAGCCAAGTGATGTATTTGATCTGTGTGTCTTGCGAGTTCTTGTTGGCGCAATGGCGTTGATTTGGCAGGTCTCGTTCACTGCCGATTTGACGACTTGGTTCGCAGCTGATGGTTGGCTCAACGATGCAGTGGCCAGTGGATTGTTGGCCGATACAACAGGTTATAACTACTCTTATTTGCGTTTCGATAATCATCCCACCGTGCTTTGGATCGCTCAATGGCTAGGTAGTTGTGTGCTGTTCGCGTTTATGATTGGGCTGTGGACTCGATTTACCGCAATAGGAGCGTTGGTTGTAATGCTCTCCTACGCGCACCGGGCGCTGATTCTGGCCGGGCCAGCTGAGCCGGTTCTGACGATGCTCGTCTTCTATTTGTGTTTTGCTCCCGTGGGTGCCTATCTTTCGGTCGATGCTCGCTCGGGCAAGCGGGCTACCCTCCAGTTGACTTGGACTTGGTGGGCGACGTTGGCTCGCCGCTTAATCCAGGTTCATTTGATCATTGTCTATTTGGCGATGGCTCTGACTGCCCTGGGAAGCGAAACCTGGTGGAATGGTGATGCGATTTGGTGGATTTCCGCGCAGCCCGATAGTCGACTCGTTGATTTTACCTTCTTGCGAGAATACCCAATTCTTATAAATCTTTGGACACACACAGTCCTAATTGGTACATTCTTTTTCGTCGTTTGCGTTTGGAACGAATGGTTGCGGCCGTTGGCGATTGTGGTTTCCATTTTGATTTGGATCTCACTTGCTCTCGTGACGGGGAACCTTGCTCATTCGGCCGTAATGATCGTGGCGAATTTGTCCTTTGTGCCGAGTGACTTTTGGCGTTCGGTGCTGGGGCGTTCAGAATCCCAGGTAATCGGTTCGGAACTGGCAAATTGAAAAAAATCCAGCTTCGGCGGCGTGAATTTCTGGCGGCTTCGGCGGCCAGTTTTTGTGTGAACTCTTTGCGATCGGCGGCAATGGCAATTGAGCCGCTGAATCGGACTGAGCCGTATTTTAAATTCAGCTTAGCGGCCTATAGCTATCGAAAATTGCTGAAAAGGGCCTCACCAAAGTTCAGTCTATTCGACTTTGTTGATGATTGTGCCAGCTTCGGCCTGCAGGGTACGGAGCTCACCTCTTACTATTTCCCTTTGGAAATAACAGACGATTATCTCCGACGGTTGAAACGCCATTGTTTTCGACTTGGCTTGGGGGTGTCGGGGACAGCGGTCCGGAATGACTTTGGACGAGCTCCTGGGCCAGAGCGTGATCGCGAAATCGCCCACGTGAAACGGTGGGTTAATTATGCCGAGATTCTAGGGGCTCCCGTGATTCGCATTTTTGCAGGTCACGCGCATGAGGGGCATTCCTCAACCAGAACGCATGAGTTGATCGTTGATGGAATCCGTGAATGCTGCCAGTATGCTGGCCAGTACGGCGTCCATTTGGCACTCGAAAATCATGGTGGACCCACCGCCACCGCGAGTGGCTTACTTGGGTTTGTGAAGGATGTGGATAGCCCCTGGTTCGGTGTAAACCTTGACACGGGTAATTTTCATTCTGCTGACATCTATGGCGATCTCGCACGTGTCGCTCCTTACGCGATTAACGTGCAAGTTAAAGTGGTGATGGCCGGACCCGATCAGGTAAAGCATCCTGTAAACTACGCTCGTCTTGCCCAACTTCTCAAAGTCGCAAACTATCGTGGCTACGTGGCGCTCGAATACGAAGAGTCGGGTAATCCGCGGTTAGAGTGCCGAAACGCGCTACGCGATCTGCGAGCCGCTTTTTCTTGATATTCGGTTCCCTTTCGAAGGCATCGAGACTCTGCTCGTTCGGTGTCAACAGGGGACGTGACCGGATAGATGACTACCCATTTTACCGACTGGAACGGTGGCGACAGACGGTACTGGCATTCCGGATTATTTTCTGTATAGTCTTGGGTTCGCAGTGTGGGCTTTTGATTGACACAAATTGATACAAGACGAGTCAGGTTAAATGTTTTAGGGTGGGCCTCATGTTGTTAGTGGCAATCGTTTACGCATTGGTTGGGTCGCTGGTAACCGGATTTCTCTTTGCTCTTTTTCCACCTGTCTCTGGTTATCGGCCAAGCCGATCGATGACCATCCTGGCAGCCTTCACCTTTGTTTTGCTCTGGCCCTTTCTTGGGCTGATGGCGATGGGCTATTTGATCGGGCGAGTGAGTCGTCAGAGTCGCAGCGAAAATCCTGGCCCCCCGCGACCCACTCTGAACATGCAGAGGCGATTTCTGTATGACGAGAGCCATCTGCAGAACTAGCGGACTTTCTTACTCATTGATTGCTCTTGCCGATCAATTTTTTGAGTTGCAACCATGTGAGCGTGTTCGCCACGTCATGCTTCGTCAGGCCACCGCGGCGAGCTTGTTTGAGTCCATATCGCATGACGCTGAGCCCTTCGACACTATGTGCATCGGTGTTGATGACGATTGGAATACCAAGACGTTTTGCGTGAGCACAATGGATTTCGTTCAAATCGAGTCGTCTGGGATTGGCGTTCAGTTCCAGCAACTTTCCGTGTTCTTTGGTAGCCGTCATCACCGCATCTAGATCGACATCGTAGGCCTCGCGACGGTTGAGAAGCCTCCCCGTTGGGTGAGCGATTGCGGAGACATACGGATTTTGGATAGCGCCAATCAGTCGATCCGTGATCTGCTGTCGAGACTGCTTTTGGCCGTAGTGGATGCTGGCAAGTACCCAATCTGCTTGACTGAGCACCTCATCCGGAAGATCCATGCCGCCTCGTTCAAGAATGTCACATTCGATTCCTTTTAAAATCGTAAATGCCTTTCCCTCCTTTTGGTTCATCGCGTCGATTGCAACCCACTGCTCAAGGAGTCGCTGTGGGTCGAGTCCATTTGCCATGGAAACTCGCTGAGAATGATCGGTGATCGCGATGTACTTGAGTCCTTGTGCTTTGGCTGCTGTGACCATTTCTGAAAGCGTCGCTTTTCCGTCGGTTGCATTGGTATGCATGTGTAAGTCGCCGCGAATATCGGAAAGTTCGATCAATTCAGGTAATGCTTCCTGGTCGCTTTCAAATTCAATTCTCGCTTCCCGCAGTTCAGGGGGAATCCAAATGAGGTCTAAGGCGCCGTAAACTTCTGCTTCAGTTTCCCCTGCCACGTATTTGTTAGTCTTGACTTCGTAGACACCGTATTCGTTTATTTTGAGTCCTTTCTTTTTGGCGAGACCTCTGAGGGCAACGTTATGTTCCTTGGAGCCGGTGAAGTATTGGATCGCTGCTCCGAATGAAGTGCGGGGAACGACTCGTAAATCAATCTGAAAACCGGAATCCAGACGCACGGACATTTTTGTTTCACCACGCACGCTGACGGTATTGATCTCTGGAAATTCGGCGAATCGGTCCATGATGTGTTGGGAATCTTGAGCCACAACGAGAAGATCGAGGTCACCGACGGTTTCTTTTCCGCGACGATAACTGCCGGCCAGCGACATTTCTTCGATCTTCGAATTCACGTGCATATGATTCAGCAATGCGTTCGCGATCGTATCCGCTTCGGACCAAAGGATTCGTTGGTTTGCCGCGTTGGCGATCGCCAAACCACTGAGAATCGCCTGCTCAGTTTTGGCTCCAAATCCCTTGAGGTTGCGGACTTGTTCTGACTCGCAGGCTGATTTGAGATCGTCGAGAGTTGTGACATTCAATTCCTGGTAAACGGCCGCCGCTTTTTTGGGACCCAAGCCCGGAACGCGAAGTAAATCCAGAACGGTTCGTGGGATGTCCTCGAGTAACTCATCGAGCAAAGGTATCTTGCCGGTCTCGACAAACGTTTCGCATTTGGCGGCCAGATCCTTTCCGATACCGTCAATGTCGGTCAATTTGCGTTCGCTGTCGTTCAGGATCGTGGAGATGGGCTCCGAAAGATCGCCAATAGTTCGAGCACCTCGTCGGTAGGCGCGTACCCGAAAAGGGTTCGCCGATTTAAACTCGAGTAAGTCGGCAATTTGGTCGAAAGTATTTGCGATTTTAACGTTGTTCATGGTTTTCCATATCAATTTATGCGTCAGATGTGGAGTTCAATGATGTCTTTGTCGTGCAGGACATAGTCGCCTTTGACGGTCGTACCATGATGGACTGCCGAGCCCCACACTCTCGCAAATTTTAATCGAGTTGCAAAGTCGTGGTGGATCATGGCTGCCACGTCCGCGAGAGTTCCCCCACGCTGAATCGTGTAGGGATTGTCAAAGTCCGGTTCCCGCTTCGTTGGATGTTTTGTATAGACGCGAACGATATCTAAAGTGCGGTAGATTGACTGCTTGAGTTCGTGAAGACCAACCTGGGTTTGGGCGGACACGGGGAAGGTTTTCAGGCCAAGCTCCAATAGTTCGGACAGGAAGTTCAACCGTGCAGGGGCCCCGTCCGCGTCGATCTTGTTGCCAACGAGAAAGCATTGCGTGAAAGATTGTCCAATGTCTTCGACATCCAGATAAGAGCGACTTGCCAATCGAGTTTTTGTCCCGTCTAAACGGTCCCAAACTTCCTGGCATTGCTCGATTCCGTCATCACTGGCAAGGTCAACCACGAGCAAGGCCAGATCGGAACCTCGAATGAGCCCTTGTAGATAGGGTTCAAGGAAATCCGTTGTAATTGGCGGAGTATCGATGAGCTGAATTTGAATGTCGTCCCAAGGCATCATTCCCGGGATCGGGTCGCGCGTTGTGAATGGGTAGGTGGCCACTTCTGGAGTCGCACGCGTCAAGGAGCAGAGTAATTGACTCTTTCCTGAATTTGGGCTGCCGAGCAGGATCACACGTCCCGCGCCTTGTCGAGGGATACGGACTCCGTAACCTTTTTTGCTGCTCTTGGCAGCTTCCGCATCGAGTTTGGCCTTGCTGATTCTTTGTTTCAAATCAGCTTGTAATTTGTCGGTGCCCTTGTGCTTTGGAAGTTCGCGAAGCATCACTTGGAGACAGCGGAACTCATCGTCTGGCGAGCAAGCACGACGATAATCTTGTTCCGCTTTGTGGTACTTCTGTGTTAGATTTGCGGGCATGGGAGTGACATCAACCGGCTGGCATCGATTGCGAATCAACCGTGATTATCATGGACCGACTGGAAGCCTGCCAGGACCTTTCTAGCATAAAAAAAACCGCGAACCCCGGTGAGGAGTTCGCGGTGGACTGTGGGTCAGTCGCGGCCTACTTGGTGGCGTCTCAGCGTCGCCAATTTTTCTTATCGGTGGGCAGATCGCCAGCCTGAAGTGTCCCATTGCGGAGATTGCTCGGGAGTTTGAAGCCGATGACGATCGAGCCGCCGAGGTGTTGTCGATTTCCAGTCATCATTGACCGCTGGCGACACATTGTGGCTCACTTGTTGTTCTGACCACTGAATTCGATTCGAAGCCCATTCTGTCGGAATGGGACGAATTAGGGCCGTGTTTGAGCGAGGTTGGTTGAGCACTGGAGGTACCGGCTCACGCGCCTCGGAAGGTTGGATGTTGATTTTCGGGATTGGGCGGATGTCGAGATCGGTGGTCGTTGGTGGCGATCTCGTGACATTTGGCTCCGTGGGCTCGCTGGTCCAGGTTGACTGAGCGGAACTTGTCGGTGGAGCTGGACTCGTGGATGGAGCGGAATTCGGTATTCTTCGGTTGAACGGATCGGCTGCCGAAATCGACGAAGACTCTGACTGCAGTGGTGTGATGTTGCTCGGAGTAATCGAGAAACGGTTGTTTGCTACCGTGGAAGGAACGCGTTGGATTGAGCTGAAGTCAGCAGCTTGTGGATCAATCCGCGGCCGATCGTCTGCCGGATCGGTCGTTGTCGGTGGCGGAGCAGGGTAGCCACCATTGGTTGCGGCAGGGCTGGGAACGGCTGGTTGTACTGGCTCCCAGGGAGACGCGCCAGGCAGATCCGAGGTGGTTGGAAGACCGCCTGTCGAAGGCGTAAATGCCGGTTGTGATGCAGCTGGAGACTGGTAATAAGGCGTCGCCGTTGCTGGCGGAGCGACCGTTGTTTGGCAGGAATTGCATCCGGAAGTGCCGTTTGTAACCGGGACTTGCGTGTAGACCGGCCGAAACGACGTATAGGGTACACGTCGAGCCTGGTAGGTGTAGGACGTGCACGGTTGTGTGCAAGTCATTGGCAGGCCGCTTGAGGGGTTGTAACTGACCGTTCTGCGGTAAGTTGTGACCGGAACCGGTTGCCAGACCGTGCGATAAGCCACTTGTGGAACGTAACGTAGGACGGTCTGTTCGCAGTAGGCCGCTCCGCAGGACGCGCCAGCCGGTGCGGCTGTTGCCGGTGGGTAATACGAAGTGGTGGGTTCACGGCGCCGAAACCAGTCAAGGAAGCAAGCTTTTGCCTCGCCCGGAATCATCAGGCTGGTCGCCGTTAGTGCAGAGATGACTACCCATCTTTTAATGGATTCACGGTCCATTTGAGTATGCTCCGAAACCTATTCCTGTTTTCTACAAAGGTTCACAGTCGAATTCAGCAGCCATGGCTGGATCTCGGTTGTGAAGAGCATCACAAGAAGGCTGCCGTGTTCAGCAGCTTCCCCCCCCGGGGATACCTCATGTGTTACACCGCTCGATGAATCCTAGGACACGAAGATCATTCAGTAAAGAAAAACGCTATTGAATTGAGCAGTTTGATGCGAGCAGCATGTCGCTGATAGCAGTCATTAAAACGGGATCAATTACGCCGGTTAGTTCGCTTTAACCAGATGACCGGACTACGAAAACGGCGAGAGTTACCCAGTGAATTTGAGTGACTGCATTGCTGGCTGACATTTGGTTTCGATTTGGGCTTAATGCGTTATCCAAGGCGACGCGTTTGCCGATGTCGATCTTGGTAAAGGTCGTAGAGAGCGAAGAGAGTTTCCCGGACGTTGCCCTGACATTGCTGGTAAGCGCAAGTGACGTCTGCTGGACTAATCTGCGAATCATGAGAGACCAGTTGACGGACAATTTTCTGTGTGAGTTCGATTGAAGTGCTTGTGCGGAATATGACAGGCAAGCTGACTTCACGGTGCGTGGTGACGAGTAATCCACACTTTTTCTGCTGCGTGAGAATTCGGAGTCGACTTCGGGCGACCCAGTTCAGCTGTTCGTAACCATCGATGACGATCAATGTTTTTGCGGACCAAGCTGTTGCGTCTTTCCACTGAAAAGGGAGCCGCCGCTCGCGATCATGCAGGCTGAATTGTGCAACCTGACGATCTCGTTGCTGACAGGCTGGGAGGAGTGCCTGTAGGAGAGTTGTTTTTCCCGAACCGTGCGGGCCGATGATTTGGCCACGCCAATGGTTTTGCTGAAGTGCCTTCACTACCGTCGAGCAGGAGTAGGCATCATCGAAGAGGTAGTTCATTGCCTCGGGACGAATTCTTCGGGTGCGGAACGGATTGCGCGGAGTTCTTAGCATGATCTGGGATTCAGCCGTTTGGGCTTTCGACATCACCCAGTTGAAATGGCAGTTCGAAGGAACTCTGTTTTCCAAGTTTTAGAAAGGCTCTCACGCGAACACACCAGCGGATTTGGATTAATTCACCGTCGAACGAGAGTGGGCTGTTGGGCAAAATCGTTTGAAATCGGCGCCATTTCCGCAGATCTTCTTCGGTTTCTGTAGGAACGCGGCGCTCAAAGTAATGCACGCCCATGTCCTCGTCGCCTTTGCCCTCGGTATACCACAGCACAGAAGCTTCGACGGCTTGGATATCGCTCGCTTCGACCGCATCGATTTGGTAATCGCAGGCAATTGTGTCGCCCGGATTGAGAAACGGTCGATCGTCCTGAATCTGGATGCTGATTAATGGCTCCATCATGGGACCGGTTGTCCTCAGATTTCCAAGATCGACGGTGATGGAGATACAACCAACGGAAATACGCGTTCATACTTTGGCCACTTTTCGACCGTGCCACGAACAACGAGTCGCCATTGAACCGCGTTGTGTTCTGACTGAAACGAGTGCATGATCCGTTTCGGAAACGTTAATTCGCAATCGTGCTCATACGGTATGCTGGGCATAATCTCAAAACTGCCGTGGCTGAACACTTGATGTTCATGAATTAATCGTCGTTCAGTTCGCGTATCCGTGCCTTGTCGGTAAGTTGCTTCTTCGTAACAGGCCAAAATCAAGGAGAACGATTTTACCGAAAGCCGACCGGCCTGGGTGAGATAAACCCGATAGGATCCACCCGGATTAATTGGGTGGTCGGAAATTTCCAGGCTGGTAGGACCAATGGCTGTTGCAACGAGCAGGTGACGAAACAGGGAATAGAGCGAAATGATCCCGATTCCGGCGAATGGCAGGATAAGTGCATCCAAGTACCAGTCGGGTTCACCCCCGAGAGTTAGGTGTTTGCGGAACGCCAGAACAACCAATACCGAGACCATCCCGTTCCAGAGCAAGCTGAAGAGACCGATTACCAGCAATTGCCATCCAGGAGAGGATGTAATCGGGAGTCGGTACGAGAGCTTGATGCCGGGACTGTTCCGGAGGTTAACGTCCCGAGGCACATTCGGGAATTCTTTGGGGGAGGGTAGGGTTTCGGCAAGAAGATCAATGTCGGTCGCTCGTTTTGCTAATGCACGACGACGTTCTGCCGTCGTGCCGACCATTAGAATCGTGTAAATGGTGCCACCCGCTCCGACCAGGACCATTGAGGCCAAAACCATCATGATCAGCCAGTCCCAACCGCCCCAGGAAGAGCCGTCTTCGATCGGAATTGGCTCACCAGTCACGAGAGTTGCGAGTGAGATGGATCCGAAAAGAAAAAGCGCAGCAAAAAAAAACGCCTCGCCCGCTGTTCCCCATAACTTGGAGCCCGTGCGACGGTCGCCTCGTTTTTTTTCCCAGAGCCGAAAACGGCGAGCGAGTTTAGCTGGTTTCAAAGGTCTTGATCTTTGAGGGGCCTTTTCGCGAAATAACAAGTCTTCGGCGGTTCCGTTTCAGTTTGCAGGGTCGAATTCATCAGTTCGATCCGGCTACAATGAAGCTGTACCAGAACTGCTCATCCAGATCGGCATTGTACCCCAGTAGGCGGGGATTAACGCAATGCCCGTCTGCGAGAAGAAAGGGGAAACATTTGACGATTGCCAAAGTAAAGCAGAGATCTAGCGGTGAAATGGTATCAATACTAGTCCTTCTGCTGACTAGCCTAGGAGGCCAATTGGGGCTGTCGCCAGCCAGAGGGGCCGATTGGCCGCAGATTCACGGACTCCATCGAAACGGTGTCGCCGCCGATGAGCCAATCGTGAGCGAGCCGAGGCAAAGTTGGCGTTTCCCAGTGGGGCAGGGGTACGCGGGGCCTGCGGTTGTCGATTCTGTCGTCTATTTGTTCCATCGAGTCGACGATGTGGAGCGTTTGGATGCACTGGATCTGGAAACAGGCAAACGTCTTTGGAAGGTTGATTTTGAGGCCACCTATCGAGGTGGTATCAATCCGGATGCGGGACCGCGATGCGTTCCTCTGGTTCACCAGGATCGGGTTATCTTGTTTGGGGCTGCCGGTGTGGCCCATGCTGTCGATCGCAAGACGGGAGCCAAATTGTGGACTCGCGACTTGTACGGCGATTACGGCGCTCAGGAAGGTTATTTCGGTGCGGGTAGCAGCCCGATTGCTGTCGATGATCGAGTGTTGTTTAACGTTGGGGGCCGACCGTCGGCGGGTCTTGTCGCGTTGTCGTTGAGCAATGGGAAAACGCTGTGGCATGCGACTGATGAGGGGGCGAGTTATTCGTCACCTACCGTGGCTTCCGTTCGTGGAAACCCATCCGTCGTGTTCGTGACTCGCTACAATGCGGTGGCCATCAACCCGCAGAACGGTAAACTCGCTTTCCGATTTCCGTTTGGACGTCGCGGTCCAACGGTAAATGCGGCCACGCCGATCGTGATTAAAGATCGACTGTTCCTGACATCGAGTTACCAAGTGGGTGCCGCCTTGTTGAATTTGCGGTCACCGGAACGATCGATCTGGGAAAACGATCGTTCCATGTCAAGCCAATACAATACGCCGGTTGCTAAAGCTGATTTTTTATATGGAATTCATGGACGCGAGGATTTGGGGTCGGCCGATTTGCGATGTATTGAGATTGGGACTGGACGTGTGATCTGGTCGCAGCCGGATTTCGGTGTTGCGAATCTGATTTTGGTTGGTGAGCGACTGTTGGCAATGACGAACGAAGGTGAGTTGATCATTGCCAAGGCAAGCCCGTCGCAGTATAGCGAGATCAGTCGTCATCGCGTCTCCCCGCATAGTACCCGAGCCTTGCCCGCTTTGAGTCACGGCAGACTGCTGGTGCGTGATAATCAAGGCGACAAGGGGGAGCTGATTTGCTTGGACATGCGACCGTGAACCACGCTACCAAGCTTTGCCGTCCGCTCGCGTACCGCAGATGGCAACCTCCAGGCCCAACTCAGCCGCCATGGCAGCTTTGACGAGCATCGCCTGATCCGCCTGCTTGGCGTCATGAGCATAAGCCACTTGGATATGATTACTCTTGTGCCGTGCCATCATTTGATCGCGACTGACGCCGTAAGTCACGGCATGCAGTATCGGCCATTGCGACGTGGTGGCTGCCCAACGTCGCTGAGTTTCTTTCTCGGGTAACTCGATCGCTTTGGCCCGTCCAAGATCCATTTTTAGTTTGCCGGATTCGACAAAGATCCGTGACCAGACAATTTCCCCTGGTTTTGAGATGCCCTTCAGGGTGCCGCCGCCGTTGGGGAAATACATTGCCGGTTGTCGCTCGCTTGAGGCACCTTTCCATCCTCCTGGGAAGTGTTCCGGCGGCGCGGATCCACTGATTAAGAATACCCAGACATACTCATCGGTTGTGCCAGAAGCGTCGCGATCGCCCCAGCGCAGGTCATGAAGGGTATTTTCGGGAGGTTGTCCCAGGGAACGATGCACGCGATGTGTCATCAATCCATCCAGGCCAGCACATTCGTCAACTTCGTTGAAGTGAGGAAGGGGCTCTCCCGCGTATAAAATCTTTGAGCCGTCTCGTGCTTTCACCGGTGGACGCTTCGTGTTATTTAATGTGCCTTCCGCCAAATCACTAGCAGGTAGCAGATCCTTCAGTCCCTGCTGGTATTGAATGCCGATTGTGTCGCAGCCGAAGTCGTCGGCGATTCGCAGGGCAGCAACGTACATTTTGCATTGTGTGCGGATCTGTTTGTCCGTCAGGTCGGTTGCGTGTTTGCGGCCAGTGTGAAACGTCATGCCGCGTTTCTCCATCCAGCTTCGTACCTCGTCCGCTTCCTGGTTGCTGACTTGATTCGTTTCGTAGAACAGAGCCGATTGACTCAAGCGTTCTTTGAAGACGCCCGTTGGATTCAAAAGGTGGTCGGGGATGATCGCATTGAACATGCCCATACAACCTTCATCGAAGACGCCCATAATTGCCTTGTCGGTTTTCAATTGCGAGGCGAGAGCGGACCCAAGTCGCTGTAGTTTGGCGGGTATCTTGATGCGCGACAGACGCTTGGCATGCGAAGTTGGATGGCTGATTTTCCCCGTCTCGAGCCAGCGATTAAGTTTTTGTCGGAAGTGGGAGGCCTGGAAATCCTCGGCCCACAGGGTGGAGTATTTGACACCCGCTTTGGTTAATGAGCCATTCAGGTTCAACATGCCGACCAAGCCGGGCCAAGTTCCCGACCAATTCGCTAGCGTGAGAATCGGTCCTTCATGCGTACAAAGTCCGGGAAGAACGTGATGTGAGTATTGCCAGACCGCTTCGGCAACAATCAGTGGCGCCTGCGGATCGATTCCTGCAAACACGTCCATGCCCTCGCGTTGAGATGCAATGAATCCGTGTTTTTGGGCGTTCTGGTAGGAGTGAGCTCGGACCACCCGGTAGCCATGATCCTTCACTGCCTCAAATAACGCTTTTTCCATTTCTTTTTGCGCTGGCCAGCAAACTTGATTTGCCGAAAGGCGCAGGTCACCGCTGGCGATGAGCAGCACATCCTTTTTACCAGCTCGAGTTGGTCGTTTGCGTTGGGGGGTCTTTAAGGTCATCGCGATTTTCGTTCCTCTCTCAACAAGCGAACCTGCAGTGACATGAAAAACGCCGCCTCATAGGGGTGCTCGCTGATCATGCGGTGGCGACATTCACGTAGACTTTCAACGCGTCTTTGTCTTCTACAAGCAATCGCATCAAGTCTTTGTAGTTATCTAAACCATCAACGGGTGTTGTCAGGATTTTTTCTGTGACTCCGGGATACATCGCTTCGCCCAGAGCTAAATCGCGAATCCCGGCTTCGAAGTGTTCGCGATTCGCATTCACCGAACCAAGTAGAAGCTTGTTTCCGAGGACAAATTCGATGTTGAGTTGATCCGCTGGTACTTGGACCTGCTTGTCTCCGCCGGTCACACTGTGCCAAACAAGAACTCCGTTGTGCCCCAAAACCTTCATGCTTTCAAAGGCAATCCAACTGCTCCCAGTTGCCTCGACAATCAGGTCTGCTTTGCCTACTTCGCTGGCCAGTTGAGCGATTGATTGATCTTTGGTACTCACGTAAGTGGCACCGTACCCCTCCACGATTTCAGCGTTTAGACGAGGTGCGGGGCGACGGGCGAGTGTATAAACCTCGAGCCCCTTCAGACGCAGAATCAAGGTCGCGAGCAGGCCGATCTGGCCGGCCCCCATCACATAGGCAATTTTGGGACGCCAGACTTTCATGCGGCGCTGAACTTCAAAAGCTTGTTGAATCGCCTTGGCGGCACAGCTCATTGGCTCCATTAAGACGTGGAGGTGCTTGAGCCCGCCAGGGACGCGAACGATGTAATCTTCCCCGTCAACAAAGTATTCCGTCAGATAACCATGAAGGAGATTGATGCCGCGTTCGTAGTAGATTTCTTCACTCGTCATGTCGTAGGTGCCGATCTGATCATAGATCGATCCACCAGGCCGTCGCACGGTTGCCGTGACGTAATCGCCTGGCTTGACAGAGGTGACGTTTGGCCCCACTGCCTCCACGATGCCAAAACATTCGTGACCGATGATCAGAAATTCGTCGTCCTGAGGCGAATTTCCGTAAAGGGCATCGTTGATTTCTCGATCCGTCGCATCCACACCCACTTTGAGTGTTTTGACCAGAACGCCTTTTCCATCCGGGTACTGATCGACATGGGGAACGTCAATCTCTTCGAGGTGAACGCTATTTGGCTTGCCTGGGGTAACGGCAACTGCTTTCATTTTCTAACCTTCAATCGAGATTGAAATCACAGGGGAGTGGACCGGCGGATGTTTTGCCGTCGTGGGGAACCTCATATGGTAGCGATCTGACCGCGGAATTTCGAGTGGCAGGGAGCTCAAGTTGAATTTGTTCGGCCCGCAAGCGGCTGTCGCATGGAAATTGGCACTTGAGAGGCCGATTCCGAGGCTTGTATAATGAGTCCAATCGATTGCTGAAATGCACTCCTGGACGCCCGATTCGAGTCAAATCCCCTTTCGCCTCGCGCCGCACACCGGCTTAAACGCGGCTCTTCATGCAACATTCGAAATTGCGAAGGCAAATTGCTTGGGAAGCCGCTCGCCTGCTCTACGATCGCCAGGAGTCGGAGTATTATCGTGCCAAGATGAAAGCGGCTCGGCAGGTTTGTCGAGGCTGGGTAAAACCGGCTGATTTGCCTAGCAATGCCGAAATCCGCGATCAGGTTCAATTGTTTGCTAGGGTTTTTGAGGGGGACCAACGGACCCATTGTCTTCGCGAGATGCGAATCGAAGCCTTGCGAATCATGTTGGTTATCGCACGCTTTCGCCCTCGTTTAATCGGTAGCGTTCTCACCGGTCACATCCGCCACGGTTCTGATATCGACCTCCACGTGTTTTCCGATAGTGCCGAGGCGGTTGCCCTCTGTTTGCAGGATGAGGGTTGGGTCCTCGAGATTGAACGGAAAACAGTGCGAAAGCAGGGGCAAACACGCCTTTTTACTCACATCCACCTGCAGGACAAATATCCCGTTGAACTGACGGTCTATCCCGCCAATCGGGCTCATTATGTGTTCAAGAGTTCTATTACTGGTAAGGGAATCGAGCGGGCCAGCGTGGCAGAATTCAAAACGTTTTTGGCCACGGAGTATCCCGAACTCGATTTGCAACGGGCGCTATCGGAGGCGAGCGAGCAAGTGGATCGTTTTCAGCTCTACGAGTCGTTGTTGCTGCCGCTCGAAAATGTGAAGCAAAGTCGAAAGTATCACCCCGAAGGGGACGCGCTTTATCACAGCTTGCAAGTGTTTGATTTGGCTTGTGACGAACTCCCCTACGACGAAGAGTTTTTGCTGGCCGCATTGTTGCATGATGTGGGGAAGGCTGTGGACAGCGAGCAACATGTGGAGGCGGGACTCGAATCGTTGGAAGGTTTTATCACCGAACGTACGGCATGGCTGATTGCGCACCACATGGATGCTAACGCGATTCGTGACGGCACGTTGGGTGCTAGAGCGCAACGGCGGTTGAGGGAGTCCGAGAGCTTCGAGGAGTTGATGCTTTTGTCTCAGTGCGATCGGGACGGTCGCCAGGTGGGAGTCCCTGCCTCTGAGTTGGATGCGGCGCTTGAATATCTGCGTGAGCTCTCGCGGATGTGTGGCGGCTAATCCGTAGCAGTTAATTGGAGAGATTTACCTGTTTGACAAGTTGCTGGTCGATGATGGTGACGATTTCAGCTGCGACAGCTGACTTGGCCCCGGCGATTGCCCGGACAACATTACCGGCGGGATTCAGGATTTCCACACGTGTTTCGGGGGAGTTCATCGCCTCCGGCGAATTTAACACAATCAGGTCGCAACTCTTTTCTTCGAGCTTGCGAATTGCACGGAAGCGGTGGTCATCCGTCTCGAGTGCGAATCCAACGACCCATTGGTCTGATCGCTTGCGAGCTCCTAGAGTTGCTACCACATCGGGTGTCTCGATCAATTGCAACGTCAAGGGTTCCCCCGTTTTTGAGATCTTTTGTGCTTCGACCTTGGTGGGGCGATAGTCACACGGGGCGGCCACACCGATTGCACCATCGCAGGATTCGAAAAGATGCTTGGCCGCATCGAGCATTTCTTCGGTGGAAACAATCGGAACGACTTCCATGCCTTTGTCGTATTCGACCTCAACCGGCCCGCTGATGACGATGACTTCGTGTCCCGCGAGGGCCGCCGCATTGGCGAGAGCTTTTCCCATTCGTCCACTGGAGGCATTGGTCAAATAACGAACTGGGTCGAGATATTGTCGCGTTGGGCCAGAGGTGATAAGGATACGCGCCATGATTGGGGAGCTGGTCCGGTTGATAGTTGATAGGAGCCGAGAAGGGGGGGACTTCCGTCGATAATCGAACCTTATTGGCTGAGCAATTGGGTGATACGCTTGGCGATTTCGTTCGGGTCTGCCATGCGACCCGCCCCCGATTGACGGCAACTAAGCCAGCCTTCCTCAGGGTCGATGAAGTGAACACCATCCTGACGTAGTGTTTGGACATTGCGTTGCACGGCCGGACTTTGCCACATTTGATGATTCATCGCCGGGGCCAACACAACAGGTCCGGCAAAGCAGAGGTAAAGCGTCGAAAGAAGATCATCGCTTTGCCCTTGGGCGAGACGTGCCAGGCAATGCGCACTGGTCGGGGCGATGCACAACAGTTCATTTTCTCGAGCCAGCTCAATGTGGGCCCCTAAGGGGAACTGAGGGTCGAAGAGTTGCGTCGCGACGGGGCGACCGGTTAAGGCGGCAAATGTGGCTTGGCCGATGAATTCGAGCGAACTTCGAGTCATTACGACCGAAACATCACCACCCGCCTGGACCAGTTGACTAACTAGCCCAGCCGTTTTGTAAGCGGCAATTCCACCCGTGACGCCAACCAGTAGTCGCCGACCGTTCATTACAGATTCGTCGGGTCAAGGTCGGGTAAACCAGCCCCTTCTTCCGGCTCACCCGTGATGCGGATTTCGTTGGAGGCATCCAAGAAAATCTTGTCTTGAATGATTTCCTGAAGCACGATTTCCATTTTGTTTTGAGTGTCGACCTCGACCAGAGGGCGGCTGCCTGCGCTGAGTGCAACTAACCGTTTTTGAATCAACGTTGAAAGCTTGAACCGACCCCCAACTTTGTTGACGATACCTTCCTCTTTCAGTTCTTCGAGCATGGATACCTCTCTTTGGGATGGCAGGACGCAATAAATGCGTTTGAATTTAGATTAGGTGTGCGAACTTAACGCTTGACTGATCTTGGTGACTGTATCTTCAACCGATTCATTTACGATGTCGTAAGCATATTGAGTTTTGTAGGACCACTCGCGCGCCGCGACTTCGAGCCGACGTTGAATTGTCTTTTCCGATTCGGTCGCTCGACCGCGTAGGCGCTGTTCGAGTTCTGCAAGGCTGGAGGGTCGAATGAAGATTGAGATAGCACCCGGGAATTGGGCTTGAACGGATTGCATACCCTGAACGTCAATTTCTAAGAGTACCCATTTGCCCGCATCAAGGCTAGTAGTTACTTCACTTCGGAGCGTACCGTACCAGGATCCACTGCCGAATACCTCAAAACACTCCAGGAATTCCCCGGCAGATTTGCGTCGCTGAAACTCTTCGTCTGACATGAATTGGTAATCGATACCATCTTGCTCGTCGGGGCGAGCTGGTCGGGTGGTGGCTGAAACACTCAATTCCAGGGGTACGGCGCAGCTCTGAATGAGCCGTTTCACGACGGTCGTCTTTCCAGCCCCTGAGGGGCCGGAGACAATTACCACCTTTCCCGTAGCCATGCTTGAAACTCACGATTCGTTTGCGACGACGTGACGCTGATCAGCGACCGACTATTCAACGTTTTGAATCATCTCCCGAAGACGTTCGATGCTTGTTTTAATCTCCACGACATGTCGGGCGATCGTGGCATCGTTGGCTTTGGAGCCAATCGTATTCGTTTCTCGGAACATTTCTTGAATCACAAAATCTAGTTTGCGACCGGAAGATTCGCTGTCTGTCATGATCTTGTCGAACTGTTGCAGATGACTTTCCAGCCGGACCGTTTCCTCTGAAATGTCGACGCGGTCGGAAAATACTCCCACCTCGCGCACTACGTCGGCAGGCTCAGCCTGAACGTTATGATCTTCTAATAATCCGCTGATTCGCTCCGTCAATCGGGCCTGATAAGCCTTTACGACTTCGGGAGCTCGGGCTCGAATGCTCTTTAATTCGTTGCCGACGATGCGGCAGTTTTCACGTAAATCCTGTTCCATCGCATGGCCTTCCTCCCCCCGCATCTGATTAAGCTGTTTCATGGCCTGTGAAATAGCCTGCGCGATGGTCGACCAGAGCTCGTCGAGATTCTCGGAAGACTCTCGTTTTTCCTGGATCACTCCCGGCAAGAGAACAAGCCGTTCAAGTTGCAAGTCCAAAGGGAGTTCTAACTCACCCGCGATGTGGTTTAGCTGCTCATGGTAAGACACCAGTACCGCCCGATTGATTTCGTAGTCATCGGCTTTTGCTGCCAGATCGATCTGCAACGACAATTGAATCGTTCCACGGCGAATCTCACTTCGGATCAAGGAGTCAATCCGAGGTTCAAGACCTGCGTATCCATCGGGGAGTCGGCAAGAAAGCTTGAGATGGCGACTATTGACAGAACGAAGCTCGGCTCGAATTCGCAAGCCATCGACTTCAAGCTGAGACTCGCCAAACCCAGTCATACTTAACAACACGTCGAAAATCCTCTGCAGTGTCTGGCAAGTCGGCAAGCCATGGGAAATCTAGTTGGATTCGGCCGGCGGAGTCGGAGTCGTCGCCTTGGAATCAGCGGGTGCGGCCGAATCAGCGGGCGCGGTGGAATCAGCGGGTGGCGTGTTGCTGCCCGACCTGCCGTCATCGATAGGTTTCGATCGATCGGGTGCACTTTGTTGGGTTGGCATTGTCCCGTCGTCAAAGGCTCCAGCATCTTTGGATCCAAGGAACTTGATGGAGGCGATGCAAAGCACAATCCAGAAAATTGAAGCTCCGATCGTCACTTTGGTAAACATATCGCCAGCTTTGGTGCCGAAGGCACTTTGCCCGCCCATGCCGCCAAAGGCACCAGCCAAGCCGCCACCCCGACCACGTTGCACCAATACAAGCAGGATCAGAAAGATGGCCGTGAGGGTTAGCAGGATGCCAAATGCGTATTGCAAAAAACTTGCGAAGACCATGGTCTCAAGCATCGATCAAACTCCCTTACGTTAAATCGTATCTGGTACGTGATTGCTCACGCGGTTTGTGTTTGTTGTGATGCGCCAACGATTGCCAAGAAGCTGTCGGCCTTGAGTGAGGCGCCACCGACTAACGCACCATCAATGTTGGGTTGTCCCATTAATTCTCCGGCGTTGTCAGGTTTGACGCTTCCGCCGTATTGAATTCGCACAGCGTCAGCAATTGCGGCATCAAATTGTTCGGTAAGAATTCGACGAATGTCGGCGTGAACTTCTTCTGCCTGTTCAGGCGTTGCGACTTTGCCTGTCCCGATCGCCCAAACAGGTTCGTAGGCAATGACGCACTTCTTCATTTGCTCGGAACGGATACCTGCGAACGAACCATCGAATTGTTCTTTGATCACATTCAGGGTTTGATTTGCCTCTCGTTGCTCGAGAAGTTCACCAACACAGACGATTGGAATCAAACCAGAGGCGAGTGCTGCTGTCAGTTTTTCATTGACCTCTGCGTTTGATTCACCCAGGATGTTTCGTCGTTCGCTATGTCCGAGGATGACGTACTTGCAGCCGACGTCGAGAATCATGTCGGTGCTAATCTCGCCCGTGTAGGCCCCCGAGGCTTCGTGGTAGACGTCTTGAGCTCCCAGCTCAATTTTTGAGCCATTGATGACTTGGCCAACGGCGTCTAAATAAACGCTCGGCGGACAGACGGCGACGTCGATGTCGGCTGAACATTCCGACGCCAAGGCCTTCGCCAAGTCGATGGAGCTCTGACGCGTCATGTTCATCTTCCAATTGCCAGCGACAAAGGGGCGTCTCACGTTGGGCTCCATTCAATCAGGTTTGATTTGCCACGAGGTCAGGAAGCCCCAGGACAAGGGGCTCAAAGCAATCCCGGAGTGTAGCAGACAAAGGGGGGATGCGTCGAGGGAGACTGATACTTCGAGCTGCAGACAGATGAATCGATTGATGTCCGCTCTTTTTGCCAGGGTTGGGGGGGGGTGTGTTGGTTTGTAACATGTTGTCTTACATTGGTTTACCGGTTTCTTGCTCGCCCAGATTGCCTTTGCCGTGTCGTTTCGTTGAGAGCAGCAGATGGGGTGAAAATGACCAACGCCGGAAGATTCGCAACGGCCTCACTCTACAACGACCTCCGACGACTCGTCATCCTTTTTAGAGCCAGCCTCAATGGCGATCCTGTGAGTGAGATCGACGAGTCGGAAAAAGCCGAGTGCCGTTTGTCATCCGAGTTCAAGCTCCGATGGGTTTGTGAGCGGATTGGAACGGGCTTGGGCGGTTGTATCGATTCTTCATTCCAATGACTCGTCTGTTATGCAGATTTCACCAGCTGTAGCGGGATAAGAGGCCGCTTTCTTCGTGTGATCCAAAAACTCCGTCTGCCCGGCATAATCGATATTTTTGCTCCAAGTCAATTTGCCGTTATAGGCAGTCCTTGCATTTACGGAAAACACGAAGTATGCGTTGACTGGTTAAGTCTTGCGTGACAGGTAAGCCGATACGAACGCAAGACCTGAGTAATGTAACTCAGCTGATCGCCATGTGTTTAACGCGTGTTGCCGCCGATCTTCATCGCGGGACCCGAGCCACGGCGAAGCAGATAGTCGCTAGGTGTGTTTTCGTACTTGGGAATGACAAAAGGAGCCCTCCCATGAAATTTAGTCATGTTGCTCCGGCCGTTATGGCGATCGCCCTGTTGATTATCAGCAGTAGCAGCGTCGAGGCTGGACTTTTCTCGCGTTTAGGATGTGGTTGTGAACCGGCTTGCGGTTGTGAAGCATCTTGTGAGCCCGCCTGTGGTTGTGAAGCATCTTGCGAGCCCGCTTGTGGCTGTGAGCCTTCCTGCGGATGTGACAGTGGATGTGGTCGCAATCGTTGCGGTGGTGGTTTGCTTTCGCATTTGCTCAACAAGGCACGACGTCACACGTCATGCTGCGAACCTGCCTGCGGTTGTGAGCCTGCTTGCGGTTGCGAAACGTCCTGCGAGCCCGCTTGTGGTTGCGAAGCATCGTGCGAGCCCGCTTGTGGTTGTGAGCCTTCCTGCGGATGTGACAGCGGATGTGGTCACAAACGTTGCGGTGGTGGTTTGCTTTCGCACTTGCTCAACAAGGTGCGACGCCACTCGTCGTGCTGCGAACCTGCATGCGGATGTGAGCCCGCTTGCGGTTGCGAGCCGTCCTGCGGTTGCAACTAAAACGACGAATGGACGCGCAGTGACGCGTCCTGATGCGTTTAATGAAGCAAAAACCCTTGGCATCATCTGCCAAGGGTTTTTTTTGTGTCAACTTGCTGCTTGACTCGGCCTTCTCTTTTCTGTCAAGCTCCGATCGGTGGGGTTTGTCCACGAGAACGGGGAGGTCGAAATGGCACGTGTCGTTCAGCGGCGATTTGTCACCTGGTCAACCATCTTCATGTCAGGCGTGATTTTACTTACGCTGATCGTTACCGCTGGTCGTTGCCAAGCAGAGGATCCAAGCGTTACCGAACGGGTTGACGTGGCTTCTGGGGGAGCGGGGGGCGCTGCCCAGGCAGACTTCGATACCTTGATCGAATTGATCCAGGCAACCATTGCGCCGACGACTTGGGCTGACGTCGGTGGGGAAGGATCTCTACAGGGATTTCCAGGAGGCGTATTCGTTGACACTTCAGGTGTCATGCACAGACTCGAGGAGCGGGTTGCGAACGATCTATCGCCTGTCTGGAAGTCGGCAAATGCGATTGCCGAACGAGTTAAATTTCGACAAGAGATTGGTCGTTCTAGCCACCTACGAAAAGTTTCTTTGAATCGTTTGGAACGGCAACTGGCGTTACGCGTTGCCGAGGGTTTGCCTGCGACGCCGGAAATGCGTTTTCTTGCCGGGCTGAATCGGGTTGATTACCTGGTGATTGATCAAAATAACTCGGATGTGATTATTGCCGGTCCTGCTGGACCTTGGTTTATCAACGGCGAGGGGAGAGTGGTTGATCAGCTCACACTTCGTCCTGTGTTGCGACTCGACGACCTGGTCGTTTTGTTTCGAAACGCTTTTTTGAGCGATGGCTTATTTGTTTGCTCAATCACACCCACTCAAGACCGATTGCTGAAAACTCAAAACTTTTTGGCCCGGTCAAGTCAACAACCTCTCAAGCCGGGCCAGCGCAAGCAATGGTTAATCGGATTACGAGACGCATTGGGACACCAGCAAATCGAAATCAATGGGATTTCTTCAGACACACGAGTTGCGAGGGTGCTGATCGAAGCTGACTACCACATGAAACGAATTGGAATTGGTTTGGAGCCCGGTTCCCCCGAGGTGGTCAGCTATCTGGATCGGATTGAAGTGGCTCCAGGCGAGGCACCGCCTGACTTGGACGTTCTGCGTTGGTGGTTCGCCTTGCGAGAGAGGCTGGCCGTTTGGAATGATGACAAGACGGGGGTCCGTTTCGCACCTCAGGTGGTCCGAGTTTTGAGTGAGAATGAATTGTTGTCGCGCCAAGGTCTGCGGGTTCATACGGGGCAGTCTGAGCGATTGAATCGTGAATTCGCCCAGAGCTTTACGGATCATTTTGCCGAGCTTGCGAAGCTCTATCCTGTCTACGCGGAATTGGACAATCTATTCCGCTTGGCGATTGTCGCTGCCGTACTTAAGCACGAGGATATTCCGTCGCGAGTCAACTGGCCGATGCGATTCTGGTTGACAGAAGAAAAATATCGCGTCCCGCATGGTCGCGCACCGCGCGAAGTCCTGTCGGTTGTCAACCATCGTGTGATCAATCGCAAGTATGTGATCGCAGCGGTCAGTGGTGGAGTAAGCTTTCGACCTGCTGACTTGTATGCACGGGGTTTTAAGTCGGGAGGCATTCGCATCCGTAAGATGTCTCAGCCTCGCAATGATTCGAAAAAAAAACACGCGTCTTGGTGGTGGGACTAAGAGTTGTCGTTTGCTGCGGACGGCGGAGTTAGTTTTCCAACTGGCTCCACGCTGTGTCATCCATGCCGAACTCACTGATGTCGACCACGCCGCTTTGTTTTCCCGCGCAGATGATCAAAGCTCCTATCTCTGGATGGGACTCACAGTACTGACGGATTTCGTCAACTCCCATTACGTAGAAAGCAGTTGACAATGCGTCTGCGATGGCAGCACGTGGGGCGACAACAGTCGTCGACAAGACACCTTCGGCAGGTTGCCCCGAGCGGGGATCGATAATGTGGCCGTACTTGCGTCCTTGATGATAGAAATGCTGTGTTCCGGTTCCCGACGTGCCGAGCGATTTGTCACGCAGGCGAATTTCGGCGATGCGACGCTCGGGTCGTAAAGGGTGGCGGATCCCTACTGTCCAGCCACTTCCTGCCGAACCCGCACGGTCGCCGGAAGCCAGAATGCTGCTGTTGCCTCCATGAATCATGAAATCTTCCACGGCTCGTTCACGCAAGAGAGATTGACATTGGTCTAACGCGAAGCCCTTTCCGATTCCACCGAGGTTGATTTCGACGCCGGCCCGGCGAAATGCCACTGTGAAGTCATCGCTCAATTTCAAGTAGTCGCTCCCGACAGATGCGCGGGCGGTTTCGAGAGCATCCGATGTGGGTAGTTTTCCTTCACGACGATAAAACCCCCAGACTTTGATTAGCGGGCCGGAAGTAATGTCAAAGGCGCCCTTGGTCTCTTTGTGGAGCTGAATCGCACTTTTCAGAAGCTGGTAAAGCCGTCGATCGACGGAAACTGGTCGAGTCGCGGCCACCAGATTGAGCCGACTGACTTCACTTCGATGTCGATAAACGCTCAACTGATCTTCGATCTCTTCAATCAAATCCAATGCTTCGATCGCATATTCGGTGGCGGCTTCATGCTCCCCGGCGTTCAAGTAGACGTCAAATTCACACGCCATCGCTCGGCGACCGATTTGGACGAGATAGGTGCGCCCTTCTAACGAATCGCTCCCAGCGGGTGTTGGAAGCTTCTGCTGGACGGATTGTCCGAGGTTGCCAATGGCATCAACGGCTGATTGTCCAGTGAGAAACTGCCGCCTCGTGGAATGATCCGGTTTTCGATTCATTGAATTCGATCGTGTGATGATACTGGAGGCTCTTACGATTAACGCAATTATAGCCGAGAAAAGCGCAAACTTGACTATACTGGTCTTAGACGCTCCTTTGATATTCGCCAAGTCGATTTTGAGGCTTCCCATGAAACAGTCGTTTGTTGCCAGCATTGCGATTGGGCTTGGCATGTTTGTCAGTTTTGCGCTGTTGTGGGGGCAAACTCAAAAACCGCAGGAGCCTCGCGCTCGATATCCCCGTTTTGAACAGGGTGCCGCTGGTATTTTCTTCGACGACGCTTTTGCGGAAGGTTTGCTCGGTTCACGCCCCCGCCGGTCGACACGAGCTGGGGCAACCGACGGCCAGACCGTCAAGTCTCCGACAGGGGAAGCAAACCAAGTGGCCGGCTCGTTCGCATGGAGTGCCATCGTTTCTCCGTCAACCATCGAGGATGAAGTGAAAGCGATCAAGCTTCGCCTAGATCAATCACTCACCTCAGCAGGTCATTTTAAGGGGCTAGGCTACCGACAAGCGCGAATCGATTTGACTGCCGCCGCCATGTTGTTTGCCATCGTCGACCAGTACGATGGGGAAGTGCGTTGGAAGAAGTCGGCTCGCATTGCTCGAGATCGAATGGCTCATACCGCCAAGAATGCAAAAATCGGCACAACTGGGGTATATCGGGAAACAAAACAGCGTCAAATCGATTTTCAAGATTTGGTGGGTGGATCGACTCTCGCCGCTGACACCGATGCCACTGACACCGATGCCGGTTGGTCTGCAATTTGCGAGCGTGCACCGCTGATGATGCGGATTAAGCAGTCTCAACAAGACCGTTTGGCGTCGTGGCTTGCCTCGGAACAGGAATTCAAAAAAGAGCGTGAGCGCATCGTTCGTGAGGGACAGCTCATGGCTAGTATGGCTGAAGTGCTGACACGAGAAGGAATGGTCGATGCGGATGACGATGACTACGTTGCTTATTGTCGCCAACTGAAAGATGCGGCGTTAGAGATCGTCGATGCGGTGAAACGAGAGGACTATGGCGGGGCGCGTGAATCGGCGGGAAAGATGCAAAAAAGTTGCAGCGATTGCCATGAGTTATACCGAGCGTGATTGCTGATTATCGAGCAGTCGTCTGACCCGCCAGCATCAGGAGGTGTGGCTGCTAGTTTTGGCGGCGGTAACCTTGGTCCCGTTGCTTGCTGCCGGCGGCTTGCGAGTGATTTGTTCGAGTGTGATTAGCTCGGCAAGTCCTGCTTCGGCGAATTCGCGTCCGGACACATATCGCCCTGGGTTAATCCAGTCATCCAGCAGTTTAGAGTCGACTTCCAGTAGGTCCGACAAAAGACGGTCCATGTCGCCTTCTAACGAGCCGAAGTGTCGAGCCCACTCTGCCGCTTCTTGCAAACCCACGTGTTCTTCGCTCTGCCACTTCATCGGGTGGAATAGGAGCACGCTGAACGGAGTCACGATCCGACGCTCGCAAGCTGCAAAGGGCCACAAGGTCGCCGATGAGCATTCGCCCGTTACAATGCCCGTCGCTCGAATGCCACGGAGGCGAATCAAGGTGGTGAGGGCGATTGCGCAGTACGGGCTGCCACCTGGGGAATCGATGAAAAGCGTGCATTCTCCGTTGGGAGGTACAGCCAGCAAACGATCGGTCAGCTCGCCTTCATTATCCGTCAAATCGCCAACCAACGCGATTTCGATGGGGCCTTCGTACTCATCGTTGTGGCGATGTTCAATCCGGTCCATTTCAGAATTTCCTGGGTCTTATCTAATTTCTGGGGTGTTGTTCGACAGATCTTGCTCAGAGGGTTCGCTGCCGCAAGCAAGCCACCCTTAAAAATGTCTTGGATCTAAGCGATGGGCAAGTGAAATTAGCAATGGAATCGGGCTCGAATCGAAATTACCGGTTGATCCAAAGCGAGAGAGCCGATAGCTGCGTATCCTCAGGCCAAATCAGGGCATGTGGACATTGTTTGGTCGGTAAATTGAGCAGGAACGTCTTAATTAGCAGCCGCTATTTCAGTCGGTTTGCGGGGAGGAAACAGGTCGCGAATGTGCAGACTAACTACCTCTACCCATAGTAGACTCCTATAATATAAGTTAATTTGAATAAAAGTGTTACCCCTTTTTTGCCTTCCCGTCGGTGCACGCTCGAGGATGCGTTCACCCCGAATCAGCGATTGGACAGAGAACCAAAGATGGGTATTCGCTTTCGGTGTCCGAGTGGCCACAGACTGAACGTCAAAGAATTCTTGGCCGGAAAACGTGGGATCTGTCCCAAATGCGGGGCGAAATTCCAGATTCCCGCAGAATCTGATTCAGATCTGGTCAAAAATGTCCAATCAGACGAAGAGGTGTCCGTCGATCCAGGGGTGGCGCTTGGGAAAGAGCAGATCAAGGCGGCCACGGAGCGACATCCGCCCACACAATCCAAATCGGGTGATGCTGCTCTTCCAGGCGTATCTGCAGCCAAAATCGCGGGCAATGCGAATCAACCTGCCGTTAACCCCGTGGGGCGTGACCCCGTTGATGATGTGGGTTTTGGAGCCGAACTTCGGCAAAAAGCAGACCCCTCTGGTCTAGATTTGCGAATTCGTGCGGAGCCCCACGGCAGGGAAGTTGCCAAGATACCGGAGGCCGTTGGAACGCCTCAGGTTATGACTGAAGGAGCAGAGTTGGACCGTTCGACACCGGCAGCGACGGTAGATCCGATCAGCGAGGCGCCGCATGCGGTTTGGTACGTTCGACCACCGTCAGGTGGTCAGTTCGGTCCGGCTTCTGGCGATATCATGCGGAGCTGGATTGCCGAAGGACGAGTCACGATTGATTCGCTCGTTTGGCGAGAAGGATGGCCGGAGTGGCAGTCAGCAGGCAGTACTTTTTCCGGCTTGTTAACCCCGGGGAGTCACGCCGCCTTGGCGGAGGTTCCTCGAATCGTGACTCAGCCGAGCGTGGTTGCGTCTACGGAGATTCATCGGAAACGTAAATCGACCAAAATGACGTTACCGCTGGTGGGATCATTGATTGTGGCTTGCGTGATCCTGTTTGCCGCTCTCATTTACGTCGTACAAGTTATGAATTAGTCACCGATTGAAAGGAAGGTTACGATGCGTGCTGCTGTAATGACGGGACTGTTGCTGGGTGGTTGGGTGTTCCATGGTTTGGCGAGTGGGTTGACAGCTGCGGAGAGTAAACCGGTACAGGGAGCCAACGGTGCCGTATCGCTGCAGGTACCCGGCCAGTGGGATAGCAAGCAGCCTTCCGTGCGGATTATTGAGCACGAGTACAGTGCACCGGCGAAAGCGGGAGACTCGATTGCCGGTCGTTTGACGATGATGGCGGCGGGTGGGTCGGTAAAGGATAATCTTGCTCGATGGGTTGGCCAGTTTGACGCAGCGGGTGTGAAGAAGGTAGTCAAGGACAGTCAGGTTAACGGAATGAAGGTCCATCAGATCGATCTTCGGGGTACCTATAATGACCGTCGAGGTCCGTTTGCGCCAGCCACAAAACGAGCCGATTACCGCATGCTTGGTGCGATCGTTGAGATGAAATCGGGGGGGCTCTATTTCCTCAAGTTTTATGGCCCAGCCGCGACCATTTCGGCAAATGAAAAAGCATTCCAGCAGATGATCAACAGCATCAAATCAAACTAGCTGGCAGTTCTGATCCTTTCGGTGGTCAAGTCGAAGAGTGGGCTATACTAGATGGTTGTCCGGAGAAGAGTCGAGGGCGGCGTCGCATTGTGATGCTCGATCCGTTCGCACTGATAAATCGCTCTAAGGTTTCTTTCCCGTGTGTCCTGCGTCCGATCAAACGGGGGCACAATTCTGGTATAGGGTCGGATGAATATTCAAAATTTTTTGGACCACTACGGCATTGGTCGCAATCCGTTTGCAGAAGAGGACGCGCAGTCCGATCCGGTCTTCAAGGATTTCTGCATCAACAACACCTACCATCCCTCCTGGGATAAGATTTACGGTGACCCAGCCGAACCGTCCACATCCGTTGTTTTCGGCGAAAAGGGCGCCGGTAAAACGGCCATGCGGCTGCAAATCGTTCGGCACTTAGATGAGTTTAATCGGACGCATCCCAGCCAACGATTGCTCACGATTCAATACGATGATTTCAATCCGTTCATTGATCATTTCGTCAATCGATTACCGCATCGGCGGAGACGAATCGATCGCGCCCTCGCTTCGTGGCGGTTGTGGGATCATATGGATGCGATTCTGAGTCTTGGGGTCACCGACCTCGTAAACCGGGTCCTCAAGAAGCATCACCCAGATGGTCCGATTAAAGATCTGTCAAAACTTGATCGACATCAGCGGCGTGATTTGTTGCTGTTGGCGGCCTGCTACGACCAGTCGATAGATGAGCCGTTTGTAAGTCGTTGGAATCGACTGCGCCGCAAACTTCATTTCTGGACGCTCAAAGCTCGCATGCCAGTTATTCTGGGGATGGGGGTCTCGGTCGTTACGCTAATTACCGCACTTGCCCTGTTTCTGAACGCCAATGGAAATCCCCAGGTGCAGGAAGTCTGGGAAAAAACACCCACCTGGGTCTACTTCCTGGTGCTCCTAATCGGTTGGTCACCATGGATCTGGAAGTTTTTCAGTCGACTGTTAACCGCGATGGGGATTAATCGTGGTTTGCGTGTCATTTCGCGTTCGACCAACGCGCTCCGCAAAGTTTTAATGCAATTCACGGTGGGGGAAATCGCCGGACAACCGCTACCGAATCATGAACGGTCCGATGATCGTTACGAATTGATCAGCAAGCTCCAATCGGTCCTCGAGGCGCTTGATTTCGGCGGTATTTTGGTTTTAGTCGACCGAGTCGATGAGCCCCATGCGATTAATGGTTCGGCTGACTTGATGAAAGCACTGATTTGGCCAATGTTGGACAACAAGTTTCTCAAGCATCCAGGAATTGGCGTGAAAATGATGCTGCCAGCCGAGTTGAAATACTTCATCGAACGCGAGGGGCGGGAGTTCGTACAGCGGGCGCGTCTCGATAAGCAAAATATGGTGCCATCTCTCGCTTGGACCGGGGAAGCGCTCTTTGATGTTGCCAATGCTCGGCTCAGGGCTTGTGCAGCAGACGGAAAGAAACCAGTTATCTCTGATTTGTTCGATGATTCGATCACCCACGCACGCCTACTCGATGGCTTCCGATCGTTGCGCGTACCACGACATCTGCATAAATTCCTCTATCGATTGCTCGTGGCTCACTGCAACGCTTACACGGATGACGATCCGCATTGGAAAATTCCCAAAGATCGCTTCGAATCAGAACTTGCTCTCTATGAGCGAGAAATGGCCGATTTTTAGCTGCTGGCACGGTAACCGATTTTACGGATGAATCCGTCTTGACGTTCCGGGGGGTTCTTGGCACACTTCGCCCCAACTCGGCTTGATGAGAGCGTTTCTTCGAGCAGGAGCTTATCGCGAGACATTGGATTCGGGAAATGGAGGCCCGACTATGCTGTTGCCCCCAACAAGTAAAACTGTTTTGTTTGCCGCCTGTGCGGTGCTTCTCGCCAATTTTGGTTGCAAACCGGCCGATTCGGGAGACGGCAATGCGACGACGGCCCAAGCGCCCGCTTCTCAAGGTGAGTCGACAGTCACGACTTCGACGAATCTTCCCGCGGCGCCCGATTTGGCTGTATCGAGCTTCCTTGATGCGTTGAAAAGTGGTGATGAGGCGCTCGCCACATCAATGCTGACCAAGGTTGCACAGGCTGAAATGCAACGTACTCAGGCTGCGATTAAGCCTCCCGGAAGCCCAACTGCAAAATTCAATGTCGACGAGGTCGAGTATTTTGGTAAACAGCAGAGTGGAGCTCACGTCCTCTGTACTTGGACAGACAAGGACGAGAGTGGACAAGAACAGACCTATGAGATTGTTTGGATTTTGCGGAAGGAAGATTCGGGTTGGGCGATTGCTGGGATGGCCACGCGGGTCTTCGAAGATCAAGATCCCTTGATTCTCAACTTTGAGGATCCCTTAGATGCACAGCAAAAGCGGAATGCGGTCGATGCTGAGATTGCGAGGCGAAACGAGCCGAGTCAAATCCGACAAGCGCAACGCCCAGGTCTACAACGCTAGGCATGAATATGGCTTAGCCTATCATCAGGCAGTCGTTTGATCGGCTGCCTGTTTGTTTCTAATTTCTCGAGCCGGGCGTGACTTCGAGCTTGAGTCGTTTGCCCTTTCGTTGCACGACAATCTTGGTTGGTTGACCAATCTTTAATGCTTCGATTGCGTAAGTGTAATCATAGATGTTCTCGATCTTTCTGCCTGCTAATTCCACAATGACGTCCCCACCTTTCAGGCCAGCCAGGGCAGCGGGGCCCTTTTTCGCCACCCCTGAGATTTGTAGCCCTTTTACGTCGGATTCGGCGTAGTCCGGTATGGTTCCCAGATAGGCCCTCAAGTTGGCCCGAGTCTCTTTGGGACGCTCTTGCGAAACATAGTCGGGCGCATCATCACGACTGGCGATGGAACGAGTTACCAAACCCATGAATTTTGCGATCTGGGCATTGCCGTCGTAGTTCAGCTTGTCCGGCGTATCTCTTGGCGTGTGGTAGTCTTCGTGGGAACCCGTAAAAGCGGATAGAATCGGAACTCCCCGGATAAAGAAAGTGCTGGCATCCGTAGGAATAAAGCTGTCGTTTTGAATCGTAATGGGTAACCCGGTGACGGCATTTCGCCGTTCAATTTCACCTTTCCAAACGCTGGAAGATCCGACGCCTTGGAGAATGAGTTTTTTGTCCAATCGTCCGACCATGTCCATGTTGATGCAAGCGGCGATTGTGGGGTAAAGGGACGGCGCCTCGGGGCCTGCATGAGGATCTCCAGCCAGCGCATGAGGATCTCCAGCCAGCGCATGCGCGTGGTGATCGTGACTTGGAAGCTGAAAAGTTTTCGCGAAATGGCTGGAGCCGATCAGTCCTTCCTCTTCGCCTGACCATGCCGCAAAGATAATATCTCGTTTGATCGGTAGCTGATTGGCTTCCTTGAGCGAACTTAACCATTGGGCGACTTCCAGCATTGCGGCGACGCCCGACGCGTTGTCATCGGCTCCCCAGTGAACGCCCTGTTGTTCATCGTCTCGAGCCAGCGAGGAGCTGCTTGGGCCGGAACCCAGATGATCGATGTGAGCCCCGACAATCACAATTTGTTTTGAAGGCTGCTCGCCTACCTGCAGGCGGCCCAAGACATTTCGTCCTTGATGTTCGATTTGCTCAATGTCGATGTTAGCTGTGACTTGCACGCCTTCAACCTCAAAACCCATCTGCGGGTCACCGCTATCTAGCTTGGTTTGGAGATCTTTCAGTGACTTGCCGGTGGATTTGAGCCACGAATCGGCGACCTGGTCGGAAACGCTGATCACGGGCAGGCCGCTCCCCGCTAACGATCCGTCGAAGCGAAATGAAGCGAGTTGGTTTTTGACACCCGAAGTCGGACCGCTGACAACGATCAAGCCGCGAGCGCCACGCTCCCTTGCTGTCATCGCCTTAAATCGCAGGCTCGAGTGACTTGCCAAGTGCTGACGGCGTTCAGGGCTGATATCTTCCGGCATAAACCGAAAGACCATGATCCACTTGTCTTTTACATCCAAATGCACAAACGAGTCATACTCGGCTTGACCATCATCGCTAGGTGCGACGATGCCGTATCCCGCGAAAACAACGGGCGCTTTATTGACGGGGCCGACTTTGGAAAACCCCAGCGGGGTCCAATCTTTTTCAAGCTGGTAGGAGAGGTCGCCAGCCTTCAGTTGATTGTCTTTGCCCAATGCGACGCCTGAAGCAAATTCAAAGCATTGGAACCAGCCGTCATCGTCACCGGCGGGGCGAAGATCAAGCTGGTCCATGTAAGCTGCTACGTAGGCCGTTGCAAGTAATTCACCGCGAGTGCCGGTGCGACGTCCATTCAATTCCGGTCGGCACAGATAGCCAACGTGACGAAGGATGTCCTCGGGATTGCAGGTGGCTGTCGTGATTCGTGACGAGTCCGCGGCAGCATCCGCGGCCACGGATACGTCCGTCCCGGGTGAGTCGTTGCGTGATAACCCCAGTCGTGCTAACGCGGCGTCATGGTCCCAGTCCGATAGGAAGATTTGAGACTGTTTTCCTCGAGTCCGATTTGTTGTCCAAGCAAGTTGCTTTCCATCAGGCGTGAAAACTGGCAGTCCATCAAAACCATCGGTGTAGGTGACACGGGTGGGCTCTCGCTTTCCCTCACTGTCGACTAAATAGAGTTCGAAGTTCCCGAAGCCGTGGACGTTCGTGGCGAAGATGAGATATTGGCCGCTAGGATGATAGTAGGGCGCCCACGACATGGCACCCAAGCGAGTCAGTGTGCGGACATCGCCGCCATCCGTGTTCATCGACATGATCTCGGCGGTTGCCCCGTCAGGCGAAAATCGGCGCCAGCAAATTCGCTTGCCATCGTGTGAAAAGAATGGGCCGCCATCATAACCCTCCACGTTGGTTAGCTGTTGAACGTTGCTGCCGTCGGCATTCATCAGATAGAGGTCAATCATGGACGCCGGATCCATCTTGAATCGTTCACGCTGCGTTGGAGTAAGATCTTGTTGATAGGCGTTTCGGTTTGAGGCAAAGACGATGTGTTGCCCGTCCGGAGACCAAGAAGCTTCTGCGTCATAGCCCTTCGTGGAGGTCAAGTTCGTGTATTCTTGGCTGTCCGTGTCGTAAGAGAAGAGGTCGTAATTCTCGTCGTAATCCCACGAATATCGTCGTTCTTTGCCAGACTCGCGGAATTCGAGTTCTTCCTGTTGTTTGGCAACCGCTTTGTCGTCCTCGTGGGTTGACGCGAAGAGGACTTCTTTGCCGCTGGGGTGAATCCAGCCGCAGGTTGTCTTGCCATGACCTGGTGAAACTCGGTCCACATCGCCTGTCTCGAAATCGAGTAGATAGATTTGAAAGAATGGATTCTTTGTGTCTCGTTCACTCTGAAACACCATCTTCGACCCATCTTGGCTGAAATAACCTTCGCCCGCCCGACGTCCCTCGAAGGTCAATTGACGTGTGCCGGACAAAAGTTGACCTTCCTGTTCAGCAGAGTCAATCGAGTTTGTCGACTCAGGCTGGTCCGGATGTTGGGCGGTTGACGGATTGCTCAAAACGCCCAGGCAGGCCAGGATCAAACACAGTTGTAAGGGATATTGGACAGTCGGTTGCTGAGTTAACATGAGTTTCTCGGTTCCTCAAGTTCATGTCCGGTGCGGGAAGGCGTGTCGAAATCCGTCGGCCGATTGCTAGAACGCGGGGGCGACTGGAGCGGATTCCAAGCTGGTCTGTTCCTATATCATAGCCTTGTCCACACTGCTTCGTAGCCCGCGTTGGTGGCCTCCGCCCGGACCGTCCTGAGCGGCTTGCTCGCAGAGCTCAAGAACCGCCCCTTTTACTCCGTTCTCGACGCCCCATTTTTGCTATCATAATGCTGTTATTTTGAGTGTTTTCAGCCATCCCACCATTGCTGACGATACTCGCGTCCATCTCGCTTTGTCCGTGTTTTAACCCTTTTGGCAACTGGAAACGAACGAGTCTATCCCATGTCCCGACTTTTGTTGCTTATCCCGTTCGCGATTGGAATGACCGTGACACTTAGTACATTTGCTGAGGTCAATGACTGGCCTCAGTGGCGAGGTCCCGACCGGACGGGGCTTTCGCAAGAGAAAGGGCTGCTGCAAGCTTGGCCGGAAGGCGGGCCGCCTCTGTTGTGGTTGAACGATAATTGCGGAATTGGATACTCGGCACCCACGGTTGCGAAGGATCGTCTGGTTACCATGGGAGCTCGTGATAAGGTCGAGCAATTGATTTGTCTCAATGCCAATACGGGGGAGGAATCATGGGCGATTGATGTTGGCGACAATTATGAAAATGGATGGGGCGACGGACCGCGTTCAAGTCCAACAATTGACGGAGATCGTGTCTTTGCGCTGGGAGCCAATGGAAACTTGATTTGCGCGGATCTAACAAGTGGCCAGGTCCAATGGAAAGTCAGTCTGGCTGACTTTGGCGGCAGCGTGCCAAATTGGGGCTACTCAGAATCGGTATTGGTGGATGGGGATCAGTTGGTTTGCACGCCGGGGGGCGACGAAGGCGCGGTAATTGCTCTCGATAAACGAACAGGAAAAAAGATTTGGCAATCGGAGAGCTTCACCGATGCTGCTCATTATTCCTCAATTATCGCTGCTGATTTCGACGGGCGACGTCAGTACATTCAGCTGACTCAGCATAGCGTTGTCGGCATCGACGCGAAGACAGGAGACGTGCTTTGGCGGACGGATTGGCCAGGGCGGGTTGCCGTCGTACCAACGCCCATCTACAGCGACGGCCATGTTTACGTTTCCTCCGGATACGGTAGCGGTTGTGACTTGTTTGAAATCGGTGCCGACGGAGAAGTGACAGGTGTCTATGGTAAAGAAGCCAAGAAGGTGATGAAAAACCATCACGGAGGAGTTGTTCTGGTAGATGATCATTTGTTCGGATACTCCGATGGTGTTGGTTGGGTATGTCAGGAATGGATGAGTGGTGAATTGGTTTGGAGGGAGCGTGAAGCGTTCGGCAAGGGCGCACTTTGTTATGCGGATGGCCGGCTGTATTGTTTGAGTAAAGATGACGGCTTCGTTGCTCTGGTTGAACCGACGGTGGATGGCTGGCGGGAGCACGGCCGTTTCAAACTTGATCCTCAGACCGAGTTGCGCAAACCGAAGGGTCGGATCTGGACGCACCCAATTGTTGCGAACGGTAAGCTCTTTTTGCGAGATCAGGAGCTATTGTTCTGTTACGATGTGAAGCAACAGCAATAGGTGACTTGAGGAACCAGGCGGAGAACCTTCAGGGGGCTCAACCGTAAAACGAGTTAATCAAAATGCAAATCATGCAAAACGTCATTCCGATTGGCCTTCTGTTTATCTCGAGTGTGGCGTTGGGCTGGGAGACGAAGAGCGGATCGTCATCTTCGGATCCGCCAGCAGCCAGTTCAAAACAAGATTCGGATTCAAAGAATGCATCTGAGACTTCTGCTGAGGAATCAACCAGCGACGAGGAGCCCGATTCGCAAGAAACCTTGGCCGGCCATTCATTTCATGGTGAGGTTTTCAATGAGGGGCCGCGCCAAGCGGCTTACCTGATGGAAGGGACGGGGGTGATTAACTTTCCGGTGGCCTCCAAGGTGCCTGAGGTTCAAGAATTCATCAATCAGGGAGTTGGGCAGTTACACGGATTCTGGTTTTTTGAAGCCGAGCGTTCTTTTCGCCAAGCTGCCGCCCTTGATCCTGATTGCGCCGCGGCCTATTGGGGAATGGCGATGGCCAATGCCAATAATCGCGATCGGGCTAAGAAGCTGATTCAGAAAGCCGTTGATCGCAAATACCTTGCAACAGATCGAGTGTGCCGCTACATCACCGCTTTGTCCACTTACTTGAATACAAAGAAGGGAAAGTCAGCGACAGAGGCTTACGTCAAGGCATTGGAGAAAATCGTCTACGACTATTCCGATGATTTGGATGCGCAGGCTTTTATCGCGGTCGAGTTGTGGAAGGGACGGCGCGATGGGATCAAGATTACGAGCCATCTGGCCGTGGACGGTTTGATTCAACAGGTCTTGGATGTCGAACCCATGCATCCGGTACATCATTACCGAATTCATCTTTGGGATGCAGAAAAGGCGTCTCGAGCCCTCGGATCGTCAGCGTTGTGTGGACAATCTGCGCCTGCCATCGCCCACATGTGGCATATGCCTGGTCACATCTATGCAAAATTGAAACGCTACTCAGATGCTGCTTGGCAACAAGAGGCCTCGGCACGTACCGATCACGCACAGATGATGCGAGATCAATTGTTGCCCGATCAAATCCATAACTTTGCTCACAATAACGAATGGTTGATTCGGGACTTGATTCACATCGGTCGGATTCATGATGCGGTTGACTTGGCGAAGAATATGACTGAGTTGCCTCGACATCCAAAGTACAATCTGGTCTCAAAGGGAGGGTCGAGCGCGGCGTACGGAAGGACCCGATTATTTCAAGTGCTGCAAGCGGCCGAATTGTGGAGCGATGCAATTTCTCTGGCTGACAGCCCCTACCTCGAACCTACCGACAGCTTTTCCGAACAAATCAAGCAGCTGCGATTGCTGGGACGGGCCTATTTTCGTTCGGGGGATTTCGCGAATGGCGCCATGATCGTCGCCGAACTGGAGACACAGCTTTGCGAGAAGTTCGCTTCGCGCGAACAAAAAGTCAGCGACGCTGAAGCAAAAGCCAAGCAAGAGAGCAAGGATAAAAAAGCCACGGAGAAAATGGTGAAGGCAGCCCGCCGTAGCGTGGATTTGGAGATTCGAAAAGTCGAACGATCGTTGCAGGAAATGTACGGACACTTAGCCGTGCAAAGCGAAGCGAATGAACTTGCGATCGAAATGTTCGACAAAGCGGGTGAGGTGGACCGCTGGTATCTCGCGTTCCTCCAGCTCCAAGCGGGAAAAACCGACGAAGCAATCAAACGGGTTGCTGATTATGCCAAGAGTCATCCGGGCGAGTGCTTGCCGCTTGCGCACAAGGCACACATTCTCTGGCAAGCTGGTAAGCAGGACGAGGCGATGGAAGCCATGAAGGAATTGCAGGAAAATGGTGCCGAAATCGATCTTGATATTCCAGGCTTTCAACGTCTAAAGCCGATCGCCACGGCGATGGAATGGTCGGAAGACTGGCGACCCGAACTGAAGCGAGCCGATGATCTGGGGGATCGGCCGGAGCTTGACACGCTTGGACCGTTTCGTTGGCAACCGAATGCGGCGCCAGCCTGGTCGTTGCAGAGTGATCATGGAGAGACAGTGTCGCTGAGTGATTACCGGGGCAAACCGATTGTTCTGATCTTCTATCTTGGATATGGATGCCTGCATTGTGCCGAGCAGTTGCAAGCTTTCGGGCCTGAAAGGCAAAGATTTATAGATGCCGGCATCGAGTTGTTGGCGGTCAGTTCCGACGACCAGCCTGGATTGCAAAAATCACGAGAAAACTACACCGATGGAAATATACCGTTTTCGCTGTTGGCCAACCCAACGTTAGACGTTTTTAAGCAGTATCGCGCTTATGATGATTTCGAAGATCAACCCTTGCACGGAACGTTTGTCATCGACGGCAAAGGTAGGATTCGTTGGCACGATATTAGTTATGAACCTTTCATGGATCACGAATTTGTTTTGAAAGAAGCGAAGCGATTGCTGGCGCAGGACGCCAAGGACTCGTCGCCTCCGCTAGTGAAAGTTGCGCGTTGACCCGATCAACCTCTGGCTTCGTCACTCAATAGTGAAAGTGTTTGATCGTTTCGCCCTTCTTGCCAATTTCTGAGAGGGCATCGATACCAATATCGAGATGCAGGTTGGCCCAGTCACGCGTGACCTTTGCATCGCGGGATTCGGTTTTGACTCCGTCGGGTGTTAAGGGTAGGTCGGAGACCAATAGCAAGGCACCGCGTGCGATTTGGTTCGTGTGACCGACAACGAATAGAGTCGCTGTCTCCATGTCGATCGCAATTGCTGTCATGCTGCGTAGCGTTTCTTTGAAATCCTGGTCGTGCTCCCACACGCGACGATTCGTTGTGTAGACCACTCCGGTTCGGTAGTCCAACGATCGCTCCACCAGCTTCTCGGAGACAAATTTGTGGAGTTTGAAGGAGGGAAGGGCGGGGACCATGGACGGCAAGTAGTCATCCGATGTACCGTCGCCTCGGATTGCGGCGATTGGCAAAATGAAGTGGCCGATTTCCGTCGACCGTTTCAGTCCGCCACATTTACCCAAGAAGAGCACTCCCTTGGGATGAACGGCTGTCAGCAGATCCATCACGCTGGCAGCATTTGGCGAACCAATACCAAAATTGATCATCGTCAATCCGTTGCTGCTGGTGCTGGCCTGCATCGGACGATCTTGGCCACGGATCTCGCAGTCGAATCGTTCTGAGAAACGATCCAGATAGTTGCGGAAGTTTGTCAGTAAGATGTATTCGCCAAACTCTTCCAAAGGCATTCCTGTGTAACGTGGCAGCCAATCCATCACTAATTCGCGTTTGCTGACCATGAGGTACCCTTTCTGTTGTTTCGACGGTTCGGAGTCGAAAAGGTGCAGTGGTCGGATTGTTAGATCAAGCGATTCATACTCGAGAGTCCGAGAGGCTCCCGGCAGGCAAATGGTTCACCATATTGAGTGCCAATGGTCTTGCCCCAATAGGCTGCTTCGTCGCGGAGTCGCTCGAGAAAACTGGGGTTCAAATGCTCCCGCCCCTTGATGAATTGACTTTTAAAGCAGGCAATGGCTGCCAGCTTTTGTTCCCACTGGTTGCTAATGTCGAGTACGAATGCGGGTTGGGGAGCGAGTCGCAGGTGGACACAGTAATAGTTGTAGATGCGTTCGGGGTGGTGGGGGTCACCGGGGATGTCACTCTTTGTTAATTTTGCCCAGAAGCGAGCGGCTTCGACCAATTCGGTGGCGGCTACGTGATCGGGATGGGCATCGGTCCAGAACGGGGCGAATAGCCACCGCGGCTTGGTTTCCCGGATCACGCCGGCCAGTTGGTGTCTAGCTTCGAGTGTCGCTTGAAGTGCCCGGTTGGGAAGACCCAAGTTTTTTCTCCAGCTGAGTCCCAGGATTTGGCTGGCGGCATGGGTTTCGGCTGCCCGAATCTCGTGACTACCATGCGGCGTCGGTTCGCCGCTCGTAAGATCGAGAACCCCAACACGATGGCCTTCGGCGAGCAACTTCAGGATGGCGCCACCCATGCCTAATTCTGCATCGTCCGGATGTGGTGCAATCACGAGTACATCCAGTGAGTTTTCCATCGATGGTGATGCTCCTGCCAATTGAAATTGGGGAATGGGGCGAGATAATCTCGTGAAATTAAAAAAAGGGCACGAGCCTCAATCATGATGCTCGCGCCCTAGTAGGTCAATCGATGTAATGTCGTGACTAGAGGGTATAGCCCGGTCGGTAATCGCGTTTGACGAACGAAGCCAATTCCGGCATGTTCGTGCTCTTGAGATTCTTGGCGTCCCATTCGACTCGCTTGCCGTCACCAACCCAAACGGCCAAGTTGCCGAGCAGGATCGTTTCGGTCAATGGTCCGGCATAGTCGGGGAAGTTTGACGTTGCTGGACCTTTGCCATTGATCGCGTTGATCCACTCGGTGAAGTGGCCTGGCGACTTGTCGAATTCGACTTTGGGCTCTTCAATGCCGCCCAACAGTTTGTAACTGTTGCAGTAGTCCTGAAGACCGTAAAGAGAACCGTTCTCACCGATGATTAAGGCACCGCTGGACTCCGGCTTTTCACCACCAAACAAAGATGGGTCAGGACGCTTTCCGCCGTCGTACCAGGTCAATTTGACCGGGCCACGCTTGTCGTTGGCCGGGAAGTCGAAGTCGATGATTGACCAACCTGGGTAGGTTTCTTTGTTATGACCGGCGGTTGTGGCTGTCACGGCAGTAGGATCACGTAGATCAAGCGCCATGAATGGCATATTCAACGTGTGGCAAGCCATGTCGCCCAGAGCGCCCGTACCGAAATCCCAGAAGCCACGCCACTTGAAGGGGTGATAGGCTTCGTGGTAGGGACGGGTCGGAGCCGGACCGATCCATTGGTGCCAGTGAACGTGATTGGGGACACCACTGACTTCGCTGGGACGATCCGTGCCTTGCGGCCAAACGGGGCGGTTCGTCCAAACGTGAACCTCTTTGACGTCACCGAGTACGCCAGAATTCGTAATGGCGGAGGCTTTGCGCAAACTGTCCAGGGCTGTGCCCTGATTTCCCATCATCGTTGCTACGCCCTTTTCGCGAGCAAGATTCCCCATGACTCGAGCTTCATGGATGCTGTGTGAGAGCGGTTTTTGGCAGAAGCAGTGCTTGTCATTCTTCATTGCCATCACGGCCGCCACGGCGTGATTATGGTCCGGTGTACTTACCGTTACTGCATCGACCTTGTCGCCCATTTCGTCGAAAAGTCGACGGAAGTCGTTGTATGGCTTCGCTTCTCGGAAACGCAGGCCCGCTCGCTTGAGCGTGTTGTCATCGACATCACAAATTGCCACGACTTTACCGTTACGGCCCGCCTCCGCCGAATCGCTTTGACCTTTGCCGCCGACGC
Organism: Pirellulaceae bacterium; assembly: GCA_029243025.1. Taxonomy (NCBI): domain Bacteria; kingdom Pseudomonadati; phylum Planctomycetota; class Planctomycetia; order Pirellulales; family Pirellulaceae; species Pirellulaceae bacterium. Next base: position 357,503 of record JAQWSU010000045.1, on the reverse strand, counting down.
CAATACAAGCGAATTGAATCTGTTCATTCGGGGATTTGCTTTGGGCGCTGGCGACACCACCAGCAACCCAGTAGCCGACGCCTGCCGCCGCAGAGCTCTGCAAAAATTTACGACGATCGGGTTTTATTGCCATGACAATCTTCTCCTTCAAGGTAATCGGTAAAATGGAAGGGCACTTGAGGTAGGATCAAAATAATGAAGTCACAAGAAGTGATTCGCCCCGAGTTTTTAGCGGTCCCGTATTATACAAATATTCACCCTCTTTTGGAAACCTTTCCTGTTTTCGCTGTCTTCGGCATAAGTTGTGCCCTTCCTGCCCCGTTGTTTCCGTTCCGACGGCTGAAAGTGAGATCATCAAGCCTGGAAAGGCTCAGAAGAGGTAGTTTTCCAGGAAATTGCGACTTGGGCCGGCTTTACGACGAGCCACCGCAACCGTTAGCCTGAAGGGGGTACAGGGTTGAACGTCGTTTCTCAGCTATGAAACCCCCATGATTGTTATCTACGCCACCCACGCACCTAATGTTTGCGGCCGAATTGCGTGTTGGTGGGATTGGTTTGCGACGGCTCGCATAAATTCGAAATCGGCCCGGAGAAATTGATCGATGAGATTGCCAAGATTGTTGTTAACTCTTCTTTTCAGTTTGAGTCTCTTGAGCTTGGCCGGATGTCCGAAAAAAACGCCACCCGAGGGAGACACTTCATCGGGTGCAGCGGGCGACAAGGGGTCATCCGGTGCTGCGACGGCTTCGGCGAGCAGTGTGGATAAGCCGGCTCCCAAGAAAAATGTCGTGCCGGACCCTCCCGAGTTAGTGGAACGACTCGAGTCGAGTGGCGTTTTAATCACCCGCAACGCAGATCAGCAAATCACGGGAATTTCTTTCTACGACGGTAAACTGTCGATTCCCGTTGCGGATGCCGATTTGGAGCAGTTGCACGAACTTAAGAAGCTACAACAGCTGAGATTGTTTGGTCGTGATGTATCCGATGTAGGAATGACACACATCGCAAAAATCGAATCGCTGAAAGATCTGACGCTCGAGAAAACAAATGTGACAGATGCGGGATTGGAAACCATCAAGACGATGCCCAATTTAGCCGCACTGAGTTTGCCCTATGCCAGCGTGGGAACGGAAGGTTTAACTTCCATCGCCCAACTCCCCAAGTTGCGCTCGTTGCAGTTGCTGCGAACCTTGACAGACGATGAAGGGCTCTCCAAGCTCGCTAATGTGGATACGTTGGCTTCGATCGATTTACGTGACACACAGGTAACGGATGATGGTTTGGTTCATCTCAAGAATCTGAACCGATTGAAGAGTATCAAGCTCTCGACCGATCGAATTTCTGATCGTGGCATGGAGCATTTGAAAGATTTGACGAATTTGAAATCGCTGCAGCTGGATCTCTCAGCTGTGGGAGACGAAGGTCTTGAGCAGCTCCAAGATCTCTCCAACTTGGAGGAACTCTATCTCTACAAAACGCAAGTTTCGGATTTGTCTAAGCTGAAGGCGTTTCCCAAGCTTCGAATTCTCCGGCTCCGTGAAACCTTTGTTACGGACGAGTCACTAGAGAGTCTTGCCGGGCTTGAGAACCTGGAGAATCTTGACCTTAGTGAGACGGCCATCGGCGACGCTGGGTTGGAGCACATCAAGCATTTGCCAAAATTGAATCGTTTGAATCTTTGGTTCTCTTTGATCAGTGATGAAGGTCTCAAGCCGATCGGCGAGATGACGGAGCTGACTTGGTTGAACCTGGATAAGACGACGATTACCGATGGGGGATTGGCCGCTCTCGGACCGCTCCAGAAGCTCAAGTGGTTACACGTTGGCTCCAATAACTTGACAACCGAATGTGTCGGTAATCTGGGGCAATTGAAGGCGATGAAGGACTTGATTATTACCTTCAATCCAGGAATTTCCGCCGATGGTCAAGCGGAATTGCAAGCGGCTTTGCCCGACTGCAAAATCGAGTTCTAGTGTGACTGTTTTCATCAGCAGATGAAATCGTGCCGGGCCTGCATTGTTAGACGAGCAGGTTTTGCTTTCGGCCTGCGATTTTGTGTCTGGAGAATTCGCGAGTTGGCGGTGAGAGTTTTTGCACGGCAACTCGCGTTTTCATCTCGGGGATCGCTTGCCCACAATAATTGCCCGTGACTGGAAACGTGTTGCGGGGCAATGAGGCAGTGGCGACGGTAACGTGCTCATCAGCGACGGCAATTCCGACAGAGGGATCAAAGCCTCGCCAGCCGGCGTTCGGAAGGTAGGCCTCGACCCAGCCATGCAATTCATTCGACTCGTCAGGAGTTTCATTCAAGTGGTAGCCGCTGGCGAATCTGGCGGCCATCCCAACCGACCGGCAGGCATCGATGAATAACACGGCCGTGTCTCGACAGGCACCCGCGCCCCTGCGCAGCGTCTCGTGGGGTGTGAAAGGGTCTCCCGAGTCACGATATTCAAGTTGGATTTGATTGCAGATCTCTTGATTTAGATCGATGAGAAAGCGGACGGGATCCCCTGCTGCGAGCTTTGAGATCCGGGACGCCAGTTCTCCAACGCGATCAGCGCAGGCGGGCCGTTTGTCCCGGCAAAGGTAATGCCGTAGTCGTGTTTGGTCAGCCGGGTCATAGAGATGAGCGAGACTCAGGCCTAAGTGTGGCTTGAGAAAGTCGAATGGATTGGGTCGGATCGTGTTGACTGTGGCGGCGACCTTGATCGATAACTCCCGGTGGTTGCCCTCGAACCAGGCAAATCGAACGAGATTGTCTTCCAAGTCGAGTTGCTCTGTGAAACCTGCTGGTTTCGGGTCCAGATCGAGTTGAAAAGATTGGGTCGTTTGGCTGCCGTCGTTCCGTGGTTGAAATCGCAACAGATGAGGTTGGATTTCAACCGGCGCGGAGTAACGATAATGGGTTTCATGTGTGATGTGGAGTAGCACGGCTTCCCTGTCACTCGGTTTGGGCCGGATTAACAAAGGCGGACAAGTGGCGTGTCAATCAGCTGGGTGTTTCCATCGGACGCATGGCAAAAAAGGAGTCGTGGATTTCATTGCCGGCAATATTTAACCCGCTTTGGAAGCTGTCCACGAATTCATGCAGACCATCGGAGACAATCTGTTCGGCTTTGGTGTAAGCAAGCTCGGCTCGGAGGTAGCCCAGTTTTTGCTCGGGCGGATTGCTGAAACTGTCCAGGTAGGTTCCCGAGATTTTGTGGAGTGATTCGTTTGCCAAGGTGAGGCAATGGAGCACAGCTCGAGGGAATTCTTGGTCAAGGATCAGGAATTGAATGACCTTCACGGGGGAAATTCGACCGTGCCGTTGGCGATACATTTCGAGAGCGCTTGCCGATCGAAGTAAGGCAAGCCATTGAATGTCGTCGTAGGGTGTTCCCACATCGGCGGGATCTGGCAACAGGATGTAATATTTGACGTCGAGGATTCGAGAAGTTTTGTCTGCTCGCTCCAGCATGCGACCAATTTGACTGAAATGCCAACCCTCACCGTGCGTCATCGTGGCGTCGGTGATCCCGAGGAATTGTTGGCCCGAGAAATTCACGCTCGAGAAAAATGAATGGGCATCATTCATCACTGCTTCGATGCCATTGCAGTTTTCCATCAGCAAGTAGAACTTATTGAGGTGCTCCCACATCTCAGCGGAAATGATCTCACGGACGCTGCGAGCATTTTCACGAGCTTTTCTCAGGCAGGATATGATCGAATTAGGATTGTCGACATCCAACGTCATAAAGCGAATGACGTCGTTCTGCGTGTAGCTGCCGTACCGCGTGAGATAGGCTTCGTCGTCATCCATCGTGACGATCAGGGGAGCCCACTGTTCACCCGCTTCGCCCGGCATGTCGAGGCTGAGGTTGAGGTTGACTGAAATGAACCTTGCGACATTTTCCGCCCGTTCAATGTAACGACTCATCCAGTAAATTGATTCGGCAACTCGACTCAACATGTTTCGATCTCCGGGGTTTCTTCGACGATCGGTTGTAAGATGGGGATTTTCATCGCGCTGAGCGATGACTTAGTTCAGGTCAAGACCCACGTATCTTTGCTTCCGCCTCCTTGCGACGAATTGACAACGAGTGATCCGGGCTTTAAAGCGACACGAGTGAGACCACCTGGTAAGACAAAAATGTCTGAGCCGTAAATGATGAAGGGTCGTAAATCAACGTGTCGTCCCCTCAGCCCCTGGGGAGTGACGACCGGTACCCGTGACAGGCTGAGCGTCGGTTGAGCGATATAGTTGCGCGGATTGGCGCAGATGGAATCAGCCATCGCAGCTTGCTCTGCTCGACTTGCATGAGGACCGATCATTAGCCCATAACCGCCTGCCTCATTGACCGGTTTGACGACCAATTCACGCAGATGATTAAGTACATGCTTCCGCTCGGAATTAACCCAACAACGGTAAGTGGGGACATTCGGCAGGATTGGGTTTTGATCGAGATAGTATCGAATGATTGCCGGGACGTAAGTGTAGATGCCCTTGTCGTCAGCCAAGCCCGTGCCCGGCGCATTGGCTAGGGCGATGCGGCCCGCTCGATAGGCCTCCATCATGCCGGCCACACCCAGCAATGAACCGGATCGAAAGCAGTTTGGATCAAGGAAGTCATCGTCGATGCGCCGATAAAGCACGTCGATTTTCTCGAAACCCTGCGTCGTACGCATGTAAACCGATCCGTTCGATACTGCGAGATCACGCCCCTCGACAAGATCGATGCCCATCTGCTGTGCCAGAAACGAATGCTCAAAGTAAGCTGAATTCGCAGATCCCGGTGTCAGCAACGCGACTTTAGTTTCCGAGGACGCGTCTTTTGACAAATACTGCAAGGCGTCTAACAGGCGGCTGCAGTAGTCGTCGACGGGCCGAATTCCCGATTGCTGAAATAGTTCTGGAAACGATCGTTTCATCAGTCGACGATTTTGCAGCACGTAGGAAACACCTGACGGGCAACGCAAATTGTCTTCGAGCACGAACATTTGACCATCACGATTGCGGACGAGGTCCGTTCCGGTGATGTGACACCAGATGTTTTTTGGTGGTGTCAGACCAATGCATTGTCGACGGAAGGCGGTTGAGGTTTCAATCACCTCCTGCGGCATAACACCGTCTCGGATGATCGATTGGCGGTTGTATATGTCTTGTAAGAACAGATTGAGCGCGGTAATTCGCTGTTTGAGCCCTTCTTCGATCCAACTCCATTCTCGACCTTGAACAACACGTGGCACAATGTCGAAAGGAATTACCCGTTCGCTGCCTCGATCGTCACCATAAACATTGAAGGTGATCCCCATTTGCATCATCGAACGGTCTGCGGCCAGTTGACGACGCCTCAGGTCATCTGGCGAAATGGAATTGATTGTGTCGTTTAGAGGCTCACAACTGATTCGGGGTCGACCATCACCGCGAAACATCTCGTCGTAATAATTACCAACTTCGTAAACTGGACGGTCGTTCGTAGGTGCAAGCTCTTGCGGTTGTAAGTCAACGCGTTGCGTTTCCAACAAATCAGTTGACATAAACTCTCCGTACGTCCATCGACGCGATCAAAGGATACGAAGATTGGAAGTGGGTCTGGAACGAGAAGTTGTCCGTTATTGCTCGGAGCAATTCGCACGATCATCCAATCATGAAAGCATGGGTTCCTTGCAAGGCTTGTCAAAAAGTAAGGTCAGAATTGCGCTGCCACCATCTGAGAGTGATCCGGTGATGCCCACTCAAAAGTCGGGATACGCCGTTTCTTCAGCTGGTTTTTTCGGCATAATCGACAACTTCGTCAGATGGTGGATCTTCGCTACAGAAATCGCTCGACTTTTCTTTTGTCAAGCCGCGCGATAAGTAGAAGGAATAAAAAGCCTGCGTCTCGGAAAGCGGGCGAACCGGTCGTGCCTATTGGTGAGCGAGCGATGCGAACCAATTGCCTCGTTCGTCGCTAGATCCTTGATCGAACAGACGAGATCGCTTCCTTGACCAAGGCCTTTTCCTGCGGTGTCTCCACGGAATGTGAGAGTCGCGATAGCGTACCCACCAGACGACTTTGTTGAAGATTGGGGAGCTTGGCTCGACTGCGGGTCAGCGCGATCATCGCCGCGCAGCAAAGACGTTGGTCGCCCGATTCTAAGGCGGCAATTAAAGTGTCAGTGGGGGCCTCTGAGAGCGCTAGGACAAGTTCGAGTAACTGTCCGTCATCCCGCATTGTCTGCTCCGCGACAACGGCAGCCACGGCCTCGGGAACTTGATTTGTTTGGCCTAACCAACGACGTCGAAAGGCGAGTATTCGTCGAAAGTGTGGGGCGTCTTCCGGAACATTCCGACCAATGTTCTCCATCGCATATTGGGAAAATGATGAGTCGCTCAAACCGCGGAGTGACTGAATCAGCTTTCCGGCGATTACACCGACGGGGCAGCTGGCATGAATTCCAGCTGACTTATTTAAGCCTCGTACTAAAGCCGGAATGGCGTCTTCGCCCAAATTCATGAAACGCTTTCGTGCGGCCTGACCTGCTTTGCCTCGCAGTTGCCCAATGTCGTATTGAATGAAGTCGTTTACAACCTTGTCGTAACGTAATTGCTGGGCGTCCAGGATTTCTGCTGAGGCTGTGTTGGATGTCTGAAGCTGCGCCGGCTGAGAGGATGTTTCGATGTTCTCTCGTTTGCGATTGAGAATGGCTGCGTATTTCGAGGAGGAATCAACCTGGATCGGTTCTGTCATCCGTTGGGTGACCCAACGGCCAAACATGGATTGCGATTGTTGACGTCTGGCTTGGACTTGATTCGGCTGCCGACTCTGAGCCCGTTGTGGCTCCGCTTGAGGCGTCGGAGGGGATCCAGACGGTTGCTCCGTAGGAGTGTCCGTTTCCTGTTTTCCATCATCTGTCTCGGGGGATGGCTCAATCGCAATCGATCGTGATTGACCGTCTGCGTCATGATCTGTTTCTGCAAAACCTAGCGTTAATGTGATCCCGTCTCGTGAGCCGGAAGAAGCACTTTGGGCAGCCCAAGGGATGGTGATCGAAGTGATCAGTAGGAAACAGATGAGATGCAGGATCAAACTGGTCATCCAACTAGAGGTGTCCAGCCAGCGTCTCGCGGGATCCGTTCCAGTCAAACGAGTGAGGGGAGGTTGGGCGTCAAGAAAAAGCTCCGCAGGGTTTTCACGCTGAGGAAGATCAATCTCTTCGCCGATTCTCGAGTTTTCAGGACTGGCTCGCCGCACCGGAATCTAAACTCCGCCCTTTTTGAATGTCACGCTCGGGATTTTTAGGCTTCAGGAAAGCTTACAATGGGAGAGCAGCCCTCACCCCGATTTTATGAGATCGAAACGTGACGACAAGCAAAAATCGCAGCCGTCCATGGGAATGCTCGCTGTCGGCCAGAAAACAGGACTAAAAATCGCCCCATTCCTCCTGTTGGCTTTGTTGGTACGACTGGTAAAGTCCGCTTAACACCCGTGTCGCGCTGCCCATTAGTGCCAAGCAACACAAGGAAATCCCCACCAACGCCATGCGGCGACGGGGTGACTGGAGGCCGTAAGTGCCCAGGAAAATGCCAACCGTACCTGGCAAGGAAACCCAAGATGTGAAGATTGACCCAATGAGCGTCATTACGCCGACCACGACCGAAGTGATCGCACAATTCTCACGGAATATTTTTTGCTGATAAAGAGCTTTGACCGGACGGTAGGACGGGCTTTGCACCCTATCTCCAGTCCCCCGGTTCCCAGCTGCGGTATCGAAATCATCCACCTCTTGTCCGGCAAAGGCGACCGTTTGTCGACGAATGGGTGGGACTTCACTTGTCTGAGCGTTGCCAGTGAATGTTTGCCCACATTGCCAGCAACGATTTACTGAGCCGAGAAGCTGCTCACCACATTTGCTACAGCGAACGGACATGGTTGAGATGTCACCAGCGGAGGGCTGGGCTCACAGGTGGGTACACATTTGATCGAAATCCGTCCCCTTGGATTTCACGTCAAGGCAGCATGCTAAGCAACGCGATTGTTATGAGCGGAACGATTCCCATTATGTAAGCGATGATGACAATGCTTCGAGGCGGTGCAGTTCTTCGGAGACGGGATGCGACGGGAGTCAGAATCAGCGTGATGGTGCCAGACAGGAATGCGACCAGCAGCAGCGTTGTCGAGAGCACTCGCAACCGGTCCGACGCGTCGTTGGTCATCAACAAGATTCGCACAAAAATTCCGCTGCATTCGGCGGCAATGGTGGACATCAACGCCAGCATCCACGCGACCGTTGCTGCCACGGCCGTCCGGGATTCCAGGTCGGCTGGGCTCGGTTGGGGAGCTTTTCGCTGGCCTTTTTTGGGGCGAGACATTTTAATCCTGCATTCGAAGATAGCGATTGAACAACCGGTACATGTTACGACGACAATAGCGAACGCAACACCCGGAATCGCTAAAATCGCCATTCACAATCGTCGGGGCGTGATGTCAGAGGGTTGCAGGCCTCGTTAAATCTTGCGTTCTGCCAGATTCGGCCATAGGGTTGATGAGGTGACGAGAATCGATATCGGTCTCGCAGCACGGACGGCTGTTGGCTGGTGTGAAAAATCGCTTTGGAGCAGATTGTCCAATCGATTCCTGGCCGTTCCCTCCCATTGGGTCTTGCTTGCTCGTTATCTGTTTAAGAATGCCTGGTTTCGCGCATCGACTTTGATGCACGGTTCCGTCCATTTTGCCTTTTGTGAATGAGTTTTCCTGAGTGATTATTGACCAAGCCATCCTGTCAGTCGAACGCAGATATTCGGAAACGCACTTGAGTCAGGTCGTTGCGACGATCGGGGTGACTGACAGCGAGCTTGCATTTGTGCGTCAATTACTTGCAGAAGGTACACGGGAATCTCCACCCTGTCGCATGATGGTTTGCCCATCACCGACTGATCGCTATCTGATTGTCTATCAGGCCGAAGGGGACACGGAAGTGCGCGTTCTGTTTTTTTCGGAAGCAGTGTTCGCAAAGTTTGAATTCCAGCCCTTTTGGTTGTTGGACTATGCGATGGCACGTCAATCGACGTTGACGGTGGAATCGATTGACGTTGCTGCCTGCAATGAATCGGATTGGAGAGGGATGCTCTCGTCGATGCAGGAACTCGAGGCTGCGAAAAGTCGCTGGACGGTGGGAGTGCTTAGCGGCCTCGTGGATTGTTTATTGACGGCCGGGCAACTGGGCGTATTGTTGGAGCAGGATGCTCGTTGTCTTGTTTCCTCGCTCTACGAATTGCTACCCGTTTCGTGTCGCCGTGAACTTTCGCTGAATGGCTTGACCTCGTCTTTTTCTGCCTATCCATTTCAACTGTGTATGGCTCGTGATACGGGTGATTCATGGACTTCCATGTTTCACACGCCCGGTGTTTCCGTCGTGAGTCTAGATGACAGCCTGGGGATGATCACGGACTTGCGACATCCTTGGGCAAATGTGATTCAGCGACTTCTCGATCGGTCTGGTGCCGACGCTTGTCATGACTTTGTCAGATCGGCGCCGGCAGCGACGACGTTCGCCAGCTTAAAAAGTTTGGCAAACGACGCACTGACCCAAGATGATCTCTGTCGTGGTAGCAGTTCAGCTGACGTCTCGTCGACAATCGCAGCGAACTCCGGATTTTGCTATCAGCAGGATGTCCACCCATCGTATCAAGGGCAAAGATTGCAAAATGAGTTCGGTGACAGCCAGCAGTTGACGATGCCAAAGTTGGATCTAGCACATCGAGAAACTTTAGAGAAACTCGACCAACTTGACGATGCGATCTTTGATGCGATTGCTGGTTTAGATCAAGGTTTTTCTCGACTTGAAACACTCTGGCCTCAGGCAAAGGCTCATTTGGCAAGTGAATTGATCGAGGAGTCGCGGGATCAATATGTTCGTCTGATCGTTGATCAGTGCGATCGACAATTGCAGACAGCCGGAAACGTCGACCGATCGACGGCGAGGCTAGCCATGGACGTGCTCCGATTGTTGTTTTCGAACGCATCCAGTTGAATCGGGGCAGTCTGGATCAGGTTCAAGCCGATACGTTTTCCGGTGACAGCATAAGTTCATGAAAGCGTTTGAACAAATATTGGCTATCGTGTGGTCCAGATGACGCCTCAGGATGATACTGCACGCCGAAGGCGGCTGCATTGCGGTGTCTTAATCCGGCAATGGTTTGGTCATTCAAGTTGCGATGCGTGATTTCCAGGTGTTCGGGCAGCGATTCCTCTTCGACCGCAAAGCCGTGGTTTTGCGCCGTGATTTCGACCCGTCCCGTCTCCAAATCGATCACGGGCTGATTGGCACCCCGATGACCGAATTTCAGCTTGAAGGTACGAGCACCGCTGGCGAGTGCCAGCAACTGATGGCCGAGGCAAATACCGAAGATTGGCTTCTTTGAAATTAATTCACGAATTGTTTCGATCGCGTAGCTAAGTGGTTCTGGGTCACCTGGGCCGTTCGATAGAAAAACGCCATCTGGATTCAAGGAGAGAATTTCACGGGCGGTTGCTTGCGTGCCGGGCAAGATGGTGACTCGACAACCGAGGTCGTGAAGGTGGCGAGCAATATTCCATTTCATGCCGAAATCGAGTGCAACGACGTGAAGCTTCTGTTCCGACTCTGGAGCTTTTTTTTGATCCACACAAGTTGCCCATTCACTCAGAGGTTCGGTCCATTCTCGCTTTTCCTCGATCACGACTTCTCGGACAAGGTCTCGTCCAACCAGGCCGGGGCTTGCTTGAGCCTTTGCAATCAGACTCTGATCGTCGAGATCGCTAGTAGAGAGCACCCCCTTCATCGCGCCTTGCGTTCGAATTCGTCGGACCAAGGCGCGAGTATCAATACCGGCAATTCCAACGATTCCATTTCTTTTCAGGTATTCATTCAAGCCCTCATTCGCTCGAAAGCTGCTGGCAATCCGGCTGAGTTCTCGCACGACAAAGCCCGACAGGTGCGGACGAGAGCTTTCAACATCCTCAGAATTGACGCCGTAATTACCGATTTGGGGATAGGTCATGGTGACAATTTGGCCACGATAGCTCGGGTCGGTCAGAATTTCTTGATAACCTGTCATGGAGGTATTGAAGCACACCTCGCCGTCGACCTCGCCATCGGCGCCAAATGCCTCGCCGGTAAAGACTGTGCCGTCTTCCAATGCCAACTTTGCCGTTTGTTTCATGGAATCGCTACTTAAGAGTGGGTGAATCGGATATTCTCTGATCGCAAAAGATGACATGACTGGATCATGTCATTCCGTTTTTTGGGCTCTGTACAGATAGTTCCAGTTTCCTACCTAAAGTCACAGCCACAATCTCCCCGATAAGTGTTGTACGGCTGTGGGTCTCCGGACAATACCTCGGTAGAGTCTGGGCAGCCAAAATTTGGGTCCTTGTTGCGGCGAGCAAGGGCCCTTTTTTTATGCGCGGCGGCCTGTCTGCGCCGACGAACCGACTTGGCCATTGGTCGACGGTGGCGAAAACGGCCCCATTATAAGCGTTCCGCAGTGTTTTCACAGCGGCCCCTGACGCGAACTAAGGAGAAGCTTTCGCTTCTGCGGTCGTGCCACGATTTGCGGGTGAAGAGAGGCTCTTGGCCTCATTTTCCAGGCAGCGACCGATTTGACGGACCGCTTGGCGAAGCCGATTTTCGTTTTCGACGAGAGCCAGTCTTAAATGTCCCTCGCCCGCATCGCCAAATCCACTGCCCGGACTGACGGCCACATCGGCCTTTTCCAAGAGCATCATGGCAAAATCCATCGTACTCATCGAGGATCGCCAGGGTTCTGGGATTGGTGCCCAGACAAACATCCCGGCTCGAGGCGGATTCACATCCCAGCCCAGCCTTTGCAGTCCGTGCACCAACACGTCTCTCCGTTGCTGGTAAATCTCTGATTGACGTTCGACGGCTGCATCCGTGTGTCGCAAAGCCATAATGGCCGCGACTTGAATCGCCTGGAATAGGCCGTAATCGTAGTATCCCTTGATCACGCCCAGTCCTTTGATCATTTCCGAATTGCCGCAGCAAAACCCAACTCTCCAGCCGGCCATGTTATAGCCCTTGCTCATCGTGGTGAATTCGACACCCACGTCCGTAGCACCTGGGGCGGCAAGGAAGCTCGGTGGTTTGTAGCCCTCAAAGCTCACGTCAGCATATGCAAAGTCGCTGATTACCATGAATCCATATCTCTTCGCCAGCTTAACGATTTCGACGAAGAATTCGGGTTCGACCGTTGCCGTCGATGGATTGTGAGGGTAGCAGATGATGAGCAATTTGGGTTTTGGATAGAGCTGCTGGCATGTGTAGGCAATGTTTTTCAAAAAAGTTTCATTGTCTCGAACATCCAGGGATATCACGTTACCGGAGGCCAGCGCGACTGCGTAGGTATGCACAGGGAAGTAGGGTGCTGGGACGATCGCCGTGTCGCCTGGCCCCATTATTGCCAAGCACATGTGAGAGAATCCTTCCTTCGAACCCAGGCAGGTCATCACTTCATTGTCCGGATCAAGTCGCACGCCAAATCGTTTGAAATACTTGCTGGCGACTTCACGGCGTAAATTCAGAATTCCGTTTGATTTGCTGTAGCCGTGGTTGTTGGGGTCTCGAGCTGCATCAATTAGTTTGTCGACGACCAGCTCTTCGGGAGGGTCGGATGGATTTCCCATGCCGAGGTCGATCACGTCATTGCCGTTTCGGCGTTTTTGATAGAGAAGCGCATTGATGCGCCCGAACATGTACGGTGGCAGCCGATGGACGCGGGAGGCAAGTTGAACCTGGAAAGGTTCACTCGAAGTGGCGGCTTGTTCGATCGGGTCGATTTCGTATTCCGACATGGCTGCAGGTTGTCTCGGCTACAAGTGGGATGAGTCGCACCATTTAAAGATAGACGGTTGCAGCGGTAGAGCAAACGGCTAACTCGGTATCTGGCAGGCGTCGAAGGGTGAAACAACTAAAAAACGAAGAGATGGGCTGAAAAACACAGTAATTGGCGAATTGGACCGCTTGATTTGAAAAAAAAAACGGCCTTGCGATTCGGTCCGCAAGGCCGTTGGGAGAACGAATTTTCCGGATTTAGCGACTCGTGCGCCGTTTCTGAGACGCAGGGCGAACCAATTGAGGGCTCTGACGAGCGGGTCGGGACGCGGTCTCGGTGGGTTGACCGACTGTCGACTGCGTGCGTGTCTTGCCCGATTGGGACGTTCCGGAAAGAAAATTATCGATTTGGGCCCCATCACGAATGTCATCAAATCGTTGAGCCATCGCGACCCGCAGTTTTTTTTCCTTGAGATCTTTTTCCAACTCGTCTTTGACCTCTGAAAGCTCTTCGACGACCGGCTTTGTACGACCCTTGTAATACATGATGATGTATTTGTCAGCCACGGCGACGATTGCCGAGAGTGGGTCATCATTGGAGAGCTTAAATGCTTCTTGTTCGATGGCTGGCTGTCCGCTGAAACGACGAACCGGCGGGACTTCACCCAGGTTGGCCCTGGAAACGGGCTCGATCGAATATTGGGCGGCCAATTCACCAAAAAAGGTGGTCGTCTTTTTGCCGCGAGCCATATCCCATACTTCTTGGGCAACTCGTTGGTTGCCGACCACAATGGCGAGCACGTCAACTCGTTCACCGTAGTTAGCTTCAAAGCCTCGATTTAGATCATCATCCGTCACCTTCACTTCATCGGCGACGATTTTTTTCAAGGCCACAGAAGGCCAGACTGCGTCGCGGATATAAGTTTTGACATCCATGCCTTCCTGTGCGGTGACATCTTTTAGCCATCGTTCGACGTCCGGCTTGTCATCGCGAGTTACAAAGCCGTACGCTTCTGCGGCACGAGCGATTTCGGCGTCGATATCTTCGTTTGCGACTGACTTGCCACTTCGCTTCAGCGTTTGCCGAAGGAGCTGGTGATTAATTTCGCTGTCGAGTACGGCTTGCCCGTGTCTCGCGATACATTCCTCGGCAAGTTCACGAACCGTGATCTGCTGACCATTGATCATTGCCGCAACACCGGGGTGCTTTGCCTTTTGCTCCGAGTCGTTCAGGACATTCATCACGTTGGCTCCCGATTGCAAATCCTGAAAAATTGTGGTGGAAGCGTCACGTAGATTGTTGTCGACAATACGCTCTTTGAGTTGGGCACGAGCGACTTTGCGATAGGCGGGAGAAATCGGTGTTGCCGGTAAGCGTTTTTCACACTGGAAGATCAGATGTTGCCCTGCAACTTCCACAATGTCGGATATTTCACCCGGCTCAAGCGCGAACGCCGCGGTCTCTACTTTGGGCTCACCGACATGCTTGCGAATGTGAGGAATCAACCCTCGCGCTGCGGCGCTGTTGGGATCCTCCGAGTACTTCTTTGCATAGGCACTGAATTGATCGGGTTTTGCTTTCACAGCCGTTAGCAGCTTCTCGGCTCGCGCTCGGTTACTCACCGCAATCATGCGTGCTTGGATTTTTGGTCCGTATTCGGATTCAAATGCTTTTTTGAGCTGATCTTCGCTGACAACCATTTTGTCCGCGGCCAGCGCTTTCAATGCCAATGTGGGCCAAATGATGTCGCGACGGTACTGTTCCGCGGTGATGTCTCGCTCATGCTTCAACATCTCAAGCCAACGGTCTTTCGCTAAGTTGAATCGCTTAGCAATTGCCTCAATCTCGTCCTCGATGTCTTGATTCGTGATCCGCACACCTTTGGATTTGCATGCCTGCAGGATCAAATGTTTGTTCATCAGGCTTTCCAGGACTGGTTCGCCATAACGCTCCAAACATTGTTGTGCCAGCTCCTGCCGAGTGATCGTTTGGCCGTTGATGACGGCGACAACGTTTTTATTTGAGCTGGCGTTACCTGCGGCAGAAGCCAAAGCTGGATCCGCTGGTTGCTTTTTTGTTTGGGCAAGGATCGCGGACGTTGTTGCGACTTGCCAACAGATGATCGCCGTGATGGCGACGAATCGGATGCGTGATTTGTTGATCATGCGCCTGCGGGACATGCGGTTCCTCCTTAAACCGAACGTGATGACAAGCTAGCGTTGAACTGTTTGGGTCTCAGTTCACGGGCCGAGGAGTTTAGGATGCTTCGCCTGCTGGGTCAAGATCGAAGCAATCGGATTCGAGTTGAATGGTTGAGTCAGCCGAACCGACGGTGAAATGCTGTGAGCCGCTTCAGCGCGAATTGTTAGAGTATCGCTCCGATTTTGGAGACGACACGTTGACGTCGATTGTTGAGTCGTGGACGGCTCAACGCGAGACGAGAGTGGTTTTGGGTAGGATAAAGGCTGATCGCGGCTGCGGTGATTAAAGTGATTGCGTTTTTTTGCTTCTTGAATCGTTGCTGAGTTTGACTTCGCCAAGGTGTGAATGAGCTTCGGCGGTTGAACAATCGTTTTATATTTGCGCTTGAAGCTAGCATGAACAATGGAAATCCTTGCACAGCGGCTGCGGGTCGCAATGGCCATCACCGCTCAAATCGAAAGGATCGCTCTCGGCTTGTATTTTGAGTTGGGCCGCCTCGAGTGTTTTTGGGCGATGATCGCATACACGGTCTGGGCGCCAAGTTTTTCGGCCCGACTGTTTGGGGAGGTTGGCTTGCCGCACCGTTGATTGGAGCCGGGATAGGGCTCCTTTGCTGTCCTACGAACGACAGGTCGCTGACGACTCGTCTGGGAATGTCGTTGTTGACGGCTTTGGCTGGGAATCGCGTTGTTTGGTCTTGCGGTGAGGTTGTGCGAGCTCCTGTGACCGATTCCGAATCGATCTGCTGTGGCGTGGTGATTCAAGCGATCGTGCGGACGTTTGTCGGTTTGGGGCTGAACGGTTTCCTCTTCGTTTTCTAGCCGCCATCGTTTTTGAATCATTGCTTGGTCGGCAAGTTGAGTGGTTACACGTCGTAGCAGACTAGCTTTGCGGGGTGATCTTGGGGCAAGGGAGAGCCTTGGTTTTTTTCGGCACAGGGTCGATTGGCGTCCTTTGCAAGCCGCGCACGACTGCCGATTTTTGCGTATCCGGCGCGTTCTAAAAGCATCGGCGGTTGTTTGTCGAATCGATCCCGAGTGGATCTGACGAGATCATCAGGGGTAGGAAATCGTTTCGCAGCGAGAGAAAAGAAGCTGTGACTAAGAAGTTTTTTGATATCCCAGGGGCAGTTGATGAGAGCGATTGCCGCCTCTGCACGAGTCAATCGTCTAGAACTTCGACTTCCCGTTGTTTGGTCATCTTGTTTACTTTTGTTTCGTAATTCTTGGTCAATTCTTGAACTTGGTCTTTGATATCGTCTCGAGTGTCCTCGCTGACGGTCTTATCTTTTTCAGCTGTCTCGGCTGCTTTATTGGAATCTCGGCGGATATTGCGAATGGAAACTTTTGCTTCTTCTCCCAACTCCTTGATCCGAGAAACCATTTTTTTGCGAACTTCGCCTGAAAGAGGCGGAATGTTGATGCGAACAACACGACCATCGTTTTGCGGATTCAATCCGAGGTCACCAGCGATGATCGACTTTTCGATATCTTTGATCGTGCTGGGATCATAGGGTCGAATCACGATCTGAGTGGGCTCTGGTGCACTGACTGAGGCAATCTGCTTGATGGGAGTCGGGGAGCCGTAAACTTCGACTCGGAGTGAATCGACGAGGCCGGGATTTGCTCGGCCTGTGCGAATGCCG
Source organism: Pirellulaceae bacterium (assembly GCA_029243025.1). Classification (NCBI taxonomy): domain Bacteria; kingdom Pseudomonadati; phylum Planctomycetota; class Planctomycetia; order Pirellulales; family Pirellulaceae; species Pirellulaceae bacterium. The sequence goes on along the minus strand of JAQWSU010000045.1, from coordinate 340,857 downwards.
GAGAGGCTCTTTTTGAGCACATCAACCGCTTTTTCCATACGTTCCTCAGTATCAAACAGAATTTCTTCAGCGCTCATGAGTTCGATCCAATTTGCAAGTCAACGACCAAGGCTCAAACCGTATTTACTCTGGCCGATTGTACGTTTTGCGAATTGCTGTGGCAAACCGCGTTGGCTAGGTTTCGACTTTGACATCGCTGGAAATGAATGTTCCAACGGTTTCCCCCAGCACGGCCCGTTCGATATTGCCATTCCGTTTGAAATTGAAGACCAGCAAAGGCATGCCATGTTCCATGCATTGGGTGATGGCAGTGTGATCCATGACTCGGAGGTTTTGCTCCAGAACGGTGCTGTAATTCAGTTCTCGATACAGCACGGCATGTGGATTTCGTTCTGGATCATCGCTGTAGACACCATCAACGCGTGTGGCTTTCAACACGACATCCGCCTCAAGTTCCAGGGCTCGTTGGGCGGCGGCTGTGTCGGTGGTCACAAATGGGCTGCCGGTGCCGGCGGCGAGAATGACGATGCGCCCTTTTTCGAGATGTCGCCGAGCTCGTCGGCGAATATAGGGTTCCGCCACACCATCCATGCGAATGGCAGTCATCAATCGCGTTTTACAGCCGATCGATTCCAGTGAGTCTTGCAGTGCCAAGCCGTTGACGACGGTAGCCAACATGCCCATGTAATGAGCGGTTGCTTCTTGGATTTCGGCGTAACTACTCTTGAACTGGGCCCCGCGCAAGATGTTGCCGCCACCAATCACCACAGCGACTTCACAGCCCAATTTTTGTGCCTGGCCAATTTGCCGAGATATTTCGACAACCTCATCCATCGAGATGCCACGTTCTCCGGCGGGTGCGAAGCTTTCACCGGACAGCTTCAACACAATACGCTGAAATCGAGGCGATTGGTTCTCAGCTGAGTTCATCACGAAAATACCTTTCTTTCATGGCTGATTAGATGGATGATCGCGATGACCTATCGGATCTTGGTTCGGCAGGTGCCGAACCAAGGGTGTTCCTCAAGGTTGAATTCCGGGAAGTTATTCTTTTCCCAATTCCCAGTGGGCAAAGCGAACAATCTTCATGTCGTTAGCATCAGCAAATTTACTAACGGTCAGTTTGTCGTCCTTCACGAAGGGCTGTTCCTTCAGAACGGACTCGGCATAGAAGTTACGCATGCGACCTTCGACCATTTTTTCGATAATGTTGTCCGGTTTGCCTTCTTGGCGGGCAGCTTCGGTCAGAACTTCGCGTTCGCGTTGAACCACAACCGAATCGAGCTCGTCGACGCTGAGGGCTTGGGGCCGCATCGCGGCAATGTGCATGCAAATATCCTTTGCCGCGTCGTCGTTGCCACCACTGACTTCGAGCAGGACACCGCTGACTGTTCCCGCGTTGTGCGAGTATCCGCCACAGGGGCCTTCGAACTGGAGCATGCGCCCGACGTTGAAGACTTCGCGAATACGGTTAAACAGATCCTCTTTTTGCTCACGCAGCGTCATGCCGTCTTTACTTGGCGATGGTTGGTCGAGCAGTTCGTCAGCTGTTTCCGCACCGGGGCCTTCCGCAAGTTGGCGAGCGAGGTCATCCGCCAACTGGACGAATTCCTCGTTTTGAGTCACGGGAGCACTCTCACACTTGAGCTCCACCATGGCTCCTTTGTTCTTGTCGAGACCTTTGTACAGTCCCATGCGTCCGAAAGCGGTCTCGCGTCCGCTTCGTTTTTCCATCGTCTTCAAACCTTGACCGCGCAGCCAGTCAACGGCTTTCTCCTCATCGCCTTCGCATTCGGTCAAGGCTTTTTTGCAGTCCATCATTGGCAGCCCCGTTCGTTCACGAAGCGCCTTGACTGCCGCCGCAGTGATACCGGGCATAGTGTTAGGTCTCCCAAATCTTGTTCAATCGTTAGGTTGCAAAATTGAAAAGCATCTTCGAAATTTGAGGATGCGTGACATTTATAGAAGGTTGTTGGCGAAGAGCTTAATTCGGTGAGACTGAGCATCCTTTGCCAACTCAGTCGAGCTTTGGCCCTCACGATCCATGGAGGTGTCCGAATAGCTTGAACGAGCGAGAGAGCTAGTTCTCAGTGAACAGGTCTCTCAGTGAACAGGTCTCTCAGTGAAAGTGCCTCGCTCGCCGTTGTCGTCCGTCGCGACCCCGTTTTGTGATCAAAACCCGATCCGTTTACTCGGCGGCTGCCTCAACGCTGGCCTCCGCTGACGCTTCTTTGGCTGACGCTTCTTTGGCTGACGTGTCAGCTTTTGCAGCGCCAACTGCTTCGCCCTTGGCAGTGGGGGCTTCCGCACGACCGCGGTTGATCGCATCGGCGAGTAGCGAAACAATCAATTCGATCGATCGAATACCGTCATCGTTGCCTGGGATAGGTAAGTCAACGGAGTCTGGATCGCAATCGGTATCGATCAGGGCGATCGTCGTGATGCCCAGTTTCTTTGCTTCTCGAATCGAGTTTTTCTCTTTGCGTGGATCAACGACAAATACGCACTCGGGAAGACGTGTCATGGTCCGCATGCCATTTAGGTTGCGGTACATTTTGCGATATTCGCGATTCAGCGAAGATTGCATCTTTTTCGAGTACGTCGCCAGTTCGTCACCGCCGCGAATTGATTCCAATTCTTCCAGCCGACCCAGGCGACTCCGGATTGTGCGGAAGTTTGTCAAGGTGCCTCCAAGCCAGCGTTCGCTGACAAAGGGCATGTTGCACCGCAATGCTTCGCGTTCGACCGTGTCGCTCGCTTGCCGCTTGGTACCGGTGAACAGGATCTGTCCACCACGCGCGGCGATCTGCTGTGCGTAACGCTCGGCTCGCAGTAGACCTCGAATGGTCTCCCGGATGTCGATGATGTGGATCAGATTTTTGCGGGCGTAGATATACGGAGACATTTTCGGATTCCAGCGACTGGCTCGATGTCCGAAGTGAACTCCCGCTTCAATTAAACGCTTTGCCAACGATTCCGCCACAAACAATCTCCTCGCTTAAGCCATCACCCGATCGACATCTGTGAAAGTGGAACTCAACAGACACGCCGTTAAGTTCTACCGCTCGGTCTATTTTCAACAGAAGCTGTCGACATCGGCTGGCGATGCTCAGGCCCCGAGCTGGTTTTATTCCATACGCTGGAAACCGAGGATAGTAACAGGTCCTAGAATAGCGGTCAATTGGTCGGGAAGGCTGATTCTGTTAAGATACGACATCTTCTCGATCGCTTGTGTTGATTGTAGTGATCAGGTAGGCCGGGCGATTTTGGCTCCGTTTGCGTAGCTTAACACGGCTTCGCGGGTCCAAAATCCTTGTCCAGAATTAGGGCCGAGGCTAATATGAAGGGTGATGGATTAGTATCGACTGTCATCATTCAGGACCGCATTTCCCAGCCTTTTTTGAATTGCCCATCTTTATGTGTTTGCCCTGCTTGAAATGTCTGGCGATCAAATGGCTTGGGCTCTTGCTTTGCTTGGTCGTCGTGATTCTGCCGAGCCGACTCGAAGCGGTCGTTGTCAGTCAAACGACGGAGAATACGACTCGTCCGCCCGACGATCCGGGATGGGACAATGTGGCGGTGATTCGGGGGTCGACGGGCATCTACCTGGGCAATCTCTGGGTGATGACGGCAGATCATGTTGGAGTGGGCAGTGTCAACTTTCCCGAAAAGGGACTGTTTTCAGCTGACTCTGATTCGCTGGTCAGGCTGAAAAACCCCCGTCGCTCCGGTTTGAGCAATGACACTGATATTATTTTATTTCAGCTTACCGAAGATCCTGGGCTCCCGCCTCTGTTAATCAGCCAGATATCGCCTCCGGTAGGTACGGAGGCGATTGTCGTCGGCTACGGGAAGGATCGGATGGACGAGGTAACCCATTGGAACAGCCGATGGGAGGAAACGGACCCCCCAAGTCGGTATTCTGGATTCCAAACCCAAGGTTCCAACTCATTGCGATGGGGCACGAATCTGATTGAGGATGATGAGCTCTTTGGACGTCGCGAATTTGATGATGACATCACGAAAGTGGTACAGACGAATGGTGATGTCATCTCGCTGATCACCGAGTTTGATTACAGCGAAGGTAACTCAGACCGTACTGTCGTGTCTGATGGTGACTTCATTTCGAATTTTGAATCACAGGCGGTCGTGAATGATTCGGGTGGTCCTTTGTTTGTCAAAAACAATGACGTGTGGGAATTGGCGGGTATGGCAGTCGCTGTTGAAGGGTATCCGCGACATCCCAACATCATTCGTAATGCTGTTTTCGGCAGTATCACCTACCATGCTGACTTGGCGACGTATCGAGACCAGATTGTCGAAGTCGTCGTGCCAGGCGATTTTGATGGCGATGGTCAATTGACGGCTGCTGATATTGATCTGTTGACGTTAGCCAGCGTCGAGGCTGATTATCAGGCGCAGTTTGACCTCGATGGGGATGGGGCTCTGGGCCAAGCGGATCGCGTGATTTGGATTGAACAATTGAAGCACACCTACTTTGGTGACTCGAATCTCGACGGTGAATTCAATTCGGAAGATTTCATTACCGTATTTCAGTCGGCCGAGTACGAGGATGGCATGGCCGCCAATTCGACGTGGGCTACTGGTGATTGGAATGGGGATCTCGAGTTTGACACGACTGACTTTGTGGCGGCCCTGCAAACGGGTGGCTACGATGTGGGTCCTCGCAGTGAATTCATTCCTGCGCCCGCAGCGGCAATTCCAGAGCCCAGTTGCCTGAGCTTGTTGTGTTTCGCACTCGTCACGATCGGCTGCTTCCGCCGTCTGCTTGTTTAGATTGCTGAACCACCGACAAAGATCGGTTCGGTGATTTGTCTATTTGTGTTGACGGTCGTCATCTTAATGCGACAAGATAACAGTCAATTGTGGGGGGGGGGGGGTCTACCGGGCCAGTAGAGTGTATCCGAAAACATTTGAAAAGTGTTTGCAATTTCAGCTGTTTGGATGATACTTACCACCACTTAGTTACCAAACAATTCCCAGGAACCGCTAGTGACCTCAAACTACAATGCATGACACCTTTGCCTTTGCTTTTGAAAAAATAATTGGTGAGTCTGCGTGGACGAAAAGAACTCGTCGACGGATTCTGCAGGTCTCTAATTACTCTTATCCCGTGTTGATCACTGGACCGATTGGTTCCGGTCGCGAGTTAATCGCTCGGGCGATTCACGCTCACAGTCCTCGAGCTGATCATCCTTTCATCCCCTTTCGTTGTGGTGCTGTTCCTGAACCGTTGCGCGCTTCGCAATTGTTTGGACAAGTCGACGGTGCCCCTGGTTTGGCCCGCGCGGCCACGTTGGGTTGTTTTGGGGCAGCCGAAGGCGGGACATTGTTTCTCGATGAAGCCGGTGACCTTGACCAAGATTCTCAGTTGCAGCTGTTATTTGCACTGCGCGAGAAACGTATCGTACCCTTTGGTGCAGAACGCTCGTCTTCGGCCGACGTGCGGCTAATCGCATCAACCTCCCAGGATTTAGATAGTGAGGTTCAAGGCGGACGTTTCAGTTTCGAGTTGCTTTATCGCTTAAATATTTTGCCGGTAACTTCACTCGGCTTACGAGATCGTGTAGAAGACGTCGAGCCTTTGGTACGTCATTGGATGGCGCGAGTCACTTTGGAGAACGGCTTGCCGCTTAAACAGCTTACACCCGCTGCCATGGCACTGCTGCAAAGCTACGAATGGCCTGGTAATGTCGATCAACTGCGAAGTGTTGTCGAACGTGCCATCTTGTTTAATGATGAGCATCGGCTGCGACCGGAAGCATTCTCTGCGTTAATGGAAGAGCCCGATTCGAATCGGCATCAGCCGCAGACAAAGGCCATTGAATCGGTCAATCAACACGAATCTATCTTGCCGATTGACGTGGTGGATGGAAAGTGGCAGACGCTTGCACAGATGGAAGCCGAGTTTATCCGATCAACGCTCGTCGAGGCGCGATACAATCAGGTTGTTGCAGCTCGATTGCTGGCGATTCCCCTCAACGATTTGATGTCGAAAATAGCCCAACATCGTATCGCGTTATCGCCGTTGGGGCACGATGCTGGGGCGTTCCGTTAGTCTTGTGATGGATTGAGCTGGAGATCAATCCAGACGAGTCGATGATCGCTGGCGTCCAGCATGGTTCTGTTTTTATTGTCCTGCTTCGGCCAGTACACGCCGCCGCCGCGAATCTGAAGCCCCTTGGACGGTAAGACGTAGTCGACTCGCAGGTTTCCAGTGTGCCGATCAGGAAAGTCGGCCGTGTCATGGGCAGGGTTTCCGCGGTGCTCGTGATTTGCCGCTCCTTGGATCTGAGACTGCTTCTGGCCCTGTTGGCTTACAGGAACGAGAGTTGCGTTCACGCGAGGGTGGTACAAAAGCTGCTCAATTGAGCCCTTTCGACTTGCGCCATCGACGGGGTCAGCGTTCAAGTCGCCGGCAATCACGAATTTGGCATCGCTCGCCAGTCCACCTGCCCCGCCTTGATCGTCGCGTAGGTAAGCACTTCGCTGCGAATCAGGGTGGACGTAGTCGGCCCAGAGTCGGATTTCGTCAAAGTTCCGCCGCCCATTTCGATCCTCCGGCCCATCAAATACGGGAGGCGTGGGATGACAGACCAGAAAGTGGAGCGACTGATTGCCTATCCGCAGTGGTAGGTCCCAGTGACTCTTGGATGACAGTCGTAAGATCTGTAATGCTTCTTCGGTATAAAAAGATTGCTGAGAGCTTGGGAAGGTTGGGAGTAAAGCGTTAGGCATCTCACGCCAAAGGAATTTCTGGAACGTTCGCACGCGTTGGGTGTCGATCGGTAGCTTGGAAAGCACAAGCATGCCGTATTGTCCCGGGTGTCTGCCGAACCCAAAAGCGTCGGCTGGATCATCAATTCGTTGATTGTCGTCCAGGTCAAGCCCTGTCGGCACGCCCGTGTTGACGGGTCGCGCGAACACGTGGGGATACTGAATGGCGTTTGTTTCTTCCTGGTTGACGGCCAGATAGTTTTGTCGAAAGAGATCAGCCGCTTTGTTGGCTGGGTCGAAATCGAATTCATTCAGGAGAATGACGTCCGGGCGAACCGTTTGGATAATGGTAGCGATCTGGCGAGCTTGTGGATCATCCTGTTGTAGGTCCGTGATTAATTTACCCGGACTGTCGCGGTGTAACGAGGTGTTGAACGTGGCGATGCGAATTTTCCGCCACTGGCCCGACTCGGCGGGATCTACGGCAGGTAGAATGAACAGACCGAGCAACAGCGGTACCATGAGGGACTCTCCAGACTGTGAGCTAATCGCCCGACTAGGTGACTGCTGTCATTGTAGCTGTGTCCGCAGGAATTGCCGAAATTGCGGCAGGAAGTGCCGATTTGGATCGTGATTGCCTTACAGTCGAGGTGCAGGCGGCGAGAATTCTTGACTGACTGATTCAGCCGCCTAGAATGCGATTCATTGGTGGGGTGTCGAGGAGGGCTGCCCCATCGATCTGGTTTAATTTGTTTTCAGGAGCTTTCGATGCACTGCCAACGTCAGACTATCTCGTGCACTTTGCTGCTGCTGCTGCTGAGCAGTGCTTTAGTCACAGCGGGGAAATACAACCGTGTTGTGGAAATCGGTGACAAGGTATCGATCTGGAAAGATCTACCGGGTGTCGATGGCAAGCACCACAGTTGGCAGGATCACAAGCAGGCAAAAGCGATTGCCGTAATTTTTACGAGCAACGATTGCCCGGTAGCATCGGCCTATCAGTCTCGTTTGAATTCGCTTGCCACGGATTTTCGGGATCAGGGGCTGGAGGTAGTTGCGATCAACGTGAATCGTGGGGAGAGTCTGGCGGCGATGAAGTCACGTGCACAGAAAGAACGATTTGCTTTCGCTTATCTCCACGATGCGTCTCAGCAAACGGCTCGCGGTCTTGGCGCGGTTTGTACGCCACACTCTTTCCTGCTGACGCCGGATCGTCAAATCGCCTACATGGGTGCAATTGACGACAACTGGCAGAACGCGAATGGCGTCAAGAAAGATTATCTGCGAGAAGCCGTTCAGGCAGTGCTTGCTGGGAAAAAGCCGAAGGTTCAGGAGTCACGCCAAATTGGCTGCGCGATCAAATGGGAAATTCAATAGCCCTCGCGTGTTGTTGGGCTGGCCAGGAGCCCGTTGACGTGGTCAGCCCTGATTTTGGCGGGGCGGGGGCAAGCGTTGAATTACATGAAGGCTCTCATGTTCGCCCTCTCGATTTTCGTTCCGTTGGGCTGTTTGGGTGAATCTTGATCGAGTCTCGAAGAATCCGAGTAGGGTGAGATCGAAAAGACGAGGGGAATGGATTCTCATAAAGAAAATCTGCGACGAGAGTCACTCCGATTGATGGTTCGGGACTGAATGCGTTTATTAGCCAGCATTTGGGAAGGTTATCTTGGTTCATTTTGGGCGACTCGGTGCGCTGCTTGCCTAGATGAATTTCGTGCAGTTGTAGATTATCAGTGAGAGGTAGGGTTATCGAAATCTGGTCGTAACCCTCGGTTGCTATCGGCCGGTTGCTATCGGCGAAGCGGAGAATCTACCTGCGATCAAAGCTTTTCTTGCCGCCGAAGCCGCACTCGTAACGGCTTTTACTTCTACTAACGGGGGCAGGTGGGGAGGCGATGAATGCGTTTTAAAATCAATCTGGCACACTTCCGACCTTGAAGCTCGATGATCGAGCCGGGCAACTACGGTTCATATTTGGTGATGGTGAGATCTTCGATCAGACTGAGATCGAAGTGTGTATTTGTCAGTTGCTCACCGAATGATTGTTTGGGAAACGACCGTCTGAGCTGGTTGGTGAGCGGGTGATGCATCCGTTTGGCTTCGTTGACACTCTATTCTAGCGCCCATAGAATTGCCGCTTTCCAGCAGTAAAGTTGCTTTCAGCCGAGGTGCCCGATGAATCAACCCAAGTCCGGTCAAATCGACTCAGTTATGAACGAGGATCGACTGTTTGCTCCCAATCAGCAGTTTGTCGCTCAGGCTGAAATCAAATCAATGGACGAGTACCAGCAGTTGTGGGATCGGGCGAAAGCAGACCCTACGGCTTTTTGGGACGGTCTGGCAAAGGACGAATTGCATTGGTTTAAGCCCTACGGCAAGGTGTTGGAGTGGAAGGAGCCCTACGCGAGCTGGTTTGTCGGTGGAGAAACCAATGCTTCCTATAACTGTCTGGATCTCCATATTGAGAAGGGACAAGGTGATAAGGTTGCCCTGATTTGGGAGGGTGAGCCTGGTGATCAAAGAACGCTGACCTATAAAGAGTTGCATGGGGAAGTTTGCAAGTTTGCCAACGCGATGAAGTCATTGGGAGTGGGCCAGGGTGACGTGGTTTCGATCTATATGCCGATGGTTCCCGAATTGGTCGTCGCGATGTTGGCCTGTGCTCGAATTGGCGCAGTTCATTCGGTGATCTTTGCCGGTTTTTCCTCTGAAGCGATTGCCGATCGTAATCATGATGCGAGCGCCAAACTCCAGATCACTTCGGATGCGGGATGGCGTCGAGGCAAAGCTCTACCGCTAAAAGAAACCGTGGATGCGGCTCTCGAAAAATCGAGTACGACGGTTGAAAACTGCATCGTCTTGAAACGCGTCGGAAACGACGTTGTGATGAAAGAAGGCCGGGATCATTGGTGGCATGACCTGGTCGAGCAAGCGTCAGAGGACTGTCCGGCAGAACCGTTGGATAGCGAGAATCCGCTCTTCATTCTGTATACCAGCGGATCGACTGGAAAACCGAAGGGGATCAAGCACACCACGGCTGGCTATAATCTCTATGCGAAGAAGACGTTCGAGTGGGTTTTCGATCATCGGGAAGATGATATTTACTGGTGCACGGCTGATTGCGGTTGGATTACCGGTCACAGCTACATCGTTTATGGTCCTTTGGCAGCTGGCGCTACTGCGTTGATTTACGAAGGCGCTCCCAACTTTCCAGCGGAAGATCGATTTTGGGATTTGGTTGAGCGTCACAAGGTGACGATCCTTTATACGGCTCCCACGGCGATTCGTGCGTTCATCAAATGGGGCGATGAGCATGTCGAAAAACATGACCTGTCAAGCTTGCGACTTCTGGGTACGGTTGGCGAGGGAATCAACCCAGAGGCTTGGATGTGGTATCACGAGAAGATCGGCGGTGGTAATTGTCCGATTGTTGATACTTGGTGGCAGACGGAAACGGGGGGCATCATGATGTCACCCCTGCCGGGTGCAATTGCCACAAAGCCAGGAAGTTGTACGAAGCCGTTGCCCGGGGTCATACCTGACATTGTCGACGAGCAGGGTAATTCAGTCGGTACGAATGAGGGCGGCTGGCTCGTCATCAATCATCCATGGCCCGGCATGTTGCGTGGAATCTGGGGGGACGATGAACGGTATCGTGAGCAATATTGGAGCAAGGTCCCGAACCGTTATTTGGCGGGTGATAATGCTCGTTGTGACAAGGACGGTTATTACTGGATCATGGGGCGAATTGATGACGTGCTCAATGTGTCCGGACATCGTTTGAGTACGATTGAAATCGAGAGTGCACTCGTAAGCCATCCGGCTGTTGCCGAGGCCGCAGCCGTGGGACGCCCTCACGATCTGAAGGGAGAAGCCATTGCTGTTTTCGTCTCCTTGCGAAATGTGGAGCCCAGTGATGAGTTGCGTCAAGAATTGAGGCAGCATGTTCGTAAGGAAATCGGAGCGTTGGCCCAGCCCGATGATATTCGCTTCACCGGATCGCTTCCTAAAACCCGCAGCGGGAAAATCATGCGACGGTTACTGCGTGATATCGCTGCCGGTCGTGAAACGATCGGTGACACGACCACGCTTGAGGATTACACGGTGCTCGCGAAACTGCGAGACGATGACGATTAAACGTTTCGTAGGACGCTATGGCTGCTTTTCATGATACGGAGCCGTTTGCTGCCGGTAGTTTGTGGCAGCGGCTAGTCGACGTATCGCAACAATCGCTGCTAAGTCAGCATCTAGAACCGATTCCGACGCGAGCCGAAAAGCTTGCGGACGGTGATGTGGTGTTCAACGTACGCGTTCTGGATAACCTTCAGCGTAAATCGATTCAGCGGCGTGAGCGGCCAGAGGGTTTCAATCCATTCTTGCCCTATGATCCGAATTTGTTTGTCGCGAACGTTTCCGAACATCATGTTGCATTGCTGAACAAATTCAATGTCGTCGACCACCATTTGTTGATTGTTACTCGACAGTTTGAGTCACAGGATAGTCGATTGACAATTGAGGACTTTGAAGCGTTGTGGCGCTGCTTGCTCGAATTCGACTCGATTGGGTTTTATAACGGAGGCACCAATGCAGGCGCCAGTCAGCCACACAAGCATTTGCAGCTCTTGCCGCTTGGAGTTCATCGAGGGGCAATTCCACTCGAGTCGCAATGGAAACTGTCGCAGCAGCCCGTGGGTTCCGTGACTCAATCTGCTGGAATTCCATTTTGGCACCGACTGTTACGCTTGCCTCCGCTTAGCGACAGTTTGGCCGCCGCTAAACTTTGTAGCCGTTACTACGAAGAAATGATTGCGAACGTGGGTTGGGCAGAGGTGGATGCGACCACGCCCTACAATCTCTTGGTGACTCGAGAGTGGCTGCTGTTTGTGCCTCGTACAGCCGAGTGTTTCGAAGGCATTTCTCTCAACTCGATGGCGTTTGTTGGTTCGCTGTTCGTGAAGAATGAACAGCAATTGGAGCTCTTGAGCGCTGCCGGCCCGATGACGGCTTTGATTCGGGTGGCAGATCCACAAACAGCGTCAGAGGGCTGAGGTTGAAGCTGAAGCGGTTTTCCGGGACGCACGCGGGCTTTGCCCCGTCTGAAGCAGCAATTCCTTTTGTTATTTTGCCTGCTGAATCCATTCTCGAGCGATTTGTTCCAGATTGGGTTCTGCTGCACTGGGCGCATCGAAGTAATGTTTCTCGAGCCGCTGGATCGAGGATTGCAATTCACTTCGCTGTTCTGGCCGGAGCTCATTGTTGGATTCGATGTGGCGCAATAGCCCCAAAACTGAAAATGGTGTGACCTCGTTTGGCATCTGGAATCGTCCGGTCTGCTGTTGAGGTTGTCGTGGACGAGAAGAGCGGACGAGTAGCAAAGCGACACCCACCAATCCAAGACCGATCAGTGGTGCAGCCCAAATCCAGCTGCGGTTGGGTTGACTGTACTGTCCCGCCAACTCAACGGTTCCTTGGGATTCAATCAAATCCGCATCGTCATAACGCTGGTACGATACTTCGGTACCTGTGATATTTGCGACAGGAAAGGTGAAACTATTTGCCGTGTGGTCGGGAGACTTGGCGCTCATTTTTACGGTCCAAAGCCGTTCAGAAACAATGCGAGGATCGCTGCTGTCTTTTTCGAATTGAGTCACTGAAAGACCCTGGTCGTCAATTTCAACGACCTCGAAATCGTTTTGCTCCAAGGCGATGAGTGTTTCCAGTTGAGGAACTAAGCCGTGTGCTGTGGCTTTGATCTCTAAGATTAATTTGCCTTCGTCAGCCTGCCGTTCATCGAGCGTTTGCACCAGTTGCATTTTTTCACTGGGGCGCGGTTCGCCTTGGTCCTTGGCGTCGATGGGAATGATGGCTGACTGAACGGGAATTACCGCGTATCCGGAAGTGTCGAGGAAATCGAGGTCGAGGCGCAGCGGAGGTATTTTGTCGACCTCCGGGCCCCGTGGCTTCAGAAGAAGATAGGCGTAAGGCGTTCGTCGCCAACCATAGTCCGAGAGCGATTGGGAACTGCTGTCGGGATGATTAAACGTGATTGAGATTACCTCAAAATGTTCTTGCAGTGCGGCCGTGGCAGCTTCTTCGAATTTGTCCCGGTAATTTTCTGTTGGTCGTCCGTAATTGAATGCGTAATATTGGTTGTTTTGGTTTTGGAGATACTTTGCGAACCCGCCAGACTCACGCTCGATCTCTTTGGTGTGCTCGATTTCCACAAACAGCCCGAAAGGCTGGTCGTATCCCACCACGTCCGTTCCATCAATGCGAGTATTGAGTTTGATTTCGGTGACCAAGTCGTTGTAATAATCGAAAACCTTTCTTGCTTCGCGAGCTCGTGGGTGGTTGCCGGTAATCTCGAACCCGTTGCGCAGGTATCGATATTTTAGCTCTGGCTTGACCGCGCTCAGTCGGGTGAAGAGCGAGTTTGCGAATTGTCCGACGTGTCGTTCGCTGGTTGGGTCTGGTAAGGCCTGCAGGGCTTCACGAATAATGGCAATCTGGCTTAAATCCGGATGATTCGTCTCCCGAATGCCACCCAGGTCAACGGCACCAAGACTGGCGTAAAACCAAAGTTCAAAACAGTGGGTTGTTTCCTTTTCTTCGCTGAGTTCGGCCACCTGATTGGCGTAGATTTCGGCGGCCTGACGAAACTCGAGCATGGCGGCCTCTCGTCGAGCCGAGTAGTCGCTGCTTTTTTTGATCTCTTGAGCGTAGTCGTTTTGATCGTGTAACAAACAGGCTTTCGCCAGTCGAATTCTCCAACTGTCGGGATACTTCTTTAAACCTTGGTCGAGCACTTGATTCGCAACTTGATAGCCTCGTTGCACCTCTGACTCTAGATCTTTCTGTTTGCGATTGGTCTTCTTCTTTTTCTGTTCTGCCGGATCTCGCCAGATACCGGCGAGATTCTTTCGCATCTGTTGAGCCATCTGGGCCAACGTGTCGGCTCTTAAGCCATCGACGGAGCCGAAGACGTCTTCGAATGCTTCAAGACGGTAAACTTCAGCTGTGCTGTGGCACGTGGTAAAGGCTGCCACCATGAGGTTTTCGTCCAGGTCGCCAATCGGCAACTTTCTTAAACGGTGTACCCATTCCGATAGCTCTTCGAGATTGCGTTGTTGCTTTGAACGTGTCAGCGGGATTTGGTTGGCTCGTCGTTGGAACCCGTACATGAACATGTACGAGCTGGTTTTCTGTCGGGCCTGATTAGGATTGTGGTTATTGGTCCAGACTCGTAGGAATTCGTGCGCTAATTCCAAGGCTTTGGCTGGTTGGTTTTCAGCAAACTTTTCAATGTAGGGGAAAGCCTGTTCTTCTTGATTGACTTTCAAATAAAGCTGAGCAAAGAGAACGTCAAACTTGGGCCGCACACTTTGGTTGATGTATTTGAGCCATGGCTGATCAGGTCGTACATCGATGATGTCCGATGTTGCGATGGGCTGTCCACGAGTTGATCGAGTTGATCGATAGTAAGTTTGGTTTTTGTCGGCGTAGTAGATGTTGCCGAACGAGTCGCGGCGTAGTTCAGGGCCGCTGGAAGAAGTCGTGCCCTGTTGTTGGGTGAAGATAGCTTCTCGTAGCCAGTTCTCAGCCAACACCGTTAGTTGCATTTCGTACGATGCGGTCGTTTCCGGATTTGCTGCCAGTAAAGCGTCGACGGCAGTTTTTTGCAATTGCAGCGCTTTGAGTCGCACTGCGGCATTCATGATTTGGCTCTGCATGTTGGTCGAGGTGGCTGTCCCGATCGCGGCTAGAATTTCGTCTCCACGTTCCTTGCGATTTTGGAAACTTTCTTCGAGCCATGCTAAACCGAGTTCTTGACGGATTTTGGGGGCCAGTTCGACCGCTCGCTTTAACGCCTCCTGCTTGGTGGTCTCGTCAACGGTACCCACCGCTAAAGCCGCTTGGGTGGCATCCCAGGCTTGCTCCAGGAATTCCACCTTCTTCTCTTTGGCATATCTTGATAAGGCGTGACGTGACAGCAGGTTTAATGCGTCACGATCATTTTCGGCCTGAGCCTGCTGGGCGGTAGGAAGAAACTCTCCCGTTTTTAAGTCCTGACCAGCAGCGAACAATAATAAGGCCGTTTGACGTCTTGATAGAATCTGCTCATTTTCCGGACGATCCATTTCCGCTCGAAGACGCGTCAGCATGGCGTCCAGGTCATAACCACTTGTGAGCGTTTGTCGCAAAATGGTGCCGAGAAAAACAAGGTGCGGTTTCTCAATTGGCATCGGGCCTGCTTCGATCAGCCCAATAATGTCGTTGAATGAAAAGACGTTTTTTTCGCGAAACTTCGCTGCTGCAGATCGACTTTGCGATGTGCTGCCTGTGCTCGTGGTGGATGAGCTAGACGGACGTCGTGTCGATACGCCACGGCTCAATGATTGCAGCAGATGACGATAGCCAGCTTTTTGCTCTGCCTCAGATAATTGGCGCAGGAATTCTTTGACCGCATTCCAATCTCCCAGGGTTACTGAGCGTTGGAAGGTGACGAGCTGTTGGTCAAATTCCTTGGAAGCTGCTGCTGCCTGTTGGGCTGCTTTTGCCGCCTGAGCCTGCTGCTTGGCTTGTTCCTCGGGCGTTGGCGGTTCGGTTTTCTTGGGCGGCTCGGTTGCCTTGGGTTGCTTTTCCTCGACCGGTTTCGTCCAAGTTTTCAGGATGGTCGAGGGGCGGCGATCGAATTGTAGTTTTGTGAGTTTCTTGATCCGTTCCTGCTCGAGCTTAACTTGGGAGGTGTTGTTGTCGGCATTGGGTTTGTCCGATTCTCCACTTGTCGAAGTCGGCATGGTTGTTTCGTTTGGCTTGTCCGGGGCCGTTTGCGTGGGGGAGCTATTGGCGGGAATTAGCTTTTGCGCAGGAATAGCAGAGCTTTGTGGAACGGGCGCGACGAGGATCGCTGTCGGAGGTTGTCCGTAAGCGGAGGTCGTCATTAATCCAAAGATGATGCTGGCAATAAGCTTGTTGCGTAGGAACATGGTTTGCGACCACAGGTGGGCTGAATCAAAGGAAAGTTGTGAATCGATGAAAAAGGGCGAGCACATGGCTCGCCCTTTTTTCGGTTCAAGAACCTGAATTGTCGGGTGGTGGACCTGAACTCGCACCACGTGAATCTTTTGACTTGTTACCTTGACTTGGTTTTTTGCCGCGACCGCGACCCTGGCCAGTGCCACTTCAGGTGCCTTTTCACTGGGAAGGCAATGGTAGCCCTTGCAAGTCCTTGAGATCCATTCTGGCTAATCGGATGGAGGACTCAAGATCTTCTTGGTGGCGTGATTTTCTTTGTTTTTCGTTGAACTGATCTGCATCTTCTGCCAACAGTTTGTAGATTTGGCGAGATGATTCGATCTCCGGCTGCCAAACTTCTTTCGGTTGACCTTCGAGACGCATGAGCCAAGTCGTGTAGTATTGAGAATTCGCGAGAGATTCCCGTGCTTCATTCAGCAGCTTGTGATCTGCCGAGGAATCATCACTGAGTTCGTCGACCAAAGCTTGCAAGTCTTGTCGAGCGGCCGGCAACTGGGCATCAAACATTTGTGCTTTTGCCTTAGCCAAACGCAACTGCTGTGCATCTGCGACGTGACCCTCCGGCAAGAGTTCGAGAGCCAGGTCATACTGAGCGATCGCTTGAGCCCATTGATCGTTTTGAGCCATCTGATCACCAATGCGAGCGGCTTGGCCAGCTCGGTCGATAATCACTTGTTTCTGGCCTGGACCCAGATGGTACGCTCCCACCAAAACAGGAAGCAGCAACCAGACGAGTATCACCAGCTTTTTCATGCGAACCCCCGTTTAGGACTTGAATCGATGTCTCCGTGCATCATAACCCGCAAGAGGGTAATGGTTCAACTTTGGTTGCAAAAACGGCTGCTTTTGATCTGACTTCGCGGGCTTAATTTTTCTGTTTCGCCTTGGAATCGGCCCAATTTTCGCAAATTAGCTGTTCGATGTGAGTCCGCTTTCCCGGCTGGAGGGTTGAAGACGTCGAGCATCCGGTTCGCTCAAGGTAACGCCCGGTGTCCATCTCGTCCCAAAATAATGGAGCAGCATCGGCAGTAACGCGTAGAGAGCGGCGCCGATTAGGCATGCGACCAAAGCATATTCTCGTTTGGTGAGTTGCGCCAAAGGGCTGGTCTCAGTGGCTTTGGTTAGCATGGAAAGAGTTTTTGAGCTGATCTGCTTTTCATTTCCGTTGTGATAGATGCCTCTCAACCTTGTGGCGATCTGTCTCAAGGTGGAGGTGTCTTGTCTTGATTGGCGACCATTAATGAATTTTCCTTTTTGGGGATCGCCAATGCCGACCACCAAGACGTTTGAGACGGCAGCCGGCATTTTGGGCATCCCTGTTGCGGGTACGGTATCCCCATCGCTTACGACGAGGACGGTGGTGCTATTCGGTTTCCATTCTCGCGCAACGTCAGCCGCAGCTTCGAGTCCGCTGAAGAGTTCGGTGTCACCCGAATTGAAGGCGTGGTGCATCGGCAGGTCTTCAAGGATATTTCGGACAACTTCGATGTCACGAGTGTCGATCACAACTTGTTTTGCACCGGTGTAGACGGCAATGACGCTGACTCGATACTGTTCCATGGGAACGCGGTCAAAGAATGACTCCATAATGTCGGCTGCTCGGTGGGAACGCTTTTGGATGTGTGACGGTCCAGCGTCATCGAGTCGCATGCTTGGAGATACATCGAGTACGAGAATAACGTGTTTGATTTTATCCTCAGAGGTGGCGGCAGCTCGATGAACCTTGGGGGGAAGTAACATTAGTGTCATCATCCCCCAGGCAAGGAGCGTGACGGCAATTACTCGCAGCAACGGAGCCAAAGAAGCCCAGACGCGAGGGCGGCGAGCCGGCCCAAACGCGAGCGGTGCAATTGCACGGCAGCGAGCCGCATGGAGCAATTCAGCCGTTCCAGCGATCAGGAAAACCGAGATGGCAGTTAAAAGTTCTACCACGGTGTAAACCGAATCCCAAATAGACCGATTAGGCTGATGCCGAGTAGCGACAGCCCGCTGATACAGAAGGGGACGTAATTGTCGGTTGTTTCCGCAGCTACTTTTTCCATGCGTGTTTCTTGCATTTCGTCGATGTGACGAAAGATGGATTCCAGTCCATCTTGATCACCAGGACTAAAAACTTCCCCCCCCGTTCTCGCCGTGATTTCGATGATTGGATCGGGGATATTTCCGCTGGCGATGTGCACCGCATAGACGGAGATCTTGTCAGCTCGTAGTTTTCGAATCAAGTCATCGGTGGCGTCACCGAATAAATCAGAGCTCGAGCCATCAGAGATCAGCACGATCATGCGATCGCCTTCTTCTCGGGATGCGAGCACCTTGCGACACTCTGATAATGCTTTGCCAATTCTAGTCCCTCCCAGCCAAGGTGGATGTCCCGGGTTCTTCGGATTCATGAATTGGGGTGCACAGCGAAATGCAGAAACATCAGTTGTCAACGGAACCCAATGCAGGACCTCGACGCCGAAAAAAGTTAAGCCGAACGCGTCACCCTCACGGAAGTCGAGAAATCTGTTGATGGCTTCCATTGACGCATCATACCGAGTTCCCTCACCGAATGAGGCGGTCATGCTTCCCGATACATCGACACAGAATTCGATGTTGGTCAGCACCCGGCGTGTCTTGGGTTCTCCCGTCTTTTGAGGGCCGGCCAGGATCAACAATACAACCAACAGAATCAATGCCGGGATACTTTCTGCCAGCTGCACCAAGAATCGAGTGGCCGTCCCGGATGTTTGTGATCCGTGATCGAATGGCATCACGATACCGCCACCGCGTTGGCGCCAAATCCAGACCAACATCATTGCGGGAATGATGGATAAAAATAGGACAGAATGGTGGGAAAAGCTCAGCCAGTTCATGGTGTCTTAGTACTGCCTGCCCGTGAACGATGATTCGGAGGCGTCAGGGTCTTGGACCGAACGGTAAGGTGCTAAAAGGGCAGCCAAGTCGATATCCGTATCGGGGTTCGGATGGTGGAGCCAGATTTCTAGTTGCTGCATTAACTCGCCGGCTGCTGGGTCGGCTTTCAAAGCGGCCATCGCCGCTCCTGGTGATAATTCGTGGACGCCCAGCTTCTTGCGCCAAAAAGCGAGCAATAATCGTTCTAGTTCGGCACGTTGTGGATCGTTCAGTGATCCGTCTGACGCTGATTTGATGAGTGGTCGTAAACGATCTGCCAGCGTTCGCGCCGGTTGATTGGCGGACTTGGGTTTCCCCAGGCTGCTCTGGCCGTTGGAGCGGAGCAGCAAAAATAGGCCGATGAGCCAAACGATTACTCCCAGCGTTAACAACAGTCGGTATCCCCCCAAGGCTGGAGATGTTGCGGTCTCCAGTGGATTGGGGGTGACTTGGCCAGGTGGCAAGATCCCGTGTACTTTGACCTGAATGGCCGGGAGGTCATCGGCGGTTGAACCGTCTTTGCGTTGTAGATAGTCCGCCAGATCGTAACTGCCCGATTCTAAGCCATAGTAGGTCAAGTGATAGCGAAAAGATGATCCGTGCTGGAAGACTTTGGTGATGCGTAACACGACCAGCGGGTCTTCTGCGAATGGTTTTACTTCGAGTTCGGTGCCCGGTAGGATCAACTCCTCAATGGTGGCACTCATTCCGATCGGGGAATCGAAGTTCGACTCTTCCCCCGCAGCCTGGTGAGCTGTTGAGAGGGTGGTGATCAGCACTGCGCCCGTGCACAACAGCCTTGCGACAATTTGCATCGTTATCGGGCTCCTCTGCCAAGAAGATTCCGCGACTGGAAAAAGTTTCGCAGTGTGTGAGCATAGGGTTGGTTGGTTGGAATCAAGAGATGGTCGATTCCGGCGCGTTTTAATCCGGTTTCAAGTTTTGTCTGATCAAGCCATTGAGCGCGTCCGTGGGTGACGAAGGTTCGGCCGGTTTCTGCTTCTCGGGCACGCAGTAGGCCGGCACCTCGTAAGCCGATCTCGGCGGGGTCCTGGAACTGAATGACGACACAATCGTGTTTCTGCGCCAGGCGTTTAAGGCTGTCTAGTCCGCTCGGGTCATGCATGTCGCTTAGCACAATCACCAAAGCTCGATTCGTCAGGCTTGGCCCGAGTTCCATAATTCGCCTGCTCAGCGTCGTTGATTCGTCGTAGCGAAAATGTCGCAAGTGGTGCAGCCATTGCATCACTTGTTGCTTCGAAAGACTGGGCTGAACATGGAAGGGACGGGATCCAACCGACATCACGCCGACAGGACTGACTCGGTCCAGGCAGGCCAAAGCTAAACCTCCGGCCACAAATAACGAATGCTCGTATTTTGTGCGAGTTGCGCTTCCCAGCATCATGGAGGCCGAAGTATCGATCAGCAAGTAGGCCGGTAATCGCTTCGGAGTTTCGTATTCCTTGATGAAGATCTTTCCCGTGCGGGCAGTCACGCGCCAGTCAATCGCCTTGATCGGATCACCGGCGACGTACGGTCGTGATTGCACATACTCAAGACCCGAACCGCGATAAGGGGATGAATCGGTGCCGTAACTCAGATTGTCCGCCAATCGCCTCACCGCGATCGTGAACTGTCGGGAGTCTAATGACTGATGTTCGCGAATATAGCCTTTCATCGTGCCTAAGCCATCGCCTTACTGTCGCCATTGAAGGAGGCGTTATCAATTTGAGTGGAGTTCGATCCGTTGCCGAGTTGGTTCAGCATTTCACGAAGCACTGCCGTGCTGGTCAGGCCGTCTGCTAAAGCCTCATAGTTCAATCGAATACGATGCAAGACCACATCCTCAGCCAACGCGTATAAGTCTTCCGGGATGACGTAATGCCGGTTGTTTATCAATGCGCGAGCTCGGGAAGATTTGAGCAGGGCAATGCCAGCTCGAGGGCTACAGCCAAGCTCGATGGCGGGATGATTCCGTGTGCGATCCACAAGAGTCATCACGTGATCGATGAACGTTTCGCTGACGTGGACATGTTCAATGGCCTCCATGGCTGTCACTAGCTCTTCTTGGGAAGCGACGGGTTGGCTTTCCAATACGTCGAACTCGGTACGAGCGACAGCACCGCCTGATTCGCGGCGAATACCCAAAACGGCATTCCGACGGAGTATCTCTTTTTCTTCTTCAACCGTTGGGTATTCGAGTCGATGGCAGAGCATGAAGCGATCCAGCTGAGCTTCAGGCAACTCAAAGGTCCCCGCTTGCTCCACCGGATTCTGCGTTGCAATCACGAGGAAAGGTGCCGGCAGCCGGTAGTTCTCGTTGCCGATCGTGACTCTTCGCTCCTGCATGGCTTCGAGCAAAGCGCTTTGAACCTTCGGGGCCGCACGGTTGATCTCGTCGGCTAACAGGAGATTCGTGAAGATTGGACCCTTGTGAGTCCGGAACTCGTGTGTTTGTTGATCGAGAATTTCCGAACCAAGAATATCTGAGGGCAAAAGATCAACGGTGAATTGGATTCGGCTAAACTGTAAGTCAATTGATTTGGATAAAGCCGAAACAAGGAGCGTTTTGGCCAACCCCGGTACACCCTGGAGCAGAAGATGTCCGCTGGTGAAGAGGGCGATCAACAAACGCTCGACGACTACGTCCTGTCCAACCACCACGGTGCCGACCCGCTTTCTCACGTCCTGTACAAATTGGATTGTGCTGTCAGGAATTCGGTTGGGGGCTGCGTTTTGGTTGGTGGGATCGCTCGTCATCGTTGTTTTGTCCTGAAGTCACGCGTCACGGTTTTCTGTTCTTTCCATTAAAACCCAGAGCTGTGAAGATATCTATGGAACCTAAGGGAACGGGAGAAACAATTCTTCGTGTCCATGAAATCGAATCGGCAGGTTTTTAAGCTGGAAAGTTAGCCGATTTGGCCGATCTCGTGGCGCCGGATGGCGCCCGATGTCAACGGAAGCAAACGCCAAATGAATCCATGGTTAGGAAAGAGCAAAGGTTAATCGGGTGAAATTGCATTTTCTTGGGGCAAATCGTCAGGTTACCGGATCGCGGTACTGCTTGGAAACAGAGCAGTCTCGCGTGATGATCGACTGCGGCCTATTTCAGGAGCGACAGTATAAGACGCGGAATTGGCGGAAAAGTCCGATTCCTCTAGAAACGATCGACGCATTGGTGCTCACTCACGCCCACATCGATCACTGTGGTTTGATACCACGTGCCGTGCGCGAGGGCTTGGCTTCGCCTTTGTTGATGACGACCCCCACCGCTGACCTTGTCGAGCTGATGTGGCGAGACGCGGCACATATTCAAGCTGAAGACGCGGCTTATAAGAAAAAACGGCATCGACGTGAAGGTCGGTCGGGCAGGTTTCCAGCGGAACCGCTATTTGATGGGCGCGATGTCGATCAGACCTTACCGTGGGTACGTCCAGAGGCTTACAACACCCCGGTCAAGATTTCAGAGGATGTGACGGTCACGTTTCACGAAGCGGGGCACATCTTGGGTTCTGCGATGCTTGAGTTCGAGGTTCGTCAACGCGGCGAGTCTCTTCGAATTATTTTTTCTGGAGACATTGGCCAATGGGAGAGGCCTCTGATTCATGACCCGACCCTATTTTCGGCTGCCGATTACATTGTGATGGAATCAACTTATGGCGATCGTGATCATGCAGAAGGCGGTGACATCGAAGACCAGCTTGCACGAATCGTTAATACCACGGTGGAGGCAGGGGGAAAGGTGATCATTCCTACCTTTGCCGTCGAACGAGCACAAGAGTTGATGTATTACATCAGTCGGTTGGTGCATGAAAATCGGATTCCAGACATTCCTGTCTATTTGGACAGTCCGATGGCGGTAGACGTGACCAAAATCTTTCGGCGCCACCGAGATCGGTTTGATGATGAAACATGGGATTACATCAACCAAGGGGAGTCTCCATTACAATTTCCAGGCCTGCAGATTTCTCGAAGTACCGCACAATCCAAGGCGATTAATGCTCGGACTGAGCCAAGCATTGTGATGTCGACTTCCGGTATGTGTACGGCCGGCCGCATCAAGCATCATTTACGTCAAAACATTTCTCGGACCGAGTCCACCATTTTGTTTGTTGGATATCAGGGGCACGGAACGCTTGGTCGCCAGATTTTGGGCGGTCGACCGGAAGTTAGGATTCACGGTCGAAATTGTCCGGTCAAAGCAAACATCGCCCAAATTTACGGTTTCTCAGGACATGCCGATCGGAGAGCTTTGTTGAGATGGGTCAAGCATTTCGGGAAAGCGCCGAGGCGACTTTTCTTGACTCACGGTGACGAAGACGCAGCTTTGAGCCTCGCCAATCACATCCGTACGGATCTTGATTGGCGAGTGCTCGTACCCGATTATGAGTCGACGGTTGATCTGTAGGTCGTTACTGCTTCTTGACAGCTTTCAGCGTGGTCATGTACTCGATCAAGTTGAGAAGTTCTTGCTGAGTTAGATTTTTGTGCAAGTCGGCAGGCATAAGGGAAATCGGTTGCTTAGTGATCGATTCGATTTCCGATTTTGGGAATTCGCGAACAATGGCCTCGATATCTTTGATTTGCACAGCGTCATTGGTTTGACTCACGATGACGCCGCTGGCTAAGTTGCCGTCGGCCAGTTCAAGCGTAAACATTTCGTAATTGTGACTGATCCCAGCACTCGGATAGAGGATTGATTCGAGCAAAGCTTCACGGCTCAGTTTGCTTCCGATTTCCGAAAGGTCAGGGCCGACTTGTTTGCCTTGTTCCTGAACGACGTGACATTTCGCGCAGGTACCTTGTTCGCGAAAGACGGCCATGCCGGCCTCCGCATTGCCTCGTTGGCGAGCTAAATCACGAATCGACGGGAGTGATTGGTTATCCTTTGACGGTGATAAGGGGTACACCTTTGTCGCTCGTTCTCGCAAGTCGTTCCACGGTAGTTTGTTCAACTCGGCTGCTGCAGCTTGTTGAAGTTCCGTGGGGATTCGTTCTTTTTCAGCCATGTTAAGCAGTGATTCAGCGCCACGGCGAATTTTGGCCATGCCTCGTAACGATTGACGCCGTGCGTCGTCCGGCAGTGAGTTATCATCGATGATTGGTTCGAGTATTGTCACGGCTCGATTGTCTGCCGAATTTCCCAATGCCGTAAGCATGCCAAGAGCTTGATCAGCATTTTTACCATTGACGATATTTTTGATGCGCTGCGTTTGCCCTTTTCCCAACAGCATGCGAATGGCTTCGATTCCTTCTGCCTCCGTAGGACGCGTGCTGGCGAGTGTTGCCACTTCGTCGTAGCGATCATTGAGGTTGAAGCGAGCAATCAAATCGATGAATTGGCGTGTGCCTCGTAACGAATCCAGCATTGATGACAGCTTCGCTTCGTCCTGTTTTCGAGTCTTTGGGTCCAAGCTGTCGAGTCGACTCAAGGCTTCGACGACGATCAGTTGTCGTCGCGAATCGTCAACTTGGTCGTAGTCGGCGAATGCTAAGTCGAGCAAGGCAGGTCCCCGACTTCCCTCAGGTAAGAAATCAAAAGCTCTTAAGTATTTGGGGATTTCGGTTGAGGGTGTGGCTGGATTCTGAATAATTTCCGCTAGGAGATCGGCCGTTTCCACGCTGCGAGATCGCCAAATCAGATTGCGGCCGGCTGCGGTATTCCATTGATCACCGACGGTTTTGAGCCACGTCGACAAACAGTCATTCCAATCTTGATCGGCGCCAATTCCCAACGCTTCGAGGTACCACCGGTCCTCGCCGTCATATTGTGTTGCGAGGGTTGTCCAAAGGTCTGCTTTGTTGGGACTCTGGATTTCTCGTAAGGCAATGGCACATTCTCGGCGAACTTGTGGGGACACATCATTAGCAAGTGATTGAATCACGGCTTGCGTGTCGATCTCGGGCAGCTGTCGGGCGAGTCGGATTGCGACGATGCGAATGTTGGCATCGGAATCTTGGCTTGCCAAGTTGACATAGTGTTGGCCTCGACCATTAATTTTTCCAAGTAGCCAGAGCGCTCGGGCTCGTTCGTGCGAAATATCGCTTTGCCACAATTCTAAGAGATTTGATTCTGCCTCGGCGCCCATGGCATGCAGGGCCGTCCATGCCAAATATCGCACGGAAAAATTAGGATTTTTCAACGCTGCTGTTGCTCCCGCGGGCGTCGCAAAATCAAAGTGAGGGACTTCGTATTTGGAATCGGCATCTTTGGCTGTTACGCGGAAAAGTCGACCTCGCCCCAAATCTCCCATGGCATGTCCACCAACACCCGGGTCATACCAATCGGCAACGATTAATGATCCGTCCGGTGCGACTTTGACATCGGAGGGGCGGAACCATTTGTCTCGTTTCCCATCGAGGATGTCTGCGATTTCGGCACGATAACCGGCTCCTTCGGGGGAGACCAGATAGGCTCGCGTAATACTGGGACCCGCATCGCAATGGATCAATTGACCGTGGAATAGTTCCGGAAGAGAATTGCCTTCGTAGACGGTGATTCCGGTGGGTGAGCCAGCTCCGGTTTGTAGCAGATTGGGTACGACGCCCGGATCGTTCAAATGCCAATGGCGATTTGGAGTATCCTTTTCCATTCCTGTTCGCGCTGCCTGCCAACCTGCCCCCGTCAACTCATCTCGGTAGCCATAGTTGCCAAATTCCATGACGTAATTAATGCGAACTCCGCGGTTGCCGTCATCATCATTGTCCGATTGCCAAATCGTCCCAAAGGAATCGACGGTCGCCATCCAGTTGTTGCGAAAGTTCCAGCCCAGCGTTTCAAACTGGCTCAAATCTTGATTGCAGCGAAACACCATGCCTTGTTGGTAGGGCTTGCGATTAGCGGCGACTACGTTTCCGGCTTGATCGACCACGGGCTCACCATCCGAGGTCAGCAATTGCTTGCCTTCGTTACCAAAGTTGAAATAAAGCTTGCCATCCGGACCGAACAAGAATGCATGGATTCCGTGGTCGTGCTGCACTCCAGAGATACCCTTGAACCAAACTTCTTTCTTATCGGGTTTGTCATCACCATTTTCATCGGTGAAGCACAGAACATGGGGGCCGGCAGAGACAATGACGCGATTGCCCAGGACGCAAATGCCATGCGGTGAGTCGATGTCGTTTCCTTGATAGAACACGGTTTTTTTGTCGGCTTGTCCATCCCCATTGGTGTCTTCCAAAATCAGGATTCGATCGCCTTCCGGTCGTTTGCCGCGATGCTGGCGATAGTTGACGACTTCGCAGACCCAAACGCGTCCACGATGGTCGATGTCGATGTTTGATGGGCTCAACAGCATTGGCTCTGCTGCGAATAATGACGCGTTTAGTTGTTCGTGAACATCGAGTTTTTCAACAGCTGTTTCTGGTGTGCGCTCCTCGCTTTTTTTCGCGACGGCAAGTTGGTCGGGTTTGCGAGTGAAGACATGGAATCGAACGCTGGAATCTTTGCCACCCGGTTGGTCCGTTCCACCATTGTCCAGACCACCTTGGGCAACAAAGCGGTTGAAACCCGCCGGCAAATCAAACTCGATCAAAGATGTCGCATGAGCGCCAATCCCATTCGAGATGGATTTGCCGGCGACTCGCATCGCCTGTCCACCGCAATTCTTATTGACTCGAACTTGTCCCCAGTCAGCAGTGGCTGTCTTCCATTTGATTTCGCTTAACTTTTGCTCTCCTTTAGGGCCAACCAAGCGAGGATTGATCCAATCCGCCCAATCACAGCTGAAGCCATTGCCGCCGTCATCAATCACCAGAAACAGTTTCTTGGCGTTGCCAAGTTTTACATCAATGTCGACGGAGTGGTTGGGGGTCGATGGGGTGATTACCTTGCTTGAGAAAATCGGTTTTACATCCTTGGGGAGTTTGGCCTTTGCTGACTTTTTCTCGCCCGGTTTGGAGAAGTCTTGGTTTTTTTCGAGTTCTTGTCTGGAAGGCGTAGGAACACCAATTCCAGCTGTTGGAACATCGCCTTGGGCGACCCAGACAATCGCATTGAGAACCACTTTTCGAAAGTTGTCATCTCCCCAATTCCAGTGGACATGTCCGCCGGTGAAGCCAAACCCTCGTCCCCCGTCGGGGCGTTCCGAAGCCCAGGCGACGTGTTGTAGATCACCTCGCTGTACGGCAGCTCGAACGTGAGGATTTCCGCTGTGTGGGCCATCAGCTCGTGACATGGTGCTTGCCGGGGCCTTCGCAGAAAGGATCGGAGTCACGCCCTTCATCTCGGGCCGAAATCTCATGTGAAAATACCATTCGTCATTGATCGTGAACGGTTTGACGCCTCGTGTGATTGGATGTTTAGGGAATGAATTGAACTCAGCATCCCAATGCGGATTGACGGACCAATGAGTTTCGAAATAGCCCCCGATCCAATCCAGAAACGCATCCCCCGACTTGCCTTTGGGGACTTCTACTCCGTAATGAATGCAGGCTAGACCGACGCCGCGTTCCATCAGTTGATTGAAATCTTCGATGTGAGCATTTAATAAGTGACCGCCGCCACCATCGCAGTAAACGACTACTGCGTCGGCTCCATCAAAAGCCGCCATCCCTTCGGCCGGCCAGCCATTTTGATAGACGACCGTTTCGAATCCGGGTACGTTGTCGCGCAAATATCGAGCCAGCAACAGGCAGCCCGCATTATGTTCGTGAGACCCATAGCCGTGGCTGGGGCGTCCAGCCACGAAAACGACTTTCTTTGGGTCTTGATCAGATTGGGCTGACTTCTTGTCATCTAGATTTTTGATCTCGATGTCCTTGAATTGAATGAGCATCGGGGGGCCTGCATGCAATTGCAGTGCGATGACGCCGGACATGGCTCGCTTTGCCTCTTGCTCGTCGGTTACGTCCACTGACACATTGCCGTTGATCTCATGGATCAAGTGGTTTCCTTTGGCAACGATGCGATAGTCGTTCCAATCTTCTTTTTTGATGCCGTCGAGAATCGTTTTTTCATCAGCCGTTTTTCCGACATTTTGTTTGGTGCCGTCCGATTTGATCAGGACCTTGTTTCCTCGCATTGCCAGGATTCCACGACCTCGCTCTTCGTAAAGGATTCCTGCAAACTTGCCTTCTGCGTCAATGTCAGCTTGATAGCCGCCCACGACCCAGTCACCATGATCTTTGCTACGATATTGCACACCGGAGTTGCCTCCCACAATTCGAAACTTCATCCGCAGTTCGAAATTCGCGGGCTCCCCTCCCTTCCAGATCAGGAACGTATTGCCTTTGGTGGGGTTCTCGGCGGTGGTTTGACCGGTGATCGCGCCGTCTTTTACGCTCCAGAAAGCCGGATTGCCTTCCCAGCCTTTGAGTGTCTTGCCATCAAATAAGGATTTAAATCCTTTTTCCGCTGCGGTGGTTGAGGAGGCTTGCCAGCTTAAAGCTAACACGAAAAGAAGGATCCACAAAGGTCGTCGTTTCATACGAAGTTTTCCCTTCAAGGCAACGCCTTGGAACGCAAGCTGACATCCAGTTGAGGTTGCAGAACCGAGGCAAAAGATGATATCGGGTACGGTATTACGTGTTACTTACGTTTCAGGGTTACCGACGGCGGTGAGACGAAGTCACTGCTCCTCGCTGAGACGGCGGCAACATCCATTTCGCCCGTCTGTAACCAAATTCGATAGTTCGTTTTTAACGGTCGGTCCTCATCCAAGTCGTATTCGAAGTAAGAGCCGAACCTTCCATAGTCTCGTTCGCTGTAACGTGCCGGTTTGGGATTGGCTGGGTGGTCCAGGTAGGAGCAGGTAAATCTTTGATCTCCGAGCACAAAAGATTGTGCGTTCCACGGCAAGTTTCGATGGTTGGGTTGATCGGGTTTCCAATTCCGTGTTTCAGCCAGTTTGCCACGACCGTCGGGACGAAGGTAGTAGGTTTGCGGATGGGTTCGTGCGGCTACTTCCTGAGACGCTCGGAATTGAAAGCCAGCGTGTTGGGGATCGCCGTCTAATCTGACGGGCCCCACAGTACTCGAAAGCTGGGAGGCAAATTCGACCAGTTGCCCGCCGGGAACGTGGTACACCGTCATTTCTCTCAATTCTTTGGCGAAGACCTCACCATCCTGGCCTCGCCAGTCGATTGCGAGTCGATGTCTACCTAAGACGGGACCCGCTTCGAGAGCCTCAAACGAGACGTGTTGCTGGGATTCGCCTTTTCGGCAATGCCAAATGTCAGCTTGTTTTGTTCCGTAGCGGATTCGGTTGAAGCCGTAGAATAGTCCGCGATGGTGTGAGAATTTTCCACCCGGTCCTTTCGTGACGATTTGCTGCCCAGCGGGATCGAATAGATGGTGGAATACCTTGATCGTTTGTTCTCTCGATTCGATCGACGAAGTATCGAAAGGCGTGTACATATAACGCAGGATAGGGCGGCCGTCATAACTTAGTTGGGTGTACTGTCCCACATGATCGTCCCAGGCAAAGCTACCTTCAGTCAGATCTTGAGCATCTGTTGAAATCTGAATGTCGTAGGTTGCTGATTTGCCGGCGGCGAGCTTGGTGAGAATGAAAACAAGTTCGCGTGAGTTTGCATCTTGTTCATCTCCTGCCAGGAGAGCCGGACGCGTGATTTGTCCTACGGACGCTTTTCCATCGGCATCGATGACCCGTGCAGTTTTTTCGTTCTGAAGCGACTCAGGCAATTGAAATGGAATGGTGACCGGCACTTGGTGACGATCGACATCGCCGGCATCGACGGTTACCTGAAATTGAGTTTCGGCGGCACGAAGAGTCGATTTCGCGACGAAACCACAAGTGACCAAGACGATGAGCAAATGCGTGCAGATTTTGGATTGACATTTGAGCGGCATGATGGATGATGGTGCGGCGGGTTCATGATGAGTTAAGCCGATGCATCCTAAAGCACTCTCACGGTGAAAACAACAGTCAACCGCGGCAAAGATCGCCGGAAAAAATTCTTCCGAAATCTTCGAGGCTTAGCGCCCAGCTAATTCTGTTCGTGGGGGCGCTGATCGGTATTCGATTGGGGGAGGTGGTCTCGGTAGGCGTGTCGCCTGACGTCTACTTTGTGTCAGGGGCTCCAACCCGATACCGTTTTCTGTTGATCTCTTTTCGAAGGCGCCGGTAAACACCTCGGCTGGGTCTCTCGCTTTGCAAGATTTTTACCTGATTTAGAGCTTCCTCAAACTCCTCCAGTTCCAGGAGTCGTCGAGCGTATTCGAACCGCCAATTTAATTGTGAACCATCAAACGTGACGGCTTGCTTGAGTTCTGCTGCGGCTTCGGTGGTTCGGCCTTGGAGTCCATAAATGGATCCTTTGACGTAGGCCATTTCGGCTGACGGTAAATCGGTGGTTTCAATGAACTCTTCGGCCCGCTGCAGGAAAATATTTCGCACTTTGATTTTGTCATCACCCAAGAAATTCCGTTGAATCACTTTCAAGAGAATGTCCGAGCGCTTGGGAAGTACTTTTTCCAGTAGATCTCTCAGTGTCAGTTTGCCACGAGCATTTTCGATGATGTCGTTAAGATGGACATCGGAAAGTGTCAAGCTGTGGTGCCAGCTTTGGCACGCGGCATCTTTTCGGTCATTGTTGAGATCGAGCAGGCCAGCCCAATACCAAAGACTCGCATCCCCCGGGGCCAAGGTCTTGGCGCGATCAAGGTAAATCTGATCATTGGCGTTAGGCGCATTGCTTGCGAGAAGTTCAGCGACCATGTAATGAAGCTGTGGGATTGTACAAGCTGCGTCTCGTGCAATGATGACATGCTTCATGGCCGGCAGGAGACGATCTTTGACCGTCGGCTGTTGCAGGAGCTGCTCGATGGCTTTCCGATCGCCTTTCCGCAGTAATTCACGGATCGTTCCGTGAAGATGCCAGACCGATGAACGCTGCCAAAGATCTTCGTCTCGCGATGACTTGTCTTCCGTGTCGGTTGATTCCTGTTCGGTTGCGCTAAGGTCTGACTTGGATTGTTTTTCACTGAGAAGCTGTTGGTAAGTTTCCGCCTGGTAAAGCTGCATCAGGATTACAGCAGCTCGACGATGAGCCAGCGCATCGTCCCAGCGTTGTGGCAACACTTTAACCAAGTTGCTCATTGCGTAGCTAATCTTGTCAGGGTCGTCCATTTCGGAAATGATGTCGAGTGAAGATTCACGCATCGCGACGGCGATCTTTGCCGCTTTGTTGAGCTCCAGTGATCCGAACAGGCAACCAAGCCCAAGTAACCCAATGATGAGGGCGATGAATGAATTTGGAGCCTTGAAGGCAATCAGTCGCGATGCGGTTGGCTGTTTGTGTCGAGATGTTCCGGGCCGTCTATGCGATCGGCGCGTTGACCTGGTATGGGCCGTGCCAGGAATCACGTCAGCATCCTCCGAGGCCAGGGCTGGGCTGCGACTTTTTATTGGGCCTAAGGAATCAGAATCTGCGTCGTAGGAGCCGAGGGGATGAATGTGATCCAGGTCGTGGCTGGGCCAGATCGTGAGTAAGGCAGCTCGACCGATGACGGCACCGCAAATACTGGCCATCAAGATCGTGTTTGATGGAATATAGAGTCCAAAATCAAAGGATCCTCCCACGGCTTGACTGACCAATGCAAAGGTTCCCATGACTGCTAAGACCGTGTTTGTGATTCCACCCGCTCGATACAGTTTGGTGATCGCGATGATGACCAAGGCGATTGCAGCGAGTAGCAAGAAGAGTGCAATGACGCCGCCTTCGACTAATGCTTGGATGTATTGGTTCTCTGCATGGAAATGTGAAATGTCGCTCAGGTAGCGATGCTGGAATCTTTCATAGACGAATCGATAGGTGCCAAGTCCGGTGCCAGCGGCCCAGAAATCGGGGACTGTTTCCAGTGCTTCTAGCCAGTTGGGTACTCGTCCAGTTTCATACTGTTTGTCCGTGACCATGTCTTCGAATCGCGATTTGACAAAATCGGATTGCCCGGCCCAACTCATCAATCCCAGGCCTGCAACCATGACGAACAACAGTCCGGCTGCGTATTTGCGATTCCCGGAATGCATCGCGAGTGAGGCGACGGTGGCCATGGTGGCGGCGAACATGGCAAGGATGGAGCCTCTTGAGGCCGTACAGAACACTCCACCGACCATAAATGCCACAAGTGCGATGGCGCCCAATCGAGGCGCATTGAGTTCACCCAGGTATCTAGAAATAGCTTGCGAAAAAGATCGCCGAGAAAAATCAGGGCGGGTCGTTTGAACATCGGAGGGATAGATGACGTCTCCGTGGTGACGACTTGCTCTACCGCTCTCTGTGTCCTCCGAGCCCTGCGGGATTTGCGCCTTGGAGCTTTGCGAAGCGTTACTAGGGTGTTCGGATGATCGGCCAGTTTGATCGATTGTCCGTCCTGAGGAGCGTCGTCGCGAGGGACTCTGTCGTGACTGCGAGCGATGGCGTCGCCGCGGTTGAGTCGATTCGGTCGATTTTTCGAGTGGTGCACCGTGTGTCCAAATCAAGATCCCCAGTCCAGCGGCCAAGCACATATTTAGGAAGCCGCCCGCGTTGTTTCGATTCACGAAAGGACCGAAGGATTCCCAGCCTCCGTACATCGGCTCAAAAAGCCAATAGAATTTTCCATTCCAGGAAAGACGCTGGATCAATCCGAAGAAAGAGATCGCGGCTCCGCATACAGCCGAGGAGGTGCAAAGCCAGAGAATCGATTGTCGATCCACGAGATGTAAAGATGACAGTATCAATACCGCCGTGGCAAGGCACAGCAGGGCAAGGTATTCACGAGTTGCAACCGTGTATAGCGAACGAGTCGTGACCCGCTTCAGCGTGGTATCAGTGGCCCGTTTCGTGGTTAGCTGAAGAGTCGTGCTGCTCGGTACGGGCTCCGTGAACTCTTGCTGCCATTGTTGTGATTCGGCGGCGAACCGATTTGCCAGAGAAGGGGTCCAGGGGATCAATTGGAATATGCCCAAGGCGATGCCAATAATTAGTGGCATCCAGGCGGTGGGAATGAGGCCGGGCCGCTTTTCGTCACCGAATCTTCCCACCAGCTCGAGGGACAATAGGATCGCAAGAATCAGCAGTAAAACCCACTGGACACTTGCCCAGACACCGCCAAAGAACCATGGTGTTACGAACAGGACAAGCAACAGGGATGTTCGAATTAAGTTGGCCAATACATTCATGAGTGATTATTCTCTGCAATATCATACTGTTTCGTGTCGCCTCGAGTCTTGGCCGTGATTTTTCCTGGCAAAAACAATTGTGTAACTGTTCCGGAAATTTTGCCTGTGGCGGAAGTATCGGTGATTTGCATTTGAACGAATGCTATCCGTTGATCAAAATCGGGCTACAATTTCAGAAGGGCTACAATTCTAGAATAGCGTCTTGGAAGTATTTAATTCGACTCACGGATTCTGACTTAAACATGCGTTTCCAACACAATGCAATTCGTGGGATCGTACTCGTCTGCAGTCTGCAGTTATTACTTGGCTGTCTGCCGAAAGCTCCCAGTCCGGGCGATGCATCAAGTGAGTTCAAATATAACGATTTGTTGACCGACGAGTCGGGCCATCTGGTGAGCGAGTTTTGGGAGGCTCACTTTGTCCGCGAGGCGAAAATCGGACATCGTCGAACTCGCGTGTTTCAAACCGATCATCAGGGTACCGTACGTCGACGTCGGGAGACTTCTGATTTCTTGGAGATGAAACGTTTTGGTGATGTGGCGCGACAGCACTTAGATTGTGTGAGTTTGGAAGATTCGCAGGGCCGGGTGCTGCAAATGGCCTATCAAGTGCAGAGCGGTGAGGACCGTTCCGCTGCGTCCGGCTATCGTGGTGAAGGCTATGTCGATGGCGATGTGCTGAATTTTGAAACGAGGCGCGGTGGTAAGATCCAAGAAGAAAGATTTCGCTGGACGAAAGACAACGGTGGCCTGTTTGCAGTCGAGCGCAACTTGCTGCACAGTCCCATGATTCCCGGTGAAAAGCGAACGGTGGAAGCCTTTTTACCGCTGTTGGATCGAGTTGTTCAACTGCAATTGATCGCGGTCGATTCGGAAGTTGTCGAAATCGAAGGTGAACCGAAGTCCTTGCTGCGAGTGGTTTCAACCGACAACTTAACCAATGAGTGGGGGATTCCAACGATCTACTGGGTCGATGGGGAAGGTGGAATCTTAAAGACACACGAAGGTTTTTTAGATCGCGTTACGATTCGTACCACCGAAACTGAGGCGATGCGACCTAACGACCTGAGCCAGTTAGATGTTGGTCTGGATGTTGGGGTGCCGCTTCCCCAATCGTTCGAGCAGCCACATCAAACGAGTCACGCAGTTTTTCGAGTTACTGTCGACGGGCTTGATCCCACTGACGTGTTTGCGACAGGTTTGTCGCAGCAGGTAAGTGACGCGGAAGATGGTTCGGCGCTGGTGACTGTGAGTCGTGTGACACCCGATTCACCGACCGTTGTTACCGAAGACGTGCAGCCACCCACGCCAGCAGATACTGCTTCGAATCGCTTGATCCAAAGCGATGACCGGCGCGTCGTTGCCATCGCCGAAGCGGTAGCCGGTTCAATTCAAGATCCATGGCAGGCTGCTGTGGCGTTGGAACAGTATCTCTATCTCGGCATCAGCAAGACAGATTTCAGTCAGATTTTTACTTCGGCTGCTGAGGTTGCAGAAGCTCGTAGGGGAGATTGCAGCGAGCATGCTGTTCTGTTGGCAGCTACCTGCCGCGCCCGCGGTATTCCCGCTCGTGTTGTGGTCGGGTTGCTTTATTCACCCCGTGATGAGCGTTTTCTCTACCACATGTGGAATGAAGTCTGGATTAAGGATCGTTGGATTCCTTTGGATGCAACGTTGGGGAATCGGGGGATCGGTGCTGGGCACCTGAAGCTTCTTGACAGCAGTTTGGCCGATGAATCTCCCTACAGCCTGGTCTCGCCGGTCGTCTTTTTGATCGACCGGATGCAGGTCGAACTGATCGACTCCTCAGGAGCTTAGTGTTGCCGTAGGTTGCGACGCACAAGCGATCGCAGGCCAAGCAGTCCGATGCCGAGCAGCAATAATGCGCTTGGTTCGGGAATGACCAGCAACTTTACGTCTTCCAATCCACCGCCACCTAACATCGAACCTTCGAGTGACAGGTCGGATTCCAGGTATCCCGCAGCTAGACCTGTTGGTGCGATCGTACCAAGATTCAAATCTGCAAAGCCGTCGACGCCGAGCTTAAAGATTTTGTCGGGTCGATCGACATCGAACACTCCCTCGAGTTCCATTCCCATGCCTTGTAGAAAGATCTTGCCTTGCGAGCTTAGCTGAATCGA
This sequence comes from Pirellulaceae bacterium, assembly GCA_029243025.1. NCBI lineage: Bacteria > Pseudomonadati > Planctomycetota > Planctomycetia > Pirellulales > Pirellulaceae > Pirellulaceae bacterium. Next base: position 305,922 of record JAQWSU010000045.1, on the reverse strand, counting down.
AGTCAGGAGCTGTTGATCGGTATCGATCTGAATGTCGCCGGTGGCTGGGTCATAGATCACGGTGATCTGTCCGTCCATTCGGCTTTCGTTTGCCGCGATCGCCGCGTCAGGACCTTGCTCGTAGGTCCCCGTTTGCAAGGCTTCAATTAAGTCACCGCTCTCGAATGTAGCGTTTCCGTTCCAATCGCCATCACTCCATCCAGCTGCGTTTCCTGTCTCGTACAAGCCGGCTTGAAATGTTGTGACGAAATCAAGCGTATTGAACTCTCGGTCGCGATTCGCGTCGCCGGGCTTTGCTTCTTCCCAGCCTAGGTCGCGGAGAGTTGCAAGATCCAATCGCGTTGGAAAGGCACGGACGCCCGGGAAAATGCCAGGGGCAATCAACGCTTCTTGCAGTTTTCCATTCCATGGGCTCTCGGTGCCGCTCTCGTAATGAGCTTCCGAAACGTCCAGGCGTAAATCTGGATTGGTGGGACTACCTGTGGCAACCGCCTCGGGTCCCATGAAACGATTTGAATTCACCTGACCAACGAACGAACGAGAGACGCCAATACCAAGCAAATGCAACATTTCGTGCATGGCGACGGTGACAAAATCGAATTCTTCGGCTGCCAGACTCGCGGTCGATTGGTCGAAATGCCATGCGACTTCTTCCGGATCATTGTTGAAACTGATGCGGCCACCCATCGGACCGAAATCGCTGGCAGGCGTATCTGCGGCGCCGGTTTCTCCGCGATACATGACCGTCGCTACCCATTCCTCATCGCCGATTCCCGTTGGGCTTGTGTCGACTGCCTGAGCCAGTCTTCCGGGCAGCGACCGGCCTGCTACAAAAATCTGCATCGTATCTTCGGCGACTGGTAAGTCTGACAGGAAGATGGATCCGCTCCCGTCGGGGGGTGTGAAAAACGATGTCCAGCCGTTGTCACCTTCGGGAATAATTGCCTCGAGGTCGTCTACATATCGATTGATCAGGCGACCGGCCAGTTCTAATGATTCTCGCCGGGCAGGATCATCAAAAAAACCCATCGAATCGTAGCGGTAATCAAAGTCGAACTGGAGCCCCGCATCGACCTGAGATGACGCTGTGATCGCGACGAGACATGCAAGAAAGTATCGAATCATTGACATCCAAAAGCAGCTGGTGTGATTTGTAAGAAGACGGCTGAAAAACGCAACCAACTCTCAGTTTACCAATGAACTGAAAAATAGGGGTTCGTTAATCTGCGGGAATCCGCCGGCAAACACGTGTTTGTGCCGCTTTTTTGCTTTAAACTGGCAAATTCGGCATTAATTCGCGGCAATTGGCGGTCGGGGAATGGTTTTGCCCGGTTGGAAGGCCCTTTTTACGGAGCAACCGGCTGAAAAGCTGCCAGGTCGTGCGGAGCGGCTTTGGAAAATGAGACAGAGGCCTCAACGCCCTGCTGGTTTTCGCGCGGAATTATCGCAAGAATCACACGAGAACTTCGAAAAGACGATCTCTGTTTGGGCTGTTGATATCTCAAGCTTTATTTTATGAGGGGTGCGTGATGCTGATTCTGCCAAGGCTTAGGCGCTGTGCAATTTACTCGTTGTTTGTTGTTCTCTTGGCATCAGCGATGCCAGTTGGTGCTCAGACGGTCAGGGAAACGAGTGCGTTGAAGTTCGTGCCAGCCGATGTCGCTTTCTATTCGAGTGCCTTGCGCAATCGAGAGACTTACGGCAAATTCCTGCGGAGTCGCGCTTTCGCAAAGCTCAGTTCGTTGCCGTTAGTTCAGTCAGGAATCCAAGCCGCAAAAAGCCAGGTTGATGCGAACGGTGATCTGGTTGAGTTGCGTCGTTTTTTGGGGAATCCTCAAAATCTAGAATTGTTCGCCATGCTGCGCGAAGCGATTGGTGACGAAGTATTTGCCTTTGGGAATGAGGGGTTTGCAGCTTGGGTCGCCGCTTTAAACCAATTCAACAATGCGATGCAGATGACACGATTGGACGGATTGCAGAATGGTGAGGGCGCGAGTGAGATTACGTCCGCAAAGATGCTGGAGCTGATTGATAAGAATCCCGGAATCTTGAAAGTTCCATCCGCCGTGATCGGATTCAAGGTGAGTGATGGTGATCGAGTGAAACGTCAAATCGATCGCTTAGAAGCCTTGGTGCAGCAGCGGATCCAAGAACAATCTCCCGAGTTAAAAGATCGGTTTAAACGCGAATCGATCGGGGACGCGTCATTTCTGACCCTGAATCTTGACGGCTCGCTCGTGCCCTGGACAGAAGTGTTGAAGGGGGATGCTGTACCAGCGAATCAGAAAGAGCAGATTATTTCCAAGCTTAAGGAAATGGAGCTCACAGTTGCGTTGGGTCTTTGGAATGATTACCTGTTGATTTCATTGGCCGAAACGCTTGAGCCGCTTCGATCGCTCGGCACAGGAAAACTGTTGGTCGATCGCAAGGAGTTTGCAGCGTTGGATAACGCGCGGGGTAAACCCGTTACTGGAATCAGCTATGTGAGTGGTGACTTTCTCCGACGTGCTTCCTCCGTAGATCAGCAAATCGATCAGATGGCAAATGCCGTTAAGGCCGTATTGCCGATGGTGCCGATTGCTGAGGATGTGAAGGTTGGTGTTCAGATCAATGTCGACTCATTTGCGGAGCAATGGAAGGCGCGATTGCCGAAACTTGGGTCGATCATGAGTTATCAATATTCGACCGACGATGGCTTTGAATCATTTAAATACAACTGGGGTGAAATTAGGTTGGATGGGAGTCGGCCGCTCTCGATTCTCAATCACATCGGTGGCGCCCCGATTGGCTACACTGCATTTCGACAAAAGCCAGATGTCAAGGCGTACGATTTTTCGGTCAAGTGGTTTGGCACGCTGATGAACTATGCTGAACGCATCGCGGTGCCATTTTTAGATGCCGAACAGCGAGATCTTTTCGTCAAGATCCAAACCGCGATGACTCCGCTTGTGGAACGACTTGATAAAGTCAATCGAGAAAAACTTATTCCTGCCTTTGCGGACGGTCAAAGCGCGATTGTGCTGGATGCAATTCTTGGAGACGGTTGGATCGCATCGATGCCGCCCGCGGAGCAACCTCTGCCATTTCCGGTAGTAAGTTACGTGGCAGGTCTGGATAATGCGAACTTCTTGGAAGCAGGCGTCGCTGAATATTTTGACGTGTTGCAAACAGCCATCACCGACTTGGCGACGATCATGCCTGAGCAAGTTCCACCGATGCAATTGACTCCGCCTCAGCAAGCCGATGCGGGAGACGCGACCCTCTATTACTATCCGCTTCCTTCGGTTGCTGGCGTGGATAAGCGGATCGCACCGAATTCGGGCGTCTCCGATGACCTGATGGTCATGTCTCTCATGCCTGAAATGAGCCGCCGCTTATTGAAAAGCCAGACGTTGGAACGGACCGATCAACTTCCTACGCTTGAGCGTCCTTTGGCGGCAGCTTTCGAGTTTAATTTGGCCGCTTTTGTTGATACGGCTCGACCCTGGATCGAGTACGGTTTCTCAATTTCCGCGGATCAAGCAGTGGTGGATAAAAGTGTTTTGGATCAGGTCAATGTGATTTTGGATGTGATCCAGTGTTTCCACACTACCAGTGGCGTTTCGTATTTTGAAGACGAGGTGTTTGTCTCACACGTCAAGTCGTCGTTTACGGATCTCGAGGAGTAAGGGCACGTTATCTCTGGAACGCTTACTCGTCGACGGAACCGACTTTTTGAATCGATCGATAATATTTGATAGACCGGCGCAGGCCTTCTTCGAATGTAACTGGCGGAGCATACCCGAGCAGTTGCTCTGCTCGCGTGATGTCGGCTAGGCTGTGCTTCACGTCTCCAATGCGTGGTTCAGCAAAGCGGGGTTGAACATCGGTGCCTAACAGTTGATTCAGCTGTTGGATGAGGCTGAGTAAACTGGTGGTCCGTCCGTTAGCCACATTCACTGTTAAGCCGGCAACGCCCTCGGCCTCGGCAGCCAGAAGATTTCCATGCACCACGTTATCGACGAAAGTAAAGTCTCGGCTTTGCTCGCCGTCGCCGTACACGACTGGAGATTTACCCTCCAGTAAGGCGGTGATGAACAACGGGATGACTGCCGAGTAAGGGCTTTCTGGGTCTTGCCGTGGCCCGAAAACGTTGAAGTACCGAATGCAAACGGTTTCCAAGCCGTACGTGCGATAGAAAGCATGGCAGTAGTATTCAGCAGCCAGTTTGGCCACTGCGTAAGGCGAAAGTGGGCTCGGTAAGTCGACCTCGCGTTTTGAGCTGAAGGGTTGGTCGCCATACGCACTGCTGGAGGCTGCGTAGACAACTCGACGAACACCCGCCCTACGTGCTTGATCCAAAACGGTGAGTGTGCCGGTGACACAGGCCGCATTCGTCGCTAACGGATGTTCCACGCTGCGTGGAACAGAGGCCAACGCTGCTTGGTGGAAAACACAGTCAACGCCGTCTACTGCTTCGGCGACCGTTTCGGCATCCGTTACGTCAGCATCAAATACTTCAATGGCATCGCCAAAATCTTGGAAATTCTCGCGAAACCCAGTGCTGAAGTTATCAAGGATTCGAACAGAATCGCCACGTTTTACCAACGCTTCCGCGATGTGTGACCCAATGAATCCAGCGCCGCCCGTAACCAGGTATCGCGTCATTGTTCTATCTTCTCCTTCGCTTCAAACGAGTATCTCGATCTGAGCTTTTATTGCAAGTGATTGGCAGTGAAACAGTTGTTGCTGCTGCTGGGAGATCTTTCCGGCCTCGTTTTTCGAGATGAATCCTCGGATTTAGACGGCTGAAGTGGGATTCAAAATCTCTGGGATTTCTGGTTTCGTTTACCTTTACCTCAGAACATAGCTTTTCTTAGACGATGGGGTTTTTCGGCAACTCGCTAATTTACCCTGCAGAGTTCGAACAATTGGGACAGTCGTTACTGGCAACCACCAAATGCGACGCGGTCAGTCTCGAAGCTCCGAAGAGGCATCTGCCGAAACGACCGCGATTTCGTTATCCTAGAGCAAATGGTGCTCATTTCTATCGCAACTTACAATGAGATCGAAAACTTGCCTCAGCTTGTTGAAGGCATCTTTCATTTTGTTCCGGATTGTCATCTGTTGATCGTTGATGACGATTCTCCGGATGGAACGGGTGATTGGTGCGATCAGTTGGCACGGCAAGATGAGCGTGTACGGTGCATTCATCGCAGCGGAAAACTCGGATTGGGTTCGGCGACGGTGGAAGGGCTTCGATATGCTCTCAATAATGACTATGAGTTTGTCATTACCATGGATGCCGATCTAAGCCACCAGCCAAGCCATCTGCCCGATATCCTCGCAGGCATGAATCCTGAAAACGGTGGCGCCGTTGACGTAATGATTGGCTCTCGCTACGTCGACGGTGGAGGAATCGCGGGATGGCCCTTGCATCGTCGCTGCATGAGTCGTGCCGTCAACTGGTACGCTCGGATTTTATTGCGTCTGAAAACGCGAGATAACAGCGGTGCGTTTCGTTGTTACCGGTGTGAAGCGTTACGGCGTCTTGACTTTGGTTTGATTCAGTCTCGAGGATATTCCTTTTTTGAAGAAATTCTCTACCACCTGAGCCGTCTGAATTGTCGATTTGCCGAAACGCCGATCGTGTTCGTCGACCGAGAACTTGGTAAATCGAAAATCAATCATCGTGAGATGATAACAGCCTTGCGGATTTTGACTTGCATTGGTTTGTTCGGCGTCAAATCTGATCAAAGTGCGGAACCGCCGATGCGGTAGGCGAACGGATGGTGTGTGACTTGGTTTGGTTAGCCCAGAGTTGCAGCAAGCTGTGTCACAGCACGATCTGCATCCGCTCGGATTTGCTCACTTCTCTCAAGAAGAAATCTGGAAATCTGAGATCGATTGTCGATCATGTCGGTGAGTCCGTCCAGGAAATGTTCGTCGCCAAAGTTATTGACGGGTTGCACGTGCTCTTCCGAACGATAGACGTACTTGCCCATTCCAATTGCTTTTTTGCTGTAGGCCAAGAGCAACGTGGGTACGGCGGCTGACATGGCACTTATTGCACAGTGCATCCGTGCGGCCACGACGGCAGAGCAGTTTGAGAGTTGTCTTTTTGTTTCGATGAATCCGGCTTCACCGGGCAGTCGCTCTGTTCGACTTTGAGTTGATGCTGAAAGTTGTCTCTGAATTTCTGCGAGAAATGCCAGGTCGTCGTCTGTTGGCATCGATTTGAGAACCACATGAGGTGTCAGCAGGATGTCGCAGTTTAATCGTTCAACGATTTTTTCGATGGCTGTTGCTGATTGGTTGACCGCTTCGTCTCGCGTTTGTTTTGTATAGCGAATGGAAAGTGGGCTGAGATTGATAGCGATTTTCGTTTTTTCAGGACCCTGGGGCGACGTCTTGATCTCGGGGGCAACGGCGAAGGCAGGGTCCGCGGTGGGGACTACATTAGCTTGGATGCCCAAGCTGTCGAGGTATTCGAGCGTCGAGACGTCACGTACCGTGATTAAGGTAGTGCGTTTGAGATGACGTGTGACGAGCCGTTCCACATCAGGACGTGCGCTGAAGGGGCCGATAGAACTTCCCCAGAGAACGTACGGTTTGCCGTTGGCGAGCACCGCATCGCCATATTTGATTAACGAGCCCGGGTAATTTCCGCTTGCGTAAATGGTGTAAAGATCTCCGCCAATCGATAGCACCGCATCCACCGAATGTGCCATGCGCAGCTTATCACGACGCACGTAGGCCGAATATCCCATCATCCGAGACAGCTTATTGGCAATGCTCGGCAACGAATATCGACCAATTTGTTCTCGGGGTATGACTTCCACATCGATGTCAGCAAGTTGCTTTGCATCTTGGTCACGTCGGGGTGTAGCATAGAACACTTTGCTTTCTGGCCATTGTTGTCGCAGCAAAGCAGTGGTTCCTCGCACGATTGCTTCACAGCCATAATTGTAGACACCGCCGATTCCGATCAGCAGGAAGCGTTTATTGGTGGGTTCCGCGTGCATATGCGATCACTTTTCGCCCCAGGCGATTGATTTTTCGAAGGCTGAGTAGGAATAGACCGCCTGCCGCCAAAACGTCGTGTTTGACTGTGAGCGGACGCAGTTTCTTGATGAAGACCTCTAGGTCATTTTTCGCGACGGCTTCTCGGAAGATAGAATGGCTGAGTTCTCGCAAACGAATTCGGAGCTGAAACATCTGACGACGTTTCGAGGATAAATGAGATTCGCAAGGTTGGATTCGTTTGCGTGGTGTCCACTTGCCTGCACGTTTTGCCAAAGAGAGCCGATAGGCCAAGCCATCGTGCCGGTGTCGTAAATTGCCGGCTTGCGTTGTCGCAACGTCGTCCATTTCCAGGGGATCGAGACTGACGGTTCCCTGTTGGATCCCATCTCGAAGGATCTCTTCAATTTCCGGGTTGCGTGTCACCAGGACGTTGGTTCCTCGTGAATCAAATTTGTAAGGGGCTAACCAAGCGTCTCCCACGGAAACGTCAGCCGTTTCTCCGAGAATGTCATCGCAGAAATCACACGCCTGATAGGCGAAGAACATGTAGGCCCAGCTCTTGCCGAATAACTCAGACACGGGACGTGTCTGTTCGCGTTGCTCGCCTTCGGTACGGCCCAAGACCTGTACGCCATAGGCGGTGGCTGGACGGTCCGGTAATTTTTTTCGAAAGTCGATCGCTTTCAGATCAGCCGGTGGAATGCCACATTGCCAAGCACTGAGATCTGCCCAGCGTGAACTTTTTAGATGACCACATACCAACGAAATACAGTATTTGATCTTGCTGTTGAGATCCGCATCGTGTCGACACAACAATCGGATCGCTTTGATAAAGCAAGGCACACCGATAAAGGCAATACGATCAGGTGAGGACCGAATCTGTTCAATTACCTCCGACATTTCAACGGGGTAATAGCGCGTCTTGGCATTGCCCGTTAGCTGCTGTTCATCATGGGAAATGCCGAATTTGAACAGCACGCCTTGATCCGTTAAAGTCGTCTCCAAGGGACCGTGAATGTGTGCGACCGCATCGACCATGCCTCGTGACATTAATTGTTGGGCGATCCAGGTTGCCATGCCTCCAGAACTGCCTTGAGTTCGATATTCGCCCGTTTCAACATGTCCTGCATAGGCACTTAGAAAGTAGCCGAGTTTGTCATGCTGCTGGCAATCTTGGCCGAACAGCTGCTCGGCAATTTCCGTCTCGTTCGGCGCCTCATCCGAGAACGGACAGACTTTTGCCGCCAAGCTTTCATCCCCCGCGGGCTCAGATTTAATCGCCTGGTAATTACGATCTTCCGTGAATTCCATGCGGTATCCAGAATCCGGGAGGGAAGCGCAAGCACCACATCCAACGCAATAGCCTCCCTGTAAGACCGTCAGGTCCAAAGAAGTGTCTACTTCTGACGGTTGGGTTGAATTGCGATCCACGAGCAATTTCCTGCGGTTGGAGGACGCGTTCCTTAACGCATGTTGATGCAAATAAATGAGTGATTCAAGAGGCGGAATAGGCAGTTATAGGTGATTTTTTCAGGACGGAGGTGATCGATTTGCTTGTGAAGGGATACAGGGTGAGAGGGATGCATGGGGCCGACGGTAAGAATTCTCGCTGAGGATTTTATTGACCGGCCTCGTTCGTGACAATTCGCCCGAACAAGAGTACGATGACGGAGTCGTCTTTTCTCTATCTATTTACTCGTCGATTCTCCCGGAAAGTTTTTAGCCGCATCGGCTTGATGCGGCTTGTAGGGGAAGGGTTTTCATGATGGGCTATTCCTCTGCAAGAATCTCTTGTTGCGATGAAATCGATCAGGGAGGGATGACCGAAGTCCATTTGCCTCCTTCGGATTGCTTGTTCCCAGGGACAAAGATCTGAACAGCTTGCGAGTTCTTGTTTGGAACAGTCCGTTTTTTGCTTTTAGAAAATACAGCCCTTTTTTCGTAACTGATGAAATTCGGAGGGGTATCGACGAATAAACTGAATCAGTCTGGAGATCGAGTCGGTGTGGCGGAGTGGGATCACTTGGCTGAGCGATCGCGACAACCAAGAAAATCGGATCTGCTTTGTGAGAAATATCAACGGATCTGAACGCTTCGTGGTCTGGAAACACTCAAACTCGCCTCAGACGTATACGATGGAAAGTTAGGTTAGCCTGTGTAGATAATTGTCGGGAGACGCCCTCCTTCGTAAACATTTCGATTATTTGTCTCCTCTGATTTATCACTGAGTTCTCCCCATGAATGTCATTTAGGTAGTAGGTATATGTCTAGAGCAAGCGGTTTTCAGATGATCGACAACCCACAGGGACGGAGTCCGCGCCGACTGGGTTGATCGTATGGATTGGATTATCACGATTGAAACGATTTTAGATTTGTCAGCGGACAGTCAAACATGAGCCAACTTACTGAGCTACAGCAACCAGAATTCTCGTCTTCCGGCATGGCTTTTCAATCGAACGAAGTGGAAAACGTCCCAGCTGAGCAAGGCATTGATGTCGTAGGGATATTGCTTCGAAGGAAATGGATCATCATCATGATGATGATGCTGGGGGTAGGTCTGGGATACATCTACTTGCTGCAAGCTTCTCCCGTCTACGAATCGCTGAGTCAGGTGCTCATCGAAGATAAGAAGCCTCCATCGATTGCCCTCTCAGGCATCGACAATCAATTTATGAATGCGTCCGCTGAGGCAAAGCACGCGATCATGATCCAGAGTCCGCGGATTTTGTTGCAGGCGTTCGACGGCTATAGCCTTGGGAATCTAACGACGTTTTCGGAGTCGGATGATCCGATGTTAAAGCTGACTTCAAACCTTGATGTCCAGCTCGTTCAGGATGGAACAAATGTCTTAAGCATCGGTTTTCGGGGAGCCAACCCCGAAGATACTCAAGCCGTTTTGACGGCGATTCTAACCACTTACCAGACGTTCCTTCAAGAAACCTATCGGGATACGGGGCGAGAGACTCGGGAGCTTATCGTCACAGCAAAAGACGATTTGATGAGAAAATGGCAGACGTTAGAAGGTGATTATGGGGAGTTTAAGGTGTCCACGCCTTTGATGTACAAAGGTGAGGTAGCGATCAATATGCATTCGGAACGACAAGCGGACTATGAGGCAGAACGCGTCCTTTTGCAGAAGCAGCTTGCCGCCCTTAGCGCGCAGATAAATGCGGTTGAGTCAGCGATTGCAGACAATGTCGATTTACAGTCGATTGTCTTGTTGGCAGAGCAAAACGGCAATCGAATGACCCAAGAGAATATGTCGCACCGCGAAGCCTTGATACGCGACCGCTACATGGCGTTAGTGCTTGAAGAAGAGGAACTCGTCAGTCGTTATGGAAAGGACCATCCGGATGTGCTGACGAAAAAGCGGCAGAAAAAACGGTATGAAGATACTTTTCCTGAAATTGTCGATGGTGAAACGGCTGCATCCAGTGAGCAATTGCTGGACTTTGCGAAGAGTTATTTGAAGTCGTTGACCCAACGACAAATTCAGTTGAAAAATCAGGATTCCGCGTTGAGCAAACTTTTTGAACAAGAGCAAGAATCTGCCAAGAAACTACAAAGCTTCCAGGCCAAAGATGAGAGATATCGTAACGAAATCGAACGGACACAAAAACTGTTTGAGGTCGTTGTCAAGAGTCTTGAAGAAATCAGTTTGGTCTCTGATTATGAAGGATATAACTACCAAACACTTGCAGCCCCCGGACTCGGTGATAAGGTGGCACCAAGTGTCAGAACGATTCTGCCTATCTCAGCGTTTTGCGGACTGCTCTTTGGTTTTGGTATCGCCTACCTGATCGATATGGCCGACAACGCTTTCCGGAGTCCAGATGAAGTTGGGCAGGTCATGCGTTTGCCGGTGATTGGGCATGTGCCGTTGATTGATGTGGCCAGTATTCAGCAGCTGCCGGGATGTGAAATCGATGCTGTGATTTGCACCGTTCACAAGCCTAAATCACCACAAGCGGAATCGTACCGAGCCGTGCGAACGGCGTTGTATTTTAACAGTCGCGGTAGTAAGCATCAGGTGATTCAAGTAACTAGCCCGATGCCAGGAGATGGGAAATCCACACTGGCAGCAAATTTGGCTGTGACGATCGCGCAGTCTGGAAAATCGACACTGCTTCTCGATGCTGATTTTAGGCGACCAACCCAACATAAGGTGTTCGCAATTAATTCGCTGGAGGTAGGACTGGCATCTGTCGTCGCGGGGGATGCTGATCCGGCCGATGCTTGGCGAGAGGTTCCTCAGGTGCCGAATCTTCGCGTGATGGCTTGTGGGCCCCGCCCGGACAATCCTTCCGAACTGCTTTCTTCGGAGGACTTTGCCAATGTGTTGGAAACATTGCGGGAGCAATTCGATTTTGTGATCGTTGACACGCCTCCCGTTTTGGCTGTGTCTGATCCATCCGCAGTTGCTGCCCGGGTTGATGGTGTGATCATGACTTTTCGAATTCATAAACGAGCCAAGCCTTTGGCGACTCGAGCACGTGAGGTTTTGAGTCAGACGGGTGTTGAAGTGATTGGTGTTGTTGTAAATGGTGTGGAGCAAGACGCCGGCGGATATTACAGCGGCTACAGTTCAAACTACGGTGGTGGTTATCGCTACGCCTATAACTACCGTTACGGTGAGGGATATGGCACCTATGGTTCGGAGTCGGATGAGAACCGAGCGATCCAGAGTTACTACGACGAGGAAGCCGAACACAGTTCCAAGCCAACTGCCTGATCTCTCGACGTTGAATATTCATCTAGCCGTATTATGAACGTGTCCAAGCCGAACCTTTTCCTAGTGGGTGCTCCCAAGTGTGGCACTACATCCCTGCATAATTACCTTGGACAGCATCCCGGCATCTTTATGTCGGATCCCAAAGAGCCCCATTACTTTTCAACCGATTTGCAATGGCGTTTTCTAGCTGAAACTTTCAACACGGAAGCGTCTTATCTTAAGCTGTTTGGAAATGCAGCCGGATATTCGACTCGTGGGGAATCTTCCGTTTGGTACCTCTATTCCAAGGTCGCAGCCCAGCAGATTTACGACTTTAACCCGGATGCGAAAATCGTAATAACCTTGCGGAATCCGGTTGAAATGGTTTACTCACTCTTTCGATTTGCCGTTAAGAATGGAAGTGAGACGATTCGTTCCTTTCGTGATGCTTTGGCTGCAGAACCGGCGAGAACCCGAGGGGAAAATCTACCTGCGCCCCTGAACCTTAGGACTGCCCTCCTTTATCGTGATGCGGCATCATTTGCAGGTCAGGTTGAGCGATACATGTCGCTATTTCACCGCTCACAAGTGTGCGTCGTTTTATTTGATGATCTCGCTGATAAACCCCAGCAGGTCTGCTCCGATCTATTCGGATTTCTTGAACAGCCGACTGACGCTGTGATTGATCTCGAACCACGAAATGTAACGGCGAAATTAGATATTGAACGAGTCGTTTGGCTCCGACGAAGATTTCCAAGACAGTTTCATTTTGCAAGTAAGTTGGTTTCCGGTTGGCCGAAGCGTACCATTCTAGGCGCATTGAATGGCGTCTGTCCGAAACCCGTTACTATTAATGAGCCTATGGCAAGTGACATACGTGCTGAATTGCGCGATTACTTTCGGCCTGACGTGAAACGGCTCTCGCAAATCATTCAGCGTGATTTGAGTCATTGGGATCGATGAATAAGCAAGGAACTGAGCATCGCCCCTCGGCAAAGACTTTCCTGGGACGCGTAGCTGCCGTTGCTACTGGTAATGTCATTGCGCAAGCTTGTGCCTTTCTCGCATTTCCATTACTCGCCAGAATTTACACGCCAAGTGAATTCGGGATTCTGGGAGTCTATCTGGCTGTCGTCGGCGTGCTGCAGGTCTTCGGAACGTTTCGGTTTGATGACGCAGTCATTGTTGCTGACCATGATGACGATTCTGAGCGGCTGGCGTCACTGGCCCTGCGAATCGCCTTGACGATTTCAACGGGCTTAACGGTTGCATGTTTAATTTATCTCTGGCTCTCTGTGATTCATCCGTCATTCGTTCCGCGCCCGATTGATTCCGCCATGTTATTGGCGATTCCGCTTGGAATAGCTGTTGACTCAATTTTTCTTGTTTTTCGTGCGGTTTCGGTTCGCCTGACGAAATTCAAGGCCGTTTCCGTTGCATTGGTTGTCTCTACCGTTTCGAAAGTGGTGATTCAGGTGGTTGCCGGCTGGTTCGGTGTCGGTGCGATCGGACTGATTGGAGGCCACATTCTCGGATTTATGTTGGGTGGAGCCACTATGGTGATCGCGGAACCGGCAACGTTCAACTACATCGTTCGTGCTTGGAAGACGAGTTCAAAGGGGATGTGGCAACTGGCGAGAGAATTTCGTGATTTTGGGACCTACGATACCCTCAACGCACTCCTTAACTCGCTTTCGCGAAATCTTCCTTACTTTTTGTTGACAACCTTTTTTGGGCTTAGTGTTGCCGGTGCCTTCACGATGGCGGTACGGCTCGTGATGACCCCGTTGAACCTCATCTCGCAATCTTTACGACATGTTGTCCTGCAGAGAATGAGTGGAATGTCGCGAAACGGAGAAGACCTGTTGGCTTTTGTACGACAACAGACTTTGATCCTGGCCGGTGCGATGCTTGTTGTGTTCGTACTGTTTTTCTTGGCAACCCCTCTTGTCGTTGCCTTTGTCCTTGGACCGGAGTGGGAGCTGGCAGGTCAGTATGCCCGATGGTTAATTTTCTGGGGAGCGTGCATGGTTCTGAACGTTCCTTCGGTGTGCTTCTTGAAGGTGATGCGACGGCAATACATTATCTTGATTCATCAGATTGTACTTCTTACTGTTCGTGCCGGTGTCTTGACTCTTGCTGGAATGATGTTGGGAGCGATTCCGGCAATTGCCTTATTCGCAATCTCGAGTGCCGTGCTGAACATTGGTCTTGTGCTTTACGCTAATTTGCTAACCCGGAGTTCCCGCAGTCCATGGGTAATCGCGTGAATCACAGAGTGTCGTTCTTTGGAGATGCATTTCTTGATCGACCCGTTAATGTGAAACTTGACCCGAGTGAACTTGGGGATCTGGTCGTCATTAACCTCGAGGCTCCTGTTACAGATAGTTCATCGCCAGTGCCCGGAAAGATTCACCTGAAAACAAGCGAGTGTTTTTTGAGGCGAACGTTTCCTGGAGTGCCACTGCTTGCTTCAGTCGCTAACAACCACATCATGGATTACGGAGAGCAGGGACTGGCCGATACTTTGCAAGAATTACAGCAGGATTCTATCGAGGTTTGCGGTGCGGGAGGTGAGGCTGACAATTTTCAAAATCCTCGGATTATGGCTGTCGGTCCACATCTTGTTGCATTTCTTTCCTACTGTGGCCCGACGGGTCAGGCTCAAACACCAGGGGCCGTTACGGGAGTAGCGCCGTTGGATTTCGAACGCGTTCGACGTGATGTCGAACAGGCACGGGACAACAACGCGACTCACATCGTCGTCGCGATTCATTGGGGCGTGCTCGAGGTCTCTTTACCGAGGCCGAGAGATGTCGAGATGTCTAAGGAAATCGTGTCGCTTGGTGTTGATTTGATCGTTGGTCATCACTCCCATTGTATACAGTCGTTTGGACGGTTTGAGGATGTCACTGTTTGCTTCGGTCTGGGGAACTTCTTCTTTCCTGATATCGATATTGCCTATCGATCTAAAAATGGTGATCCGATGCGGTGTCGAAAGAAACAACGATCATGGAATGATGCTTCCATGTGGGTGAGCTTTGACTTGGATCGTCGGGAAGCCTCGGTTAGGAAAATTTACCGCCGTGGTGAGACGGTGGTTGCAAGTAGCAAAAGCTGCCAAAGCTATTTTCGTGATTTTACTCGGCATCCGGTGTTGTCGGCGGAGTTTCAACGAGCGGTCGCGGTTGGGCAGGCTCGGGCGGCGATTGCCTCCTATTTTGCTCGGCCAAAACTTCCCCGCCTTCGACATGCTCAAACACTATTTAAACTAATTTCGGGTCAGAAGCGGTACTGTAAATGAAGGTGGCAGTCTCAGCCACGAATCAAATACGATCAGCTGTGTTGTGAATTCTAATAGGTTCTTAGAAACGGGTAGCGGCAGGGAAAAAATGTCAATTTACGGAGATATTCGCATCGCAATTAATGATCGACCAGGCTCGTTTTCAGACCGCTGGCAGGCGTTTTGCGCGGACCGCAACCTGTCATTCAAGCTCTTCGACTTTCATGCTTCCGAGATCGTACAACAGGTGGCCGATTACGACATCGCGCTCCTGCACACCAATCTTGCAAATGCTGCAGATTGTATGTCGGCGCGACACGTGATTAAAGCGTTGGAATCAATGGGGTTGGTCGTGTTTCCAAATTCCTCGACCTACTGGACCTATGATGACAAGGTGGCACAGAAATACCTGCTGGAAGCAATTGATGCTCCTCTTATTCCTTCCTACGTGTTTTTCGATGAAATTGAGGCCCATAAGTGGGTTGATTCTACCGTCTTTCCTAAAGTCTTTAAGTTGCGCCGTGGTGCGGGTGCCACCAATGTAAGACTCATTAAATCGCGTGACGCAGCCCATCGTATTGTGACAAAAGCCTTTTCTCGTGGATTTCGTCCGATGAGAGGCCACCTTGGTGACCGGATTTCCAAGCTCAAGTCCTCGAAAACTCGAAAGCATTTTGACTTCATCGGAAAGTTGCGCAGATTCCCTCGGACCTTTGCCCATCTGCGTAGAGCCGATCGACTTTTGGGCCATGACATCGGTTACGTTTACTTTCAAGACTTCCTGCCAAACAACGATTGTGATACTCGAATAACGATTATTGGTGACCACGCATTCGGATTCAAACGCATGGTTCGAGGCGGTGATTTTCGCGCGTCGGGAAGCGGGTTGCTGGACTATTCACCTGCTGAGATTGACCATCGTTGTCTGCGGATCGCATTCGAATTGACGGATCGTCTTGATGCCCAATGCCTGGCGTTCGATTTTGTGAATGATCAGCAAGGCGAACCCCGGGTGATTGAGATGAGTTATGCTTTTGTTCCTGAAGCAGTTTACAATGCCAATGGTTGGTGGGATCGCAACTTAACTTGGCACGAAGGTGGTATCTGGCCTCAAGATGTAATTCTGCAGAATACGCTGGACCAATTGGTGAGCAATCGTGAGTAAGGTCGCTAAATCCAGTTGCAGTGAGAACGTGAAGCCAGTCATGTCTGGCGATTCTCCTACCCTACCTCGACTGCTTATCGTTGCGGGATC
This sequence comes from Pirellulaceae bacterium, assembly GCA_029243025.1. Lineage (NCBI taxonomy): Bacteria > Pseudomonadati > Planctomycetota > Planctomycetia > Pirellulales > Pirellulaceae > Pirellulaceae bacterium. The sequence goes on along the minus strand of JAQWSU010000045.1, from coordinate 289,668 downwards.
GTTGGTGGGCGGTGGTTATCAAAGACAGTTGTATTACTTAGTTCGCGAACTTAGTCAGCTTGGCTGTGATGTTGAAGTTGCCGTTTGGCGATATCGAAAAGATGATGTTTATGTCGCGCCGATTCGAGAGCTTGGTATTACCGTTTCGGACGTGAATAGCCGGTTCGGTATGCCGGGAAGAATTGTGCGACTCATTGCGACTGCAAGACGATTTCGCCCGACTTTAATACAGTCATTTTGCTTTATCAGTAATTTTCCTGTTTGGCTGGCCGCAAAGCTAGTCGGAGTTCACGCTATTGGTGGGATTCGGAGTGATTTTCAGCGGGAACTTGCAAATGTTGACCGTGTTCGAGGATTCTTGTCTGCTCGTTTTCCTCGAGTTTTAATCGCCAATAGTCTCAACGCGAACCGCCAATTTGATCAGAGCCGTTTTGGCGCCGGCGGAGGGATCTGTCATTATGTTGGGAATGCAATTGATCTTGAACTCTTTTCCGGTAGTGCAAGTCAAGCGGAGATGCCGCTGCGGTTTTTGGCCGTGGGGCGACTCGTAGCCTCAAAAATTGGGGCTACCTGATCGATTTGCTCAACGGCCTCAATCAAACTTGTCAAGGTTGGACTCTGGATCTTTACCGTGTTGGTGAATTGCAAACTGATTTGTAATTACAAATCAAGCAACTCGGCCTTGAGATGCAAGTGACGATTCACAAATTTCAATCCAACATTTCCGAGGTCGTGAGAGACCACCATTTGCTGATTTCGACCCATTGTACGAGGGTACGCCAAGTCTTGTGATTGAGGCAATGGCATCGGGCCGAGGGGGGCGTGTCGGACGTTGGGGATGTAATACAAATTGTGCGACATGAGGTCGATTGATTCGCTTGTGGAGTTAATTTGAAAAACGATTTTCTCAAGGCGTTGCAAGAATTGTTAAGAGAATCTCAAAAGTTGGATGAGATGAGCCGAAACGCTCGACCACGCGCCGAGGAGTTGTGCAGTATCAACCAGATGGTGGATGCGATGATGAACTGTTATGGAGAGGTGTTGGCGTGATTCCAAAGTCGACGAATATCTTTTCGACCGTACCGTTGTTCGCATCGGAATCCTTGCTGACGATCTATATTACGTCCGTGTTGCTGCTTGGCGCTGATCCAAAGCTCACAAAGTATTCGAATGCCATCGGTGTGCTGCTGCTACTTGTCTTTGTGGCAGAGGCTGCCTTTCGGGGAGTTTTGGGCCGCCTTTTCGTCTTGGCGAAACCCGTGTGGCCACTGGCTGCCTTTGTGGTCTTGATTGCGGCTTCATCGATGTTCGCGTCGAATGATAATGAGCATCTCATAACGAATTTAAAAGTGTTTTCACTTTTTGTAATCGTCTATTTCATTGTTGTCTTGTCAGGTCGGACCTGGTCAATGGAGTTCGGGCTTTTATTCGGCTTGGTTTACATTTGGTACAACGCTTCTTGGAATGTTTCCCTTGCGACTGAAAGATCCCGGTTTTATTTCGACGTTGGCGATGAGGGGGGGGGGGCTTTAAATCCCAATATCTATGCGTTTTATCTCTGCAGTTATGCTTTCATCGCCGTCTGGAATATTTTTGTCGTGTTTCCTGAGAAAACCCTTCGTTCCACATTCGACTATGTTCGCGTTATGATTGGTGCGGCTGGGAGTTCCTTCGCCGTTTATGAAGTGATCGTGAAGTCTGGTTCGCGCAAGGGGCAGATCCTTGTGGTACTCTTGTTGATCAGCGTTTTCTCAATCGTTTTTAAGGGAGGGACCAGGTTTTCCGGACGAGTCACTCCGAAAAGACTTATTGTTGCTGTCCTCTTGATTCTTTGTATGGGATTTGGTGTGTATAAAACGTTTACTTCGACTCGACACACCGAGCGCCTCATTACCGCGATCCACTGGATGCAAGGCAAATACGTCAGTGAAGGAAGCATCAATCATCGTTCATCGCTCTATGGGTCCGCTCTGGAACTCTGGCTAGAACGCCCTGTTTTTGGCCATGGGGTCCAGGGGTTTGCCAAAAAGAATTTCCTAGGAGTCTATTCCCACAGTAATGTGCTTGAAATTCTGGCGAACCACGGTTTATTGGGCTTTATTTGTTTTTACTCAATCCATGTTGGGATACTCTGGCGGACCATTGTCGGCTTTCGACGACGGTATATCGTCCCGTCGGTGTTCATTTGGATTGTCGCGACGTTACTTTCCTTCACCACGTTCGAAATCTTTGCCGTCATGTATTACCAAAAGACGTTCATGTGCCTTCTTGCTCTTTTGTTGGCGATTTCCTATCGAGCTTATCACGTTGGCGAGATCAAGCATGAATGGAATCAACGCCGTCGCACGAAGACTAATTCAAGGCGACCTCTTGTCGCGGTTCAATGAACCGTTGATACCTGTGGAGTAGAAAACGTAGTGGCATCCTCAGTTTCCAATCAAGCGATGGACGATTCGAGCTGTCAATCGAGTCGACCACTTCGCATTTTGCATGTGATCTCGACGCTCGGGAGAGGTGGGATCGAAACTTGGTTACTGACAATGTTAAAAACGATTTCGCGTGAATCGTTGCAGATGGATGTGTGTTGCAAGGGCGGGCAGATTGGGGAGTTGGCTGATGTTGCTCGGGGGTATGGAGCTCAAGTCCATCACACCCCTATGGGGTACCGTCCCTTGGCGTTTGCCAATAGGCTTGCAACGACGATCAAACAAAATAACTATGATGTGGTTCATTGTCACCTCAATAGTCATAATGGTGTTGGAGTGTTAGGAGCCAAGAAAGTCGGGGTTCCGACCGTCGCATCCTTTCACAGTGAACGACTTGTGGGACTAAGTCCACAAACAGCCCGATTTGTTGTGAAACAGTTGAGTGAGCTGTACTGTCACTGGAGCGTTCGATACGTTGCTCGAAAGTCTGAGATCATCGCACCCGTTTCCAAGGCTGTACTTCAAGCCTTGATGCGATATGCAGAGATGCCATCCGATCGGACGGAAGTCTTATATCTCGGGGCGACGGAACCCGAACCAATCGACAAGCCACGTGTAGATCAGATTCGCAAGTCGTTGGTTGGAAATAGCAGCAGCCCAATTGTTTTGCATGTCGGATCGTTTCGACCTGCGAAGAACCATTCAGGTTTGCTCGCCATTTTTGCTAAGGTAAAGGAAGCTGAACCTGACGCGAAGCTACTTTTGGTGGGCGATGGACCACTACGTGAAACAATAGAAACAGAAGTCCGCGATAGGCAGCTGGCAGATGTTCAGTTTCTTGGGCTCCGTGACGATGTTTCTGAACTAATGGCCGTTGCTGACGTCTTTCTTTTGCCTTCCCTGTACGAGGGACTGCCGATCGTTGTGATGGAAGCAGCTGCCGCCAAGATTCCGATTGTGGCATCTAATATTCCAAGCATTTCTGAAGCAATTGCCGACGGGGACACGGGATTCCTTGCGGAAATCGGTCAGATCGATCAATATGCACATCAGGTTCTAAAGCTGATCACGGATGATGCCGAGGCCGAGAGGGTTTCCCAGGCTGCCCGGCGTCAGTATGAACAGCGGTTTTCGCTCGCCGCGTCAGCGACGCGTTTAAGTGATGCATATGCCCGCGCCCACCAACTTGCCAGCAGTGTCGCTCCAGTGAGCCATTCTTCATGAAGCCAATCGCGTTAGTCTCTAATACCACTTGGTATGTCTACAACTTCCGCTTGAATCTCGCGCTTGAGATGAGAAAGCAGGGGCTGGAAGTTCTCGTGATTGCGCCATTTGACAAATATACGCCCAAGCTCGAAGAGTTGGGTTTTACCTGTATCGATTGGCAGCTGAATCGTCGAGGGGTTAATCCTTTTGAGGACTTTATTGCCCTCTTCAATCTCTACCGGATCTATCGCGCCTATCAACCTGCCATTGTTCATCACTTTACTATCAAGTGCTGTCTCTACGGGACGCTCGCTTGCTTCTGGGATGGCACGATGCATGCCGTCAATAGTGTGACCGGTCTTGGGCACGCAGTTTTGTCCGATTCGCCAAAGTTTAAATTGGTTCGGCCCATCTTGTTGCGATTGTGGGCAAACACGCTGGGGATGAAATGCTCGAATCCAATTTTTCAAAACGAGGTCGATCTCGGACTGCTTTCAGCCTACGCTCCAAGGCTTCGTAGCAATTCATTTGTCAGTGCCGGGTCTGGAGTAGATCTGGATTATTTTCAGCCTGTCTCAGTGTCTAATCGAAATCCTTTTCAACTGCGAGTTGTCTTTGCGGGTCGCTTGATTGAAGAAAAGGGGATTCGAGAGTTTGTTTCCGCCGCGAAGGCCGTTCGGCAAGAACATCCTTCCGTAACTTTTGTCGCTTGTGGTGAAATTGATTATGGGAATCGATCTGCCATAAACGCCGATGATTTAGCGGACTGGGAGCGGGAAGGCCACGTTGAATTCCCTGGTCATGTGAGCGATATACGGCAGACTTTGCGAGAAGCAGACATGTTTGTACTACCTTCCTATCGCGAAGGTCTGTCTCGTGTGCTGCTTGAGGCCTCGGCGATGGGCCTGCCGATTGTTGCCACCAACGTCCCCGGTTGCCGGGAAGTAGTGACGTCCGGAAGAACCGGGTTGTTGGTGCCCCCACGTAACTCTGAATCACTTGCTTCCGCCATCACTCAGCTGGTTGAAAGTCCTGAAAGCCGCACTGAATTTGGCCAAAATGCTCGGGAACGGGCCGAGTTGCTGTTCGACGAACAATTCGTAATTAACGATATTCTCGAACTCTATCGGCAGCTTACTCCGAAGCTCCTGGACGAAGCCAAGAAACAGGTTCAGCAGATACCAACTCGCGATCAGGTTGAGATTTAAATTGAGAGCGGAGGCCGGGCCGGTTTGCGTAGAGCAAACGGCTCTGACGAATCTTGTCAAACAATTCCTGTTGCCGATGGGTCGGCAACGAATCACGCGATATCCAATTAGTTCGTATGAGAAGAGGTTCTGGAAATGTCCAGCGTCGCTGGTAGTGTTGGCGATCCGCAGTCGCGACTGAAATCGTATCGCTTGCCTGCCCTGCCATTTTCATTGATCAGCATTATTTGCGTTATCGTTGGATATGCGCCTCTGCTCTTGATGCATTTTTGGAACCTTTGGTCCAAGGAACAGTATCAGTACTTTCCCTTTGTGATCGCTGCGTTTGGCTATTTGCTTTACACGCGATTTCAAGCAGGTGAGCCGCCCGTTGTCACCCAACGTAGCGAAACGCTTGGACGTGGTTGCTACGTTTTTGCTTGGGTGCTGTTGGCCGCTGCCACCTTATTTCAATCGGCATGGCTGGCCACGATTTCACTCATTGTTTTGGTTGCTGGCGTGCTTTTTACGCTGTCACGAATACGGAAAATTCAAAACTTGTGGGGCATTTGGTTTCTGCTCTGGCTACTCGTTCCGTTACCGTTTGATGTCGATACCCGAATCGTGGTAAGGCTTCAACAAATCAGCTCGGCTGTCAGCAGCGCCATTCTCGATCTACTACAGGTCAACCACCTGATGTTCGGAAACGTCTTGCAGGTACCTGATAAGCAGTTCTTCGTTGACGAAGCCTGCAGTGGCATTGTCTCGATCATGGCCGTCATCGCGTGTGCGGCAATCTACGCCGTCTGGCTTAATCGGAGTCCACTGCACGTTGCTTTGCTTATCTTTGCTGGCGTTGTGTGGGCGATCTCGTTGAATGTCGCACGGATTTGTGTCATTGCCATTGCGCATGCCTGGTGGGGAGCTGATCTTTCGGGTGGCTATCCGCATGATGTGTTGGGATTCCTGCTATTCACGGTTACGTTTATCGCCTTAACCAGCTCGGATCAAATACTCTATTTTCTGTTGCGACCCATCACGATTGCAGCCGTGGAAGAAGGTCGGCAAAAGCAAAACCCTTTCGCCGCCGTTTGGAATACGGTCACGCAGTTCGGAGATCCAAAGAAAGTCGCCTCCAACGTCGTGGCCAACGACCGTTCCTCGCGACCAGCAGCGCCGCAGCCATCTTCCAAAACTCCCGCCTCGAAGCTCCGGGGCGCGCTGCCGGTGGCTTTCGTTCTGCTTGGGATGGTCTCAATCGTGCCCATCGCATTTGCCACGCAAACCAGAGTTTGGTCGGTCGATCACGCCCATACGGTGGAACAGGACTTTTTGCCAAAACAACTTGCGGGGTTGGACTTTGTCGACTTCGAATCCATTCATCGTCCTCAGCAACATGAGCTTGGTGACTATTCAAAGACGTTTACCTATCGCGACCCAGATTCGAAACTGAACTACCTCATCTCTTTCGACTATCCATTTTCTGGTGGCTGGCATGAGCTTTGTGTCTGCTACAAGAACACCGGATGGACTCTCGACAAGCGGAAAGCGCAATTGCCTGACGCGTCTGCTCTGGACCCCGATTGGCCGTTCGTCATCGGAGAGTTTTCACGAGAGAATGAATTTGGTTATGTCGCGTTCAGTAATCTCAATGCCGACGCCGAAGGGCTTTCGCCGCCGACGGAGCTGATCTTTTTTCGCCCTTGGAGACGGTTGAGGCGTCGAATGCTAAAGACGATCTCAAGTCAGGTTTTCCAAGTCCAAGTCTGGGTCTCAAGCGATGAACCGATTCCCAGCGAGGTCAAAGATCGGGTGAATGAAACACTGCTCGAATTGCGAGAGCAGTTTCGAGAGCATTTCCGCCGAATTTGATCCCCGGATGCTGTATTGCGAATCGTCGATGAGTTAGATCTTTCATCGATCGGTATTCTTCGTGGACGCGATCTTATGCGAAACAACAGTGACGGCCACCTTATTTTGGCAGGGCGCAACGTCAAGTTTTCGGACGCCCTGTTGCGGATGGAGCCTTTTCCTAGTTGAATTGTTGCTCTGAGAGGCTGTCGGATCATTTTCGTCCGGCCATTTCTTTCGGTGAAGGGGCGGCGAATACGCTGTCATATTGATTGTAGATGGAAACGCAATTGAAAAAGTCCGCTTTGATTACTGGCATTACAGGGCAAGATGGCTCCTACTTGGCTGAATTGTTGCTCAGTAAAGGCTACGAGGTGTGGGGGATGCTTAGAAGATCCTCCACCACCAACTTGCAGCGGATTGGGCATTTGCGAGAGCGAGATTGTCCCGTCAATGAACGGCTTCATCTGAGTCACGGGGATATGACCGATGTGGGGTCATTGCAATCGGTGATCGAGGAGTCTCAGCCAGATGAAATCTATGCCCTCGCGTCACAATCACACGTGAAGATTTCCTTTGATGTTCCTGAGTACACGGCGGATGTGACCGGCCTTGGCACTTTGCGAATCCTACAAGCGATGCGGGATGTCGGCTGCGACGCCCGTTTGTTCCACGCCGGATCCTCGGAGCAATTTGGCAAGGTGTGCGAGACCCCACAGAACGAACAGACACCCTTCTATCCACGCAGTCCTTATGCGTGTGCAAAAGTTTTCGCCTTCAATATTGTGAGGAATTATCGTGAGTCTTACGGCATGTTTGCAGCAAATGGGATTTTCTTTAACCATGAATCTCCGCGACGTGGCGAAACGTTTGTAACTCGTAAAATCACACGGGCTGCCGCAGCCTTTCAGCGAGGTCGGACCGATGTGCTTTTACTAGGCAATCTCGATGCGCGTAGGGACTGGGGATTTGCCGGCGATTATGTCGAGGCCATGTGGCAGATATTACAGGCGCCGAATGCGGATGATTTCGTGATCGCCACCGGTGAGACGCACACTGTTCGAGAGTTTTGCGAACGGGCGTTTGCTAAAGTGCAGTTGCCAATCACTTGGGAGGGAACGGGCATGGAAGAAAAAGGAATCGGCCCTCAAGGTCAGACCTTGATTTCGATCGACGAACGTTTTTTCCGTCCGGCGGAGGTTGATCTGCTGCTGGGAGATGCGAGTAAGGCTCGGGAAGTACTCGGTTGGAATCCGACTGTGAAGTTTGAGCAGCTTGTGGACATGATGGTTCGCGCGGATCTGGATGCTATTTCCTAGCTCGCCTAAGGTTTTGGACAATCGGATTAGTCCACGTCTGTTGAAGGAAGAGCGATCTGGAGTGCAACAGATGGTGGCCGTTCAAATCCAGATCCTTTCTTGTAAACCGTCTTGGAGTCCCTTGGCGTCAGGTAGCTGAGTCAGCACGAGAGGAGATGCCACTTGTTGCATCCTTCACAACGCGTGGCACATCCAGCTCGTCCTCACACGGCACGAGGTAAGCTCTGGTTCGTTGGCTCCCTGCGTGATCGGTGCAAAAGATACAAAGCGGGAAAACCGACTGCTCCCAACAAGTGCAGGCTACTGGGTTCCGGGACCGACTTGACGCCATTGACGACAATGCCGCGATCGGGAATCACACCGGATAAAGGTTCGATGTCGAGTGTACCGCTGGCCGAGGTGGCTCCAGAGCCAAGCAACCTAAATTCTGCGCTGCTGACGCTCATGAAATCCGACAAATTGATGTCCCAGCCATCTTCTCCGTTAAGCATCACATCGCTGTCGAAGTAGACGGATGTAAAATCGCCCCCATTGATGGCTAACAGGATTTCAATTTGCGTCGGTCCTGAATTGGAGCGATCGTATCGCAGGTCGAGGTCGGTAAGGTCAAGCGGGATGGATGATTGCCAACCCCAGGCCAAATAGTCGTTGGCATCCGTGGTCCAACCGGACGAATTGTAGGTCCCGCCACTTGCAGCTCCGAGGCCGTCGCCACGTGACAGTTCGAGCGGAATGAGGTCGGGGAAAGTTTCTGTTGCCGCTGCACCCGTAGCTGAATTCATCGCGTCGTAGGCGATGATCACTTCTGCTCGGAGTACGCTTTCGATCAGGTTATTGAAGCTTGCGAAGCCAATCACCAGCGCGAATATTATGCGAAGACGAAGTTGACCTCTGCCTGGCAATTGATCCCGCAAAGTACCAGTCGCTTTCCAGTTGTCAGAGATGCTGGGAGCCGGGTTTCCTAGGATTCGCTTGGGATGATTTGCTCCTGCATGCGATGTGAATAAATAATGGGTGCGCCATAAATGGGCCGATCCTCGAGTGATCGTTGCGGGCAACATTGGACGAAAAATAATCATGGTCTCAACGCTCCTTTGATAAGTTAAGTTCGAAAAGATGAAATGAAAACAAAACCGACGCCGGTGCGATGGCGGATCACGCACCGGCGTCGAAATGAAGTTCAAGTTGGAAACGCGATGAGCGATTGTCGGTTCGGTTTGATCGCGCACCAGAAGGAAGTAAAAAGTGCGCCATCATGGAGTTGCAGGGAGATAACCGATTGCCGGCTCAGATTCGCTGTGATGTGCATCGTTCGTTTCCCGTCATTCTGAACTTCATTCAGGAAGTCGAGATTGTGAGGGAAACGATTTCATTCTTCAAAGGATCATGAAACCTGGTGGTGACAGCGAAAGGTCGATTTCATTGAACAAGCAATCCGGTCAGCGATGTTGACCCCTGGGAGGTGAGTGTGGCGATCGTGATCTGATCAGAGATCGACCGGTTGTCACTCAACTGGATCAGCGGCTGATTGGTGGGGCGAGTCTGTCGCGACGCGTAGCAAGCCGCGTCCGAGTGTGCGGCCCCCCAGTCCACTCGTAATGGTTGTCAGAGTGAAAGCTGCCAACTGAAGCATCCAGGGTTGTAAATCGCTGGCGCTTTCGTTTCGCTGTTGGCTCCATGCGCCGAGCAAAAGTGCCGTGACGCTTGTACAAGTCACAATTGAGATCAGGGCAGTGACGGTTGGTAAGCGATGAATTGAGAAGCGATGGCCAATCGTCATAACGACGCCAATCAGCGTTCCAATACACATGCCGAGTAACGCTCCCCAGAGCGTACCGGCAATTGCGAATGCGACAATGAACATGAAAGTTTGTCCGATCGCATCCCCGTTTGTCGTCGTGGTAATTGAAAATAATCCGGCACCGAGTCCGCAGAGAGCTCCGGCAGCAGCGCCATAGGTTGCCCCGACAAAGGAACCCGCGAACATGCCGGTCCAAAAGAGCGACGCGGGAACTCTCCTCGCTGTAGCGACGTCCTCAAGGCTTCTCGTAGATGGACTGTGGTAGGGATTCTCGTTCGACATGCGTTTCGCGATCGCCCAGCATGGCTCAACGCCTTAATACCGCAGAGGGCGGCTGGCGGAGCGACCTCAGTCGACGTCGCTCAAGTCGCGCTCGGTGATCATCTGGAAGTTTTTCGCTGCAAGCGTTTCTTGTCCCATCTCCAGATTGTCGACCATCAACGCTACCGCGGGTTTATCGTGTGGCCGCATCAGGAGCGGGTAGGCTTGCACAATGTTGACTTCTGCTTGCAGGAGGGCCGTGCAAACTTGCAGCAACGGTTGGGAGCCCTCGGGTAGCTCGATGCCGATCAAATCGGTTTCGATCAGTGCCAAGCCTGCACGCTCCAGAATCTCACGACCCTGTTCCGGATGGCTCAGTAGAAAACGAACGAATGAGCATTCGGTCGAATCGTGGATCGACAGGGCGACGATCTGGACCTTGCTCCCTTCAAATCGTCTCACGACGTCGAGCAATTGGCCCACTCGATTTTCAAGAAAAACTGTGAATTGTCGGATCGACGGGTAGTTGCGGCCCCGAATGGTTCCGAGTTCCCCGATCAGGTCATCGCCACTGCTCATGTCTTGCTCGCTGCCTTTGTGTCCATCGAAAGAAGGCTCCCTGTCTCGGCAACTATAGGCAAACCAGGAACTTAGGTCAACGGCAGCCGCTTCCATGTCAGCGTCAGCCGCCGCCTGTATTTCTGCATTGACCGCCCCGAGCTCTTCTCCGATACTTCTGCCGAACCGGTGGGGAGCGTCTGCGCGGACCGCCAGCGGGTGGGAACCCTTGATCGATGGTTTCCCATCGGTGGTACTTGATCTTCCGGGGTGCGGTTTGAGAGTGCCGTCTACTCGACCTATGTAATATGATGAAGGGACCATCAGAATGAACGGTCGAAATGAGGAAATCCATGGCGATAGCTGAGAATCAACAACTGCAAGTTTACTGTGAAGAAGTGGCAAGAAACGCCAAGCAGGCTGCCGCGCTGTTGAACCTTACTACCGGGCAACAGAAGAATAATTGGTTGCGTCGCTCGGCGCAAGCGATCCGTGACCAGACGGAACTGATCCTGAAAGCAAATGTTCAGGACGTCAATGCAGCACCAGGTTTTGGGCTGACGGAGGCTCAGACCGATCGTTTGCGGTTAGACCCGGAACGAATCAACGCGATTGCGACTGGCATGGAAGAGGTCGCGATGCTGCCTGACCCGGTGGGGGAAGTGATCGAATCGACGATCCGTCCAAATGGATTACGCATCAGCCGTGTGCGCGTCCCTATGGGGGTGGTGTTCTTTATCTATGAATCTCGTCCAAATGTTACCGCGGATGCTGCCTCGATCTGCGTAAAGAGTGGTAATGCTGTCATCTTGCGTGGTGGCAAAGAAGCGGCCCACTCCAGTCTTGCAGTCGTTGATATCATTCGTAAAGAAGCAGCCGAATGCCAATTGCCAATCGACGCCGTCCAATTGGTGGCGACACTCGATCGTCAGGCAGTGGGCCATTTTCTAACTCTTTCACAATACATCGATCTGGCAATTCCGCGGGGTGGTGAGGGATTGATTCGTCGGGTTTCCGAAGAAGCCACCATGCCAGTCATCAAACATTTTCATGGGAATTGTCACGTTTATATTGACCAAGCTGCTGACCTGGAGATGGCCGAAGAGATTGCTGTTAATTCGAAGTGTCAACGGATGGGCGTTTGTAATGCAGCGGAATCGATTTTGCTGCATCGTGAAATTGCCGAAAATGCGTTGCCAAAGCTGGCCGCCGCGCTTGCCGAATACGAGGTGGAAATCCGTGGTGATGAGGCAACTCGAACGCTTGTGCCCGCCGCAAAACCTGCCAGTGACGAAGATTACTCAACCGAGTTCCTCGGTCCGATCGTGTCTATCAAGGTGGTCGATTCGGTTCAGGAGGCGATCGAACATATCAATCAATACGGCTCGGGGCACACGGACGCCATCGTGACCAACGATTTGAGAGCAGCCGGACAATTCACCAATCAAGTAGACAGTGCCGCTGTGATGGTTAACGCAAGCACTCGATTCAACGATGGGGCTGAGTTTGGTTTGGGTGCGGAGATCGGTATTAGCACCGATCGGTTTCATGCTCGTGGTCCCTGCGGATTGCGAGAATTGACCAGCTATAAATATCTTGTTGAGGGCCAAGGGCAAATTCGTTAGTTGGGATGGCTCCAGGAAAGCCTTAACTTTCATAGGTGCATGGATGCGACAAGAAAGTTTGACGACAGAAGAACGAGAACTGTTATCCTCCGGGATGATCCAGGTCGATCGCGAGCCTGGGAACGATTGTGCCAAGCCGGTTCACGACGAGCCGCCGAGAAATCCCGACTTGGGAGATGTTCAGGAACAGCTGGATGCAATCCAGTCATTTCATTCTGATCTGGCGCGACGATTCGAAGACATCCTTTCAAGCGGTTTGCAGCAATTGGTGGATGTGCAGCTGCAAGACGTTCAGGCGATGACTTACAGCCAGTTCGCTTTTAGTCGGGCTAAGCCAACCTGCTTCGTCATTCTGCAAGCAACTCCACTGCCGTCACCGCTGGCCCTGGATCTCAGCCCGCCGGTGCTCTATCCGCTGCTGGATTGTCTGCTTGGCGGTGGTAAGCAACCCTGTTCCATCCCCGATCGTCCTCCCACCGAACTTGAACAACGATTGGCAGGACGCATCACCGAAATGCTTTTGAATGAATTGCGGGATGCTTGGGAGGCTTTGTTGGCGGTTAATTTGACCGTCGATCGGATGGAAAGCAACGCGCAACGCGTACGGTTGGTCTCGCCGAGTGACCCGGTAATCGTTTTGATCTTTCGAACCCGCGTGGCGGAACAAACGGGTGACTTTACGCTCTGTTTACCCACCCAGGCGATCCGAAAGATGGTCGATAAACTGTTGTGTGGTGAGTACGGTATCGTTGCACCCGATGAACGACAGAAGGAGCAGGCGGTCAAGACGTCCGAGTTAGTCGTGAAGCTTGCCATGGAACCCTTGTCGGCTGCTGAATGGAGTCAGGTGAAAGTCGGCGACGTGGTTCTGACAGAGGTGCCAGCTGATGGAATGGTTGATGTGCTGATCGATGGAGAAGTCCGTTTTTCTGGACGCCCCGGTGCGATCGACGGTCATCGAGCGGTGGAATTGCGAGACCGTTAGCCCAGCAGGACTGTCGCTCTGGCGTCAGCCGATCGGCTGGATGCCGCTAAAGGCAAGGACGAAGTTTTTTTGTCCCGCAGTGGGGAAATTGATAATTCCAGTGCGTTTCACTCCTCGGCCGCTGAGTGACTTAATCTTGCCCGGGCCGTACTCGGGATGCACGACGGTCATACCCACTCGGAAGTGATCCGGGTCGATATTCGCAGGCTCCTGGTGTGCCTCGTCGGTGGTCGCGTCGCGGTGAAGTTCGCCATCGATCACCATGTCCGCCGCCGTCTGAATGGTGGTATCCATCGCTCGGTGATCATCCGTTGTCTGTATGATCTCCGCGTCTTCGTCGGGTTCAATATCGATAAACTCGTTGCAATAATCGTGTTCGTTGGCGTCCATGTCGTTGGGATGCATCGAGGGTGCGAATTCACCCACGTCGACGAATTTCATTTCGTCGCGAGGCAATTCCATTAAGAAACAGCTCGGAACGCAACGCGTCATGCTACCCCGATAAGAGCGAAAGCGTGCGCAGCTTAATTGGAGTTCCTCTTCCGCTCTTGTGATGCCCACAAACAGGAGTCGTCGTTCCTCTTCGAGCTGGTCCTCCGATGCCATGCTACGCTCGTGCGGTAACAGGTTTTGTTCCACTGCGGCGATGAAGACCACGGGAAACTCAAGCCCTTTCGCGGCGTGTAAAGTCATGAGGGTGATGCGATCGGTCTGTTCACTCCAAGCGTCTGTGTCGTTCACTAACGACGCCTGTTCCAAAAAAGCCTCCAGCGGAGAAACGTCATGGAAAGCAGTGTCGAATTCTGACGCGGCGGTTAGTAGTTCTTCGATGTTCGCCAGCCGATCGTGATCTTCGGGAGCTTCTGACTTTTGAAGCGGCTGCAAATACTTGGTTTCTGACAGGATGCATTCCAGTAGATCCGTGACCGGTTGATCGGGGTGCGCACTGATTCGGTCGATCACACGCACGAAGTCCAGGACACGTGGGCGTATCGACTTACTGATTGATTCGATCGCGGCACATTGTCGAGCGGCGTCAAGCAGTGAGAGTCCCTGGAGGTGGGCAAAGTCGCTCAGGCGTTGGAACGTCGTTTTGCCGATCCGACGAGCTGGAACGTTGATGATCCGTTGGACCGCCACATCATCCTGAGGATTGTTGATCAAATGCAAGTAGGCCAACATGTCCTTGATCTCTTTACGCTGGTAGAACTCGACGCCGTTGACAATCTGATAGGCGAGACCCATGTCGCGTAGGGCGTGCTCAAAGGCACGCGAGAGCGCGTTGACTCGGAAAAAAATAGCGAAGTCCTTCGGCCGACGACGACCCTCCTGGATCTGATTGACGATGGAAGCGATGATTTCGTCGGCTTCTTCTTTTTGTGTCGGATAACTGACCAGTCGAACGGGCGCCCCGTCCTCGTTTTCAGTGAATAAATCTTTCGGCTTGCGCTTGACATTGTTGCTGATCAATGCGTCAGCAACTCGTAGGATATTCGGAGTGCTGCGATAGTTTTGCTCCAGTCGCACGACGTTGACTTCTGGATAGTCGCGTTCAAAGCCCAGGATGTTCTGTAGGTTGGCACCCCGCCAGCCGTAAATCGATTGGTCGGGGTCGCCCGTCACCGCCAGGTTGGGATGATCGATCGAGAGTGCGCGGACGATCGCGTATTGGGCGAGATTCGTGTCCTGGTACTCGTCGACCATGATGTACTGATAGGATTCATCTAAATCACGACGCAACTCGTCGGACTGTCGTAACATGCTGGCGACGTGGACGAGTAGGTCATCAAAGTCGACCGCGTTCGACTTCAACAACTGCTTTTGATAAGCCGGATACACTTCCCGTAAGATTGTGCCCATTTCACTGCCGCTGGGCGCCTGATATTGGTCGTGGGTGATCAGGCTGTTCTTGGTTGCACTGATTTGCCGTGCTATCTGCTCCGGGGTTGTGATCGACAGTTTGACGTCCGTGCCTTCAATCGCTTGCTTCAAAGCGCGGAGGCTGTCAGATGTGTCGTAAATCGTGAAATTTGGAGAAAGCCCCACGTGGTCGGCATATCGCCGCAACAGTCGCGAGCAAAACCGGTGAAAGGTGCTGATCCAGACCGAATCGGTCGATGTGAGTCGTTCCACTCGGCGGCTCATTTCGTCAGCCGCTTTATTGGTGAAGGTGAGCGCTAAAATGGAACGGGGGTGGATGCCCTGATCGATCATATGGGCGATTCGATGCGTGATTACTCGTGTTTTTCCGCTCCCAGGGCCGGCCAAGATCAAGAGAGGACCTTGCAGATGGAGTACCGCAGCACGTTGTGCCTCGGTCAGTGAATCAAAGCTGGCAGTCGTCATCGTCCGTGTCCCGAGGTCTCGAATAGGCTTGCCCGACGCAGCCCAGGTGGGGAAGCGAAGAACCCGCATTATAGAAGGCCCGGGGCGGGTTCGTCACCCGGAACGCTAGCAACTCCTGCCGCCTAGACCTTTGATGGCGCGCCAGAATTGGTATACTCACGGGCTTACTTGGAAAGTGATGCCTGGGTGGGCATCATGAACCAGATGCTTTAATCTGCGAAGGGGAGGGAACCCTATGTCGACTCGTATTCCGTTGATCACCGCCGACGAACAGACGAAAAGTCTCAATGAACGACTTGATATGAGTACCGCGGAGATCGGCTTGTCCGTGCGTACAACCAATTGTTTGGAGGAGCGAGGCATTTTCACCGTTCAAGATCTTTTGAATTGCACGCGTGAAGACTTGCTGAGTATCTCGAACTTCGGTGAGAAAACATTGGAAGAAGTCTACAGCTCTTTAGAAACGATTGGTTTTTTTCGAAATAACCGTCGGCCCCGCTAAGGTCGTTGGTGGCTAAGGTAGGAGATCATGGCGCTGGAGTTGCAGTTTAGAGACGCTCCTTGAGAGCGTCTTGGTAGCTTCTCGCTATTGCATGATTATGAATCCGATTGTCCAAATCTCACTTGATTTGATCGACATCGATGAGGCAGTGCAAACGGCGCGGATGGCGCGTCGTGCTGGAGTCGATTGGCTCGAAGCTGGAACACCGTTGCTGCTGTCCAAAGGTTTGCTGGCGGTAGAGCGTTTGCGAGCCGAATTTCCTGACGTGCCGATTGTCGCCGATCTCAAAACGATGGATGGCGGTTACCTGGAAGCCGAAATGATGGCCAAGGCGGGAGCCACCCATGTGGTCGTCATGTCTCAGGCTCACGAAGAGACGATTCGCTGTGTTGTGAAGGCGGGGCGCGATTATGGGGTTGGTGTGATGGGCGATAACCTAGCTGCTCAGGATATGGTTGCCGGTGCTCAACGTCTCGCCGACTTAGGCTGTGGATATGTGATTCACCACATCGGCTACGATGAACGAAGAGGCATCGCAGCCCGTGGGGATCGCGCGCCGAATCCGCTTGATCAATTGCGAGAAATCGTTCAAGCGGTTGAGGTACCGGTCCAGGCTGTCGGGGGATTGTCACTCGATCAAGCGATCCAGACGCCCAAGTATGGAGCTCCACTTGTCGTGTTGGGGGCACCTCTGGTCATCGACAGTGAACGATTTCAAACTGCTGACGGTGATTTGGAATCTTCCTTGGCTCGGATTTGCGAAGCAATTCACGCCTATGGCGACGTCCCTCTGGGTGGTTCGTCATAACAACATCGCATCGTTGTAGCTCGATGGTTGAACAATTTAGTTCGTTGGAAACTCTCGTTGGACGGTGCCTCGCAGGTGCCCATGTCGTGAACTATGGCTGATCTCGCAGTATTCCCCAAAGCGTTCATGGACCAGTTGTGTGTCACCGGCGAAATGTCGCTCCGCTCCTGGATCGATATGGCCGCCGACTTGGACGTCGATGGACTCGAATTCTATAGCGGCTTTTTAGACCTGAAAGAAAAGAAGTCGTGGAAGAAAATTCGTAAACTGGTCGACGAAAAAGGGCTTACCATCCCCATGCTCTGCTGCTCACCCGATTTTACCCATCCGGATCCTGAGTTTCGCAAGGAACAGATCGCGTTGGAGAAAACTTGGATTGAGATGACCTCCTCGTTGGGCGGTAAATACTGTCGCGTCTTATCAGGGCAACGTCGGCCTGAGGTTTCCCACGAAGACGGCATGCGATACGCCGTCGATGCGATTAACGCTTGTTTACCCTATGCCGAAAGGCGGGGTGTCACACTCGTGATCGAAAATCATTACAAGGACAACTATTGGCAATATCCTGAGTTCGCTCAAAAAATGGATGTGTTCTGTGAACTGGTCGATCAGATTCAAGCGGAAAACTTTGGTGTGAATTATGATCCGAGCAATACGTTGCTTGCCGGCGAAGATCCCTTGGAACTACTCGAACGCGTGAAAGATCGCGTGGTCACCATGCATGCGAGCGATCGCTATTTGACGGAAGGTACGATCGAAGATTTGCGAAAGGAAGAAGATTCCGTCGGCTACGCCGCTCGACTATCGCACGGTGTGATCGGACAAGGCCTGAATGATTACGACGCGATTTTTTCCACATTGCAGGCTGCCGGCTTCGACGGTTGGGTGAGCATCGAAGACGGAGTCAATGGCATGGAAGAGTTGCGTGAGAGTGTCAGCTTCTTGCGCGGCAAAATGATCGGCTTCTGGTAGCTCTGAACACGGCTGCCTGATGGAAGTTTTCTAAAAATCGGCGCTGCCTGGTGTCCGGGGAAAGGGAATGACGTCCCGGATGTTGGTCATGCCGGTAGCGAATTGGATTACACGTTCTAATCCCAGCCCAAAACCGGAATGCGGGACGGTGCCAAATCGTCTGAGATCGAGATACCACCAGTAGTCCTCGGGAGTCAGGCCTTGCTCCCGCATCCTTGCTTCGAGCACATCGAGTCGATCTTCACGTTGGCTGCCGCCAATGATTTCACCGACGCGTGGGACCAGTACATCCATGGCACGGACTGTGCGGTCATCGTCGTTGACCTTCATGTAAAAAGGTTTGATGGATCGCGGGTAGTCATAGAGGATGACGGGGCCATGAAAGTGTTCTTCGGTCAAGAAGCGTTCGTGTTCGGATTGAAGGTCGGTCCCCCAGTTCACTGGGAAATCGAACTTCTTACCACTTTTCTCCAGCAGTTCGATCGCTGCGGTATAAGTCAAACGTTCAAAGTCGCTGTCGATGATTTTTTGCAGTGTCGACAATACGGTGTCGTCGATTCTTTGGTTGAAGAACTCCATGTCTTCGCCACATTTCGACAGCACGTCAGAGGCAATGCGTTTCAGAAAGTCTTCCGCCAATTGCATGTTTTCGGGAAGTTCGTAGAAGGCCATTTCCGGTTCAATCATCCAGAATTCGGCCAGATGACGTGATGTATTCGAGTTTTCAGCACGGAAAGTGGGCCCAAAGGTGTAAACCTTGCCGAGTGCGGTGGCGAAAATCTCAGCTTCTAACTGCCCGCTCACCGTGAGGTAGGCGGGACGATCGAAGAAGTCCTTCGAATAATCGATCCTGCCGTCCTGTCGCGGGACATTTTCGAGGTCCAGTGTGGTAACACGGAACATTTCTCCGGCACCCTCACAGTCGCTTGCGGTGATGACGGGCGTATGGACATAGAGAAACCCATGTTCCTGAAAGAACTGGTGGATTGAGTTGCAAATGCAGTTGCGGACACGTGCCACGGCGCCAAAAGCGTTTGTGCGGGGGCGCAGATGGGCCCATTCACGTAGCTTTTCAAACGAATGTCGTTTCTTTTGGAGCGGAAATTCTTGCGGGTCTGACCAGCCATGAACGGTGACTGTTTGAGCTAACAACTCCGTCGCTTGGCCCTTCCCGCCCGATTCCTTGACTTCGCCTGTTATCGAAACACTACAGCCTGCCGAAAGCTTCTTGATTTCAGCTTCGTAGTTGGGCAAGTCGGCATCGCAGATGGCTTGGATGTTGGCCAAACAACTCCCGTCATTTAGCTCGACGAAACTGAAGCCAGCTTTCGAGTCACGTCGTGTGCGGACCCAACCTTGCAGTCTGACCTGTTTACCGATCGAATCCGTTTGGCGGGCTACAGCAACTGAGATTGTATCCATGCGGTTTTTTTGTCGCGTTAATAAGGTTGAGAGTTTGTTTCCAGCCAAGCCGCCACATCGAGTGACGGCTTCGGGCTGTCTTCTACTTCCGAACGAATTTTGATGACGAACCTATTCCGGCCTATTCCGGGATGTGTTTTGGTTTGCGCGTGAATTGCACGACCAGGATCAGTCCCAACAGGAGGCCGATACCGCCGAGTCCATACCAACCGGAACCAAAGCCATTCAGCGTCTTGGTGTAGACCACGTATAAGCTGGCAGCCGTTGCGGTGACTGCTGCGACCAGCATGAGCAGATTCCAGACCACGCGGGCTCCGCCACGAGGCATGTCGTCACCTAGTAGCGATTTTTGGTTCATCAGCAGGAAGAACGTGATGTAGGCGAAGGGTAGGAGGGCAAGTCCAAAGACTGACGTCGGGATAGCCAGGTAGAACGACGCACCGCTCCAAATGTAAGGCCCAAAAGCGCCGATTACGCCGGCGACAAGGGTTCCAAAGCGATGAAACCAGCTGCCCGGTTCAAAGCCAAACATCTCGCAAAAAACAAATCCTGAAATCAGCATCAAGAGTGAGATTGTCGATAGAGCCATGGCAAGAACACCAAGTCCAAAGACGATATCCGCAACGAATTTGCCTGTTAAAGGAGCGAGGGCACCTGACAGATGTTTGGCCTTGCGATTGACCAAAGCGGCTGCAATTTCTTGCTCGGACATGCTGGTTTCGGCAAGAAAAGCTGCCATCATCTGGGCCTTCAACGCCGGAACCGCGTTCGCAGGCGTTCCCTGGAGTTGTTTTCTCGCATAATCGTTGTTGGCCAACATCCGCTGTTCGAGGGTGCCTTGATAGGCACCGGCCAGGTCGGCGGGGGCAACCAGCTTGTTTCCGACCACCTGGAAGTCATCGGTGACCTTCGTATGGAATTGAGCGGATGCGGCAATCACCACGCAGCCGGTCGCGATCACGTAAGGAATGAACATGCCGGTTGAGAGATCGAAAATTGACAGGCCGCGAAATTCGCGCGTCCAACCTTTGCTTAATAACGAATAGGGAAAGAGAAAAGTCATGTTAATACCGACGGCAGTCGCGGCGGCACTGAACATCACATCTTGCTGTTTGGAGACGATCAGTTTCGACCAGTATTCTCGTGCTGATTCGTCCAGATTGGCCAGCATCGGTTCGAAACTTGCCGCCGGTTTCCAGAATTGGCCAAAGTTCGGAATAATTCCCTGAGTGACGGCTCCCCAGTCAATCGCGCCGTTAACTGTCAAGACGGTAACGACGCCGATGAAGCACAGTACGATCAAGGCGACTAGTACCTTGAGCACTGTTTCATAGAGCTTGATTCCCCAACCGCCCCGATCATAACTCCAAGTGATGATGGTACAGATAATCAACAAAGTTGATGAAACGATGGCCATACTCAAATAGGAACCGTTGTCACCACCTGCCTGGGTAACGGTTCCTTCTTGTCCGAACAGGCCGGGCAAGAGATTTTGACTCACGACGCCGAAGGCGAGAGAGTATTGAGGCAGGCACCAAACGATATTGGCTGCGGCGACCGCCAACGCCCAGCCCCAAGCGAGCACAGGATTCACGTGATCACGGATCGCGTGAAAGGGCCGTTGCCCGGTGGAAAGGGTCACATAGCCGATTGCACTCAACATGATAATACCGAGTATCATTGCCAGCGGCTGAACCCACAGTAACGTATACCCACCGAGGATTCCGAGAAACAGGCTGCTTGCCAGAGAACCGCCGCCCAAGGTAATCGCACTCTGTAACCACCCCGGACCAGACAGTTTGGCGAACGTTGCAAACTTGCCACCCAAGCCTTGGGATTTCGCCTCTTCCAGCATCCTGCGGTCGGCTTCAATCTTTGATTCCGTGTGATTCATGATTTCCCTACAGTCGTCATTTAAGCTGGCACCCATTTCGATTTGAATGCGTACGATACAGTGAAATTAAACGTGTCCCAACATCATCTTTGGGGCACAGCGTGGAAAGTTTCGCGGATCAGAGCCCCTTGGCTGCCAGGTATCGTTCGGCGTCTAAAGCGGCCATGCAGCCTGTACCCGCCGACGTGATCGCTTGTCGGTAGTTGTCATCAGCAACGTCGCCGGCGGCGAATACACCCTCGACACTCGTGTTGGTGCGGAAGGGTTGCGTCCACGTGATATAGCCGCTGGAATTCATCTCCAGTTTATCGACTAGAAAATTCGTGTTGGGTGTGTGTCCAATCGCTAAGAACATGCCCTTGGCTTCGTATTCTTTCAGCGAGTCGTCTTGCGTGCTACGCAGTCGCAGCGCCGTCATGCCGTCGGTGTCATTTCCGAGGACTTCCTCGACAGCGCTGTTCCAAAGGATTTCGATCTTGGGATCGTCAAATGCTCTTTGTTGCATGATCTTGGAAGCTCGTAGCTCATCACGGCGATGCACGAGGTAGACCACGGAGGCGTATTTGGCCAAATAGCTCGCTTCTTCCACTGCGGAATCACCCCCGCCAATCACGACGACGGGAGCGTTGCGGAATCGTGGTAGAGCTCCATCGCAGACCGCACAGGCACTCACTCCCAGATTCTTGAATGCTTCCTCCGACGGCAGACCGAGATAATTGGCCCGGGCGCCGGTTGCGATAATGATTGTTTCTGTCTCGATCGGATCGCCATTGCTGGGAATCACTCGCAGGGGACGTTGAGAAAGATCAACGTTAACAATGTCATCCCCGATTACTCGCGTGCCAAAATTCAAAGCCTGCTGTTTCATCAATTCCATCAGCTCAACGCCTTGCACGGCGTAATGTGGCTGGTCATCCTGGCTGTGCCCTTCGGGCACAGGTGGCAGATTGTAGTGCCGGTCTTTATCGACGGCGCTCTCCACGAAGGCTCGGATGTTGCCGGCGGGGAAGCCCGCAAAGTTTTCGACTTCGGTCGTGAACGCCAGTTGGCCCAGTGGAATCATCTCTGGTTTGGCGGTGCCCTCAAAAAGCAACGGTTTCAGGCTGGCGCGAGCTGCATAAATGGCGGCTGACCAACCGGCCGGACCGCTTCCGATAATGACGACGTGTTCAGGCAACTTCAGGGTTCCTTTCATACATTGCCGCGATCTTGAGCGGCTATTATAGATCAGCCGTTCGGCGACGGTAGGTCCCGACTGCCGTTCCTGGATCGGATCGTCGCCCAGCTTGCCATTTCAACAGTATCCTTTCGGCAAGGCCGATTGTTGTTGGGGGCTGCGGGCTCCGCTCGAATCGGAGCATGGCGGATGGGGGACAGCTGAGTTGAACGTTTTTTCAGCCTCGAATCCCAGCGGTGCCCCAGCTGTCGTTGCTATTTCCGGTTTCCCCGACCTGCTATTATGGAGGCCAATGAAATGGCGTCTGGCTTGCAGGGAGTTTTCATGAGTACGTTGCTGATCGCGTTAGCATCTTTTGCTGGTTTTATTCTGGCCTATTACACCTATGGCAGGTGGCTTTCAGGCCGAGTCTTCGGCGTTTCGAGCGAAGCGGAGGTGCCGAGCCATCAATTGCGTGATGACGTTGATTTCATTCCGACGAAACGAGAGGTCATTTTCGGACACCATTTTACAAGTATTGCGGGAACGGGACCGATTGTCGGACCCGCGATCGCTGTTTTCTGGGGTTGGCTGCCCGCTTTATTGTGGGTGGTGCTGGGGTCGATTTTTATTGGAGCGGTTCACGATTTTGGGTCGCTGATTGTGAGTTTGCGGAATCGGGGGCAAACGGTGGGCGAAATTGCCGGCCGCATGATTTCACCTCGAGCGAAAATTCTCTTCTTGTTGATTCTGTTTTTCGCGCTGACCATTGTGCTCGCGATTTTTGGACTGGTGATTGCCTCCATCTTCAGCATTTATCCCGAATCCGTGCTTTCGGTTTGGATTGAAATTCCGATCGCCGTTGTGATTGGCCTGTTTGTCTATCGTCGTAGCGGCGGGCTGCTAGTGCCATCCCTGATTGCTTTAATCCTGATGTACGTGGCGATCGTTGTCGGCGTCTATTACCTGCCAATCCAATTGCCCGCATCTCTTCCACTGTCGCCGGTGATCGTTTGGACCATCGTGCTGATGATTTACTGCTTCGTTGCATCGGTGTTACCTGTCTGGGTCCTGATGCAGCCACGTGATTACATTAATAGTCATCAGCTAATTGTCGCTCTCGGTTTACTCGTGACCGGTTTACTCGTGGCCAGTTTCATGGGTTCGGCAGATCTCATTGCGAGTGCACCGGCCATCGTGCCAGTCAGTGAACGACCGCTGGATTCGCCGCCAATTATGCCCTTTCTTTTCATCACCATCGCTTGTGGCGCGATTAGTGGTTTCCATTGTCTCGTTAGCAGCGGCACGAGTAGCAAACAAATCAATAGCGAAGCGGATGCGCAGTACGTCGGTTACGGAGCGATGTTGCTGGAGGGGGCGTTGGCTGTCATTGTGATTTTGGCCTGTTGTGCCGGGGTTGGCATGGGAGTGCCCGACGGAGCAGGGCAGGAAATGCTCACCGGGCGAGCCGCATGGCAAAGCAAGTATCAAGCCCAGATTGTGACGACGGTTGACGAGAGTGGAAATAAGACGACTGTAGGGGGGTGGCGACATCACGGATTGCGAGACAAGATCAGTGCGTTTGTGGAGGGAGGCGCGAATTTTTTAACAGCAATTGGCATTCCGCTCCGATTGGGAATCGGAATTGTGGCCGTGCTGGTGGCCAGTTTCGCCGCCACGACACTCGATACGGCCACGCGGTTGCAGCGTTATGTGGTACAGGAACTGGCCAGCACTATTGGATTTCATGCGTTGAATAATAAATATGTGGCCACCGCTGTCTCGTTGACATTAGCGTTTGCGGTTGCCATGATTCCCGGTCCGAAAGGATACGGGACCGGTGGTATGATCCTTTGGCCTTTGTTCGGTGCGACCAATCAAGTCCTGGCCGGACTGGCGTTGTTGGTGATCGTCTTCTACCTCTGGCGGCGCGGACAACCGACTTGGTTCGTCGCCATCCCGATGCTCATGATGATGACGATGCCTGTTTGGGCCATGTTATGGAACTTGTTTAATCAGCAAAGTGGCTGGCTGGGGCTTGGAGATTCGGAACCCAACTATCTTCTCGTTGCCTTTGGACTGCTGATCACGGGATTGCAGATTTGGATCTTTGTCGAAGCTCTGCTGATGGGGCCCAAAGTGAAAGGTATTCTCGAAGAAAGCTTGCCGCCCCTTCGTTCGAAGATGGAAGTATGAGTCGTGATCAGGGCTTTGCGGTCAAGGTGACACCATGAAAATAGCGCAGCTTAAATCGGTTTCCGATTTCCGAAAACGACTTGACGAGCTCAAGCTTGAATTGCCTGCCGATGATCGGATTCTCACCGCAGCAGAAGAGTCTCCCATGGCGCAGGCGATGCAGATTGGCAGGCATGATGTGGGGAATCGTTGGGCGATTCACCCCATGGAAGGATGGGACGCTAACGCGGACGGATCGCCGTCTGCTCACACGCTTCGACGCTGGAGAAAATTTGGCGAAAGCGGTGCGAAGCTCATCTGGGGTGGTGAAGCGGCCGCAGTGCAAGCCGATGGTCGCGCGAATCCTCATCAAACACTTGCGATTCCCAGTAACAAGCAAGGGCTCGCCGCGCTACGCGACGAATTGATTGCGGCCCATCTTGAAGTTTGCGAAACGGCCGATGATCTCTTGGTGGGTTTGCAATTAACCCACTCCGGGCGATTTTGTCGACCTCATTCGAAGCAGCTGGAACCTCGTATCGCCTATCACCATCCGCTGCTCGACGAAAAGTTTCGGATCGATCCGGGTGATGATTCGGTGGTGTGGACCGACGACGATCTTCAACGTTTGATCGACAACTATGTGGTTGCCGCTGGATTGGCCTATCAAACGGGATATCAATTTGTCGACATCAAAGCTTGTCACGGCTATTTGCTGCATGAATTTCTCAGCGCTCGCTCTCGCCCCGGTCCCTTTGGCGGCGATTTTACGGGACGCACCAAGTTGCTGACGTCGATTATCGAGGCGGTTCAAAGCCGATATCCCGATTTGTCCGTTGTCGTACGCTTGAGCGTTTTCGATACCTTGCCGTATCAATCAGGACGCGGTGTGGGTCGGCCAATGGACTGGGAGGCGGATCAGCCCTACGCTTTCGGCTTTGGAGTCGATCCGGGCGATCCGAGTCAGATGGATTTGGCCGAGCCAATCCGGTTAATTCAACAGCTGCAGCAATTGGGCGTGTTGGCCATCAACATTTCCTGCGGCAGTCCTTACTACAATCCGCATGTTCAACGTCCGGCCATTTTTCCTCCCTCCGATGGTTATGCACCGCCTGAAGATCCGTTGGTGGGGGTCGTACGACAGATCCAGGCGGCCAAAATCTGCAAGTTAGCCGTGCCCAGTTTACCGATGGTGGGAACCGGCTACAGCTATTTGCAAGACTATCTGCCTCACGTGGCTCAGGCGGTTGTCCGTGCGGGCTGGATTGATTTGGTTGGCCTAGGACGAATGGTCCTGTCCTATCCTGATTTGCCCTGTCATACGCTGAAGCAGGGGGGAATGCGAAGGAAAAAAGTCTGCAGGACTTTCAGCGATTGCACCACAGCGCCTCGAAATGGTCTTGTCTCAGGCTGTTTCCCCTTGGATCCCTACTACAAACAGATGGAAGCTGCCAAGCAGTTGAGGGCGTTCAAGACGGGGGAAAAGGCCTCGTCCGACGATTGAGCTCTCGCTGGCAACCCGCGAGACGTTTCTCGGCTTTCGCGGAATTGGTCTCTCCGATCTCGAGCGGATCGCTACAATGTGGCACAGTCAGCATCATGCCAGAAATCGAGACGAAGCCAACCGCGTCGCAGCAATTGATGCAGCTTCGCGAAAGACTCTTATCGGATGCGGGCTTTGATCGAGTCGCCCAGACGGTAACCGCCGGGCAATCTGCGACGCTCGACGGAGTCTGTGGATCGTCGTGCGCGCTGGTGGCTGCCGCTTTGGTCGGCCGCACCGATCCGGCCCCCGTCGTTCTTATCTGTCCGCGATCCGCTGAGATTGACCATTGGGTCGACGATCTGACCCTTTTTTCCTCAGCTCCCGTGTTGACCTTTCCTGCGTTAGAGAATCGGCCGGGCACGGTGCTTCAAGATGATAATTTTGGTGATCGTCTTCGCACGCTGAAGAAAATGCTGCATGGGCCAACTGCTGGTTTTGTGGTGGCTTCTGTCCAGAGCTTGTTGCAGCCGTCTCCTGAACGTGAAGCCGTACAGCGCCATTCGAGATTGATTCGGGGTGCCGAGACGCTGGATGTTGAGACGCTCGCGAAATGGTTGACGAAAAATCGATTTCACGCAACAAGTGCGGTTGAATTGCCGGGAGAGTTCTCGATCCGAGGTGGGATTCTCGATGTCTTTGCTTGGGATTGGGCCGATCCGGTTCGCATCGAGTTATTTGATGATCAGATTGACTCGATTCGTCGATTTGATGTGGCGACGCAACGCAGTCTAGAACCGCTCGACCAGGTCGAAATCACGGTTCTTGGCGGGCAGCAAGGCGGTCGTGGATGTTTGACGGACTATCTGCCGATGGGCACCGTTTGCGTGTTCGTTGAACCTGACCAGATTCAGGCCGAAGCCAAGCATCTGATTGAGCGAACCGAAGATCCGTCAGAGCTTTTTTCCTACACCCAGTTGTCGAAAAAAATTCGTCAGTTTGGCTCCATCCACGCTGCCGGGTTGGCGAGTGGTCGCGAGGCGGTGATGGAGCGGTTGCCAGTGGAAACGGTGGAACGTTTCAGCGGTGATATCGCGCGTGTTCGTCAGGAACTTGACAATGTCGCTCGCCAGCATCAAGTGTTTCTGATCGCCGAAACTCAGGCCGAGATCAAGCGACTTGGTGAAATCCTAGCGCCGACAGAAGTCGCCACTGCGAATCGGTTGCATTTTGTGATCGGTCGTTTGCGATCTGGTTTCCACCTGGCATCAGAACAGGTGTTAGTGGTCAGCGGTAACGAATTGTTTCATCGCACGCCCCTGCGTCGAGCGTCCCGGAATCGAGCGGGCAAAGCGATTGAAAGTTTCCTCGATTTGCGGCAGGGCGACTTGGTAGTGCACCTGGCCCATGGCATTGGCCGTTACCGGGGGTTACAGCTGATCCGTAAGGAAGAGCAGGTCGAAGAACATCTGGAGATTGAATTCCACGGTGGTACAAAAATCTTCGTACCGGCGACCAAGATTGAACTGGTTCAGAAATACGTCGGAGCTCGCAAGAGCCGTCCTCGCCTCGCTACGATCGGGGGCAAGAATTGGGTTAAACAGAAAAAGGCTGCCGCAGAAGCGGTTGAGGACTTGGCAGCGGACTTGCTCGAACTGCAGGCCGAACGTGAATCCCGCCCTGGGATCTCGTTTGCCATCGACACCGAGTGGCAACAGGAGTTCGATGCATCGTTTCCTTACACCGAAACAGATGACCAGCTTGTCTCGGTGGATGCCATCAAGATTGACATGCAGAAATCACGCCCCATGGACCGGCTGATTTGCGGCGATGTCGGTTTTGGGAAAACCGAACTCGCGATGCGGGCGGCGTTCAAGGCAATCGACAATGGCTACCAGGTTGCCATGCTGGTGCCGACTACGATCTTGGCCGAGCAACATTACCACACGTTTCGCGAAAGAATGTCAGAATTTCCTTTTACGATTGAGAAGCTGAGTCGCTTTTGCAGTTCAAAAGAGCAACGGGAAACAGTCGCCGGTTTGAAAGAAGGCCGTGTTGACATCGTAATCGGAACCCACCGTCTGGCCTCTCGAGATGTGAGCTTCAGTAATCTGGGGTTGTTGGTCATCGATGAAGAGCAACGTTTTGGCGTGGAAGTCAAAGAGCGATTGAAGACCATGCGCAGTACGATCGACGTGCTCACTCTCAGCGCAACTCCAATTCCACGCACGCTGCACATGTCTTTGACTGGAATTCGAGATATCTCAAATTTGGAAACGCCTCCCGAGGATCGCGTCGCTGTTGATACTCGTGTGACGCGTTGGAGTCACGAACTGATCCGCAACGCAATCATGCGGGAACTGAGTCGTGACGGCCAAGTCTATTTCGTCCACAACCGAATTCATGACATCGAGGCACTGGCTCAAAAATTGAAGTTCATCGTGCCAGAAGCCACGATCGAAATTGGGCATGGCCAGATGCCGGAAGGCCAACTGGAGCAGGTGATGGTAGATTTTGTCAACCATCAGTTCGACGTGTTGTTGGCCACCACGATTGTCGAAAGTGGATTGGACATTCCCAATGCCAACACCATCTTTATTGACGACGCCGATCGCTATGGCTTGGCCGACTTGCATCAGTTGCGTGGACGTGTTGGTCGGTACAAGCATCGTGCTTATTGCTACATGTTGGTTGATCCCGACAAGGCCGTGAATCCGAATGCTGCCAGAAGATTGCGTGCGATCGAAGAATTTAGCGATATGGGAGCAGGGTTTTCAATCGCCATGCGAGACTTGGAAATTCGTGGTGCGGGCAACGTGTTGGGGACTCAGCAGAGCGGACATATCGCTCAAGTCGGCTACGAACTGTATTGCCAACTGTTAGAAGCGGCGGTTCGCCGAAAACGAAATCTGCCGCCGAAACTCAGCGCCGACGTCAATATCGAATTGCCGGGAGCCGCATACATTCCCCGTAGCTACGTCGAAGATATTCGTACGAAGATCGATCTTTATCGTCGCTTGGCTCGGAGTGTGGGCGATGATGAGCTGAAGCAGTTGCGACAGGAATTTCTCGATCGTTTTGGGCCACCCCCGGAATCTGTGGAACGATTGCTCCAGCTCACTCAGCTCAAAACCGATGCGGCTTTCTGGCAAGTCAGTGCGATTCAAATTGAATCGCCCTATTTGGTGTTTCATTTTGGGGATTTGGGCCGCGCTCGGCAGTTGGTCAAGGCTAGCAATGGACGGCTTCGTATTGTCGATGACCAGTCAATCTATCTCACTTTGCCCAATTCGGTGGATGATCCCGATCAAATCATCGAAACAGTCAAATCAGTGTTGCGAGCAAACTGATCGCTCCCTAGAATTCCCCCGCGCTGATCCGGTATGTTGATCCAGCGACTTACCGATGCTTGCAGTGACGCTAGGTAAGTGGCATGACAGTGCGGGTTCGATGGCCGGTCAGGTTCGTACACGGAATCTCGTCGTGTAACGGATAGAGTTTGACTACATAGCAAAGCGAACAAGAACACGCATTCAACGAATCGACGCTGAGGCGTGACGTGGCTTGCGTATTAACAGGACCGTAACGTTGATCCATTTCACGGTGCAAGAATTGATGTCGTTGAAGACAATGCGAGGAATCGCACTGGTTGCTTTGGCGATGCAAAGTTGGTCGGTCGTACTTTCGCAGGAATTACCACCAACGAAATACGACATTCCCTGGCGATCAGATATGGCGGCGGGCGAGCTGAAATCAGCCGGTCGGACCCGTGTCCTGCCGCAAACGGATAGCTCCAATCCAGATGCCCCCAACGACCGACGACAAGCGCCCTCGGCGCAAAATACGTCAGCAAAATCTCCCGACGCGAATGCCAGCCCGAGAGGGTCGGCAACAGATAACAACGCGAAATGGTGGAATGAAGAAGCTCAAGCGACGATCGGAGCTGTTGACGCAAAACAAGATATGCGTAGTGTGGCTCCGAACGGGCAGATTATCAAGTCCAGCCAAATTATGGGGACGGTGGGCAGTGAGCCGATTCTTGCGGCGGATATGTTGGGGCGGATCAATGAAATGCTGGCTCCCTACGCGGCGGGAGCGACTGACGAACAGATGGAAGAACAGCGTTGGATGCTGATGCAGCGGATGATGCCTTCCTTAATCGAATCAAAAGTCGTCTACCTCGATTTTACTCGATCGATGCCCCCAGAGAATTTGTCTCAAGTACGAGCCAAGGTCTACCAGCAATTTGACGAAAAACAGTTGCCAGTCTTGATGGAAAAGGCACAGCTGAAGTCACTCGCCGAGCTTGACGACCGTCTCCGAGGCTTGGGAACGTCATTGGATAATACTCGTCGAACGTTCTTCGAGCAGGTTACGGCACGCGAAATGATTCGCCGTGAAACCGACGGAGATGTCGAAATTACGCATGATGAATTGTTGGAGTATTATCGAGAGCACCAAGACGAATATTCATTCTCCGGCAAAGCACGCTGGGAGATTGTTTCTTCCTATTTTGCGAACGGAAAATCCAAAGCGGATGCCTACAACAAGACCGCGACAATGGGTAATAAAATTTTGCGGGGGGCACCCTTTGCGGTGATTGCCAATCGCGAATCGGATGCTCTCAATCGGGAAACAGATGAAGTCTCTGAGTGGACAAGCGAGGGGAGTCTCGTTTCGGAGGTGATCGATAATGCCCTTTTCACGCTACCGGTGAATCAGATGAGCCGGATTCTTGAGGACGAAAAAGGGTTCCATATTGTGCGAGTTTTGGAACGAAAAGCGGGGGGATTTACACCATTTACTGAGGCCCAGGTCGGTATTCGCGAAAAAATCAAAGAGCAGAAACGGGATGAACGGGTGAAGGAATATTTGGAGCGCCTGAAGCGAGATACCTATGTCTGGAGTTATTTCGACGAGCAGGAAACCCAAACAGCGAACGGATCCAATGCGTTAAAACGCTAATCTACTGACACACGAAGGGGAGCAATTTGCCGGCGAAGACCGCAAACCCCCCCCAGGAGCCGTAAACTAGCTGCGGCAGTTTGACCTCTCCTAACTCCGTTTCCCTCTCATAAACAGTTGCCTGCAGCAAAGATAAGCAGCGACTGCCTGGGCGAATTGCCCCGCAAGCCTTCCCCGGTTAAACTGCATTGTCGAGAAGGGGAAATTCTCGGGGAGGCTGGATGTCCTGCGGAATACCCAAACATCTCCCACTGGAACGAATGGACTGGAACGTGAAGCGGTCAACTTTCGGCCGTGTAGGTCGGGTAGTTGAGTCGTGTAAAGCTAATCGGTAGTGAGTTCGGCCTTTCAATCAACACAAATGTTCGGGGTCTCGCGAGTATCGCCAACAAGGGACGATGCCAACAAGGGACGATGCCAACGTTGAGTTGCCGAATATAGTCAATAAGAGTTTCTGAATCATATTTCTGAAAGGACGACGTCGATGCCAGAAGTTGCAGACTCGGCTGGAGTTGCGAAACTGACGTTGGACGACAAAGAGTTGGAGCTACAGATCGTTGAGGGTACTGAGGGCGAACGCGGGATTGATGTTTCTTCCTTGCGACGCGACAGCGGTGCCATTACCCTCGATGAAGGGTTCGTCAATTCCGGATCGACCACCAGCGCCATTACCTTCCTCGATGGCGAACGCGGAATCCTTCGGTATCGGGGTTATCCGATTGAACAACTGGCTACAAGCTGTGACTTTGTCGAATGCAGCTATCTATTGATCTACGGAGATCTTCCGACGCAGGAACAGTTGGAGCATTTTCGAATGTCCATCCGGCGACACACGTTGCTGCACGAGGATATGAAGTCGTTCTACGACGGCTTCCCGCGTGACGCTCACCCGATGGCGATTTTGTCGTCGGTAGTGAGTGCGTTGTCGACCTTCTACCAAGACTCATTGGATCCGCGTGATCCGGCTCAAGTCGAAGTATCGATTCATCGTTTGCTTGCCAAGCTGCCGACGATCGCTGCCTACTCCTACAAAAAATCGGCGGGACAACCGTTTGTTTACCCGAAAAATGATCTGACATATTGCGAAAACTTTCTCCGCATGATGTTCTCGGTTCCGAGTGAACCGTATGAACTTGACCCTGATTTTGTTCAGGCGCTAAACATGTTGCTGATCGTGCACGCAGACCACGAACAGAACTGTAGCACTTCCACGGTGCGAATGGTCGGCTCTTCCGACGCCAATCTGTTTGCATCGATCTCGGCCGGTATCAGCGCCCTCTGGGGGCCGCTGCACGGCGGTGCGAACGAAGCTGTCGTGAACATGCTCGATCAAATTATCGCTGACGGCTGTGATGTGGAGCGTTACGTGGGGATGGCAAAGGATAAAACTCACCAGTTCCGCTTGATGGGTTTTGGCCACCGCGTCTACAAAAATTACGATCCGCGGGCACTGATTATCAAGGACGCCTGTGACAAGTTGCTTGCCAAACTGTCGATCGACGATCCCTTGTTCGATGTGGCTCAACAGTTGGAAGAAGTTGCGCTGAATGACCCTTATTTTGTGGAACGTCGCCTGTATCCCAACGTCGACTTCTACTCCGGTGTCATCTACCGGGCGTTAGGGATTCCGATTCAGATGTTCACGGTGTTGTTTGCGATGGGGCGGTTGCCGGGTTGGATT
Source organism: Pirellulaceae bacterium (assembly GCA_029243025.1). Classification (NCBI taxonomy): domain Bacteria; kingdom Pseudomonadati; phylum Planctomycetota; class Planctomycetia; order Pirellulales; family Pirellulaceae; species Pirellulaceae bacterium. The sequence goes on along the minus strand of JAQWSU010000045.1, from coordinate 257,045 downwards.
GCCCATTGGATGGAAATGCACCATTCGCCCACGAAACGTATTGCCCGACCGCGACAAATTTATATGGGACCCACCGAGCGTTCTTTTGTCCCGATTGAAGACCGCTAGCATCCATTTTGTTGAGCTATTCCCGCTGGCCGGGGCTCGGATCGAGTTTGATTGGCCTGCGGGTTGACGGTTTTCCATGACGCCAGGCTGGAGTGCCTGTTCGTCTGGGCCGTTCTTCACTGGAAAACAGGACTTTTTCTCGCCGCAAGGGATCGAAGTCTCTGCATTCTCTGCAATCGCTAAAGTTTGACCCGCTTGTTTTCCTCTTAGCCAACTGGTCTTCGCAACCGATACAGAAGTTAAAGCATTGCGCAACAGCAATTGCTCCTATGGCTGATCGGTCCGATTGAGCACGAATCGGGGCAGAGCTTTCGTCGCGCGTTATCCAGCGAGGAAGAGTGGATGTTAGAGACCTGGCTATTTCGAATGTTACTGTTGACGGTGATCATGGGCACGCTGCATCGTCCCTTGCCGGCTGAATCGTTAAATCTTTCTAGTCGAGTGATCCGCATCCAGGCAGGCGACGATCCTAGTCGGGCGCCTGTGGTCAGTAGTGTGCGACTTCATCCCAATGGACGGTGGATCGCTCTGGGGGGGGATGACCATCTGGTGCGCCTTTGGGATCTAAAGGCTCGACAAATCGTTCGCGAATTTGATGGTCATCGCGATTGGGTTGAGACGTTGGCGTTTTCTCCGGATGGGGTCCAGTTGGTTACTGGCGGACGTGATCGACAGGTGCTCTTGTGGGATGTTGCTTCCGGAGATCGATTGGCAACATGGAATGACCTGAATGGCGCGGTGGCCGACGTGCGGTTTAATCATGCTGGCAGTCGGATTGCGGTGGTTGGATTTTCGAACGAATTGCGACTTTATGACACGAAGGATTGTGAACTTGTTCAACGATTGAACTGTCCATGCCGCGACATCCGTTGTGCCGCCTTTTCGCCCGATGATCGTTGGTTAGCCGTTGGTGGACGCAACGGTCGAGTCCGCATTTGGGATTTGGTCCAGGGCAGAGAAGTTCAAACATTCGCTGCCCATCGTCAGCGAATACGTGCCATTACGTTTGATCGTCGAGGCCAACATGTGATCACTGCGGGTGAGGATCGAGCCATACGTGCCTGGGATATTTACTCGGGTAACAATCTGTTTAGTCTCAGTAATTCCTCGGGCCGCGTGTTTTCGATGACGGCTCTGCCGAACGCTCGACTCGCGACAGCCTGTAGCGACAACATGATTCGGATTTGGGATTTAGTTGATCAATCGATGTTGACGCAGCTTCGCGGGCATACGGGTTCCGTGGCGACGTTGGATGTCAACGATACCTGGCTGGTTTCGGGTGGATTTGACACGACAATCCGTTTATGGAATCTCGAGGAGCTTGATCGCAGCATCACAGCGAATTTGCAGGGTACGAACGAACCGATCAGCAAAGTTCCACCGGCCAACACCACACAGCCTACATCTTTAGAACGCGACCGCTAATCGTCTGCATCGGTCGAGCACATGGAGGTAGCTCGGAATGCTATTAAACACAATCCGCCGTTGTCGGCGATTTACAGCTCAGGAATCGAGTAACTCTTCGCAAATCGCGCGTCGTCGCCCTGTCGCCTGTCTCGAACAGATCGAACCTCGGCTGATGTTAAGCGTTGCACCGGCTTTTGTCGGTGCCGTCTATATTGAAGAGGATTTTGGCAGCGATGCGCAGGGGGACGTAATCGAAGTCAGCTTTGAGGGGGGAGCGCCGAACTCCGAGTTGCAACGGATCGTAATTAATGGCGATCAAAATGGTGCCGGATTTGATGGTGGCGATATCTTTTTTGATTCAACTGATTCGGGTTTCGGAGCTGACGCATCGTTTCCTTTTTCAATTGTCAGTCGGGAAGGGATCGACCGTGTCACGCCAATCGTTGTCGATGGATCGTCTGAGCTAGTGTTAGATTTTGATGGCTTCGATGCTGGGGAAGTGCTCCGTTTTTCGATTGATGTGGACGAGGTCGAGTTCCTTGACCCGTCGGAACGCGAGCTGACACGAATCAACGATGGATTCGATCCAGTCACTTCCGGTGTTGAATTTCATGATTCCTCGCTGTCCGCAACGCTGACGGCCCCTCATTTCGAGACCGTGGAAACGCTTGCGACATTTGTTAATCGCTATGACGATGGATTTGCCGGCACATCGCTCGATTTGCCGGCCGATAACGTTGATGGGAAACGGGATCGAACCGCGGGTGCCGTCGTTCGTTTACAGCAGCAGCCAATCCCTGCCTCGATCAGCGGACACGTTTTTCACGATCGTAACGGAAATGGACGACGAGACGACGAGGAAGGTGCGATTGCTGGCGTCTCCATCCGAGCTCTACCCGGCGATACGTTTGACGAGCAGGACTCGGTACTGGCCGTGACTGATACGGATGGTTTTTATGAATTCCGCAACCTGATGCCCGGTTCGTATCAGTTGGTCGAAGTCGAACAGCCCGTTGGGTATTACGACGGTGTCGACAGGGCCGGAACCGTTGATGGTCGGCCGGTTGGAACTGCCACGAACCCCGGAGACATGATCGATGACGTGTTCCTACCAGGCGGGGCCGTGGGCGTCGATTATGATTTTGGTGAAATATTACCCGCTTCCATCAGCGGGTATGTCTTCCACGATCGCAACGGAAATGGACAACCGGACGATGGAGAGGAGCCCATTGCTGGCGTCTCGATCCAGGCTGTGCCTGGCGACACGTTTGACGAGCAGGATGCAGTAGTGGCTGTTACCGATCTGGATGGTTTTTATGAATTTCAAAACCTGATGCCTGGATCCTATGAATTGTTCGAAGTCGAACAACCGCCCGGCTATCTCGATGGGATCGACAGCGCTGGGACAATTGATGGTGTGTCGATTGGAACCGCCATTAATCCTGGCGATAGAATAGATGAGATTTTTCTCTCGTCGGGATCGGTTGGCCGCGACTACGATTTTGGTGAGATTTTGCCTGTGTCAATTAGTGGACAGGTCCATTTTCCCAGCCTGGCTGGTGATTGTTTTGATGAATCGATCGATCATCGTCCTGTAGTGAACGCTGTGGTGCGTTTAGAAGATGATCAGGGAATTGTGATTGCCGAAACAGTTACCGATCAGCAAGGGTATTATGAGTTTCGTGATTTGGCTCCAGGCGTCTATTCGCTCGTCGAGAAAACACCGGACGGTTTGATCGATGGATCGGCGCAGGTAGGAACCGTTGACGGATTGTCGCGAGGCTTTGTGGAGGGACGCGGACGGATTTCCCAGATCGACCTCGTGTCTGGTGAAGCAGGAGTTTCGTTTGACTTTTGTGAGCAAGAAGCCGTTCGAATCTCAGGAAATGTTCACTTGTCGGGAGTTGACGCTGACTGCTTTGCTGATTCGATTACCGCACATCCGTTGCCGGATGTTTTGATTGAGTTGTGGAGCGAAGTTGGTGAATTGGTGACATCGACTCGCACTGATGCTGAGGGAAACTATCAGTTTGTCGATTTAATGCCCGGCGTTTATTCGATTGTCGAGCGGACTCCGGATGGATTGTTTGAGGGTGCCGCTCAAGTCGGTTTGGTCGCTGGGAAAGCGATGGGACAAGTGTTGGATCCGAGCCAGATTGTCGGGCTGCAGCTGAATTCCGGACAACAGGCCGTTCACTATGATTTCTGCGAATTGCCACCCTCCCGACTTCGTGGGGTGGTTTACCATGATCGCTCGAACGACGGTCAGCGAGCTGCCGCTGAGGAAGGGATCGCGAATGTCCGCATCACGTTATTCGATGATATGGGGCAGCGAATCGCCGAGACGCAAACCGATGCAGCGGGGCGCTACGAGTTTTCAGGGTTGCCTGCCGGGATTTACACGATTCGCGAGCAACAACCCGTTGGTTGGGTCGACGGTATCGATCTGGCCGGTAACGTCGATGGTCGACCAGAAGGACGCGCAGAAAATCCGGGCGATCAGATCGGTCAACTGCGACTGTCTTGGGGGGAATCAGGACAGGACTACAATTTCGGTGAGATGCGGTTGGGCCGGATTGAGGGCGTGGTTCATCTCGATTTGAACGCGGATTGTCGCCAGCAAGAGGGAGAAACAGGGCTCGTGGAGGTTCGAGTTGAACTGCTCGATCAGACGGGGCAGGTTGTCGATGCGATGTTGACGGGGGGTGACGGGCGATTCCTTTTCGACGATTTGTTACCTGGAACTTACGCGCTTCGCGAGATTCAACCCGACGGATATTTTCAAGGAGGACAGCGTGCTGGTTCTGGTGGCGGTCAGATTGGGGAAGCGGATTTGATCACCGAGATCGTTGTGGGATCAGGCGATGCTTGGACTGATTACGCGTTTTGCGAGGAACCTCCCTCCCTCATTTCAGGTTTTGTGTTCCAAGATGGCCCCGTGATCCAGTTGCAAGTGGGCCAGTCTTTGCCCGACGACATCACGACCCTTCGCGATGGTGAGCTGACACCAGACGATCAGCGCTTGCAAGATGTCGTGCTGGAGTTGCGAGATGGCGTGACGGGTATACCGCTTCTGGCGTCTGCGGTTGCCTTGCCGGGTGTTTATCCTGAAGGACCGATTACGACGACCACGGATGCTAATGGCTTCTATCTGTTTAAGGGACTCCATAAAGGAAATTATGCCGTCTACCAAATCCAACCCGATGGCTTTATCGACGGTCTGGACTCGGGTGGTACGATTCCTTCGGTCGCGATCAATCGTCAAGATGAGATTGAGCCCACCATCTTAGATGCATTAGAAAGTGACCCGAACTTTGATGCGATCGTGCGGATCGCGCTGCCGCCAGGCCAGTACTCCCGACAGAATAATTTTAGTGAGATTGATGTCGGGCGAAAGTTGATCGTGGTGCCGTTCGACGGCCCAGACCCCGTCGCTGCCTTGCCTGCTTATCGACTGCAGATTCCGGTGATTGAGCCAGTCCGCGTGCCGGATTTGGAGTTGCTGAGTTATGAAGTGCCCGGCTATGGTTTTGCACAAAACGCTTGGTCCAATACGTGGCATCTGAGTGTGATTGATGGTGGCTCGCCTCGCGGCAATGGTGAACGGGTGCCGCCACAAGGACCTATATGGCTTAAGCATGGGCAATATGAAATTGCTTGGTCCAATCCGGCTGCTCACGAAATGAAATGGACGCTCTTGATCCAAAATGGTGAAACGCTGGAACGCCTGTTCGGAATCGAACATGGAATTCCCGTGACGGGGGACTTCAACGGCGATGGATTCACCGAGATTGGCGTCTTCGCGGAAGGCCAGTGGTTTATCGATCTTAATGGCGATGGCAAGTGGGATGAAAACGATCTCTGGGCCCAACTGGGCCATCAGGGGGATCTGCCAGTTACAGGCGACTGGGATGGCGATGGCAAGCACGACATTGGGATCTACGGCCTTGCTTGGTCGGGTGATCCACGCGCGGTTGGACGCGAACGGGGATTGCCAGACCGAGAAAGTGACTCCCATGGTGAGGCAAAGAATCTGGCACATGACAACGGTGATGAAACGGATCAGGCCACGCGTACCTTAAAACACACGGTCCGCGGCGAGACACGATCTGATCAAATCGATCACGTCTTTCATTACGGTGCGATCGGCAATCACCCCGTGGCAGGCGATTGGAATGGTGATGGGGTCGCCACGATCGGAGTGTTCGAAAAAGGCGAATGGCGGCTGGATCGCGACGGTGATGGCAACTTCGGCGACGATGACATTGAGGCCAAATTCGGGTCGGTCGGTGATATCCCGGTCGTGGGAGATTTTAACGGTGATGGGGTGGATGAAATTGCCGTCTATCGAGGTGCTCAATTTATCATGGATACGAACCGAAACCACCGGATTGATGAGGGAGATCAGGTGGTTGCTGCACCACGAGGACGGCCGGTTGTTGGCGACTGGAATGGCGACGGTACGGACGATGTTGGAGTTGTTGAACAGCCGATCCGTTTCGCCGAGATCGATCCTCGTTAATCGATTTGCCGGCGCTTGATTTGCCGGCCCTGATGATGCGAGCTAACTCGACTTCAGCTTTTCGATTTCCGCTTTGACGTCGTTGATCTCCTGCTCGAGTCGTTCCACTTCGCCCGGTTCGTCGTCCTGTTGGCGGGCCCCAGACAATTGCTGTTGGATTTTGACAATTCGTTGTCGTAATACTTCGATTCGCTTCTTGGCTTTTTTATCCATCGCATAACCTTGTTTGACTAGGTGGTGTTTTGTGCGGGTGATCTTTGCTGGGAAACTGCCACGACTATCGGCTGTGGGAAATCCGATGCGTAGATGCCATTCCCAGGCAGCAATTCTCCCGAGGTAATTACGCCTCGGGCCAGAAGGTCCATGTCTTGGGACCTGCAATTTATCTCGTCGCCCATCGTCGTCGCTCGTTTTGTCATTTTCATGCCTCCCGCCACGACGATAACGAGGATGGCGAGCAGCACGTTGACGTTGAGCCAAAATGCAGTTCGTTCCCGGAACTTGATCGCCATTGCACTTCGTCCCGACAGTACGGCCGAAATCCAAAAGATGGCGAGTGCGCCCATCATTTTGACCATCAGTAGCAACGGGTACATGTCACCCGTGAACTCGTCTTTTAACAGAATGCGAACCGCATTGACCAGCCCTGACACGAGCAACAAGCCGCTTGTTAGCATCACGATCCGAGCCCAACGGCTTCGACATGCTTCTTCCAAATGCTTTTGTGCGTCGCCAGAAATGGATGAAAGTGAGGGCAGCAGGCTGAATCGTTGGTAGAAGATACCACCAACTAGCACTGCAGCAGTCAGGAGATGGATCCAGCGAAAAATTATATCAAAGGCAATCATTGATCGTGTGGTTTACCGTTAGTTGTTGTCCAGGGCCGATTCATCGCGGCTCTCGTTCCAATATTGTTTGGCGTATTCGATCGCGACGTCTTGAGTGCTAATTTGGGAATTGAGCTGTGCGTCACGAACGGCCTGCAGAATGAGACTGTATTGCGGGCCCCGGGGAATTCCGGCTGCCAACAAATCATTTCCATTGATCAAAGGAGCTGGGTTTAGCTCGTTGGGAGCTAATTGTAGCTTCTGTGCTGCATAGTCTATAGCCGTTTGTTCACCCGCTTGGGTTTGTGCGATTGCTCGGCTCAATTCCACCAAGTGATCGATCCAGGGATGGATCAAAATTCGCTGTAATTGTGGCCATGGGATTTGTGGCGCGCGACGTAACTCGGATTCATGGGCAAGTAACCAATCAATTCGCTTGTGTTCGTCGTTGGATAATCGCCAACGCTGACTTAGTTCTGCGGCGACACGTGTTCTATTTGAGTACTGTGCTACAGGCCAAAGGCAGGCCGCGATTGCCGTGGAGAAGTCGTGAGTGGATAGATGTTCCAAAAGATTCTTCAGCGGTTGCCAAGTCGATAGTTGCTGTGGCTGGTGCCGAGAAGGGGGCGCAGGAAGCACGGATTCAGGAAGCACGGATTCAGGAAGCACGATTCGCCATAGTCCACTTTCCCGCAAGAGGTTGAGTCCCGTGAGTCGATGGGGGTGCACGAGGATCCGCCGCATTTCGGCGGCGATCCGCTCCGGGCTCACGCAGTCGATTTGATCGGCGTATGTCCTCATTGATTGGAAGGTTGTCGATTCGATCGTAAAGCCGAGCGTGGTGGCGAATCTCACCGCGCGAAGCATTCTTAGCTTGTCCTCATCAAATCGTTCTCTTGCGTTGCCAATGCAACGGATGACACGATCTTGAATGTCATTTCGACCTGAAACGTAGTCGATGATTTCTTTGTTTTCCGGATCGAAGAACAGTCCATTAATGCTGAAGTCTCGTCGACGTGCGTCTTCCTCGGCCGTACTGAACGCGACCTGATCAGGATGTCGGCCGTCGCTGTAGCCTTCGTCCCGTCGAAAAGTTGCGACTTCAATTTGTCCCGCACCGGGCGGCCCCAGTACTGTCACGACTCCAAACGCCGCACCGATGGTCAGGGTTCGATGTCGACCAAAAAGGGTGCGAATCTGTTCTGGATGGGCTGCAGTCGCCACGTCGTAATCTTGGGGTTGTTTTCCCAACAATTGGTCTCGAACGCAGCCGCCCGCCCAGTAAGCTTGGTGGCCTGCATGGCGGAGCGTCGAAACGATCTTCAAGGCGAATTGACGAGCGTGTTGTGGGTCGATTGGGGGCGTCACGGGAGTGGTTCCCTCAAAGGGAGGGGGCTAGGCCGCCGGGTTCGCTTGACATCTTGCTCCACGGTTCCCTCTTTTTTCCTGGGTTTTGACTGTTTTTCGCTGGAAAACATTGATCGGTGTAATCGATCCACGGGCAGCGGTCCGCAAATGTTTGCACGAATTATCTTTCTGGCGTAAGAATAAGGGATATTGAAATGATCGTGGAAGAGCCATCCTATCTTCAACGGGGTCCGAAACTTATCGGGATTCCGGGTGGGCTTGATCGCCCGAACTATTGACTATTGACTGTATTCCAGCTTAAATTAAGGCTGATTTCTCGAATTCCAGGCGAGTGTTTGCTCGCTTTATTTTTCGGGAAGGGGCAGGTGCGAGATCATTCTCGATGTCTCATTTTTTTATTTCTATTTTCTGTTTACGGAGGTTCCCTATGACGACGCGTAGTCGCAGACAAGGTTTCACCCTTGTCGAACTCTTGGTGGTGATTGCCATTATCGCCATCTTGGTGTTGCTGCTGCTGCCGGCCATTAATGCTGCTCGTGAAGCGGCTCGCCGGAATGGTTGCATCAATACCTCTCGCCAACTCGCTTTGGCGGTTGTCAATCACGAAAGTACGACGGGCCGTTTCCCGTTGGCAAACTCGGCTCCTCCCAGAACGGGGAATCGAAGCAACCTTGGTAAGGTTGAACCGGGTGCTGCAAACGACGACTACTACGTTGATCAACGCGGTCGACAAAGATGGAAGAATGACGGTTATAGCTGGATTGTGAAATGTCTGGCTTTTATGGAAGAAGACACTCTTTACGACCAAGTTGCTCGTTCCAGTGAGCAATTCACACGACCGGCCTTTTCGCCGTTAGTGCGATCGAACCCAGCTCTGCCCGACAGTCCTCACCTCGCGGAGACCAAAGTTGGTTTCCTGCAGTGCCCTTCGTTCGCGGGTGAAACTGTTTCGGTAATGGATGGTGCTTACAATCTTGGCGATGCAGAGGTGGCTGGTAACAACTATGTGGCCATCGCGGCTGCTACCAAAGGTTGCAGTGATCGCTCCGGTTACGTCGATGACCATGACCCCACCCTGGGCGGTACCATTATCTCCAAGATGACGCCAACTATGCGTGGATTGAAGATTCGTGAACTGACGGATGGGACGTCGAAGACGGTCATCATCACCGAGTCCAAAGCAGAGCTGATGAACTCATGGTTCTCCGGCCAATCTGCTTGGGTTATTGGTTTCATGCCTGATGTTGATTCGGGAATGTCCGGCAATATCATGGTGCAGCCAGACGGTTACATGGGTCTCAATCAAGATCCTAATATGACCCGAACCGGCTTGAACCAAGGCAAGTCCTACTTGAATGTGGATCCGTTTGATTCGAATCGCGAAAATCCCGAACCATGGTACGCCAGCGAAGGCACCTACGAAGGTGGCGTTGCTCGCGACTGGGGTCCCAGTAGTGATCACAGCGGTGGTGTTGTCATCCACAGCTATGCGGATGGTCACACGCAAGCCATTTCGGACTCGATTGATTCAACGGCCTACTTACGCCTGATTACTCGTGGTGGTGGTGAGCAAGTTGATCCAGATGCGATGTAGTCTTCGAAAGATCTGATGACAATCGATACTGCTGCGTGCCGAAAGGGACGCAGCAGTTTTTTTTAAATCTCTTTCCGGTCTCCGGGCAACGAGTTTTGGTGGCGAGGGGTAGTTTCGGCACAGCTATGAGCGATCGCATGTTAGATGAGCAAATTGATGTTCTGGGCGTGAAGAAATTACAGGATAGTGGCGCTGACTTCCTGCTTTTGGATTGTCGTAATCCGGAAGAACGGGAGCTGGTTTCGATTGAGGCCTCTGTTTTTATCCCGATGGGTGAGCTGTCTCAACGTGTTGCCGAATTGGAGGAGCACCGAGAAAAGCATGTTGTGGTTTATTGCCACCATGGTGGCCGCAGCGACATGGTTTGTAATTGGTTGCGTGCTCAGGGTTTTCTACGCGTGCAGAACATGCAGGGCGGCATCGATGCGTGGGCATGTCATGTTGCCCCGGAATTGCCTCGGTATTGATGATCATCGTTCCGCTGGCCACTTGCGGTTGCTGACCTAATTGGCCTATAACAGCATTAGCCGCGGATGACGTGGCGACAAGGGCTTGTGGCGGAATTGGCAGACGCGCTAGATTCAGGTTCTAGTGTCCTTAACGGACGTGGAGGTTCGACTCCTCTCAGGCCCACTCTTATATCGCGGTGCCAAACGCTCTTTCGGCACTGCCCTGGGGCACCGACTCAAACTTGCATGTTCCCAGAAATGTTCCCAAGCCGATCTGCAATCGAATGTGCGTCGTTGGAAATGTAAAAGGTCTGGGTTGTCTTGATCTCACTGTGGCGGGCGACAAACGGCAGGTCTCTTGGTGGTATGCCGGCGTTCGCCAGTCGCTGCAGACCCGTCTTCCGCAGGTAGTGTGCCGATGCGTGCATTCCAGATTTGTTGACCTCGATGCCGGCGGATTTACCAACTCGACGGATGATCCTCCCGACCTGTTGATGAGCTGGACGTCCAGACCTATCGTCGAGTTTGTGTGGTGTGAAGACGTAGCCCTCTTCGGTTGGACGGCGTTCCATAGTCTTGATGGTTTCACCCAATCGGAACGACAGCTTCATCACCTCTGAGAGTCTGTGGGGACTCGCCACCCTACCGTGGAGTAAGTAGTGCGCTGCCTTTCCTTTTCGCAGTGGTCTAAGCGGCGGCCAGCTCACGCACAACTATCGATTCCAAGTCAAAAGCAGGTGTCGATCAGTTCCGCGCGGCAGACTCGACGTGTTAGATATTCTCACTTCTTTTGCAGCCATTGCACGAATTCAATGATGTTGTTGTCCGGGTCGGCGAAGTAGAGCCAGCGAACTTCGCCCTCGACGATTAGCGGACCACGCAAGATCGGAATGTCGTGTTCCGTCAGATTGGCAACGGCCGCGTCCATGTCGTCGACCCCAATCGCCAGATGCGGACAGTAGGGTGGCCCGATCTCATGTCGCTGGAACTTTCCCTCCTCCAGCCGGGAGAGCAATTCCAGCCGCACATCGCCGGCGGTAAGGAAGACGCACTCTTCCGCTTCCTTGTCGTTGCGATGCCGCCAGGTTTCGACGAAGCCGAGCCGGTCGACGTAGAATCGAATCGACGCGTCAAGATCGACGACCTCAAAAGCGACATGATCGAATTGCATGATGGTTCGCTCAGGTGTGTGTGAGATGACATGGAAACCGGGCGTTTCTGTTGTACTCTATTTCAATTCTTCACGCACTGGGCCTTCGATTTCCGGATTCCACCAAGCATCAATCCTGTAAGAAGAGGCTTGACTATCTTAGGCTGCGTCGTTGCGGGGATACACTTAGCGGGGTAGGATCGTCGCGACACACGGGCTACATCGGCTTACACGGTGGAACTGAACGTCCGATTGACGTATTGATGGTTCATCGGAGGCTTGGGCGATGAAAACTGAACTCGACTACTACGCATTGCTTGATGAGGATGCTGCATCCATTATCAGTGAGCATGAGTTTTTCCGCTTGTTGGTCTTGTTGCTGACATCTGCCGGATTGGGGCCGAGCCGTATCGACTGCGACAATTCAACGAATCGAAAAGCGATGGTTTTTACGCATGACGATCAGCTTGTCAAAATGAGCAAGATCCGAAACAATGCGCGTGGAACTTTGGTCCGTTACTTCAGCGGTTTCGCTGCCATGTTGCGAGCCACGTCAATCTCCATTCAATGAGGCCATTGTTGCTGGAGAGATTTGTTCTTCGGAGGTGAGATCGGCGTCAGTGCACCATGGAAAAGCAGACTGACAGGGTCAAATAAAAGATCGAGGAATTATTCTCGCTAAGATGAAATTCAGGGCGCACTCTCGGGCGTTCCGGTTTTGATTGAATCTGTTCGAAAGGGACTAACAGCGTGTTTAGACATCACCGTTTTTTTTTTCCGGTCACCACCCTTGTAGCGTTTGGTCTAACGGCCGTTTTGGCTCATCACGCATCGGCTCAGAACAGGCCCAATGTGCTTGTTATTTGGGGAGACGATATCGGCATTTGGAATATTAGCCACAACAATCGGGGAATGATGGGCTACGAAACGCCTAACATCGACCGCATTGCCAAGGAAGGAATTTCCTTTAGCGATTACTACGGACAACAGAGCTGTACCGCAGGACGGGCTGCTTTTCTGGGGGGCAATGTGCCTGTGCGGACCGGAATGACCAAAGTGGGTCTGCCTGGTGCGAAGGAAGGTTGGCAAAAAACGGATGTGACCATTGCCACGGTCATGAAGAGTCAGGGATACGCGACCGGTCAGTTTGGTAAGAACCATCAAGGTGATCGCGATGAGCACCTGCCGACGGTGAATGGATTCGACGAGTTTCTTGGGAATCTGTACCACTTAAATGCCGAAGAGGAGCCGGAAAACCGCGACTATCCCCGCGATCTAATCTTACCGAACGGAAAGACGTTCCTTGAGCAGTACGGACCGCGTGGCGTCCTGCACTGCAAGGCGGATGGAAAGGGAGGGCAGTCGATCAAGAACACGGGCCCGCTCACGAAGAAACGCATGGAAACCATCGACGACGAAACGGTCGCAGCAGCGATCGATTTCATCAAGCGGAAGAATGCTGCGGGTGAACCTTTTTTTTGCTGGTGGAATGGCACGCGAATGCACTTTCGCACGCATGTGAAGCAAGAGCACACCGGGCTCTCGGGACCCGACGGCAACGTCTATCACGATGGAATGGTGGAGCATGATTTGCACGTCGGCCAATTGCTCGATCTGCTCGATGAATTGAATATTGCGGACAACACGATTGTGTATTACTCCACCGACAACGGGCCGCATTACAACACCTGGCCCGACGCCGCGACCACTCCATTCCGCAGTGAAAAGAACAGCAACTGGGAAGGTGCCTATCGGGTTCCCGCCTTTGTGCGTTGGCCGAAGAAATATCCTGCGGGAGAGACGGTCAATGGAATTGTTTCTCACGAAGACTGGCTTCCAACCTTTGCGTCTGTCGCCGGCGCTGCCGACATCAAAGAAAAGCTCAAGGAAGGAGTCGAACTCAATGGTCGCAAGTATCGGAACTACATCGACGGCTATGATATGAACGCGTATTTGTCTAACGCGAATAAGCATAAGACATTAAGTGAAAACATTAAGGCTTGCCCTCGGAAAGAGTTTGTCTACGTCAATGATGATGGCGCGATTGTCGCCATGCGGCTAGGTCCATGGAAGGCTGTATTCCAGGAAAACCGCGCCCAAACGTTCCAACTTTGGCGAGAGCCGTTTACGGAATTGCGAATTCCGCTGCTATTTCACCTCCGCCGCGATCCATTCGAAAAAGCTCAACACAATTCGAATACCTACCACGATTGGTTTTTGGATCGTCCTTATGTAATTTTGCCGATGCAGCAGTTGGCCGGGAACTTTCTGATGACAATGCAAGAGTACCCACCCAGCCAGACTCCGGGATCCTTCAATCTGGAAAAGGTTCAAAAGATGATTGAAGGGGCCGCTCGCGGTCGATAGTCCGACGATCGAAAGGCGTCGCCGTGCTGGCGGCGGCAAGATACTTGGACATGGATTGACATCGTGTTAAGCAGGTGACTACGAGAAAGTCCGAAAGCTGAAAGTGTCGATCGCCAACGGGATTTGACACGTCACCAGGCAATAAACTGTGGCGTACCTGCCATGGAAAATAACGATGATCCACGCCATTCGGCAAAAGCCGTCATCCGCGAGGAGATGGACGCCTTTGATGAAACGGTTCGGGACTCGTCGCCGCAAAGCGGGGTAATGAAGCGGGGTAATGAAGCGGGGTAATGAAACGGGGTAATGAAACGGGGTAATGAAACGGGGTAATGAAACGGGGTAATGAAACGGGGTAATGAAACGGGGTAATGAAACGGGGTAATGAAACGGGGTAATGAAACGGGGTAATGCAGCTGCCTAGCCGCAATGGCCGGCTTGTCATCTTCTGCCGATGTCTCTTCAGTTTTCGTTGCCATACTGGCTAGGTGATCGAGCCATCGTCTCGCGGTTGCGGTGATCGCGCTAAGGTTGGCCCAGAAGATTCGCTCCGATTCTCGACTTACTGAGCGTGAGGCAATGGCGGAGGTTTTACGGCCTTCGCGGGCTTGGCGCCACTCAATAAAAGCCCAATCGCCAATGCTCCGTGTCCTCACTTTCTGATTTTGCTGAGTGAGGGACTGAAGGCATCGCTCATCTCGCTCCATTTTTGCGGGTTGGGCGAGTTTCTTATTGTGGCGATGGGAATTCGGGTGTGGTTTTGCCCGTTTCCTCTCCTTGCTAGAATATTGTCCTGTCTCATCCTTGCTCCTGTTGTCAGGAAGAGATAGCGGGATGAGTTGCCAATTTTTGTCGGGCAAGTTGCATTGCTCAGGGTGATCATTAGTCAGAGACGAATGCGTTTTGGCTTGAATGCCGCGTTTTGATAGCAGCAAAATGGCCTTCGGGCCCGTAGCTCAGTTGGTTAGAGCAGGGGACTCATAATCCCTTGGTCGGGGGTTCGAGTCCCTCCGGGCCTATTTGCGTCATCCTGTGTTTCCCAGAGACATGGGATGACAGCTTGTTTTTTTCTCAGCTTGCGCGATATCGCTTTGGCAGCTTGAATGCTATCGGGTGACCGCCTTGTCAGGGAGGGATTGTGATCTCTGTCAAAGTCTCTGTGTTCTTCGTCAGTTTTGGCAAAGTGGACAGAGTCGCAATGATCGGCCCGCTGTCGTCGTACGGATCACGATTAATCGTTTGTACGATTTAGGATGCACAGCGGCCTCCCCGCAGGTTGACGCTTCGACTTCTCATTGGAATGCGCGGAATTTTGGGCACGTCCGTGCGCAGCAGGTCCGATGTCGTGCCGCTACTTCGGTCGATCGTCGATTGAATTGCCGGCTGCGAAGTTTTGCCAGGCCATAGACTGGCACGGGTTCGCTCGCGAAATGCCGTACACGTTTTCAGGGGACGTGTGTGGCATTTCGTGGGAAACTTCCCCAAGTGCTAAGCGAACGCACCTGCAGTCTCATCCGCGTGCGTTGGTAAGCGGAACGACTGAGAGGCGACTCTTGCGCTAAACGGTACGACCGTCGCGCGACTCTGACTTGCAGTTTCCGCAGTGGCCACGAATCATGATTTCAGTGATCGAACCCAGGCTGTTCCGCCGGGGGCCTCGTGATGGAGTGATCTGTACCGAAAAATCATTCATACACTTGAGTTCACCACAATCGACGCACATGAAGTGCGGGTGGGTGAACTCGGCTTCGCTGCTTGATTTTTTCAGCTCAAAGCGTCTTGTCTGGTCGCCCAGGTCAAGTCGCGATACCAGTCCGGCATCAGCAATTTCGTTCAGGCAGCGAAACAGCGTCGACTGATCGAATCCAAACTCGGCAAGCGATTCAACGACCTCCGAGTGGCTCATCGGGGCCCCTTCTGACGCCAGCAGCTTCAATACGGCCACTCTTGCAGCGGTAGCACGTAGAGACACGTCTCGCAGCGCTTGCTTCGCCCAAGCGGCGTCTGTTTTAGTACGACTCATGCGCGAGGCTACTCCCCTATCGAGGTTGACTGTCCACATGGAATTCTAGCCAGCGGCAAATGTCTTTGCAACTGCATTGCAATAGCAAGTCAAGTAAGACGCATTCCTTTACAGTCTACTGCTGGCGATCGACGGCCTCTAGGTATTGCAATTGGATTGCAGGTGTGATATAGTCGCATCTGTGGTCGCGAAGGAGGCGTTGGGCCTGGAGGCGATTGAAAACTGATTACTTCATTTCCAGCCTGGACGCAGTCAGTTGAGGGATAGAGGAGTAGCTACTGTGAAGCGAGGGTCTGACGGTACGGCAGTTGGCCTCCCGGATTCGGCACAACAAGCGGCCAGTCTGCTGAACCAGCAGATTTGGTGCTGGGGACGCGATATCGAGGGTTCCGAGGGAAACCTTCTGGTGCAGCACGGATTTCAGCGTATCGAAAAGCCGACGGGCAGCAGCGCTGCCAGTCTTTACCGGTTGGATTTATCACCGACGTCGCGCGTCATCTTGCGAGGTTTCGGCCTGTTCTGTGGCGACAACCGCTGGGGAGGTGTGTTCCTGCGTCGCTTCGATTTCAAACCGCAGTTCACTCCGGCGGCGGATTTGTCTCGGCCGCCATGGTTGGTGGCAGACTTGCCACCACTTGTTTCACCGCGTGCAGGCCAGGTGCCGTGCTGCCAGCGGTTGTTGTTGACCTTGATTGATTGGGTTCACCAGTACGAAGTTTGGATCGCAGAGCGCGCGGGAATTGATTACCGAGCCGAGACGTTGCTTGATTGGAACGGAAAGGACGGATCGGTGCCACCGGAGCAGATGACTTACGCCTGGCGGATGCTAGGCGCGGCGGTGGCAGATCATCCTGAGCACTTCATTCCCCGGAGTCGTCGGTATGCATGACGTGACAGCTCGACGCTGCTAGACAATTGGTTTTCCTGTTCACCCAGCAAGTGCTGCTTCCGATTCTGTTCGATCGGGCCAGCGTACGCGTTTGCTGCATCCCTATTTCATATCGATTATGTTTGACGAATTATATAGCGACACTATCCTGGATCACGGGGAGAGTTCCGAATTTCAGGGCGAACTGGCTGATCCCGCGCGGCGTGCCGATGCGTACAATCCGCTTTGTGGTGACGATATCACCTTGTACGTCGTCATCAATGATCTTGGCGTGGTCGATGAGGTTAAATGGGATACGGATACGGATGCGTGCATCATCAGCCGCGCCTCAGCATCGATGCTCGCGGAATCACTCAGAGGGCAGACCGTTGATTTTGCAAGGAAGCTGACGGCTGATTTCAAATCATTGATTCGGGGGCAATACGATGGATCGACCGATGCACTCGGTGACCTATCGGCGTTTGAATCATTGTCACGTAATCCGCAACGTGTCAAATGTGCTGCGATGGCCTGGGTCGCGCTCGACGAAATAATTGAGGACTACGAATCTAATTGACCTTACATACCATGAGTGACCGTCGTGGGGCTACGGATACTTGGAGTCTGATTCGACCAACACGAGCGTATGTTGCTCTAGATGAAGCAGAGATTCGAAACCGCAGCCCAGTTGTCGGCTTGGGGTAATGCGGGAGATGGAGCACCGAAGATGACTTGGAAAAAGGGAGAGCGTATTCCGACGAACGTGATCGTCGGTTTTCTCGGTTCGGGAAAAACAACCGCCATCGCGAAGCTGATCGATCAGCGCCCCGCGGGTGAAAATTGGTCGGTTCTGATCAACGAATATGGCATGGTCTCCATCGACCATGCTTTGGTTGAATCCAGCAAGGAGGGGATCGCTGTTGAGGAGTTAGGTGGCGGTTGTGCCTGCTGCACGTTGGCATTTTTGTTTCAGCCGTTGCTTGCGCAGTTTATCCGTCGTACGAAACCCGATCGCTTGATCTTGGAGCCTTCGGGGGTAAGTCATCCGGCGAAAGTCGTCGACATTCTTCGCGGACCAAATTTCTCCAGGGCCATCGACCTTCGCAATATCATTTGTTTGATCGATCCGAAAGATTTTGAGGATCCTCGGTGGCGCGAAACGGAGGTATTTCAAGATCAAGTGCAATTGGCAGATATCGTCGTTTTAAACTGGACGGACAACCGTGATCGCGAGTTGATCGATCGCTGTCGCCTTTGGGTCGAGAGTTTTAGCCCAGCGAAACAATTGATCCTGGAAACTAGTTTCGGCGTGCTCGACTCCGGATTGCTGGATATGGTATTCGATACCGTGCGTTTTCCGATGTTTGCCGATGCCCACCCACTACCAAGACCGAACCGTCCGGACCTACCGGTTCTCGATTTGGACGAAAGCAGTCATCATCACTTGGAAGATGGCCCGGACAAACAAGCAGGGACCGATCTTGCTCAACGAAGCCCTGTTCCACGCCAGCCACTTCGATTCCAAAACGACGACCCTGGTTATGATGCATGCGGCTGGATCTTTCACGTTGATGACATCTTTGATCGAGATAAGCTGCTTGATCTGTTGGGTTACGTCCATCCCATCGTTCGATTGAAAGGAGTATTTCGATGCGAAGACGATTGGTGGATGATCAATCGAGCCAAGGATGGGACCTCGTACGCCCCCTCAGCTTATCGGCGTGATAGTCGCCTTGAAATAATTCTTGACCGCAAGACGTCGGGCTGGAACGAGTTTGAAATCGAATTGCTTCAGTGTTTGGCTGAATAAACGCAGACGCTACGATGCGTCTGCGTTCGACGCCAATCGCTTCAGCATCGCCACCCTCACCGCACTCGCACGCAGATCGCATCCCGAAAGGATTGCTTCGTCCGCGTCACGTCTCTCGCTGTGTTGGTGCAAAAAATTTGCAGATGCCTTCATGGCTTAATGGGTCTGAGTCCGCACTTGCAAAGCAATTGCATCTGCGTTATTCTGCAGGTCGACCTGAGGTGGAAGCCTTCCGCCCTGCGAGCCACCATCTCCGATCCTTGCGACTGAGCCCACGGCCTCTGCCCACGGCCTCTGGCCACGGCGTCCCTGAGACGGGGACTTTTGTCAGGGGATTAAATTACACGCCCGATGGTGACGTCAGAAATTACCCAATTGATTTCATGCACGCTTGCGTCGGAGATTCCCTTGGGAGTCTTGGCTGCCGTTACAGAAGAAACGGCAGGGAATGAGGCTCTTTTTGATTGTCTGCAACAAGGAAATGCAATTAGATGAAAACATTAAATCCGACGGTGCAAGGAGCCTATCAAACGCATCGAGTGAAGAGCCGATTCGCGCTGGATGACTCATTGAGTTCGTGCGAGGCGTTCGAGACGTGTTCGAAATGTTGTCGTCCCGCGAGTCGATGTCAGTTTGGCGATTCGTTTTGCGCATGTTGCGCGGCTGTTGCGCTATCACTGATACCGTTTCAGCATTGTTCGGCGCAGAATTTTGGGCACACGGACGTGTTATTCGAATATGATTCCGGCAAGATTGAGGTCAACGCCCGGACCTTCACCAGCTATTTTCCGACCCGCGGCATTTCCAAGCAGTTTCAAACGTTGCCAGGTTTTGCGTCAGAGTCGGATGTAGACCAAGGGATCATGCCAAACGACGAAATCGTCTACAACGTCCTGTCGGACCTGCAATTCTGGGTCGACGGAGCATTGCAGCCTGAGCAGCTAAATGCCATTCAGATTCGAGTACGGAATCGTCCGTCATCTGTTCCGGACACGATCTTATCGGTCGAATCGGGCGTGCAATCTGGAAGCCTTAATCCGCCAAGCAATCGGGTTGGCCGCGCGTCCGCGTCGGGCAATTTTCATTCTGACCTGCAATGGTTTCTCGAGTCCACCGATGATGACTCGCAGCCACCTTTAGGGACCTACGCCATCCAGCTTGGGATGTCGACCAACCGCGCTGCGATTGCCGATTCGGACCCGTTCTATTTTATTTGGCATTACGGTGCGGACATCGATGATTACGAGAGCGCCGTCGCGTTCTTCGAGGAGTCGTTGTCTGAGCCGACATCACCCGGGGATTTTGATCTTGACGGTCAGCTTAGTGTCGGCGACGCAGAGGCACTTGTCGCCTCCATTCGAACGGATTCGACTGACCTTCGCTTTGATCTCGACGGAGATGATAGAGTGAGCGTTTCAGATCTCGACAATTGGGTGACTCGGATTGCCAACACATGGCACGGCGACGTTGATTTGGATGGCGAATTCTCGAGCACGGACTTGGTGTCTGTGTTTCAAGCGGGTCGATATGAATCTCAAGAGGGAGCAACTTGGCGTGAGGGAGATTGGAACGCCAGTGGGCAGTTTGGGAGTAGCGACCTGGTCATGGCATTTCAAGACAGCGGTTATGAAAAGGGGCTGCGCCCTTCGATCGCGAACTCCGTTCCAGAGCCCGTAGGCTCAAGCGGGATAGTTTTCGGGGTGATCTTGCTTGTCGCCAGTCTACGTAGTCGTACTGGTCGGCCGGGAGGGTCGTTCAGCCTTTGTCCGTGAGGGCTCATCTCTGTTAAGTATTCGTTCGTAGTAAATCCTGTCGCAACGCGTGTCGTTCCTCGAGCATCTTCTCCGCTGCATCGTTATCGTATGTCTTTTGCGATCCAGCGACCTTGTCGAGCCGAGGGCGAACTCGGCAGAAGGCCCCCTCGTAGCGACATGCTCGACACGGCTGGATGAAGTACTTCTGTAGGCATTCGCAAAGATTCCTACTCCAAGTTGAAAAGTTGCGAACTTGCTACGGTCGACAAGTCGTCGATTCAGCGAAGCGGCTACGGTGGCATTGGACTTTGTCAACGACGCGCGTATCGGTTAGCCGTTTTTGGTTTCTGATCGCGGACCGTTTTCTCGCGAAGTGCCGACGGATCGAAACCGAGAATGTGAATTTCTTGTTAACCTGTATCAAGCGAGTGCCACGGCAGCGCTTTCGTCACGCGCTTTTGTCAACTGAGTGGTGGTTTGAGGGATTGCTGGTTGACAATCATCACGGCAAGACTTAGCATGGGAACCGGTCGGTCATGCGTTAGTTCCTGCTTGGTTGGAACGCAAAAATGTGTTTACGTTGGAATCCGATCGCTCTTGTTGCGCTGGGCGTTTTCGCCCTTGTCTCTGTGTTTGGACAAGGTTTGCACTTTCTTCCGAGTGCTAACCATTTCTCGAGCCAAACGCACGGGTGTGATCACTGTTGCCAGCATGGGGCGGATCCCACAACTGACTCTGATTCGACATTGGCTTACGACTGCCTAATCTGTCGATTCCTCGCTCAAGCGCAGTTTCAAACGGATTGGCGGATTGAGCTGCCTCTCGCCCACAACTGCGACCTGTTGAATGATCGCCAGCCCTTTCGCATGGCTCTTTCCCTTGTCGCATTGCATCTTGCCCGCGCACCTCCTCTCGCAAGCCAGTCTTTCAATGGCTAGTTCGAAACCAGCTTGGCGTTTGCTACGCGGTTGAAGTCTTTAGGATTGTTCGCATCTAGCGATCTTTGATTCCTCAAAGGCGAACGGTGCGCTTCTCGCGTTGCGCAGCGGAACTTACGTGGCTAGTCGTTCACGCGGTGTCCCGACGGCGAGTTGAGGCAAGCCTTTCAGATTGAAGGGGTTGAGGTTTTGGCAGCGAACGGCACTTAAGCGGAAGTAGTGGTTTCTAACTGTAAATCTGGGTGGTCACGGGCTTTCACGCTCGTCGATTGCTGGTGGTCGGGACGGCTATTGGAATCTTAGTTTTGTTGCGATTTGCAATTCGAGTCAGTGGCGGTTTTGAGATGCGGCACACGCATCGCCGCCAAAACAGGGAAACAAGATGTATTCCTGGGAAATCCTCCATGGATGTTGCATCTTTACTTATATCTATACTTTTGAGAGGACAACAGAGATGAAAATTTGGTCACGATGTATCCTGGCGTGTGTTTCAGCCTTCTGCGTGAGCGGAATCGCTTACTCGGAAGACGGGCACTCGGATGTCGAATTTGTTTACGAGGATGGAAAGATTGCTGTTGAGTTCGGCGATGAAGGTGCTGTCTTTGAAGGAGAGTTTCCGACTGAAGGCATCGATCTACAGTTTACGAGCGAGCCTGGGTTCGCTTCGGAGATCGAAGAGGGTGGAGGCATCGGAGCAGACGACCAGATCGTCTACAACGTCATGAGTGAGTTGCTGTTTTGGAAAGATGGCTTCCAGGCCGTTCCTGACAGCGCCCAGCTTCGCGTTGTAAATCGTCCTCCGTCACCCTTGGTTCCCGACACGCTCATCAGCGCTATCACGGGTGCTCAGCCTGGAAGCTTCGATCCGGCGATCAACCGCGTCGGCGCAGCCGAGGCGAATGGAGACTTCCATAGCGATTTGGACTTCTTTCTGGAGCCGAAAGGTGATGCAGCCGATCCATCGATGTTTGGTGCTTATGGCTTTATGGTCTCAATCAGCACGGATGCCGCTGGGATCGCTGATTCCGATCAGTTCGCGATGGTCTACAACTTCGGTTTAGAAGAGGAAAGGTTCGAAGAAGGTGTGGGAGCGTTTGCGAGCTTGGTTCCGGAACCGAGCAGTGCGTTGTTATCCTTGCTGGCGATTTTCGGCGCTCTTCCCTTCGTTCGTCGAACTCGTAACCGGACTTCTTCCTAAGTCCTTGGCAAGTTTGTCGGATACTTGCGTCCCTTTTGCCGACTGGAAGAAAAGATGAAACGCCAACGCTTGGAACTCGTTACTTGCGCAAGTCTCGTTGCGTACGCGGCGATCGTATTGGCGGGCCAGGCGTTGCATTGGCTCCCGGGTTGGGGCTGCCATTGCCATTCGGGCAGGTCGTTATCCCGCAGTGCTCCGAATACGGACGCTGCGTTCATGGTGGCGATCGGAACTTCCGCCGCTCCCAACGCCGAGAGGTGTGGTTTTCAACGCAACAGTTTACGCACTCGGATCGAGCCCGGCACGTTCGTTGAGGCGGATCGATATTGCCCCGCTTGCCATTGGTTTTCGATCGCGCAGCAGCATGCTCAGCCCGTGCGTTTTGCGGTCGAAGTTGCTGCTCTTTCCTCTTTAAGTCTTCCCGACTGCGAAGTCTGGAATCTGAATCACGGTAGCATTTTCCCTCGTGGTCCACCTCTTCTGTTGGTATCCGCCTGCACGCTTTGAGCACCTTGACTGTCGCACCTCGACTGTCGCACCTCGACCACCGCACCTCGACCACCGCACCTCGACCACCGCACCTCGACCACCGCACCTTGAGCACCGCACCTTGAGCACCGCACCTTGAGCACCGCACCTTGAGCACCGCACCGTGGTGACGAGGGCGGCAGCGGGGTCGTGACTGTCCTGTGTAATTGCAACATCCATTGTGTAATTGCAACATCCAATTCGGCGATTATCAACCAAGGTTGTGCTGGGTGGTTGCTCGGAGGTGTCGGTAGCGTCGAGTTGATGACGGATGGCTAACATGCAAACCTTTCTGGCGACTCAAATAACACACGAGCGATGGATCTAAGCGATGAATAATTTGCTGATGGTTTCTAGCGAAGCGGGTTTACCGACCTCTCGCGTGGTGTGGTCCGACCTGGCTGGAATGACGGCCTCGTTGGGATGCGCAATTCACTGTGCCACGATGCCGCTCGTGATTGGCTACCTTCCGTCACTCGGACTGACGTGGATTGCAGATGAGGGTTTTCATCAGTGGATGGCCGTTAGCTGCGTGGTTATCGCGCTGGCGGCTTTTGTTCCCGGTTGGAAGTGCCATGGGCTGATCGCCCCAGCGATATTGGGTGTGGTTGGTATCGGGTTGATATCTTCCGCCGCGTTTGTGCTGGAACCCTGCTGCGAGCATGATGCATCGATTCAAAAAACGACGATGCATAGTTCACTGGCGGCAGTAGCCTGTGACGAGTGCGATGCGTGCGCACCAGGAACCGCGGCTAAGTCGGAATCATCGCCATCCTGGGGCAAGACACTCAGGCCTTACGTGACTCCGTTCGGCGGATTCGTTCTGATTGTGGCCCACTTGCTCAATCATCGGTTCGGTTGCCGATGTTGCTCGGATAAACAGGACTGTCAATCGTTCATGGGGGCGTCTTGAATGGATGCTAGACCGCTGAATGTGAGTTGTCAGCACGGTAGGGATGGGCTGATGACATTCCTGCTCATTGCAATAGCCATTGTCGCAGGCTGTTCGCGCCCATTGTCGGTCGACCGGATTTCACCCGACGCAAACGAGAGCGATTCGTTCTCTGGGCTGCAGGAACGACAATACGATTCGATTACGGAACTCGAGTTGACTCAGCTTGTCCGTACGAGCACCGAGCCGATTCTTGTTGAGTTCGGTGTTGACTTCAATTGTGCTCGTTGCGAGCAGATGACGCCGGTCGTGAACGAACTAGGACAACAGTTCAAAGGTCAAGCACGAATCGTTCGCGCAAGCTTCAATGCGTCATCCGCGGTTCAAGCCCAACTTGGACTGCGACTATGCCCCAGCTACTTGTTTTACCGCAACGGCAAGCTGGTCGATCGCTGCGATGGTCCCACGATGTTGCCGTTGCTCAAGTCCAAGCTTTCTCGCCTCATTTCACACGACATGAGTTCTGGAGTTTCTTCTGCGCCGCGAACGTATCCTGTCGAGGTGTCACCATGAGACCATCGTCGAGCAGAACGTTCGTTGATCGAGCTGACAAGCAGCTGGGAGAAAAAAATCGCATCCGTACCATTTTCCATGATCGCGGGATGGTCTCGGCTAAGTACCTCGTCCAAGAGATGCTCAACTGGATTTATTGGCTAATTACCGCAGACTTCTTTCCAAAGTGGAATGCGTTCCTTCGCTATCTGAGGACGCCGCTTTCGGTGCTTCTGATGACTTCTGCGATTACCTTGGTCTGTGGGGTGTTGGTGGCTCCGCAGATTTTTCTCTTGCTCGCGGCGACCGTCTGCGTGATCACGGTGGGGCTGGTCTATCCGTGGCTTGCGATCAGGGCCGTTGAGTGTCGTATTGCCTTTGGAAAGCAACGAGTCGTCGAACGAGATGTCGTATGTTCAAAATTGATTGTGCATAACCGGTGGCCGATTCCCATTTGGGGATTGGCAGTCCAACGAGGTTTTGATTGGTGCGAAGCGGGCGGGGCCCTGAGCGATGGTGTCTCGTTGGCATTGGCTCATGTACCGGCCTGGACTCGAACAGAGTTCGCTTGGGAATTCACACCACTACGCCGCGGTGTTTACCCGAAAGGAGCGCCGATGGTCACGATCGCCTTCCCTTTCGGTCTTTGGACCGCGAGGAAAAAAGTGATGGTCGACCAGCATATCGTCGTATGGCCATCGCCTCTGAATATGAAAACTCGCTATTGGAATAGCCAGCGGCGTGTCCGAAATGTCGAGCCTTCGACAATCATCGTGGGCAAAGATTCGGACGTCACCGCCATTCGCCCCTATCGATCAGGAGACGGCATGCGTGACGTTCATTGGGCGGCGACAGCTCGACTGAATGAGCTCAGGGTCAAGGAGCGACAGGGGGCTGCAGAGTCTCACACCGAAATTGTCTTGGATGTGTACCCACGTGTTGCCTCGCAGCTTTCCGGCGATTCGGACGAATCGCTTGATTGGGCGATCCGGGTTGCGGCGGGACTTTGCGAGGCATATTTTCGAACTCGAATGCCTGTGACGCTTCAGTTCGGCAAGCACCGGTTCGAAGTACGATCCCGTCATGAGCGAAAAATAGCGATGGATGCGCTGGCGGTTGCGGACCTTGGAGAACTCAAAACGAGATTGCACGAGACATCTCCCTGGCGGCCGCACGAATCGCAGGTGCGGATCACGATTGACCAAAACCTTGGCGAGGTGGCGATGCAGCCCTTCGCCATTGAAATGACGTGGCAGATGGGCGGCCGGTCGACGTGCCACCGAATCCATACGGTTAGCTCGGGGCCGCAGGCGATCGAAGACTTTCACCGTGAATGCCAGCGTTTGAGTGGGTCGTTCAATCGACCCGATTTTCATCAATCCTCACAACAGAGATGAGAGTGAAGCCATGCGAACTGATGGCTCAGCTGAAAATATACGCGGGAATGCAACGTCTTTATTGATTGCCATTAGCGTAACAACGGGTGTGTTTCTCGTTTTGATGAAAAACGGCGTCCCTGTTGGTTTGATCGTCGCAGAGTTGATGATTTCATTGGGACTGCTCTTCGCAATGCGGTATTGTCTGCGCAGAGCTCATGAACGGTGGACAGGGAAACTATTGAGCATCGTTATTCCCGTGGTGGTTGCGATTCCGTTTGGGGTCGAAATCGTCAGCCGTGCGATGTTCTTGGCGGGATTGCCGCTGGAAGCAACAGCCATGTGTGCACTTCGTAACCTAACGTTTCTGCCCTTCCTGTTTCCCAAGGATCAACGTTGTCAGTGTGCCGGTGTGGCTGTGAGTCTCTTGTCGGTGTTGTCAATCTATCTGCAAGATCACGGCCTAGCGACGTCTGTCATTGTCTTTATCTATAGCGTTTTGGGTATATGTTGGCTGATTGGTTGGCACTGGATGAAGTTTCATCTCAAGGCGCCTTCCCGCTCTCAACGTCAGATTCCTCGCTCTGCAAAAATAGGCGTTGTTGGACTGACGCTTGCGTGCGCGCTGTTTGGGTTGTTTTCGTTACGAGCGACCACGACGACGACGGCAATTGCAGGGTTCATGCCGAGTTCAGGTGGTAGTCGTTGGAGTGATCCGTACGCCTTCGGTGGTGTCGGTAACGGAGATCAGATGGTGGAAGCAACCGATTCGGCAAAATCAATCGGGCCGATCGAAAGCGATTTGTTTCTCGAATCTACGATGCCGTCGATCTACGACGTTTTCAACGATCTCTATCAGGAGCCCGCCGGAAAGCCTAAGAAAATGACTCGGGCGATTCCGCTCGCACCCAGTGACGTTACTTCAAACCATAGCCGCCTCGCGAAGAATGAAGTCGCGTCGCGTGAATTTTCGGCTACACGTCGTAAATCTCGTCGCAAAGAGGGCGGGAAGATGGATGATATCAAGAGTAAGGCACTGTTCTATCTCAAAGGGCGTGTGCCAGTGCATCTCAAGCATGAACTCTACAATTCCTGGGACGGCACAACTCTATCATTCCGCGGAGACGTGCAGCGACCGGAGCTGACGCTCGTCAAAGATCAACGGACTTGGGTGTCATGTGCGGCTCGCCCTGACTCAATCGTACAAGACGACTCTGAAACGCACGTCATTCGGATCGCTCGATTGAGCACTCGTCGCGTGCCGTTGCCCATGGACTGCTACGCCGTTGGCATCGATAAACTACACACCGCTAAGTTTTTTCAGTGGACGCAGGATGGTGTCCTTAGCTTTGCGGGCGGTGAGATTCCCCGCATGACGGTTCTTCACGTTCGCTCAATTCCGCCACGACGCGAAGTTGTGCAGGCCGTGCGTCTGATTCGTGATGAGCCTCCCATTGATTCCGGTCTTGATCCTGCGATAGTGCGAAAACTTCGAACTTGGACGGCGGGAGCGAAGACAGATTGGGACTGTGTCACGTCAATCGTGGCCGGCATCCAGGAAACATGTCGGCTTGATCCAATCGCTTCGATTGATGAAACAGAAAGCGACGTCGTCAACGAGTTTCTTCTCGTAGAACAATGCGGACCAAGCTATCTTTTCGCGATTGCAACGGCGCGGCTGCTGCGCGAAAATGGTTTTCGGACACATGTTGTAAGCGGTTTCTACGCGCGGCCAAAGAACTATGATCGTGCGTCGGGGCAGACCGCCGTGTATGCAGACGATGTTCACTTCTGGGTTGAAGTGCAAGCAAACGACCAATCGTGGATCACGATCGAACCAAGTCCCGGATACGAAATACAGCATGCTCGACTTTCCCGATTAGAGCGCCTCGGCCGGTGGTGGCGTGAATCGCTGGTCATGCTCTGGTCACACAAGTTCATTCTACTTTTTGGCGTATCGTGCTTCGTCGTGGTCGCGATCTACCGTCGACACATCTACGTATACATGTTGTACTGCTTTTGGATGTTGCCGCTGCCAAGGACTGAACGAGCGCTAGTTCGAGCGTCACTGACTGTTTTGGATGCACACGCGTGTCTGCGCGGACGCCAGCGCCCGATAGGTATCACGGTTGAAGAATGGCTTCGCACCGTAATTGAGGACTCCAGGGGGAGTCGCATTCCAGTGGCAGCAGAGTTTCGACGCCTCGTTCAATGGGCCCTGTATGCGGGCCCTGAGCACGGTCCAACATCGAGCAACCCACGGCAGATTTGTCACGCCTTCCTTGAGTCGGTATTGCCCCGTCGGCAGCCGAGATCAACCTAACCAAAGACTTTACCGCCATGAGGACATCCGTGACTGCATCAGATTCAACTGAGTTGACTGCAGATAAGTTGAAGATGATTCGCGATCTTCGCACTACTTTGAACACCGTTCTTGTTGGTAAGTCGGACATCATTGAACTTGTCCTGGCGTGCCTGTTGGCTCGTGGGCATCTACTGCTTGAAGATAAGCCGGGACTCGGCAAGACGACCTTGGCCAAAGCCGTCGCAAAAGCTATTGCGGGTAGTTTTGCTCGCATCCAATGCACTCCCGATCTCATGCCAAGCGATGTGACGGGATTCAGCATGTTCAATCAGAAGACACGCGAATTTGATTTTCGGCGTGGGCCCGTATTTTCTGATATTCTGCTTGCTGATGAGATCAATCGAGCTACGCCGCGAGCCCAGAGCGCACTGTTTGAAGCGATGGCCGAACGACAAGTGACAGTCGACGACAAAACGTACGAACTACCGCCCACGTTTTTTGTCATTGCCACCCAGAATCCGCTTGACAGTCATGGTGCGTATCCACTGCCGCAAGCGCAGCTCGATCGATTCGCCATGAAATTGAGCATTGGCTATCCAGCCGCCGCGAACGAGGAAGAAATGCTGGCGACGGCAGTCGGTAACCAGGGATTGGATCGGAGTGATATCGCGCCTGTGTTGGACATTAATGCGCTGGAACGGTTGCAGGCGGAGGTGTCGCAGGTTGAGTTGTCCAATGGAGTACGACAATACCTGCTCGCGCTGGGACATCGTACACGCAATGATCCAAGAATCACGTTGGGAATGAGTCCACGTGGACTACTTACCTGGCAATCGCTCTCTCAAGCCCATGCGTATCTGGACAATCGATCCTTTGTGACCCCTGATGATATTCAAGCCGTTGCGAGGTCAGTTTTGTCGGTGCGACTTGAGAGTGATTCTGATTCCATCGATACGCTCGTTGACGAACTGCTTCAATCCGAACCGATTCCACTTCACGGATGAGAGGTGCGACTCTCGTCTTTTCCCCGTTTGTAATTAATCACGTTCATCGTAGCCACCATCAGATAGGATCCACCGATATGAAGCGAATAATGTCCCAGCTTTGTCTGCTCTTCCTTTGCCTTTTTGTTATCGGTTGCACCCCTGCGGACGATCAGCAGGAGACTGGCCACGACCACGGCCACGACCATTCAGCGGAGACCCGCATGCCCTTCGATTCGCTGGTCATCCGGATATGCGGACATCGCGATGCCATCAAGGCGGCGTTTGACGCCGACAAGCAAGATGAAGCACATGATCCTCTTCATGAGATCGGTCACCTCATCACACAGCTGCCCGATGCGGCTGCCGAAACCGATTTGGATGAGTCGGATTGGAACCAAGTCAAGCAGGCATCGGACAACCTGATGGTCTCTTTTGGCAAAGTCGATGCACGGTTTCACGGCGAAGAGGAAGGCGTGAAGTTTACTGAAGTTGAGGAAGATGTCCAAGATGCAATTTCGGTCTTGAAAGAAAAGGTCGCCGTCCTTGCCAGCCCGAGTCAGGAATCTCAACCATGACGACACTCGCTCTCGGGATGCTACTTCGCCTCATCCAGTCGGTCTTGGAGGGTGCGCCGACGTTGCTGATCGGTGTCCTTTTGGCGGGAGTATTCCGACACATGCTACATGCGGAGGGCACGCGGCGCATTTTTGGCAACGGAACGTGGCGATGCATACCTCAATCGTGGGCACTTGGGATGCTCTTGCCGGTGTGCTCGCTTGGCGTGATACCCATCGCGTATGAGATGCGACGCGCGGGCGTGTCAACTGGGGCGATTCTTGCATTTGCGCTGACAGCGCCGTTGTTCAATCCGCTTTCGCTGCTTTACGGACTGACTTTGTCGACTCCTGTGATTGTGATCGCATTCGCCACCGCATCGCTTGTACTGGTCACGTTGCTCGGCTGCGGCTGGGACTGGTTGTATGCTCCAGAAGGAAATAGGACCACGGTTCGAACGCCGGAAATCGCCCCCGGCTGGCAGCGAATTGCCGGCATCTTTGTCGTAGCTTGTCAGTATTTGTCAGGCTCCATTTTGCTGTACTACTTGATCGCGCTATCTGGAAATTTGCTGTTGTGCATCATGTTTCCCGTGGGAAGCTTGCAAAACCAGTTTGGACAAGGTGACTCAGGGGCGCCATTGATCATGTTGGCCTTGGCAATACCGGTTTACGCCACACCGTTGACCATCATGTCGCAGATCGGATCGATGTTTGTGCATGGAAATTCTATCGGTGCGGCTTATACGTTGCTGGCGTTAGGTACGGGCGTCAACTTGGGACTGTTGGCTTGGATAGCACGAAATCATGGCTTATCCCGAACACTTGTTTTGTTGCTTGTTTTCGCAGGCTCGGTAACGGTAATCGCTTATGGAATTCAAGGTCCGTTGCGTGTTGCTGGCACGGTCGACCATCCTCACACGCACGCATTCGATATCTACAGTGCACCGTTTGAAAGGACGGCGACTAACACTTATTTTATGTTTCGCCGACAATTGGCTGAAACTTCATTGGGCTATGAGCGAATCGCCGTTTCGATCCTGGTGTTCATGAGCATCTGTGGTTTATCGGCTCGTGTCATGCTTCGACAGATCGATCTCGAAGAATGGTTGTCCCGCTCGTCATTGAGTCATCTGTCCGATTCAAGCCGACTTGATTGGCAATTGCCCAGTTCCATGCTGGGGTTGGTGGTAATCTTCGGACTCGTTGCGGCCAGTATTGGAGGTTGTTACATCTATTATCCAGCCCCAACGGAGACGTTGGCCGAGATGAAATATGTACGTGCTGAGGCTATCTCGGCCGTTGCCTCACGCGACAAGCTAACAGCCACTAGGAATCTCCAGCGGTACGACGAGTTAACACGCCGTTTGCAGGTGGGCTACTATCTGCGGAATGGCACGTTGACTGACTTCCAACGCACCCAATGCCGCGTGCTTCGTGGCTGGTTGGAGCGGTGTAAAGACTTGGCGGAGGCTGGTGAATTTGAGTCTGCTAGAAAAATGTCGAATCCAATTTTCTTGGCCCACAGAAGATGCAGAAAAGCCTTTCAACTATGAAGCAAAAAACCACGGTGGGAATCGGTTGAGGGATTGAAACTGATTTCCAATACCAAGCTGGTTTTTTCAAAAAAAATCTAGCTGAAGTGACCACAATTAGGTACGGGGCCGTTCTTGCTCTTTTGGATCTCAATATGACATCAAAATATCGAAAAGCATTCACGATCGTAGAATTGTTGATCGTCATCGCGATAATCGGACTTTTGACGGCAATTCTGATGCCGGCGATTAATTCGGCACGGGAATCGGCTCGACGAACACAATGCGTGAATCGTCTACGCCAATTGGCGATCGCGGCGGAGCATCACCACTCGGTTCACCAAGCATTTCCACCGGCGCGGCTGCTTGCTCGGCCCGGCGATCCGAATCAATGTGGCGGCGCCGAGGCGACTTGGTTGGTTCGAATCCTGCCTTATCTGGAAGAACAGGCTGTCTACGCGGAATGGGATCTTTATCGGCCGTGGTACGAACAACCCGCTGAGGCCCGCAATCCCAAGGTCGTCGGCTTTATTTGCCCATCTCGCCGAGGTCTTGATCGTGCTCTGGTGACCCGGGACGTACCGCAGCCCGGGGCAGTAAAGACGATGCGATCGGCTTGCGGATGTACCTTCACCGTGCCGGACAGCGAGGCGTTTGAAACGGTGTCCGGCGTCGTGACGGACTATGCTGCGAATCATGGTGATTTGAGCCCCGGCGCGACGGGCGACGAGAGTGACTTCTACTACGGCGGAAACGGTACTGGCACGATTATCACGAGTCGTCCCGCCTGTCGTGGAGGTCAGCCTACCAATTGGATCGATCGGATTTCCAGCAAGAAGATCAAGGATGGATTAAGTAAAACCTTTCTGATCGGCGAGCGGCACGTACCGAGATCGCGGATCCAAGCGTTTCCCGAAGATCCCCCCGCGTTCGATGGTGACTACCTAGGGGGCTTTGCCCGTGTTGCGGGACCTGGCGCGCCGATCGCCTTTGGAGCATCCGACGAGGGGGCAAGTCCGTTGGCATTTGGCAGTGCTCATTCCCAAGTCTGCAACTTCGCCATGGCAGACTGCTCGGTCGTCAGCCTCTCAACGGATACGAATACACGGCTGCTAGAGAAGCTTTCACACCGAAACAACGGTAGCAGCCTGGCCTCGTTAGATCGCTAGTGTTGATCTGAAAATGTCAATGAAACACATTACCTTTTTGGCTCTAAGTCTCTGTGCATTCGCGATTGTTGGTTGCAGTGCAGGCCATCTGCCTACGTACCCGACTTCGGGAAGCGTTCGATTCGAAGATGGCGATCCTGTTCGGTTTGGTTCGATTGAGTTCTACAATCCAGAGCACGACGTGACCGCTCGGGGAACCATTGATCGTAATGGGAGGTACGAGCTGAGTACTTTCCAAGTCAATGATGGTGCGATCGCCGGAGAACATCAGGTCGTCGTCATTCAGATGCTCATGCCGAATCCTGTTGTAAAACGGAGTCCAGCGGATGCCAGTCGCGAGCACCATCATGGGCGTCACGTTGACAAAGCGTACGCAGGGTATGCAACTTCCTCGTTGACCTGTAACGTCGAGCAGGGTGACAACGTTCGCAACTTCACTGTCAGCGAATAAGAGAAGTAGCCCGCGTTTGCGAACGCGAGTTCCTTGTCGAACTCCGTGCGGGACGATGATTACCGAGTTGCGATTGGGGCGGTCTGTCCTTGAGCGATGATCGCGGTCTACCACGATGAACCAGGTGCGCCGACGATGCGACTTGTGCTGAGCGGAACTCGAATAATTAGCCCCAATTGAGCCGAATCCTTGGGTTACAATGGGAATGGGCTGCTGCAATTTATTCGTCTAAAGATAAATTTTAAAAAACGAAGATTCGTTGAGCTTTTAATCCATGCGAAAATCTGCATTCACGTTGATTGAACTCTTGGTCGTGATTGCGGTCATAGCAATTCTCTTGATTCTTGCTCTGCCAGCCATCCAATCGACACGCGAATCGGCGCGACAAACTCAATGCAAGAACAACCTGCGACAAATCGGAATTGCTCTGCAGATTTTTCACGGTATACGTGGCCATTTGCCGCCGGGTTGGATGGGGCGCTCCGCGACTCATGAGCACGAGGTTCAAGGGCCAGGAAGTTGGGCATGGTCTGCCCATCTATTGTCGTTGTTGGAAGAAGACGTTTTGGCAAAGCGATTGTCTCTCCAGCGGCCGATGCTGCATGAGAAAAACGCGGCCGGTCAGTTGCCTATTAATGTGTTGCAATGCCCCTCGGATGTGAGCGTCGGTCGCCTTGTTGTTTACCATTCCGGACACCGCGCGTTTGAGTTTCCTAAGGCCAACTATGTCGGTAACTTTGGCGCGAACAAGTTGGTCGACTGCAATCGCTTGATCGGAACTGGAAGACAATGCGACGGCTACCCCGCCCGAGGGCCTTTTTATCACAATAGTCGCGTCAGATATCGAAAGTTTGAAGCAGGGACGAGCAAAACCATCATGGTGGGTGAGCGGTCCTCAGATCGAGTGTCGAAACATCCGAGAGCAACTTGGCCTGGGATCGGATTGGGAACTGATAATCCATATGCCCTCGTTCTGGGGAGTGCGGCGTTCGCGATCAATGATGCGGCCGACGAGGCATTTTCCAGTCATCATCCAGGCGGTGTCCATTTTGTGTATGGCGACGCGCATGTCGAATTCTTCAGCGATGACGAACATTCGCGTAATGTCTTTATGGAACTTGCCACGATTCAACTGCACGGAGGCAAGGTCGATGAATTGGTCCTGTTGACTAGTCGAGTTCCGCCAGTCAATCCGTCCGGCGGTAGTGCTCAAACGCAGGGGGTTTGTGTGATTTGCGGGGAACATTCGGAAGATCCTTTTAATCACATACCTAATCAGGAGGGACACGTCGCCGTACCATAGCGAGAGGCAAGGCCTGTTCGGTTGTGATGGAGTTATCTGATTCAACCCAAAACATCGTCGCTTTCACGACGGCAACCGAACACCGTTGTCATCCAGCCTCGAAATCGATCGCTCCCACTCCGTTACGATTTTCGTCGCGCTCGAGTGACCTGCCAAGCAGTTAAGTTCATTGGTTGGTCCACAAGGCAGAAGTGGCAAGCGTATCGGGAAACAGGGCCTTTGTAATTCCTCGCGCGTCGCTTTCTTAGCTGGACTTCTTTGGAGGTCCTTAGTAAACTTTTCGGCTACTTGCGTCCCTTTTTCCGACTGAAACAAAAGATGAAAAGCCAACGCCTGAGTTGGTTACTCGTGTAAGCCTCATTTGCTTACGCAGCAATCAAACGGGTGAATTGGTCGAAGTTTCGCCGTTAGGTGCGCATGAACTTTCCCGCCTGAAACGCAAGAATTAAATCACTGGAATCAAATTCGCCATCGCCGTTCCAATCGCCTTCATTCCAGTTTGAGTTATTCGTTGATTCGTCCTCGTATTCGCCTGCTTGAAAAATGCTAACAAGATCTGACGAATTGAATACTCCATCCAGATTTGCATCACCAAAATCCGTCATCAAGATCTCACGAACGAGATGGTCACGATCCGATTGAGTCACTTGTTCGTCGGCGTTCAAATCAAATCGCCTGTCGTCACTGCCCAACCGGAGAGCGACTGACAAGAGATCAATGTCGGTCGCATCAATTTGTCCGTCCTGATCAAGATCCCCTGGCACGGTGAGATCCGCTGCCGTCCCGGGAGTTCCACCCACAACACTGCTCGGATTCCAGCTGCTAGCTGCCGACCAACTTGCTAAATCCGAGTTGGTGACATCCACGATCTCCAAAGACATTCCTGCGCCATCGGTGGACGGATACCAAGCATCGTCGTAGGTAAATTGATGGATCGTTGCATCGCCAGACCGCAGGGTGATCGTTTCGGTATCGTTGCTGAGACGACCGCTCCACTCACCGGCCACGGGCAGCTCACCACCATATCGAGACTCAAACGCGTCCAGGTCCTCAACGACCAACGCACGTTCACCGGGCCCAAGTTGCGTAATTCGACTTTCACTGAAATCAAAGTAAATGCCTCTGAGTCGCTCGGCGATCGTCTCTTGTGTCAACCGAGCATCCGTAAGTTGAATGAGATCGGGTCCGATGTTGACCAATTCGACGAACTCGAATTCATCATTGTTGTCGTGCCCGGCGGCGATCTCTTGATCCGAAGCATTGGCCGGATTGTAATGGAGTTCGCTAATCCGTAAATGGGCAGCAATCGTCGGCTGATCGCCAACGTAAGTGTGCTGGGCCACGACCTGGCCATCGGCCCCGATGACACGTACCGAACCACCCGCATTGGCAAGACGCCCCTCGTAGGCTCCTTGGACGAACAGCTCTTGTTCTCCACTCGGGCCCGTCGTCCGTGCACGAAATGCCTGCACATCGGGTGAAACGTAGATCGAATCGTGGCTGGGGATCACGGTGCCAGGGCGGAATGTTAAATCCACCAACCCGGTTAATTTCCAGTTGGAAATGTCTACCGCGACGTCGTGTGGATTGTCGATGCGGACATACTCTTCGCGTTGATCGCCACTGACAGGATTAAAGTCAAGCTCACCAATAATCAGCTCTGGGTTACCGACTTGAGGGCCGGGAATTCCCACCGAAAAATCGGCAGGTCCATCTAGCCCATGAGTCTCATAAAGATAAACTCGACGCTGTTCCAGATAGTCGGTTTTCAATTCGTCGATCGCAGTGAGGAAGTCGATTCTTTCCCCGTAAATCGCTCCCCATTTCTCTAAATCCATCGCGGCGTCCGGTGCCAGCGCGGCGGCCATTTCGTCAATCTGGGTCTCAAGCCTTCGTTCGGCTGGCGGCGTATTGGGTGATTGGAGCTGCCGGTCCATCAAGGTCCGCAGGTAACGAAGATACATTTCCTGCATACGTGGGTCGGTGATCAGCGCATCATTCTTCGTGTTTGGCCCACAACAATTGTGAGCGATCGCGGTCTGAAAGGGGTGTGCCCGACGTTTTGCTGGTGAAAGGTTTCGTTCGTGTGAAAATCCGTCGCCACTGATTTCGTCATCATAAAACCGGTTACCCCAAGTCAAATCTTTGTCATGACCGATCGTCACCCACTCGCCGGTTCCATTGGTGTCGCGGTATACGAAGATATTCTTTTGCCAGCGATCAAAATCTTGACTGATGATTCCAGCAGTTAAATAAGAGATCATGCCTGGGATATCAATATTGTCAAAAATGTATTGGCTTCGATTGGGGTTCGACCGTCTTACGCCAAGGACAAGCTCCTGAAGGTCAAAGTTGCCTTCGTGCTGTCGAGTTTTCTTTTCAACACCCGTCGTGGGCGAACTGACACCGTTACCGTTGTTTAATTTATAGAGTGCGCCGTCGGGATCGAATCCATGATTTGCCAACATATCCGCATCGACATTTTCGGCGAAGGCAGCCACGCTGTAAAACTCGCCGTTCTGCTGCACTCGCCAGGTGCCTGAATTACTCGCCAACGCTCCGGCGTCCTGGTAATACTCGTAGGTCAATTGTGAACGGAGATAGGCCTTGTCCTGAAACGTGGTGTTCAAGTTGAATTCGGTCACGCGAGGTGCATCAGACGTATATCGAAAATCATGGCCCACATTGAACTCGAATTTAAAGGACTTCTTGCGGACGCTCCGAGAAGACGCTCCTCGGACGCGCACAAAAACGTTGTCATAAAACTCACCGTCCAAATAGACCGATGCCCGACTACCACTTGCTCGATTCGCTCGACTGGGACTCTCCAAATACCAATGCAAGGTCGTCAATTCAGTTTGCAAGTTGGGATCCGTGATCACTGTCCCATAGTATTCGGGAGACTGCCTCGCCGAGGACTCGTCGAGAAAGAGTGGCGCGTTGGTGAGGTTGTCCTGCTGGTCTCTGGCCACAACCTTCCAACGCAGCATCTCTGCTGCGTTCGCCGCGGCCGGAATGAGTCCCGAATAGATGCCATCTCCCGCAACCGCATCAACTGCCGTGCCGTCATCAACCATCGGGACCGTCTGCTCGGCACCGTACATTACCGCATAGACCAAATTCACCGAATCGATCGGTAGGTTCCGGCTTGTCACCTGAGCGGTAACCGTCAACTCCTGACCAACGGCCAACGGTCCTGGATTTTCGGTGACTGCCGAGATCACCGGCCCTGTGGTGGCAACCGCCTCATTGGCCTGATTGGGGGATGGATCCGTGAAATGGCCAATCAGCCCGTCATGCCCGACTCCGTAGGACACGTCGGTAAATTGGTGGGGAAGATCGGTCAAAGTGTCAATCAACCGACCATCGTCCCAGGTGATCGCCAACGACTCACCTCGAGCGTCCAGCCTGAAGTTCGTATGAGCCCGCCCCTGCTCGTCCAGGGCTGTATCCTTGATATCAAGTCCGGAAGCAAAAACGACGAGCGTTCCGGCCGCTGGAATCACCGAACCGGTGGGAAACTCCCATTTCTTACGATCGCTGAGTTCATCGGTAAGATGAAACCCACTCACATCGACAGAAACGTTCAACAGGTTGGTGATTTCGACCCAATCAGGACGGACGCTTCCCCCCACGAAATCCGCATCATCCGTCAACCGTGTCCGTGTGGAGAGCCCTCCATCGTTGTGAGCCATAAACTCTGAAATAAAGACGGAGGCAGCGGAAACCACCAATTCGGCGGTGACAATATCGGACTGTCGGACACCGTCGTCCAGCCGATAGCGAAAACGATCAACACCGTCGAAACCCGGTTCTGGCGTGTAACGAAACGATCCATCTGATGCCAGCAGGAGCGTTCCATGTTGAACGTCGTCAACCAAATCGGCTGTGACGGAAATTCCGTCCGGATGAACATCATTGGTGAGGACTCCCCGCCTCTGTCCCACCGACGTCTCAGAGTCAGGAGCCACGATGAAATTGTCAGCGACCGCCTGTGGTGCGTCCGCCTGTGGACTCACATCAATCGTGACCAAGCCAGCGCTGCTTGCATCGGCGACGACGGATACCGACAAGTTATCGATCGCCCCCGCAAAGCGACCACGATTAGGCGTTGCCGGACCCACTTGGAGACGGATGTCGCCGCTGCCGTCGCCAACATAATGGAAACGATCAGGAGCGAGTACCGTACTCCCCGTCCAGGCTCCGGGGCGATGAACAAAGGATGCAAGTACCGTGTTGTCAGCGCGAAGAACTTCAATCTTTACACCATCCGTGCTCCCTGTTTTTTGCGTGCCGGATTGATAGACGGCACCACTCGCAGAGAAATCAACCGCATAGATAATTCCTGCCGTATTCGATTCAGAAATCGTCCGACGAGTCTTGATCAAGTTATCCTCCCAGATCATCACCGCCCAATCGCGCGGATTGACGATATCTGTCGCATCCTTGCAGTTTTCGGCGCAGGCCGTCACATTGGCCGTGTCCACTGCATGTGCCGAACCGCTTCCCGATTCGGTCCATCGGCCCAAATTACCGCCGTAAAGCACAGGCATTCCAGATTCCAATTGACTGCCGTTGAACTCACTGCGAGAACCAGTAATTGCATCGAAATCTTCGGTAAAGATGGCGTCGATATCCTGCTGCTGATCGCTGGCTCGGTACCGAAACGAATCACTTCCAAAGAAATTGGCAGCCGGCAAGTAAACGAATGAACCATCCGCTTGCAAATCCACTTTGCCGTAGCTGGGATCCTCAACCAGAATTGCCTTCAGCGAATTTGTACCAGCAGCGGCGTTGTCGTTTTCGAGTACACCGGGTGCGTCCACGACAAGCGGACTGTCTTCATGCACACGAAAGGTATCGTCTTGAACGACAGGTGGTGAGTTCTGATACTGATCGAGCAATTCGCTGTTCAGTTCTTCGGCCTCGTCGGGAGTCAGATCATCATCATAGATACGAATTTCTGCGACATCACCTGCATAGGGAAAGACGCCTCCCGTGATCGCTCCGATCCACATTTCGCGCGCAGCACGCGGCGCCTGGGACACACCCGATGTGCTGTCGACTTGACCGTCGACGTACAACGAAATCGTGTCGCCTCCTTTGGTATAGGTCGCAACGTGAGGGCTGCCATCGTTCAAACCGGTCTGGGTTGATAACTGGGTTGTCGCGCGTTTGCCAATCCCAGCGGCCACTTGTCCTTCGCCATTCAAAGACATTCCCCAATCGTCCGCAAAACCGAATTGGCTGGTGTCGATTAGGCCTGTCTGATCAAACCAAAAGCGGGAATCGCTGCCCAGATCGGCTGACGAAGTCGCAAAAACCACGACAACCGTATAGTCATTGGCTCCCGACATCGGACTGTCGGTCGCAGGAACACGGAAGTAATCACCACCGTTGCTTGGGTCAAAGCGGACGATCGACTGACCGCCGAACACGTCTTGCACAAGCTCGGGCGCCCCCGTAGCCACCGCCGTCACATCACCGATCGAGTCCACCCAGTTGGTAACCGTTTGGCCTTGCTCGTGCGTCGCAGTCAAATCTTCTGCCAACCAATGTGCCGTAAGATTTGCAACCAATAGCTGCCGGGACTCCAAACGTTCAAGCTGCGGCTGAAAGGCTCGCGGCAGCCCCAACCTGCGATCGCCGCGACGAAGGCCAGCGCGCCGGACTGAATGCCGATACCATTTTGAACTGTGCCTGACACCCATACGGATCCTCGGGTCTCGATTGTGACATTTTCAACGAGCAAACTCACACGCGACAGTCGCGTAAGCCTTCGACTGCCGCATGGTGCGTGGATGACAGACTGACAAGCAGATAGCTTACCTGATGCGATGATTTGCGACGAGAAATAAAGAGCAGCCCCATTCCCAACAGGAATAGTGACGATGGTTCTGGCACAACGGCCACACCATTTCGCGGACCTGCTTCGTAACCCCCGCCGGCAAAAGCGGTGACCAAATCGCCACTGCCAAATCGCTGATCACCGTTCCAATCTCCACCTGCCCAACCCGCAAATTCATCCAGCTCATACTTGCCGGCTGAAAAAACGACAACCAAGTCACTCGAATTGAACTCGCGGTCCAGGTTTGAATCTCCAAACCAAGTGTTCGCAAGCTGTTCAACCCAAGTCGTTCGGTCTTCCGCGCTGACGCTGCCGTCGCCGTTGGCGTCGAAGGTCAGATCGTCCGAACCGATCGCCGCCGTTAAGAAGTCAATGTCGCGAGAATCCAGTGTACCACTCTCGTTGTAATCTCCGGCAAGCGCGCCTCGAGAGATTACCAAATCATCGATTGCACCCCCAAATCGTCGAGTTCCTCCGACCGCACCGAATATTTGAATGCGTACTGGACCAGATCCGTCACCCACATACTCAAACTCCACCGGCGTATCCAGCATGCCGTCACCGTCCAGATCCTGGGCATCCGGGTTACCCTGATCCCAAGGTTCCGGACGTGCATCGAAACTGGCTAGCACCGAATCATCCTCGCGTAACAACTGAATCTTGATGAAATCATCTTCCGTGGTGGCCTGGCCCTCGCCGCCCCAGGCGCTGGGTCCAATCCGCGCGCTGAGTTGATAGTTTGCTCCAGCCTCATTGGCGTCGATGCCTTCGACAAGCGTCATCGTGTTCGTATCGCTGGTGAATTTTGGTGGCTCTTCCTCACCACCAGCGACATCCACGACATGCGCGGTTCCACCGCCTTCCTTGCTCCAATTCGGCAAGTCGCCACTGTGAGCAACCGGCAAACCGGACTCGAACTGAACGCCGTTAAAGTTCGCAGCCGGAGCATTAAAGCCGTCAAAACCATCCCTGAAGACCTCGGCCCCACAAGTCAACTTCAAATTATCGATTGCTCCGCCGAAGTGACCGCTACCGAAATTCGAGGGCCCGACCCGCAAGCGAATGTCACCAGAGCCGTCACCGACGTACTGAAAACTATCGGGCACGAGCTCGATGTCTCCAGCCCAATCACCCGGCATGTTCGTATGGGCGGCAAGCACGCTGTCATTGTCTCGCAAGACTTCGATCAGCAGTCCATCGTCGGCCGTTGTCACTTGGCCAGGCGCCTGATAAACGGCTGGACTCGCGTCAAAGTCTAACGTGCAGGTCACATCCGAACTGTTCGAACCTGCGATGCCGTCTTCCAGCGTGATCACGTTGTTCTGCCAGATCATGACCGCCGGATCCACCGCCGTAATCGTTTCTGCCCTCGGGAGCTCAATCGGAATACCGTTGAAAAATTGGATCGCATAATTGGTCTCGTTTTCAAAGGTCCCCAGGTCCACCCCGTGAGCCGCATGACGCCCCGTCGCTTCCCAGCCCTCAACCCATCCCCAACCAAACACATCGAGGTCCGTGCTGGCTTGGATGCCACAATTTGGTAACGGGTCATCACAATCCGTTTCAACGCCATTGCCTGGCTGCCCAAGGGCCGCTTCAGAAAGGTAAAACGAATTGAAATCTTCACGAAAGATTTCGCCGTAGCTCAGATTTCCCCCCAGAACACAACCTAGTAGTACAGTCGTTCGGATAATTTTCATGGTCTCAATCCAATCACATATAAAATTGTCTGCCACCCAGAATGACTCTTGCCTCTCCACCAGTTGCCTTTTCTCATCGAGCGCTCTTCCGCCGCCACGGGGGTAAATGACCCGTCGAGCGTAATTGATGCTGGATCCGTTCGCCAACCTGCAATGACCAGCACAGGGATTGCCGCTGATTGTACAGACATGAAATTTGATAAACAATTAATTTTTCTGAAGGAAATAAGTCTGACGCTATATGGCGTTATTGGGCTGTATTTGAAAGCCGAAGAGATCTCTGATTAATCAGGCGATTGGATTGACGATCAGATGTGAGTTGCGTTAAACTAGAAAGAATCGACGCATCCACACCACTGATTATCAGGAAAAGGGAACTGCATGGGCAATCCAATGACAATGGGACCCTGCGACGCTGCCGCCATCGTCGACCAGATTGACGAACTGATCGTGAACAACGGTCTAAAAGATGGCGAGCGACTCCCGCCCATTCGTCAGCTGGCGGTTCGGTTTGGCGTGAAGGCGGGCGTTGTGCGAGACGCTTTGTTGGACGCCCAGGGCAAGGGCTTCGTCAAGGTGCTTCCTCGTGTCGGTGCGATCGTCCAATCCAATAACGGTGATGAAGATTGGCAGTCGACAGGAGTCGATCTTGGCCGCGAATTCGAGGGCTTGATGGATCAGCAAGACCACAACCTATTTCATGTATTCGAAACACGGGAAGTGCTGGAGGTGACGATGGTCGCTCGCGCGGCGGAACGAAGAGAGCTTCCGGAGTTGCTCCGATTACGGCAAATTCTCGAAGACATGGCAGCAATTCCGATTTCAACCGCATCACCCAAATTTGCTGAGCTTGACATTGAATTTCATGTCGAGATTGGACGGCTATCGGGAAATAGCTTGATGGCTGCGTTGCTTGATTCGCTTTTGAGAAAGTTACAGCCCAATTTAGCGAGAATTCGCTGGTCAGAGAATCGCCGAGAGCAGACGAAAGGTTCACATGCAAGGATCTATTCTGCTCTGGTGGCAGGTGACGCGGAACAGGCGACACGAGAAATGCGAGACCATATT
Organism: Pirellulaceae bacterium; assembly: GCA_029243025.1. NCBI lineage: Bacteria > Pseudomonadati > Planctomycetota > Planctomycetia > Pirellulales > Pirellulaceae > Pirellulaceae bacterium. Next base: position 214,395 of record JAQWSU010000045.1, on the reverse strand, counting down.
CGCCCGGCTTACAACAGTTTGCTGGATGAACTGCGAGATCCTCCTCCGATGAACGGCGAAAACAGCCGGTCTCAATGAATCACTCACACTCGGCCGAAAAATCGATGAAACCGACCCATCACAAGACGAGTCGTCGCAGCTTTCTGCGGACAACAAGCTGCGGGTTTGGCGCTTTGGCGCTAAGCGGCATGCTTCAGCAGCAGCTCCAAGCCTCGCCAGTTACCTCAGCGAGTGGATCTGCATTAGGTGCGAAGCCAACTCACTTTCCGCCCAAAGCCAAACGGATCATTTTTCTGTTCATGTCAGGCGGTCCATCGCAGATGGACCTCTTCGATTACAAGCCGCAATTGGCAAAAGGATCTGGCGGAGGTTTGCCGTACGAGCTGCCCACGACCGAAGCGACTGTTGGTCTCGACGACACGAAACTCTTGGGGCCGGTTTCCGGCTTTCGGCACGCCGGCGAAAGCGGACTCTATATGAGCGAACTGTTACCCCACACGGCTAGGCATGCCGATGACCTGTGTGTCTTGCGAGCAGTCGAGGCTGACAGCCCGAACCATCCGGTTGCGATTCGGCAATTGCACACTGGCAATCTGTTTGACACGGTACCCTCCATGGGCGCTTGGCTCTCCTATGGACTCGGAACTGAAAACCAGCAATTGCCGAGCTACATTACGATTCTTCCCAAGGAAGGCGAACGTAATTACAGCAGTGCGTTTCTGCCGGCAATTCATCAGGGCACCGCGATCCAGCATGTGGGGTCTTCGGCGGACAAGGCTCCCATTCGGCACTTGACCGATTCCTCTTTGCCAAAAGATATCCAGCGACATCGCATCGATCTGATTCAGCAGATGAACCGACAGCAACTCAAGCGATTGGAGACGGATCAACAGATGGAGGGTGTGATTGCATCGTTCGAGCTCGCCTTTCGCATGCAAACGGAGACTCCGAAGCTGGTCAATCTGGCAAATGAGTCGAAAGAAACGCTCGCTCTGTACGGTGTGGGGGAAGAGCCAACCGACAGCTTCGGGCGGCAGTGCTTGTTGGCGAGACGTTTTGCTGAGGCAGGCGTGCGATTCGTGCAAGTCTCGCTTGGCGGTTGGGACCATCACAATAAGATCGCCACGGGATTGCCCGATCGTTGTGCCGTCTCTGACAAGCCGGTTGCTGGCCTGCTTTCCGATCTGAAATCACGTGGCCTGCTCGACGACACACTCGTTTTGTGGGGCGGTGAGTTTGGTCGGACGCCTCACGCACAAAATGGTGACGGTCGCGAGCACAATCATCACGGCTTCACGATGTGGATGGCCGGCGGCGGCGTCAAAGGCGGCGTCACGCACGGGCAAACCGACGACTTTGGTTACTACGGCGTCGAAGGGCATGTTCACATCAACGATCTGCACGCCACGATGCTCCATCTGATGGGGCTCAATCACGAACGGCTAACCTTTGCCCATCACGGACGTCCGTTCCGACTGACCGACGTCGCCGGTCGAGTGGTGGAAGAGATTATTGCATAATCTCTTCAAGAGCATTTTGTTGTTGGACTTCACTCCGACAAGAAAGTGACCGAGATTGGCAATCGATCGAAGCGCCCCTTGGCGTGACGAATCAGGGCAACTTGTGTCGCCAACCCACAACCTGAAAATCGCTCGAGAAGGCAGTTGCATTAGCTCGCCCATCGCGAAATAAATCGAGCCATTGTTCGCATTGAGCTGTTACAATCATCTTGCTGCCATCACAGCAGTCCTTGATTTGCAATTCGAAGAGTTGCCTTGCGAGATCGCCGACGATACCAATCAATCAAACTGGCAAACCAGCCTCGACAATCCGAGCTTTGAGAGGGTGCCCCCAAGCGACCCCAAAACGCGAAGCTCTCTTCAACCACGCCCCGAACACCATCTCGAAAGATCCTACCCATGAAGACACGATTCCTCTTTGGTCTATGGACCTTGATTGTCAGTTGTTCTGGCGCGATAGCCGACACATCGCCCAACATTGTTTACATCATTTCCGACGACCAGGCATGGACCGATTACGGTTTCATGGGGCATCCTCATATCAAGACTCCCAATCTGGATAAGTTGGCAGCAGAGAGTGTTCGTTTCGAACGCGGATATGTTCCAACTGCTCTTTGTCGACCTTCGCTGGCAACACTGGCAACGGGACAGTTCACGCACCGACATGGAATCACAGGTAACGATCCTTCTCCCAAACATGCCAAGCCCGATACAGACCTTTACCATCAACGCCGTGCCCAACTTATTTCCTATCTCGATCAGTTCGAGACGCTGCCTAAACTGTTGTCCGAACGAGGTTATCTCAGCCACCAGAGCGGGAAATGGTGGGAAGGAAGTTTCCAACGCGGGGGATTCACCCATGGAATGACTCGCGGGTTTCCGAAACCTGGCGGTCGCCATGGTGATGATGGCCTGAAAATTGGTCGGCAGGGGATGGAACCGATTGAAGCATTTGTTGACCATGCCATCGAAGAGAAGAAACCGTTCTTTCTCTGGTATGGCGTTTTTCTTCCGCATACGCCGCACAATCCTCCGGAGCGTATTCTGAAGAGATACAAGGCACAAGGACACCCTCTGCCTGTCGCAAAGTACTACGCCAACTGTGAGTGGTTTGACGAAACTTGTGGTCAGCTGATCGACATGCTCGAGGAACGCGGAATCAGAGACGATACGCTGATCGTTTATGTAACGGACAATGGCTGGATCAATCGAACTGATCGTTCCGCCTATGCTCTGCGATCCAAGCAGAGTCCGTATGAAGGTGGTACCCGAACGCCCATCATGTTCGCTTGGCCAAACGGCGGACTTAAACCGACCAAGCGTTCCGAGTTGGTTTCGTCGATTGATCTGTTTCCTACTGTGCTTGCCGCAGCCGGTGCTCGGACACCTGATGAATTACCCGGTTTAAATATCTTGGACAATCTCCAGCACGATCGTCCGATTGAGCGATCAGGTATCTTCGGTGAGGGATTCGCGCACGATATTGCGGATATCGAAAATCCAGAAGCTTCGCTACTTTATCGCTGGCGAATCGAGGGGAAATGGAAATTGCTTTTGACATACGACGGTGAGGTGAATCGTTATCAGAGCAGCCATCCTCGAACCGAAAAACGTCCGCAACTCTTTGATCTGTCAAAGGATCCCCACGAAAAGCAAAACGTTGCCAAACAACATCCCGAAGTCGTCGCTGATCTCGCTGCCAAGATTGACGCATGGTGGCCTGTCAAAGAGCGACAAGTTATCACCAGCTACGACTGAATTCATAATGCCGTCGTTCCACGAATAGCAACTGGAGTCTGGCCGAATTGCGGGCAACGTGATTCATTTAAGTGCAGCCGACGAAATAAAAGTAAATTCAAATCGATGGATGCTTGGAATACTACACAGATGGCACTCGGGCACCTAACTGTCGCAACTACGAACGCCAGAGGGTGGGCGCAATTATTTCAAGCGTTGGTGAGATTTGCTCCCGGTAGACGATCCACTGTGAAACCATTCATCAAGCCATGGGAGTTGCAGATGCTTCGGGTTTATGTTCTTGGATTCGTCTCGCTTTTTGCCCTCTCCGCAACCGCAGTAGAGCGACCGAACGTGATTGTCTTTTTGGCCGACGACCAGGGCTGGGGGGACCTGAGTGCAAATGGGAATCTCAATATTAGCACACCAAATATCGATTCCCTGGCGAAAGATGGCACCATCCTGGATCGATTTTATGTCTGTAATGTGTGTGCACCTACCCGTGCGGAGTTTCTTACTGGGCGCTACTATCCTAGGACAGGAGTAAGTGGTGTCAGCCGGGGAGAAGGCAGGCTAAATGCTGATGAGAGTACGATCGCCGATACATTCAAGTCGGCAGGATACGCGACGGGCGCGTTTGGGAAATGGCACAACGGAACTCAGCCGCCTTTGCATCCCAATGATCGAGGCTTTGATGAATTCTACGGCTTTACTTCAGGCCACTGGGGTTTGTATTTTGACGCGCCAATGGACAAAAACCGTAAGCCGGTTAGAGGTGAGGGTTATATCGTTGATGACTTCACCACGCATGCGCTCGAATTTATCGAAGCAAATCGCAACCAGCCATTCTTCTGCTATCTGCCCTACAATACTCCGCACTCACCGATGCAGGTGCCTGACCGTTTTTATGACAAGTTCGCAGACAAGCGATTGAAGCTCAAGCATCGCGATCCAGAAAAAGAGGATGTGCCTAAGACCAGGGCAGCGCTGGCGATGTGCGAAAACATCGACTGGAATGTGGGACGCGTACTCGAGAAATTGGACGAACTGGGGATCGCTGAAAACACGATTGTGCTCTATTTTTCTGATAATGGTCCCAACTCTAACCGGTGGAATGATGGGATGAAGGGTCGGAAAGGAGCGATCGATGAAGGCGGTGTACGCGTGCCCTTCTTGGCACGCTGGCCTGGGCATATCCCTGCCGGGGAAAAGGTACGGGAAATTGCCGGGGCTATCGATCTTTTGCCGACCTTGGCGGATATGGCCGGCATCGAGCCCGTGGGCAAAAAAACATTGGACGGCATCAGCATCAAGTCTTTGCTTCTTGGGAAAACTCAAGACTGGCCAGAGCGGATGTTGATCTCTATTAAGCGAGGTAGGAAAGGCAACACGGCCGAAGTCAGTGTGCGCACCCAACAATATCGGCTCGACAGTGACGCCTGTCTCTACGATATGGAGGTCGACCCAGGACAGCGTGCGGATGTGTCGGAACAGTTTCCTGAGTTGACTCGTGAACTCAAGAAAGTTGCAGCCGATTTTTCCCGGGAGATGGTGCCACAGTTACAAGCTAGTAAGGCACGTCCTTTTCATGTCGGTTATGGCCCGATCACCACGCTGCCTGCCCGAGATGGGAATTACGTAGGGAATATCCAGAGAAGCAATAGGGCACCGAATCATTCTTTTTTCACGAATTGGACGAGCAGCGAAGATCGCATCACCTGGGACGTGAATGTCGGGACGGCAGGGAGTTACCAAGCAGTCGCCTATTATACCTGTGCGCCAAAGAATGTCGGGTCAACAATCCACATCAAGATGTCGACCGGTGGTAACGGTCGCGCCCAGGTTGAGGAGGCATTTGATCCACCGCTGGTCGGCGAAGAATTTGACCGTACTGCTCGAGCTTCGGAATCATTTGTGAAAGATTTCAAGCCTCTTAATCTTGGCACGATTAAGCTAAAGCAAGGTCCGGGCATCCTGACCTTGCAAGCGAGTGATCTACCAGGCTCGGCCGTTGCAGATATCCATTCTCTCGTACTGACATTAAACTCACATCCCTTCGAGTCCTCCAAGGCTGAAGGCAGCGAGATTCACCAACCGTCTCCATGAGTTGGGGTTGCCGAAGGATTTACGCAATAAGCTAAGAGCACACAGGACCATCCGATGATCGACCAACTGAATGCAGCGGGCTTGACGGTCACTCTGTTGCTCCTGAACACGGCAACCATCGTAGGCATTGAGCGAGAAACTGGGCAGACAGAACCGCCCAACATCATTTTTATTTTGGCGGATGACATGGGGTATGGAGACCTTGGATGTTATGGCGCTACGAAAATCAAAACACCCAACATTGATCGACTGGCTCAAGAGGGAATCCTCTTTACGGATGGACACTGCGGAGCCTCAACCTGTACACCAACCCGATATGGATGGATGACCGGCCGTCATCCTTGGCGATCGTGGTGTAAATACAGTGCCCTCAGTACCAATGCTCCGTTGTTGATCGAAAAAGATCGAGTGACCATCGCTTCCTTTTTGAAGTCGGTTGGTTATTCGACGTCGATCGTTGGCAAGTGGCATCTCGGTTATGGCCAAGAGAAAGGCTTTGAAGATAATCGTGGCGATTTGGCTCCGAATTATTGGGAGACGCGAGCAGGCGGGCCGGATTGGAATGGCGAGCTGAAACCTGGTCCGTTTGAGAATGGCTTTGAGTACTCTTACGTGATCCCCGTGGCCAACAGCTTTCCGCCTTATGTCTTCATTAACAATCGCCGCGTGGCGGGACTCCGTGCCGACAGCCCAATCGGTAAACTCGAGTCGAAGAACTACGGAAAGATGGAGGGTGGTGAGGGAGCTCGCTGGACGGACGAAGAACTGATCGATCGATTTGCGGATACGCTGGTTTCACAACTGGAGAGTCTCGCAAAACGGCAGCAACCATTTTTCCTCTGCTACACCCCGACGCAACCACATATCGGTTCTCGCAGTGTAAAAGGCCAAACCCACTGGCCGAATACCCGCTTTCAAGGAACAAGCCAGGCAGGCCCTTACGGTGACGTGATTCACGAATTGGACTGGTCGGTTGGTGTGATTCTTCAAACGATCGATCGTCTGGGCCTGGCTGAAAACACACTCGTCATTTTTACAAGTGATAACGGTGGGTACACTCGGAACTTCAACGGTCATCAGCCCTGCGGTTCTGTCCTGCGTGGCGGCAAGGGGGATCTGGTCGAAGGCGGGATTCGAGTTCCATTCTTGGCAAAGTGGCCCAGCAAAATCAGGTCAGGGATTCGTTCCCAGGAAATTATTTCTACGACCGACATGTTGGCCACCTTTGCGGCGATCGTCGGCAAGGATTTACCGACGGGTACGGCTCCGGACAGCTACAATGTACTTCCTGCTTTGCTCGGGCAAGCGTTGCCGCACCCCGAACGCCCTGTGGTTTTGTCGAGTGGTGGGACGGGAGCCATCTCGATTCGGGCTGGCAAATGGAAGCTGATCGAAGGTCAGGGGGATTGTGGTTATGGAGAATTTATCAAGAAACGCCCTTGGCCGAAACCGCAAGTCGGAGCGCCCCCAGCTCAACTCTACAACTTGGAAGTCGACTTGGGCGAAGCCGACAACCTTTACCGGAAACACCCGGATATCGTTCATCGTTTGAAGGTTGGACTTGAGGAAATTAAAGCGGATGAAAACTACAATCCGACTGTTTTGGAACAGCCGCAAGAAAGGCTTACGCTCGAGCAGTTGGACGCGTTGTTCCTCAAGCCGCAGCGAGAAAGGTCGACAGGATCCAGGGAATAGAATTCAGCGGCGTTGCTGAGCAAAATGGGCGAATTTGCTCGCATGGTTGTGAGCGGAAATTGAAACAGTGCGAAGCAAATCTTCCAAAAGAATAGAGAGATCACAAGAGATAACTATGATCAACATAAAACCTTCATTGAAGTTGATTGCGAATGTTTCTTTTCTCAGCATGAGTCTGCTGACCGGGTTGAGCCAAGCTGCCGATCCGATGAACATTGTTGTGCTCTACGCGGACGATTGGCGGCATGACACGCTTGGCTGCGCGGGAAATCCAGTCGTCGAGACACCGACGCTTGATGCACTCGCCGAACAGGGTATGCGGTTTACTCACAACTGCGTCACCACCTCGATTTGTGGGATTAGCCGAGCCAATCTTTATACTGGTCAGTGGATGTCACGGCACGGGGCTGACCGGTTTATCATGTGGAAGACTCCGTGGGAGGAAACCTATCCAGGTTTACTACGTGAAAACGGCTATTACCTTGGGCATGTGGGGAAGTGGCACAACGCACCGTTCCCGAAGGATAAGTGGGATTTTTCCACGGTTTATCACGGCCGACATTGGTACCAAGACAAGAACAGTCCGGGCGGTAAGATCCACGTGACTCAACGCAACGAACGGGATGCACTCCAGTTCCTCAAGACGCGACCCCAAGACAAGCCTTTCTATCTGACAGTCGCGTTTTTCGCGACTCACGCAGAGGACCAGCACAAGGACCAGTTCCTGCCTCAACCCGAATCGATGCAGCGGTACAAGGATGTTGCGATTCCTGTTCCGCCCAACGCAACCGAGGCTTCTTGGGAGCGTCTGCCGGAATTTTTCGACGAGAAAAATGAAGGCCGTAATCGCTGGCACTGGCGTTTCGATGATCCCGACAAGTACCAAAGGATGATGAAAAACTATTACCGTATGGCGAGCGAGGTTGACTCGACTTGTGGCGCCGTGCTGGACGAACTCAGACAGCAGGGCGTGCTCGATAAGACACTCGTGATCTTCACGACAGACAACGGCTACTATCATGGTGAGCATGGCCTGGCGGACAAGTGGTATCCCCATCAGGAAAGCATTCGCGTGCCGCTGATCATACGAGATCCACGGATGGAAAAATCCCAACAGGGTGCGACGAATGACGACTTCACGCTCAGCGTCGACCTTGCCCCAACAATCCTCAACGCCGCCGGTATTTCAAGCCCGGAACGGATGCAAGGACGCGACATCGCACCACTCTATCTCGCCCAGCAGAAACCGCAGTGGCGCACGGAATTCTTTTACGAGCATCCGACGTTTCGAAATGCGGATTTTATTCCCGCCTCCGAAGCACTCGTGCGCAAAGAGTTTAAATATATGTATTGGCCGGATCACGACGTCGAGCAATTGTTCGATTTACAGAAGGACCCACGTGAGGAGACTGACCTCGCGAAAAACCCCGACTACGCGAAAAAGCTTGGCGAGATGCGTCAACGTTTCCAGCAACTCAAGGCGGACGCTCGATAAATGGCATAAGATCTATCCCGGTTCCAGGATCGCGTGCCTCCGCCGCGTTTGCTTTTGACCCTCGACGGATCCACTGACATTTTTACGAATTCGTAAATGATGGCTTTTCAACGACGAATGATTTCAATATGTCAAAACAACAACTCCCTGGTTTTGTGGTATTGCTGCTGATTTTCCCTGCCGCAGTCGCCGCCCAAGAATCGAATCAGCCCGATACAAGCAATCAGCGTGTGTCCCAGATGCCCAACTTGATCATTCTGCTGGCCGACGACTTAGGCTACGGAGAGCTTGGCTGCCAGGGGAATCCACAAATCCCGACACCTCATATCGATGCGATTGCGGGGGCAGGGGTTCGTTTTACTTCGGGCTATGTCACCGCACCAAATTGCAGTCCGTCGCGAGCGGGGATTCTGACTGGTCGTTTCGGCACTCGCTTTGGCCATGAGTTCAATCCCACTGGTGCGAAAAACGAAGACCCCGAAAAGGGACTTCCACTGAAAGAAAAAACGCTGGCCGATGCGCTGACAAGCAATGGCTATGTCACAGGACTGTTCGGTAAATGGCATTTGGGTGGATCGGCCCATTATCACCCCATGCGTCGTGGCTTCGACGAATTTTTCGGGTTCACTCACGAGGGACATTACTTCGTCCCCGAACCTTGGAAGGGCGTGACGACGTGGTTGCGTCGCGCAACTTTGCCTGGCGGTGGCAAGGGACGCCGAACGTTTGGAAAGGTCACCTACAGCACGCACATGAAATACAGCGAACCGGATTACGACGCCAACAATCCGATCGTACGCGGAAGCCAACCCATTAACGAAGAGGAATATCTGACGGATGCCCTGACACGTGAAGCAGTCGATTTCATCGACCGACAACAAGACAAACCGTTCTTCCTCTTGCTCGCCTACAACGCGGTCCACAGTCCTCTCCAGGCCGCCGATCAGTACATGAAAAAATTTGAACAGATCGAAGATGTACAGCGACGTATCTTTGCTGCCATGCTTGCGAATCTTGATGACAGCGTTGGAGCGATTACCGACAAACTTCGTCGCTTGGGCCTCGAGCAGGACACGATTCTTGTTTTTCTCAGTGACAATGGTGGCCCAACTCGAGAACTGACGAGCAGCAACCTGCCTCTTCGGGGAGAAAAAGGGCAAATGTATGAAGGCGGCATTCGCGTTCCGATGATGGTGCGTTGGCCTGGCAGATTGCCTGCCGGGAAAACGTATAACCGGCCTGTGATCAGCACGGATCTGTTTGCAACCCTCTCTGCGGCGGCGGAGCTTCCCCTCCCCCAGAAAGCGAAGCTGGATAGCGTTAACCTTTTGCCCTATCTCACAGGTGAAGCGCAGGGGGATCCCCATTCGAGCCTCTATTGGCGCCAAGGCGAGAAGCGGGCCCTGCGTAAAGGCGACCTGAAGATTGTTCGGCAGTTTCCGAGCAAACAATGGAAACTCTTTGATCTGTCCAAAGATATTTCGGAACAACATGATTTGTCAGCGAGTCAGCCTGAACGACTCGATGAACTGGTTAACGATTGGAACGAACTCAATTCGCAAATGGTTGAACCTGCTTTCCGATAACTGCTCCCTACCCTTTTGATGCCGCAAAGGCGGGCTAAATACAAATGTCGAAATTCATTTTGACAATCGCGACCTCCCTGTTGTCTGTTTTGTGGGGTATCACGCTTGCTGCCGAAGAACGCTCTGCCCGCCCCAACATTGTTTGGATTTCACTCGAAGATATCACGCCGATGATGGGCTGTTATGGCGACGAATACGCGCGCACTCCCGTATTCGATCAGCTCGCGGACATGAGTATTCGCTATACCAAGGCACATTCAATTGCGCCCGTTTGTTCGGTGTCTCGTTCGAGCATCATCACCGGTATGTATCCAACTTCATTGGGAACGCAACATCATCGCAGCAATGTGGGACAACCACCTGCGTTTGTCGAAATGCTTCCGAATCTGATGCGTGAAGCGGGTTATTACACCAGCAACAACGCTAAGAAGGATTACAACATTGGAGGTGATCGTTGGCACGAAAGTTCGAAGAAAGCCCATTGGAGGAATCGGCCTGACAAAGAGCAGCCGTTCTTTGCCGTCTTCAATTTTGGAGCCTGCCATTCCAGCATCACAAAGATCTCTGAAGATGGGATCGTTCAGCAGCGATTGGATCGACTTAAGTCGGAAGATTTTCACGATCCTGCGAAGGCTCCGATTCCTCCCTATCATCCCGACGTGCCTGTATTTCGCAAGGCGTGGTCGCGCTACTACGACGCGGTCACTCAGGTGGACTATCAGGCCGGTGAAATCATCCAACAGTTGAAAGATGACGGACTCTGGGAAGACACCATTGTTTTCGTCTGGGCCGATCATGGTGTTGGCATGCCGCGAGGAAAACACAACGCCTGGGAGCAGGGCACGCATGTTCCACTGATCGTTCGATTTCCGAAGGGATATCAGCACTTGGCGCCAGCAAATCCTGGATCGACGATTGACGGTCTGGTGACACTAATGGATCTCGGACCATCTGTCCTGGCAATGGCTGATTTAGAAACGCCTAGCTGGATGGATGGCCAGCCCTTGCTGTGTCAGACGGGGCCCGGTGAAATTGACTATCACGACTTCTTGATTGGTATGAGAGATCGCTTAGATAGCCGCTATGAAATGGTTCGCAGCGTGCGTGACAATCGATTTCGTTATCAACGTAACTTTTTCTCTCACCTGCCTTTCAAACCATACGAAGATTATGAATTTAACGCTCCGGTTTTAAAGAGATGGGTTGAGCTCGCGAGACAGGGTGAGCTAACCGGACCGCAGGCGATGCTTAACCGACGTTTTAAGCCCTTGGAGGAGCTGTATGATTCCCAATACGATCCTCACATGATTCATAACGTGATCGATGATCCTCGTTATGCAGAAGTCGCGGAAAAGATGCGGAAGCGGCTTCACGATTGGATGCTCGAAACCCGCGACCTGGCCTTGATCGAGGAGTCTGAAACGTTGCAACGGGCGGTATCCCACGCATCGCACTGGGATTTGGGTCAGTCTCTGGAAAACTACGAGCAGATCCTCGACACGGCTGACCTGCAGATCCAGGGCAAAACGGCAATTCCTCGGCTGCTTGACCGGATGAAAGATGCTGATGCAGCCGTCCGCTTTTGGGCCGTGCTTGGGTTGGTGACTCTTCGGTCCAACGATACCGATGTCATTGCCGGTTTGTTGGATGCCACGAAGGACGAATCGGTCAGTGTTTCAACAACTGCGGCCGACGGCCTTTTTAACCTCGGCCGCTATGAAGCGGGGCTTCCAGCGATCATCGCTGCGTTGAACCATCCGGTTCCAGCTGCCCGAGTGAGGGCTTCATGTATTCTCGACACGCAGCCTCCATCTGCCAACAACGCACTCCAGCCCGCCCTGGCAGCATTACGAGGTGCGGCCGCCCAGATGAACGTAAAAGAATTGCGAGGTATTCCCTACGGGCTCAATCAGCCATTTGAGCGTGCGATGAAAGCCATCACTGGGGAAGAAACTTATTATCGTTGGAGTTCGGATGGCTTAGGGCAATACCGGGATGAGGAATCGCCATGAAGCGTCTATCAACTTTGGTAGACGTCTGAATCCCGAACCCATGTCATGGGTAAAACGTTATCGTTTCCTGATCGAAAAACGCCCTCCGTCATCGATGAGGGCGTTTTGATAGAAACGAGTGTGACGTGCTCCGGTCATCTGCGGAAAACAGCATTCGTCAGACTGCTGCTATTGGATGAGCCTTCTGTCGCAAAGTTTGCTCTAGCGGTCTGGTGAGACGAAGCGGTTGGCCGGATTGGCATCAGGCGAATGGTTAAGACCTTGACGAACGCGGCATCCGATTCAACTTCAAGCATGCGGCCAACAAAGCTGTACAAAACAATACGAGCGAGTTGGGTTCGGGAACTGCTTGAACGGCTGTCCTCACTCCCATTTCATACCCACCGTCACTGAAGGCAGCAACAAAGTCAGCTGATGAGAATTCGCCGTCGGCGGTCCAGTCGCCAGTTGCCCACGTTGAGTTGAACTCGATGTCATCTTCGTATTCGCCTGTTTGAAAAACGTTAACAAGATCCGACGAATCGAATTCCCCATCCAGGTTGGCGTCTCCAAGCCATGTATTCTTGATTTCGTGAATCATGTATTCCAGGTCTTGCAAATCTACCGTTCCATTTTGATCCAGATCATATGGGCTTTGTTCATCATTCAAGCGAATCGCGGTCTGTAAAATGTCGATGTCCGCGACGGTGCAAGCGCCGTCATTATCAAAATCACCGGCCACCGCGGAACCAGCGCTAATGCTGAGTCCATTGTCTGTTTCGCTAAGAATTGCGGATGTCGAACCTCCATTGGCAGTCAACCAACCTTCGTCGATGTAGGCTTGATACTTGTTGAAATTCCGAGCGCCGGAAATATTCACAATGGCTTCGTCACTTAGGTCGATCGCAGCTTTTCCTGTGTTATCCGGGTTCATATCTAGGTGACTTGAGAGATTGATTTCTGCCGTGCCGCTCAGCGACATCGATCCTTCGCCAATCTTTCCGCCAACACGAAGCCAGTTCGCGTTGATGGTGCCTCCGCTCATCGATACCTCTCCCTTTTGTACTTGATCGTCGTCGCTACCAACAAACTGTTCGGGTACCACCACGAAAGGAGCGTTGATGGTTCCACCGGACATGATCATATGGCCAAATGAGCCTTCATGATTGGCACGATTTCCGCCTCGACCGACGTTCAAGGCCCAATTGCCAACTGTTAATGAACCCCCGGTCATTTCGAGTCGGTTATCACCCCCAAACGCGCCTACGTGTAAGCTGAAAACATTGGCGTCGACCGTTGAATCGATCAAAAGAGTGGTGTCATCCGACACCATCTGAATATCCGTATGCCATTTTGGATCGACCTCGCTTGGGTGGGTAAGGGAGTCATCAGGAACGACACCGGTGGACCAATTGTCTGGATTGCTCCAGAGATGATCATCGCCAAAGTCGGTGAAGTTTTGACCTGCGTCCAAAGATGACAAAGAGGCGGTTAGTATTAGTAACGAAAGAATCTTGATTAGGAAAGCGTGTGTCCTCATGTTGTGCTCCGATGGTTTGTCTGGCAAAGCCTAGAAATTAACAAACTAAGACGATTGCCGCGATTCTAGAAAAACCATTTGTTGATTGCAAAAAAAACCACGGATAAATTGATTATGTTAAAATCCGCTGTGTTTAAATCCCTTCCGGGCCTGTTTTGGGGGCGATAGCGATGAAGATTGGGGTTTTGGCAATCCTTGTTTTGCCTCTTTGTCTTCAAGTGACGGTGGATTTGGCAGTTGCTGACTATCCTTTGCAGCCGGTGCCGTTCAATCGAGTGGAAATGACGAGTGATTTTTGGCGTCCACGGTTGGAGACGCAACGTAAGACGCTTGTGCCCTTTGCGTTTGAACGCACTCAACCGGGGGTCGAACACCTTCAAGCTGCCCGCGATTTTCTCGCGGGCAAGGAATTGAAAGGGCATCGGCCACACCGGTTTATTGACTCCGATCTGTATAAGGTGATGGAGGGTGCGGCTTATTTGTTGCAGTTGCGTCGAGATCTGGATCTGGAAGCAAAGCTTGACGAACTGGCGACGCTGATCGAGGCCGCGCAAGAGGGAAACGGATATCTTTATCCCTCGCACACAACGCGTGTGGGTAAAAAACAACACATGATGGGGGACTCGCCATTTACGTTTGTCGTTCATAGTCACGAGCTCTACAACGTCGGGCATCTTTACGAGGCAGCGATCGCTTACTATCAAGCTACAGGAAAACGGCGATTACTCGATGTCGCTGAAAAGAATGCTCAGCACATCAATCAAGTCTTCTTTGTTGGCGATCCAAAATACAATCAGGGCAAGCCGATCCGCCAGGCACCTGGTCATCAGGAACTGGAATTAGCTTTGGTCAAGCTGCATCGGGTAACCGGAAAGCAGCTCTACCTTGACATGGCGAGAAAGTTTCTTGAAATACGCGGCGTAACGTACGTTCCGCAGGGTGAAGGCGTGATGGCACCCACCTACGCTCAACAGCATGCGCCTGTCATGCAGCAGAAAGAAGCCGTCGGTCATGCGGTACGCGCGACATACCTTTACTCGGCGATGGCCGATGTTGGAACGCTGACCGGAGAGGCCGGTTATGGCGAGACGCTTGATCAAATCTGGGGAAACATTACCAATACGCGGATGCATATCACCGGTGGGCTCGGTGCGGTTCATGGGATCGAGGGTTTTGGGCCTCAGTACGAACTTCCCAATGCGGACGCTTTCAATGAAACCTGCGCCGCAGTGGGCAATGTGCTTTTCAACTACCGCATGTTTCTGTTGCACAAAGACGCCAAGTATTTGGATGTTGCAGAGGTTGCATTACTGAATAATGTGCTTGCTGCGGTGAACCTTGCAGGCAATCGTTTCTTCTACGTCAACCCGCTGGACGCGGACGGCAAGCATCCGTTCAATCACGGTACTGCCGGGCGAGCTCCGTGGTTTGGTACGGCTTGCTGTCCGTCGAACATGGCTCGTCTGTTGCCGCAGGTGCCCGGTATGACTTATGCCCATGATGATCGGGACATCTACATCACGTTCTACGCCGAGAGTCGCACGGAGATTCTGTTGGACGAGGTGAAGATTGGACTTGAGCAGCTGACGGCTTATCCGAATGATGGCGAAATCAGCGTGGTCGTGAATCCCGATAAGCCTCAGCGGTTTCGCATGCTGTTAAGGATACCGACCTGGACAGGCGAGCGTTTTGTGCCGGGGGAGTTATACCGTTATATGGGTCCGTCTGCTGAGCCCGTTAAACTGACTGTCAACGGCGAAGAGATTCCAATGCAGATCGAGAAGGGCTTCGTGGCCATCGACCGGCAATGGAAAGCGGGCGATCGCGTGCGGTTGATTCTGCCGATGCAGGTCCGTATCAACGATTGTCATCCCTCGGTGAAGGCAAATGTGCAACGCATTGCACTGACACGCGGCCCTTTTGTCCTGTGTGCGGAGGGTGTCGATAACGGTGGTGCGACACAACGTTTCTTTTTCTCAAAGACTCCCGATCTTGAAAATGCGAGCGTGACGACAAATAAGATTGACTCAGGGTCGTTCCTACAAGTAAGAGTCGATGCCGAGACGGTCACGGCAGACGCGTCGGTGAAAGATTTACCGTTGAACTTGATTCCCTACTACGCGTGGAACAATCGGGGTGTCAGTTCGATGACCGTTTGGTTTCCTCGTGATCAAGAGCTGGCGGTATTTGACCCACATCGATTGCCCAAGGAGAGCATTTTCTCGAAAGTCACTGCCTCGCACACGTTTGACGAAGACACCGTCACTGCCATTGGTGACAGGAAGGAACCGCACTATTCCAGCGGCAGAAAAGTTGCCCGTTGGACCAGTCGTCCGCAGCGAGGAAAGCCCCAATGGATCGAAGCTCGATTCGAGGAAACCAAGAGTCTGCGAAGTGTTGGCGTTTATTGGATGCAGGACCAATTCGATGTGAAATTTCCGGCTCAATGGTCGCTGGAAGTCGAAGAGAATGGGAAGTGGAAGCCGTTCCAACTGTATGTGACGGACGAGTACGGAACGCGTGCAAATCAATACAACGTTGTCCACCCGGCAGGGCCTGTCGACTGCGACGCGATTCGCGTGCGAATGACGCCCCGCGAAAATGCTTGTGTGGGGATACTCGAATTGATGACAGAATTTGAGAATCCATAGACGACGTGGAATGCTTTTCGCTTCATAGCATCGCTTCAGAACACGGATATTCATGATGATTCGAAAATATAGAATTTCAGCGTTATGCATTGTTGCCGCCGCATTTCTCACCATGGTTCAACCCTCGTTTGCTGAGTCTCAACGCCCAAATATCATTACCATTTTGGTGGATGATTTGGGCTATTCTGATCTCGGCTGCTATGGCGGTGAAATCGATACCCCGAACCTTGATCGACTTGCCGAGGGCGGCGTTCGTTTCACGCAGTTCTACAATACCTCTCGCTGCTGTCCGTCACGGGCAAGTCTGCTGACAGGGCTCTATCCGCATCAGACAGGAATCGGCTTTATGGCTTATCGTGACTACGGTCACGGTTATCGTCCAAATCTGATCGAGGAGTGCGTGACCTTTGCGGAAGTTTTGCAAGACGCCGGTTACCAAACGATGATGTCAGGGAAATGGCACGTGGGGCATACGGATTTGATCGCCCGCCCGGAAGTCCGCGGCTTCCAGAAGTTCACCGGGATCTATTCCCACGTCGATAGCTACTGGAAAGTACTCAAAGGCTGCGATATCTACCGTGACAAGCAGCTGTTTATCGAAGCTCAAGAAAATCCTACCAATCCCTATCGTCCGGAAGCCGAATTTTACACAACCGATTTCTTCACTGATGTTGCGCTCGATTACATTAGTCAGGCGACGAACAGTTCGTCCCAGCCATTCCTGCTGCATCTCTGTTACAACGTCCCGCACTTTCCACTCGAAACGCCTGACGACTTGATCGATAAGTACCGAGGTCGATACATGAGGGGCTGGGATGTGCTTCGCAAGGAGAAGCTCGAACGAATGAAACGGATGGGGCTGGTTTCACAGAACCAACAACTGCCCGAGGTCAAAGGATTCCGTAACGACAAAGTTCCTGGCTTCAGCGAGGTCGGTGTCGAAACCGAAAGCCTTCCTGCCTGGGAATCGCTCTCCCCGGAAGATCAAAGAGAAATGGACTTTCGCCGAGCGATGTACGCTGGCCAAATCGACAATCTGGATCAGAATATCGGCCGGTTGATAACTCACTTAAAGCAGCAGGGGATCTTCGACAACACCGTGATCGCTTTCATTTCCGACAACGGCTGTTCCGGAGAAATGGGGCTTTTTGGTATGAATTGGAAGAAGGGCCGGGACGACCACGTGAAATCTGGCTGGAACCGATATGATTACCGATCGGATAACTACCAAGAGTGGCGCAATAAGAGCGGTTGGTCAATCTCGCAGGGCCAGTGCTGGGCAGCCTACTCAAATACGCCGCTGCGGAAGTTCAAGAAGTTTGTTCATGAAGGCGGCATTGCGAGTCCGTTTATTCTCCATTGGCCAGCCGGAATCAATCGACCTGGCTCCATCTCATCGAAGGAATTTTTCCACTTAATCGACGTGATGCCAACGCTTTGCGATATTGCCGAGGCGGAGTATCCGAAGAGGTACCAAGGAAAAGCGATTCCGCCGATGGAAGGTATTAGCATGCTACCTTTTATTAAGAATCCAAACGCGCCAGCCAAGAAACGAACGATCTTTTGGCAACACGAAAATCACTCGGCTGTCCGTGACGGCCATTGGAAGCTGGTCACCGGTAATGACCGATCAGACAAAACCTGGGAGCTGTACAATCTCAGCGACGATCGCAGTGAGACCCGTAACCTGGCCGCAAACGAACCTGAGAAAGTCGCGTTGTTGAAAGGCAAGTGGGCCGAATGGGCGGAGCGAGTTTCCGCGACTCCTTTTCCGGAGCAGCGCGTCGATGAGAAATCGGTCAATCCGTAACGGGGCACTCATTCCACAGGGGAAAGCTGACAACGGTGCTGCCACCCAGTGTCTCCCTTGGACGAACCGGGTTTCTTTGCTGAAAGTTTCCTGGGAATCCGGGCCGTTGGCTTGTCCGATCCGGTGAAAGATGGGCAGTCGATTACGCGCAAATCACTTTCCGTCAATGAATGCTGTGTTTCTTTCAACAAGTCGTAGTTGCTGTTTTACCGATGTTTCAGCACGGCTGTGATCCAGCAAGCCTCGCATCCAAAGAATAAGATCATAGAAGCTGTAATTTGCGAGGCTGAGGTGACGTGGTGGTCAATCGCGATCAGGTCGGCGTGATTCAATCGCGTGAGCCGTCTTGGCGACAAGGTCAACTTCGATGACCTGGAACGTTTGCGTGACATTGGAATTGTCGGTCAGTGTGAACAGTTTCATGACTGAACCAGCTCGCTGCCAGATTCCCCGCACGGTTCCAGAGATGAGTGTACCGTCTTCCAGTAGTCCACGACCGTTGCCAGTAAAATCACCGGCCAGTTTGGTTCCCGGATTGCGCCCGGTAGGTCAGCTAAACGTGACCGTATCCTGGTACTTCACCTTCAAAGCATGAATCGGAATAGTCGTCTCGAATCAGAATCGTGGTCAGTGTCATATCCGCTTCAAAAGAGGGCTTCTCGAATAATTCCACGATTTCCATTCCTCCTGGCCAATGCACTCAATTCCTTCGTTGAACACGGACGAACCCAGCGCACATTGATTGTCTGCTTGACGAAACGATTTTATGGTGCAGACCATTCAGGCCAATGTCAAGTACTGCAGATCCGTTTCGTCAGGCAATTTCTGTCCGTTGGCCGCCGTGAAGCCTCGCATCCAGTTGCTATCTGTTGGTATCGATGGACGTGTTCATCGAAGTCCACACACCTCGTTTATTGAGGTTTAGCAAGGTGTGAAAAAAATAACACAATGTCGTTATTTCGAGCATCCAAGAATAAGATCGTCGTCGCGGATTTTCTAGTGTCGTGGGGCGGCGAGGCGCAAAAGTTGGTCGAGAATTCTGAGATTTCGGCCTCCGTTTCGCTTGATCTTGAGTGCGAACAGAAGTGAGCTCAACAGCAGGAGGTAGGAGGAAGGTTCCGGGACGCCATGGAAATGTTGGAGTGCCAGGTTGAAGCTGTCATTGCCAATCACTTGGCCCATGATTCGCCCGGCAAAATCATCTTCCGGTACATGAATTCCTCCCCAGAGGCGGGAAATACCGGCTTCGTCAGCCGCATCGTAGTAGGTTGCCCACTGGAGCGTGACTGGCTCACTGGGGCCGGCTTCAAAGTCAAGAAATTCGGGCGTGAAGGTAGCTTCGGCCAAGCCGTCGGGGAAGTAAGCATCACCAGTGAACCGCGTCAATACTTCTGCAGCCGCACGACTGAAAGTGCTGTGCCCCGAGACATAGGAGGCAAATGCGGGAGTCACAAAGTCGTCATTCTGGTAGGGCACCCAATTCTCGGCGAGGATCCAATCGGTTCCACTGTTTCCATTTTCTAGGGAAGTCGGTTTGTGATTCCAAGCGTTGATGGCTAATTTACCGACGATCTGGTCGAGTGACACAAAGTTTTGGACCACGCCGTCGCTGGTAAGATTGGCATTGATGAAGGCATTGTGATGCCGACCACCGGGCGCTATGGAGTCGGCGGTAATCATTTCAACCAGGCCAGTCTCTAATGGCAATCCGTCCGGATGGTAAGAGGGGAGTGAAGGATCCGTCGATTGCCCCAGCGCCGCTAGGTAACGAATCATTGTGATTGGTCGTGCATAGTCATACTGTCGTTTTGTGCCCCAGGCGGCGACCGCCGCATCATGGGTACCCCCGTTGAGCGTAAAATATAATTTTGTGTCCCATTCGAGGTCGTCGACAACCGGCCCTGATCCGCCAATACGCTTCACAAGCGATGGATGATCAGAGACGTCATTTGCAATGACGTTCCAATGTCCCGGGGGCGTTTCTGAACCGGGTCCATCAGCCCAGAACTCTGCCAACACCCGGCCGTAGTCCGCTGTTTTGACGTAGTTGGCAGGGTAGGGCTTTCCTGTGGTGGGATTGACGGCATGTCCCACGCCTGTGTTAGTTCCAAGCGGACGATTTCCATTAACTGCAGGTGAAGTGTTAATCGGCTTAGCGCCCGGACCCTGATTAGGGTCGAGACTTCGACTGTAGCGGATCAATTCCAACACGTTATCAACATAGGTTTGATGATCGTCTCCACCGAATTGGGGTGGTGGCCCCGGGTCAATGGTTGACCAACGATTCGTGCCGGTCGGATGCTCACGCCCCAGTGCAAACGTTGCCACCTGGCCCCAATGGGGGCCGATATATTCTTGCAAGCGGGCTTCCAGCGGACCGCCGTTATGCGAGACGAGTGAATCAACAAGAAGTGGTTGCCACCGATTTGGATCGATTTCATTAAGATTTCCGTCGTAGACAGACGGGTAGTCAACAAGCATCGCGGTACTCGATTGAACATAGCCGGTGTTGTCTCGGTAGGCATTGATGGGATCAGTTTCGTTACAACCGTCATTGATTGTTTTTTGGATAACAATTGCGGCGATTCGATTGCCAATGGCCGAGGGGCTATTCCCGATGGTCGATGTGTTAGAGGGGTCAAACCCGAGTCTCGTCATCAAATTGGCAAAATGTTGTTGTGACGTCGTGGGTTCCAACGCGAGTGCATAACGGTGTGAGAGCACCCGGTAGGCGGCAAAACTAATCGATTCTTCGCGGGCACTCTGGGGATCCGGTGAGTTGTGTTTCTCGGTGAAGAAATGGCCTTGAGCCACATGGTCATAGGTGGCCCAAGCATCGTACATTGCTGACGAAGTGTGATAGAGATTTCGGGAGTGTACGGTTGGTGCAGGGAAGTCAATGCGGATTGCATCTAAGAGTGCTTGATTCCATTGACGGGCAACGGACTGGCCATCTGCCTCGCCTGGCCAGTAATAGAAACTCATTAGGCACAACGATAGTGTGATGAGTGAGTTTTTTTTTCGGCGCAACATTGTTACTCTCGGCTACACGTTTGAAAGGTGAAAACGCATCAGTCGAAACTCTGTGCGGGTTTCGCTGCCATGTTTATGTGGTTTTGAAACGAAACACGTTTCTTGGTGCGTGTTTCGTTATCAGCGTCTCATTTATCTTCGATCCGCCTTCGCCTGTTGATTCAGCATAGTGGGATTAGTTGCCAAGCCCAGGAAAAAAAATTAAATTGTTTGAAATTAAGGGTTTCTACGGCGTGATCGTTAAGTATCGTAATCGTTGTCGGATTTCCGCTATCAGCCATCAATAGAGTGTCTGCACGGGAACGCCGGCAGGAGGCATGCCGTCGATTCCTACGAGGTCATGTTTATCCAACTTGGTTTCGTTCTCTGGCTGTCCGACCGGGCGGTGGCAAGTCACGCCGCTTAACGCCGCTCAATCAGTGGACCTATCAAAATGATGATCGTCGACTTCTTGGAGCAAGAGATCGTGCGTGCTCGTTGTCGAGGTCGCCAGTCTTTGATTGGCTCTGCCAATGAGGGTGCGTTTTCGATCCTCCGATGCTTGCAAGCCCCAGTCCAAAAAAACCATTTCGCGTACTCGCAAGGCTGATGGGCTTTGCGTATCTGCTGTTGTGACGTTTGGTTGTTGTTGCCCCTCATTCAATGGATCGCGAGCGTTTTGTTCACTCCGCAGTCGGGCCGCAGCAATTGCTGCTGGTATTGGCAGTTGAGGTTGGGCAGCTAATGAAAAGCCACCCGCTTGGAAGGCAAACACCAAGTCCTCGGTAGCAAAGTCACCGTCGCAATTCCAATCACCTTCCGACCAAGTTGAGTTGCCGATGGTTTGATCTTCATATTCACCTGCCTGAAACACCAACACAAAATCAGCGGAATCAAAGCGTCCATCAAGGTTTGCATCACCCACATCCGTTCCCATGGCCGTTTCAATGAAGAATCTCACATCCTCCATGCCAACGGAGCCATTGCCATTAAAGTCAGCTGCTTGATCGGTGGTCGTGATCAAATGGCACATGCGAGTGATATCAGCCTCATTGACTTGTCCGTCTTGATTCAAGTCTGCTGTTATCGATTGGGTCAATCCTGGGGTTGGTTGAATGGCCTGCCAGTTGCTCGGGTCATTTGGGTCGTTGGTTAAGTTAACAAGTTGCAAGGATGCGCCCTGACCGTCAGCTTGATTTGGCCAGGGAGCTTGATCTTGGTAGGTGAATTGCAAGACAGTACTGCCCGTTGCATCGTCGACTTTGATCCGCTCACCTTGGTTGTTGAGGCGTCCGACGAAATTACCAGCGATTCGGTTAATGTCGGCTGTGGGGAACGCAGTCACAAAAGCGTTGGTGTCTTTGACGACTAGCCAACTCTCACCTGGTTCAAGCCGTGTTCCCGGAGGGAACACAAACGGTTCGCTGGGCCCCTCACTGATTTGCACACCGCTCAGGTCCAGCAGGGTGGCTTGATCGGCCTGGCTGATGTTCGTGAGTTCAATAAATTCGGCATCTGAAAGCTGTGAGGGATGGTAATGTAATTCACTAACCCGCAAGAAGCGTTGTACGTTCGAGGGCGCTTGAGGTGTGGAGTGCGTGGCGACAACGGCCCCGGTATTACTAATCAGTTGGATCTGTTCACCGAAATTCGACAGATGGCCTTGGTAGTTGCCGAGCACAAACCGCCGCTGGCCACTGCGAGGCTCCTCCGTACGACGGTGAAAGGCGTTGAGATTGGGAGAAATGTAGAGTGTTGAGTTTGCGGGGATTACGGTACCGGGCTGAAAACGAAATTCGACACCACCGCTGATTTGCCATTCGGAAAGATCAACGGATGAGTTGCCTTCGTTGACGAGCTCGATGTATTCCTCGTCTTGATTTCCGGACGCGGGATTGAACTCCACTTGCCCAAAGCTGAGTTTTGCTTCTGACACGCGCTGTTCACCGGCAAGTAATCGCGGTCGCAGTAGCATGTCATTACTGAAGGTCGAAGCGTTCATCGCATGAATTGCGAGTATATTCTCTCCTGGTTTCAACAGGTTTGGGAAGGCGGAAATGTCAAAGTCGTGGTAGTCGGTCGTTTCAGTGGCCGGTGAGCTGGCTCGGTCGTCCCAGCCCGGATTCGCCTCAATATTTTCCTGCCAGACCGGTGCGCCATTGAGATAGGCTAGGAACCCGTCATCGAATTTCATTTGCAAGATCAGATTGTTGACGGCAGTCGGATCTTCGACCTGAAAACGATAGCGAGCGAAGATGGAGGTGCAGCGAGAGCAGACTTCACGGGGCTCTAGGCGAACTCCAATGTCGGGTGCGTAAATCGGATTTCGACCGTTGTCGAAGCCCACTCCCGAAGGCCCGACGATCCACGTCGATTCATCGAACGGTTCGTTACCCCCTGTCCAGTTTTGTCCCAACGAATCATCTTGCGGCACCATGGCAGCGACAGTCACATTTTCGTCGAGCAAAACCAAGTCGGCAGTAATCGGTTCATTTCCGGGTAATAAGCCTTCTGCTTCTAATTGTTTTTGTCGAAAGGCCACGTTTGATTTGATGCGATTGACTCCACTGCGAATGTTGCCAGCTCGCCATTTGAGATGATCTCGATCCGCGTCAACGGTGAGCAGGTTGTAGTACTTATCCACGCCCCGTTCGAAGTAGCCTGTGTTGAGGTATTGGTCCACAAGCGTGCGAACGCGACGTAAGTACATTTCTCTTGTGGCTGGGGTGTCCAGAATTGCGTCGTAAAGATGGTTTTGATGGATCGGATTGGGGGACTGGGGATGTTCTGAATCACCGTAGAGCACACTGGAGAAGTGGTCGACGGTAAAGCGAGAAAAGGCTTGATCCATGTCCCAGGGAAAACGACTCCATTGGTTGCTGCCATTGACGTCGCGATACATGTAATAGTTTTTGGTCAGCCGATCATGATTGGGCATGATCACGTTGCCAGCCATATCGTTGATGACCTGAGGCAAATTGATGTGATCAAAAATATAAGTCGATCGATCGACCCCATCGATACGGTTGTTGATGCCGTTGGTCAACGCGGTCAGATCGTCAAATGATTCGTCTTTGCGTGTTGCTTTCAGGTAGTGTGCTCGGGAAGGATTCGGGCGAAGTGTCGACATGACGGCGCCTGAATTTGCCTTGTACATGGATCCCTCAGGATCGAAGCCATTTCGTCGCAGGAAGGTTTCGTCGACTTGCTCGACAAAAGATGCCAGGCTGTAGAAATCGCCGTTCTGGCGTGTATGCATGGGGAAGGCCAGGGGGGCTGCTACCCCGATTTCACGTAGCCACTCAAACGCCAGCGTTTCACCCATATAGGAGACGGCTCCCGTCTCACGATAATGCGATTGGAGATTGAATTCTTCGACTGGCTCAAACTCGTCGGAGTGGTGGAAATAGTTCCCCTCATTGAACTCAAATTTGAACTTTGGTTTTGTCCAGCTGATGGTTGTCAATCCACGAGCACGTACTTGCACGTTGTCGTAGAATCGTCCCTCATAGTAAACGGATGCTTCTGACCATTTCGTGTTGTTGCCTCCGCCAGAAACGTGCCAACGTGGTTCGGGTACGAACCATTCAAACACGGGCAACGGTGTCTCGATCGCTTCGTCACGAATCACCGTGCCGTAGTAACGATCTTGGCCGTCGGTCTCCACGGGATTTGGCAGGTAGGGTGAGCGGAACCGATTTCCGATTTTGTCCTGAGCCGAAACGAAATAACGGATCATTTCTCCCTGGTTCGCCACGCTGCTGGGGATCATTGCCGTGTAGATGCCGTCTCCCGCCAAGGTGTCGGGTAGTACGCCGTCGTCTCGCATGGGAAGTTGTTGTTCTGACTCATACATCACTCGGTAGGAGAGTGTGAGTAGATCGGACTCATCAGGTGCTGTGGCGAGCTTTGCCGTCACTGTGATCGGTTGTGTTGGAGTGGGAGTTAATGGTTGGTGTTGGACTTGATCGATCACTGGGCCGAGGGTTACCCCGTCAATCGAATTAGCGGCCCCCGGGGATGGGCCGCCCAGATAAGCGAATTCATGACGGTCTAGGTTCGATTGTTTTCCCTCTAATTTCATCGCCAGTAGAAAGTCGACGTCATTCGCATCCGCATTGAGTCCATGCACGGCGAGCACATTTTCGCCCGGCTGTAGCTTGGTTCGAT
Source organism: Pirellulaceae bacterium (assembly GCA_029243025.1). Lineage (NCBI taxonomy): Bacteria > Pseudomonadati > Planctomycetota > Planctomycetia > Pirellulales > Pirellulaceae > Pirellulaceae bacterium. Next base: position 189,082 of record JAQWSU010000045.1, on the reverse strand, counting down.
GAGATGTTAGATTGATCGTTTCCGAAACCAATGCCAACGCGTCAGGATGCCTTGCGGTCGCAGCTGAGTTCCAGTTCAACAAATCGGGTGCATTTCTGCGCGCGATTTCTTGGCCGTTTAGATAGGCCACAAAGCCGTCATCGTATTTTGCCGAGAGTGATAGTTGCTGAAATGAAATGTCTGGATCAGTCTGGAATGGTAAACGAACATAGGCAGTTGCGTTTTTGCCATGCATGGATCCCGCGAGATCGATCTGGATTTGACTGGAATAATTCGCCACCGTCGATTCATCCACAGGTATCTGTTGCGCAACCGAAAAGCTGTCGTAGGCCGCCACATTTTGGCTGGCGTTCCCAGTGGGGCGTGTCCGCATCAAGCCGACATTCATCGAACTCGGATCTTGCCGGATCTCGGCCAACGTCTGGTCAAATGCCAATTGAACCGAGGAGCCGTTAATCAACGATCGGCGAAAGTCACCAACGCTTGTACTCATTTCGACAGACTGTTCTTGTTGCACGACTCGGAATCGGATTCGATCGGCTTCCTCAACGCCGCCCAAAATAAGCTCCAGTTGCAAGGGTTGGCCGGGATCCATGGCGGTAGCAAATTGATCGCTGGAAGTCACCACGAAGCTGTCTCGAAACGTCCCCGTGGAATTCGTTTGGAAGCCCAACTTTAACTCGACCGTACCGTTCTGTAGTGGCTGGGCCAGGGCAAAGAGCCCCCCTTTTCGATCACCGCCTTTTGCTCCGGTGCCCTGACGGTGTAAAGCAACAAGCCCAAAGTTGGCGTTCGCATCAGCACCGGGTGCCTCACCTATCTCCCAGCGTGCCTCGGTGCGAACTACCACTGGGTGCTCAAAGTTAAATTCTGAGAGGGGAGACAAGAACACCGCGCTACCACTGCCACCTCCATCGATCAACAAACGACCATCGGGATTCGCGTAGGTGACAAATTCAGATGTTTTCCCCACCACGGCCAAGCGGGTGGCATCTTCCCCTAACGCAGATGGTCCCGAATTGGAGAATTCCGCCAAGAGAAGATTTCGTTCACTCAGCTGGGTGGGTAGTGGTTTTCCTTGATCGAAATGAGCTCTAATCAGACCGGGCGATAAGGCTCGGTCGTAAACAGCTACCTCATCGATCGTTCCAGTAAAGAAAAAGTCGGCTTCTCCTTCGGTGGCTCCAGCGCCGATACGTAACGGATTTTCTCGGTTGGGCGCGAACTCAACATTCAGTCGATCTGCCTCGACGCCATTTACATAGAGCACCTGCTGGTTGGTTTCCTGGTCATAGGTTCCTACTAAGTGAGTCCATTTCGCTGTTTCGATCTGTGGACCGCGGAGGATATTCCAAGATCCTTTGCCATCACCGGTCCAGAATTCCCAATGATTCGAAGATCCCGCGTAAAGCATGTATCCGGCTTGCGGTGAAACGTCACGTGATGTCAGAACTGACCGATAGCCGCTTCCCTCGTCAATCTGAACCCAAGCTTCGGCGGTAAAACTTTCGTTGTTGAGCTGGTGATCAAAGGGTACGTCGACTTTGCGTTCTTCCGTCGACTCGAATCGAAGCGCGTGATCTAACTGACCGATCAAAACACCATCCGCCACTTGTTCGATCTGTGGTTGATGAAACCCCGCTTGAAAAAGTCCCGTACTGCCGACGTTTTCGGCAACGCGCCCCGAAGATTCTTCCAACTGCCAGTATCCGGTGGGACGATCTGCCAAGACGGTTGTCGCATAAGCTCCTTCGTCGGGTTGCCGTGCTCCCCTGTCAAATCCAACGGCCCAAGGGGCTCCTGGCTCAGGGGGGAGGGCAACCGTCCACGATTCATCGATCGTTGCGTCATGACGGGTCCAACGGGTCCCGAGTTGATCATCCTGAGGAACAAGCGTTTGTTGGGGTGAGTTGGGACCCGCTAAGTCGATCGAAACAATGTCGGGTATCACGCCGTAAGAGACGTCTGGTAGTTGTTTGGGGAAGGTCACCTGACTCACAATCGTGTTGCCATCTGATTTGACCAGGGCCAGTGATTCACCCGCTGCTGACAAACGGAAATTGGTGTGAAGTGCTACGCCGGGGATCGTAATGTCTCGCCCCGACGCATGGACGAGCAAGTGTTCGTCCGCATTTAGCCTCGTGACTGGGAACTGCCATTTGTCGCGTTGTTCCAGATCATCGGTGAGAAACCAACCATCCAAATTGGCCGCTGCATCGCCGGCGTTGTAGATTTCAATCCAATCAGACGTTTCGCCAAACGTGTCGACGAGAGAACCGCGATTGCTGGCCATGAATTCGGAGATGATTGGGTCCGCTGCCAAGAGGCAACGAGCTTCCAAGCTTTCAATCCGAGAGTGGTGGTGTCTGCGATTCATTCATGACATCTTTCAAGCACTAGAAGAGGCCCCAGACTCTCAGTGTAACGATTGTCGGGAAAAATGGAGTATTTTAACTTCCTGCGTGCCGCTTTCAGAGCAATCTGCGAGCATTGATTCCTCTTGCTACGAGGCATTTCGCCTGCTCAAGCTCAAGAAATAAAACAACGCCGTTCGGCATGCGTGCCGAACGGCGTTGTTGTTTGTTTAATCACAGGTCGGATTTTTAATCAGCTCATGCTTTTCGGCGTCGCAAGGACAGCAGCGAAAGCATGCCAACAATTGCGAGGAGGGCAGAGGAGGGTTCGGGAACACCGTTCACCATGACCGACTGAATCTCACCTTGGCTCAGAGCAGAGTTGAAAAGTCCAATGTCATCAATGAGCCCGTTGAAGAAGAAGTTGGTTCCAAAATCTTCGCCAGCACCAATGTTAAAGGGTCGAGCTGATTCTGGATCGGTCGAACCATTGGGCACATAACCCTGGCCACTGACTTCAGCTGCGTTTTCGCCGTCGAGCCATAGGATTTTCGTGTCCGTTGATCCGTCGTAGGTAATCGCCAGGTGACTCCATGTGTCGAGTGCACCGTTCGGTCCAATGTCGCGACCCCAGGTTCCAGGTGCGCCACCGCCACCGGTCCAGAAATCCCATTGGTTTTCCGGGGTGTTGTAAAGAATGTAACCATTGACGGTCGAGCCATTGTCTTCACGGCTGGTCACAACCGAATTCCAACCCGCAGTGTCGGCCGGGTTGACCCAAGCCGTCAACGAGAAGCTTTCGGGATTGAGGTCCGCACTGAAGGGAACCTGAATTCCACCGGATCCCGCGAACGATGCGGCGTTACCAAATTTACCAGGTGAATCGAAAGTAACCGATTCGGCGATGAAATCCGCATCGTGACCGCCTGCAACATCGTTCCCGCCATCGTTCAGTGGCCAGTGTGCTACAAGGTCAGCGTTAGTCGTTCCACTAAGTCCAATTGAAATGGTTGCCGCCAAGGCAAGTGCAAAAAGCTTTTTCATGTTTGTGGTCCAGTATGCACAAGTGTTTACAAAAGTTGTGGACGATCTTGAGCAACAAAAAAAGGAACGCAGTCAAAAAACCTCGCCCATGGCGACGTCCTTCGACTGCGTTCCTGATTGTTGTTCGATCGTCAGTAGCGTTCCGCGATTGTCGTCGGAATGCCCGACGAATTCTCATAGCTCTTTTAGTTACAGCGACAATGGTAAGTGATTTTGGTGGTAAATCAATCAGCAATTTAAGTTTTTTGGGTTTATCGAATCGTTTATTTGAATTTGTTGGCAACGAATTTAAACGATGATTCGCGAAGTGAACGATCGAAAACTCTATTCGTTCAGATTGCTTAACAATGCGAGATCCGATTCGGTTTATTTCTCCTCGCTCTCTCGCTCTCTCGCTCGGTGCTCATTCCGGTTCCTAATTGAGTAGAAATCTTATTGCGATTCTTGCAGGAATGATTACCATGGCCGGTGTCGTCTGTATCTGTTTTTATGGAATGTTTTAGATCGAATCAGAGGTTGACTAATGAGAATTAAGACCACGTTTCTAACCTTCTTTGCATTGCTTCTCGCAATCTCGACCGACGGCTTGCTCCGAGCTGACATTGTCGCCCATTTTCCGCTTGATGAAGATTCGATCGACACGATCTCTGGTTTTGAAGGCGATGACCCCGAAGTTGAGTATGGCAGCAACGGAGTGTTTGGCGGCGCGGCATCGTTCGAAGGTTTTGGTGGTATCGCTGTGCCCTACGATGAAGCACTCAATCCGGAAGACGCGTTTTCGGTAACTGCCTGGGTGAACCCAGCTGAATCTGCGGGATGGAATACGGTTGTCTCAACCAGGTCTCATTCGACAGGAGACGAAGGTCAATACATCACTGGATATATCCTCTACAACACGCCCGGTGAGGAGTGGGACTTCTGGACCGGTGGCGGTGGCGCACCAGGATCGTGGGGACGTAATCTTGGTGATCTCTCGGAGCTTGATGAATGGCAGCATTTGGCGATCACTTACGACGGTGAAAGTGATACGAAAACGCTATACATTAATGGCGAGGACGGATACGTTGTTTCGAATCAAGGTTACGAAGCAAATCCTGAAGAAAGCAACCCGTTCTTGATTGGTGTAGGCGATGACGTCGGTACCAATTTCTTCTTTATCGGCCAGATCGACGATGTTTCGGTTTGGGATGAAACGCTTTCACAAACAGCGATTCAATCAATCATGACGGATGGTGTTGCTGCATTTGTGGAGGGAGGCGATGGGGTCGCCGGTGACTTTAACAATGATGGTGTCCTAGACGCTGCTGACATTAACGCGTTGACGGAGGAAATTTTGACCGGTGGAGCGGGGCAGATTTTTGATGTCAATTCAGACGGCGTGGTAAACACGGCAGATCACCTGTTTTGGGTAGAGTCGTTGAAGAATACCTACTTGGGCGACGCGAATCTTGACCTTGTTTTCGATAGCACCGATTTTGTCAGTGTATTCGCTGCAGCCGAATATGAAGATGGAATTGCAGGGAATTCCCTTTGGCAAACGGGCGACTGGAACGCCGATGCCGAATTCGATAGTAGCGACTTTGTGGCGGCTTTTTCCGGTGGTCCCAAGGGTCCTGGCTATGAAATTGGACCACGAGCTGCAGCTGCAGCTGCCGTTCCTGAGCCCAGTAGCTTGGTTTTACTTCTGATCTCGCTGATCGGATTCGCTCGTCTGCGACGAAATTCCAAGTAAAATAGAGGTATGAATTAGGCGGCGGCCGTGTGCCGTCGCCGTTCTTTCTTTATTTGGAATCAGTCGTGAATCATTTGTCGGCTCAAAAAAAGTGGCGGCTTTGCCTGCTGTTGCTCGTTTGTCTTGGCTCGGTTGGTTGTGATCGTTCGGCGGAAGAAATAGCAACCCACTCATCCCCTCATGCGTTGCCGGATCGGCCGACCGATCGGATGCCCGCGAAGGCAGAGCCCGCGAAGGCAGCATCTGCTGTTTCCGCGACGGCCTCGCCAGCGGACGCGTCAAAAGCGGTGGGAGACGCGATCCGCTTCACCGACGAATCTGTCGTTCCGGCAGTGACTCGGCAACTGAAGCTTCTCCAGCAATGTTTGCAATCACCGGACGCCGATGTTCCGGTTTGGGTCACCGAGCGATTTTCAGCATCTTCACTTCGGCCCTCAAACCTTGCGGTTATTTTTCGAAGCGAGGATTTCACCGTCTGGCGTCAGGATCAATCTTTGTTAGGCGATGAACAGAGATTCGATTTTCAAAGAGCCTTTTCACAACTGCGGCAGGTGTTCAGTCCGGATCAGGAAATTCATTTTTCTGTTCATGTCTACGAGGTCGAAAAACAAGCCGACCAGATCGTCACCCGCGCCCATATTGAAATCGACGGGCAAAGCGATAGAGGATTGGTTGAGATTGATGCTCATTGGCATGTGACTTGGAAACCGTCCAAGGCAGAGGAATCATTGGAGCTGTTGGAGATTGAGGTTGCTGCTTTTGAAGAAGTACTTTTGAAGCGAACGAAACCTTGGTTCGGTGACATGACGGCAGCCGTATTTCGAAACTCGAAATCGTTTTCAACACAGTTGGCCTATGACAATACCCATTGGCGCAGACGAATCGAACGGCATCACATCATCGACAAGTCGGGACACCATGGTCTCGCAGTTGGCGATATCAATTCGGATGGACTGGATGACTTGTACGTTTGCCAGCCAGGTGGTCTTCCAAACCGACTTTATCTTCAACAGTCTGACGGTTCGGTGGTGGATGGTTCGGCCGAAGCCGGAGTCGATTTTCACGATAATACACGCAGCGCGTTGCTGATCGACTTTGATAACAATGGCAGTCAGGACTTAGTACTGGCGACCGTATCAGGAGTTTTGTTTCTGAGGAATGATGGTCACGGCCGTTTTACGCTGGCGAACAATATCACTGCGATTGTTGATGCGTATTCGATGGCAGCCGCCGACTACGATCACGACGGCGATTTGGATATCTATGCCTGTCGTTATTATCGGGCCGATGCCGATTCACTTGCCTTGCCGATTCCCGCTCCGTATTTTGATGCACAGAATGGTGGGGCGAATTACCTCATTCGAAATGAAGGAGAGTGGCGAACGTCAAATGCGACTCTGGCTGCCGGTCTTGATCAAAATAACAATCGTTTTAGCTACGCGGCGATCTGGATTGATTTCGATCACGACGGGGACCAAGATCTTTACGTGGCAAATGACTTTGGTCGCAATAATCTCTACCGCAATGATGGCATTCCTGGCGATCCGCCGAAATTCACTGACGTCGCGCTCAAAGTGGGTATGCAAGATGGTGCGTTTGGTATGTCTGCCACCAGCGGTGACTTTGATCGCGATGGTTGGGAAGATGTTTACATTGCCAATATGTTTTCTTCTGCGGGCAGTCGTATTAGTCGCATGGCTGACTTTAAGCCGGAATTGGATAAAACCAAACGAGCTAAGTATCAGCATTTGGCTCGAGGGAATACCTTGTTTCGCAATTCAGCCGGTGGGGCTTTTGAGGATGTCAGCGTTTTATCGGGAGTGACAATGGGACGTTGGAGTTGGGGATCCTTGTTCACTGACTTCGATAACAATGGTTGGCCAGATCTGATCGTGGCCAATGGCTACATTACGGGCGACCGTCCCCAAGATGATTTGTGAAGCTTCTTTTGGCGACAGGTCGTGTCGCGTTCACCGCATGATCTTGAGAGTGCCCGTCAAGCAGAGCGCTCGCAGAGTGGTTACCGTCAGCAGTTATCTCGTCTTGATCAAATGTTGGAAAATGGCGAGTCTTGGAGCGGTAACGAGCGGAATTGTGCCTTTCTCAATCTGGGAACGAATCATTCGTCTACCGCACAGGTTCATTTTGCTACCGTTTCAGCGCTGACGGGGTTGAATTTTCTCGAGGATTCAAGGGCTCATGCGCTCGTTGACTGGGATCAAGATGGCAATGTTGATCTTTGCACGACGAGTCGGACAGCACCTCGACTTCGCCTGATGCGCAATGAGTCGACCAACGAAAATCGATTCATCGCCTTACGACTGATTGGGAAATCCTGTAATCGCGATGCGATTGGGGCTCGTGTCGAAGTCAAAATGACCGGACAGCGTCCGATCGTGAAGACCTTAAACGCTGGCGAAGGCTTTTTGTCGCAATCATCCAAATGGCTTCACTTTGGTCTGGGTCCGCCACCCGCAGATCTTCGTACAGCGCCCGCCATTGAATCGCTGGACGTGTTTTGGCCTGGAGCGACTCAACCACAATCTTTTCGCGATTTGAAAGCTGATTTCTTTTACGAAATCATGCAAGATGTCCCGGTTCCAAAGCAGCTAGCGCGGCGGCGAGATCTGAGCCAACAGTTGGTCTCAAAAGCTCTTGAGCTACCGGGCACGAGCGACTCAGCGCAAATCTTGTTGTCGAGTCGACTGCCGCTGCCACCGCTTTCATTTAAGCAATTTGATGGTGCGACCCAGCAGGTGGTTCAGGGGGAAGGAGAGGCCGTCTGGTTAAATTTGTGGGCGTCCTGGTGCGCACCTTGTCTTAGAGAACTACAAGAGATCAGTTCGCGAGCTGATGAGTTGAGAGCTGCGGGAGTAAAAGTGGTGGCCCTGTCGCTCGATGACTTTGAGCAGCCAAACGTTGAACCGACCAGTTTGGCGGATGCAAAACGCTGCGTACAGGATTTGAAGTTTCCGTTCATCGCTGGAGCGGCTCCGGCCGAAACGATTCGGCGATTGCAATTTGCCAGTCAACAGATTTTCGGTCGTCAGAGTCAAACCGACCTGCCGGCTAGTTTTTTGATTACCGCTGATGGCGAACTTGCCGCGATTTATCGTGGTCCTGTTTCCGTTGATCGATTCTTAGCTGACGCTGCCACTTTGTCTGCGGACCCGAAAGGTTTGATGGAAGCCGCCCTGCCGTTTCCTGGTGTCTGGTTCGATGGTCGCCGTCGCTCGGTACCGATTGGTATGGTTGCCGACTTGATTGATCACCAGGCAGCTCAGGAAGCAGCTGACTATGTCCGTGTTCATCAATCGGACTTGTCTCAGCAACCGGGTTATGCCGAAGTCGTCGGCTATCTGGGGACGCTGCTGGCTCAAAAAGGGGATTTGGAACAGGCCTTGGAAATGTACCGCAAGGCATTAGAAGCGGATCCCAAAGCGGTGCCCGTCCTGAATAACATGGCGTGGCACTTGGCCACCCATCCGGATCCAAGTCAGCGCGACCCACAACTGGCAATCCAACAGGCGGAAGCGGCTGCGAAGTTGACCAACTATCGCGTTGCCTCAATCCTGGACACGCTGGCAACCGCTTACGAGGCGGCTGAGCAATCTGATCAGGCTCGAGCCACGCTCGATCGAGCAATTGAAATCGCCCAGCAACGGGAGCAGACAGAGCTCGTGACGCGTTTGAAAGCGAAACGCTCTAAATTGGAGTAGGTCTGCTTTTGATCACAATCGATTTGAAAGGGCCGGGGCTTCTAATGCCTGACTCTCCCTGCCGATCAACTCAAGCTGAAATCGGCCGTTGCTAGTTCGTTTCAATCGCTTGCCTGTCAGCTTGTGATCAGACTTCGCGAATCGAGCCTGATTCGCGAGTTACCCGCAGAGTCAACCAGCCAAATGTAAAATCAACAGGCACGCTCCCTGGAGCGTCATCCGACAAGACTTTACTCGGAATGAACGGAGCATGCCTGTGAATTTGATGTTGACTCTTCACTGGAGATGATTCATTCCAGCTCTTGCTCACTCGGATGATTGGCGACGTCGAATCGAGCCCATGAGTCCGACGAGACTGATCAGAACCATCACCACACTCGAAGGCTCCGGAACTGCTAACGCAACGGGGTTAGGTCCGCCGGGGCGAGGACCCGTCTCATAGCCAGCGTTGGAGAAGGCAGCGACAAAGTCACTCGAATTGAAGACTCCATCACCGTCCCAATCACCTTGCGTCCAAACGGCGGGTTGCCCTGTTTCGTACTTGGCCGAACTGAAGACAACGACAAAGTCCGAACTGTTGAATACGCCATTCAGATCAGCATCACCCATCCAAGTGTTCTTCAATTCGTTCACCCAGAGAATGCGATCGGCGATGTTCACGACCCCATCCGCATTCTCGTCGAATGCAAGATCGCCGTCTTTGATCGCTTGCGATTGCAGGTCGAGATCTGCCGTGTCCAGTTCACCGTTTCCGTTGTAATCGCCACGTGGACCCGTGGGACCGGCCAAAGAAAGCACGTAGGCTGATAAGCCTGGATCGGCCCCGTTGCCCAAGTTGCCTGCGCCGTCGTCGAGCTCGCTTGTACCCACGAGGTAAATCAATTGATTATCTGCATCAGCAACGAAAGTGCCGATCGTGGAACCGGGACCTCGTTCGTCGTCTTCGTCAAAGTCGTTGCTACGACCAAACCAAAGATCGTCGTCGACTGTTTCGAGATCGTCATTCCAGATTTCCATTTGGCGATATTCGCAACACCCGCGATCGTCAGCCGCACCGATCAATTGGATCTGGTAGCTCTCGCCAATTTCAAGATCAAGTAATTCGAGAACTGCAATTGCGCCACCCTCAGGGCCACCACCGACCCAACCGTGATTGTCAAAAATCGCATCGAGTTCATCGTTCTCCGTCGTCAGGCCGTCGACGGTGTAGTAGTTTCCGGTTCCCGTCACCGAACCACTACCAATTCCTTCATCAAACTCGAGGTTGAATTCAAACGTATGTTCCGGCTCGAATTCGACAGTGATATCACCGGGGAATTCGACTTCAATTTCGTCGACATCACCCGGGGAAACGACGTTAACGGCACGAACAATTGGCTTTGAGACATCGATGTCAGCATCGGTTTCAATTTCAAAGGCTGGTGACCAAGAGATTTCAGCGGCTTTTATTGCGACCGGTGAAAACATGATAAGAGAGAAGACAAACAGGTAAGTGCACTTCATTGGAACAACCTCACGACTGTGAAACACAAGGAAATGAATGGCAATGCGAGGTTCATCAATGTTACTTTGCGACAACTTCCCATCTCGCGACTGCCGTCGACTAGAATGTCTGGTTTAACACAATTGTCATATGTGATCAATTTTTTTCTTTGCCCGGGAATCGGAAAACATGTTTTTGCGCCGTGGATTGACAGAGCGCGAGCGATATCCTGAAAAAACCAGTCTGTCGGGGCAGGTGATGGCGATCGATCGAACGATCGTACGAGTCCATTTTTCGGTTCTGTTGCTGGCTCTTTGGGTCGGTTGTCAACGGACTGAGCCAGCTCGGCCGACGCAAAGCCCGAGGCCTGATGTTTCAATGGTTGAACAAGTCGATGAGGGTTCGGGTGACTTAACTCAGGTGACGTTCAGCCACATTTCCGCGCGGAAGGAAGACGACGCTAATTTGCTCGATCCGGATCAGGATGGTTGGGAATCGGAAGCATTTGCTGACCGAGCCAAGCATCGGTTAGATGATCTGTTTACGGTTGGGAAAACTGTTTCATCACGACAACCATTTTTTGCGACGGATCAAATGCCGGCGTTGCTCCCTTTGTTAAGCAAACTTTATCAGGATGACCAACTGCAAATCTGGCGGCAATCAGGAGATTCGACTGAGCGGTTACCCGTTACCGAGAACGTTCGGGCGTTCTTAGAACCGTTACTGCAAATCGGTGCGATCCGGGTTGCGATAAAAATCATCGAGGTCGATGAAGAAAGGTTGCAGACGGTTGCTCTCTTTCAGGCGGATGCGGTCGGAAGTGAGCGTTCCTGTCAACAAACGGGGCGCCTCACTTGTGATTGGACTTCGGTTACGGAATCTGAAATGAAGCTGCGATCGATCCGATGTGATGATTTTGAGCAGGTTCAATATCAATTGGTGAGAGGTCACCCAACCCAGGCGAATCGAGCCACTTTTTTTGCGGACTGCACGCAAGCTGTTATCGGAGCCGATGCAGCTTACACAGAGCAGCTTTCGTTTGGGCTGAATCATTGGATACAGCGTGTCGAACGAGCTCACGGGATGGACGATTCTGTTCGAACTGGATTGGCGATTGGCGACGCCAACGGCGATGGTTTGGAAGATCTGTACCGTTGCCAAGGCCCAGGACTTCCAAATCGCCTGTTGATTCAACAGGCGGATGGAACGGTGCAAGATTGCTCTGAAGCGGCGGGAGTTGACTGGTTGGACCAAACCAGCAGCGCCCTATTCGTTGATCTCGACAATGACGGTGACCAAGATCTTGCCATTGCCACCTCGGGCGGTTTACTGCTGATGTCAAACGACTCATCGGGCAACTACAAGCTTGAACAACAGTTGGGCGAACAGCCTTGCGATACTCAATCGCTATCGGCAGCAGATTTCGACCAAGATGGTGACCTCGATCTGTTTGTTTGTGTTTATCGACCGTCGCAACCAAATCGAAGCGGGGACTTTGTCTTTCACAATGCGACCCGTGGTGGCATGAATTACCTATTTCAAAATCGGATTGAGGCGGGTAAGTGGAGTTTTTCAGATGTAACCCGAGAGTGCGGACTGGGTGATGGAGGCAATCGTTATTCGTTAGCCTGCGCTTGGGAGGATTTTGATCGAGACGGCGATCAGGATCTCTACGTCGCCAACGATTACGGACGTAACTATCTTTATCGGAACGAGCAAGGATACTTCACCGATGTGACGCAAGAATTCGGCTTGGCCGATACGGGATTCGGTATGTCGGTCAGTTGGGGGGATGTCAATCGCGATGGTCGGATGGACCTTTACGTTGGCAACATGTTTTCATCGGCCGGTAGTCGGGTTACTCAGCAGGATTCATTTCAGCCGCATGCCGATCCGGCTCAACGGTCCGTTTACCGTCGGATGGCGAAAGGTAATTCTCTGTTTCTGCAAAATAAGACAGGCCAGTTTGTCGATATCAGTCAGCGCGCGGGAGCCCAAATGGGTCGTTGGGCATGGAGTTCCGTTTTTACCGACTTCAACAATGATGGCTGGGAAGACTTAATTGTAGCGAATGGCTACATCACGGCTGCTGACTCAACTGACTTGTGAAGTTTCTTTTGGCGGCAGGTACTGTCGCAAGAAGAAGGGGGACCCATTAGCTCCGGAGCCATTGCCAGCGGTAGGCATGCGGATCCTGCCATGCGGATGATCCGTTTGGTTCAACGAGGTCTTTCTTTTAGTGGCAACGAGCGGAATTGTGTTTTCCTTAACACGGGCGATTCAAAGTTTTCGAATGTGGCAGCCGTCAGCGGTATTGATTTTCCAGACGATGCCCGGGCAGTGGGACGGGTGGATTGGGACGCGGATGGAGATCTTGATTTATGGGTCTCGAATCGGAATGCTCCTCAAGTTCGTTTCTTGCGTAACGACCTTGCGAGCAGCAGCGACAATCGTTGGATTGCCTTTCGATTGTTAGGCCGAAAGTCGAATCGCGATGCGATTGGTGCGCGGTTGGAATTAATCGCAACGCCAGCTGCCGAGCCAATCTTGACGCGGACCGTGCGAGCCGGCGATGGCTATTTGACTCAGTCCAGCAAATGGATCACGATCGGCGTAGGAGCTGATCTGCGGCGATGCGACGTCCGCGTGACGTGGCCTTCCGGTTGGGTGAGCGAATACTCCGATCTGCCGGTTAGCCAACGCTATCAATTGGTGGAAGGCGAGGCCCAGGCCAGGCAGGTGAACAGCGACCGTCAAGTCAACCTGGCTCACGTACCGATTGCAAAAGTTAATTCGATCGCAGGTCTGTCGGTTACTTCCTTCGTTAAGCCTCACATGCCGTCACTCGATTATGTGGATTCGACCGGGCAACGATCAAGTATGGAGTTCTTTCGCGGCTCGCCGGTGCTGCTCGTCCTGTGGGCAAGCTGGTGCCAACCCTGTGTTGCCGAATTGACCGAACTGTCCGCCCGACAGCAGGAATGGGAAGACTCTGGACTCAAGATTCTGGCTTTGTGTGTCGATCGCCTCTCTCCGGAGGAGGCGGCAGATGCAGCTGTAGCCAAAGATATCCTCCAGCAGCTGTCGTTTCCCTACTCGTTCGGTGAGGCAACCGCCGAGACCAGTGCCAAGCTTCAGTTGGTCAACAACTTTCTTTTTGGCCTGCATCAGCCCCTGCCAGTACCGACTAGTTTTTTGATTGACAAAAATAATCGCCTGGCAGCCATTTATCGTGGACCTTTGTCACCGAATCGCCTGAAAATAGATCTTCAGCGTTTGCAGGATAGGCCGGAGCAGCGACGAGAATCATCCGTGCCGTTTGCGGGACGCTGGGCCGGCGAGCAGCGAACGTTAAAAACAGCAGCCCTGGTGTTAGAGCTGATTGAAGCCGGTTTCCTCAACGAAGCCAGTGAACTTGTACAGCGAACTCAATCCTTGTATTCAAAATCAACAATTCTCGACCTGGTTGTTCGCTTAGGTGTCGCTCATTTCAAACAAGGATCCAAAGAGTTGGCGACACAACATTTCAGGATGGCCCGACGGATTGAACCCCAGACCGTTGGCCCCGAAATGATGCTAGGACAGTGGTATGAGGGACGCGGTGAATACGAAGTAGCTTGTCGCTACTATGTTGCAGCAATGAAGATCAGCCCTGACAATTTGCCCGCGATGAATAATCTGGCCTGGTTGTTGGCAACCTGTCCTGATGACACGATTCGTGATGGGGATCAGGCGCTCCGTTTGGCCAAAACGGCAGCCGAGATCACACAAGGTCGTCACCCGGCGGCGTTGGATACTTGGGCTGCCAGCCTAGCAGAGAACGGCGATTATGATCAGGCGAGCCAAGTTGCTCAAAGGGCGGTCGAACTAGCAAAGAGACAAACGCATTACAATTTGGCGGGTCAGATTGAAGCGAGATGGCGGCTTTACCGACAAGGATCGCCCTATCGATCCGCCGCCACCGACGTAACTCAACAATAAGCGTTGTCGATGTAGGGCGACTGGTGACTCCGCGACCTGACTCTTAGCTTTTCATCGAAAAGAGTAAAACCACGATGTCCGAATCATCTCTCCAATTCTCCTTGACGCAGGCTGCAAACAGTGAGCTTTGTGAGGCGATGCGCCGGATCCGAAATTGCGTCAGTCAATTGAACGAAGAGCAACTATGGTGGCGGTGCGACGATTCGATGAATAGCATCGCAAATTTGCTGCTGCATCTCTCGGGTAACGTTCGTCAGTGGATCATTGCGGGCGTTGGTTGCGAGCTTGATCTTCGCAAACGCCAAGCAGAGTTTGATGCTCGAGGTTCTGAGTCTGGCACTGATTTGATGAAGCAGATTGACGACACAGTGGCCCGCGCCTGCGAGATCCTAAGTCAAGTCAGTGAGGATGATTTGGTCCGTGTGAGAACCATTCAAGATTTTCAGGTCTCGGGCAGCCGGGCAATCCTTCATTCGGTAGCGCATTTTCAGGGGCATACCCAGGAGATCGTGCATATCACGCGTCGATTGTTAGGCGAACAGTACGAGTTTTATTTTGTGCCGAATGAGCGGCAATGCTGAGTCCAAACAGAACTCTCAGCCGACACAATAATGAACGCGTCGGCAACGCACGGCTGAAGCGGCTTATGGAGTATTAAGCTTGTAGAGCACGCCAACGATCCAGGTCATGACTGTCATCATCCGGGTTAGGGGCGGGGAGTTGATCTGCAATTTCTTCCGTATTACAGAGGTCAGCGATCGAGTTGACGATGACGTCTGGGGAGTAGGCATAACGAGTGACGTCGTCAACTTGTGTACCGCCCGACAGCACCAGCACGGTCCGATATCCCAATTGCACACCTCCCAGAAGGTCGGTCGACATCGTGTCGCCAATCATGACTGTCTGAGAGGTTGAAAGGCCCGGTTGTTTACGTGCGACCCGCATCATAACCGGACTGGGTTTTCCCAGGCTCAATGCCTTTGCTCCCGTTGCTTTTTCAAAATAGGCGACCGTTGCCCCGCAACTGGGGCGCGTTCGGCCGTCTTTGGTTGGACAGCTTGAGTCGAGATTGGTAGCAATTAGACGGGCGCCGTTCAAAATCATTTGCGTTGCTGCCTCGAGCATCTCCAAATTAATGGTTCGCCCCTCGCCGACGAAGTAATCAGGTTGGCTGTCAACGATGGCATCGCCCTTTTCGTGCAGGGCGTTAAGCAGAACACCATCGCCGATCACCAATGCCGTTCCTGATGGTTTTTGCTTGGCGAGGAACCGAGTGTTGCCATGGCACAGGTGAAAACGTGACGATCATCCACACCGATCCCCATGTGTCTCAGCTTCATCGCGACGTCTCGACGAGTCCTTGGACGGTTCTTCGTCAAGAAGAGGAAGGGAATTCGCTTTGCCAGCAACGTGCGGATGAACCGATCTGCGGCGGGTATTAGCTGATTTTCTCGGTGAATCACTCCATCCATGTCGATTAGGAATCCGTTAATCATTCCAGCTCTCCTCGGGTCAAGGGAGACCATCCTCCGATGACGTTTCCGTCTTCTTTATCATGAAGCGGGAGCATCGATCGGCAACGCATCAGTTGATGAAAAGTCGGCCGTCAACTCAAGCCACTGTTCCACGCCAGCAATGGTTGCCTCTGAAAGTAATCTTTTCGCCTGACGTTCTGCAACCACGATGTCGGTCGACTGGATGAACTTGTGTAATTCGCCAACTCGGTGAGGTGAGACGCTCAAGTCGCGTATGCCCACTCCTAAGAGGAAAGGGATGTAATGGGTTTGTTGTGCCATTTCACCACATACTGAGACAGCTCGATTGTGTTGGTGTGCGACTCGAACGAAACGGGCAATCGCTCTTAAAACAGCCGGATGATGGGCGCAGTAGTAATGGGCAACCTGTTTGTTGCCACGATCTGCGGCGAGCATGTACTGAATGAAATCGTTGGAACCGATGGAAAAGAAATCAGCTTCACGCGAGAATTCGTCTGCAGTTTCTAGGACTGCCGGTAATTCCACCATCATGCCAATTTCCGGATCGTGATGATAAGGAATGCGATCCGCTTGCAATTGCCGTTTGCAATTCTCGACGATTGCTCGTGACTGTCGGAATTCGTCGAGTGAGGAGATCATCGGGAACATGATCCGCAAATGTGAAATTTCAGCACCTGCACGAAGGATTGCTCGTACCTGCTGTTCGAAAAGTTCCTGATGATGCAAAGAGAATCGAATCGCTCTCAAGCCGAGTTCAGGATTCTCTTCACGATGCTCATAATAGCTCAGTGTTTTGTCACCCCCTACGTCCAATGTGCGGAATGTGATCGATTTGCCATCCATTCCCCGCACAAGTTGTCGATAGACAAGATGCTGTTCTTCCTCGTCTGGGAAACTGTTGCGAATCATGAAGGGGAACTCCGTGCGATAGAGTCCAATGCCCTCGGCGTTTACCTCGCGAGCAACGGGCAATTCACTCAGCAGATTGATGTTTGCCTGCAGACGAATGCGAGTTCCGTCGCTGGTTCGTGTGATACCTCGGGGACGTTGGAGACCTTGTTGGGCCGCAGCCATCATCTTTTTTTGCTGCTCAAATTGCTCGACGATATCCTCGCGAGGCGAAACGTAGATGTTCCCCGTGTGACCATCCAACATCATCGGGGTACCATCGATGACAGCCATCAGTTCCGGAGCGTCCGCAATGAACAATGGTAGTCTTAGAGATCGTGCCAGGATCGAAACGTGCGATGTGGCTCCTCCCCCGACTAAGACAATTCCAGCTAGTTCCTCAAGTGATAACAGGACAAGATCGGAAGGAAACACATTGTTCGCGATCACAACCTCTTGGCGTTCAATACTACTCGCTACAGAATGGGTTCCCGTCAGATTATTTGCCAATCGGACGGCCAAATCTTCGACGTCCTGAGCCTTCTCTCGGATGTGCACTGGTTTACTGGCAGAAAATAGATCGATATAAGACTGAGCGACGTGAAAAATTGCCAGCCCAACCGGACTGCCACCTTCGATCAATTGAGTGATTTTGTTGATAAACGCTTTGTCCTTCAGCATCAGTAGATGGGCAGAAAAGATCAACGAAACTGCTTCCGGCAAGCGTTTTGCGACACGCAATTGCAACGCTTCGATTTGAGCGATCGTTTTGTTGACCGCAGCGCGAAACTGGTCGATTGTGATCTTCGTATCTAATTCACTTAGCCGCTTTGAAAGCGACTGAGTCGTGCGTAAGACACGTGCGGGGCCGGCACCTGAACCCATCGATGTCACCTGGCCACGGACCAAGAACGATTTTGGAGGGAGTGGGACGCTGGAAACCGGTTTTAGCTGGGGTAAAACCATCAACGCCTGGGCATTTTCAATACAGCCCACGAGCTGGCGAGCGACAACACGCAATGCACTCAGATCATCGTCCTCAAAATAGTTTTTTTCCTCGCGTTGGACGGTCAGCACGCCAATCTTATCTGCACCTTTCAAAAGCGGTACAGCCAAAAATGAGTCATAACGTTCTTCACCAATTCCGGGTATGAATTTATAGTGCGGATTGTTGCTGGCATGGTTGTCCAGGATGGGACTGCCAGATTCCAAGACTTGTCCGACAAGGCCTTCTCCGCAGTGAAGACGCACTTCATTCGCGGAGTGCGATTGAAGGCCGACAGTTGCTCGCAACACCAACTCATCGCTCAATTCCTCATAGACATAGATCGAACAGACGTGTGCCTGGAGGTGTTGTGCGGCCAAACGCACGATCCGATCCAGGAGTGAGCGAACGTCTGAGCTGCCTGTCAGCAAGGCGCTGAGCTCGCCCACATCGCACAGAAATTCGAGATGGTCACGTTTCATGCGGGTTTGTTTTTCATTCGAAAGGAATTTGATCTTTACCAGTGAACCGTCAGTTCTCCCCATTTGACAACGGGTCGGATTCCGGACGGGAGGTTTGAGCCGCAATTCTTGTGCCGGATAAGGGGCCGAATCGAGTGACATTACGGATTCGACTGCGGGGATGCTGTTTGACGCCTTCGAAGCGGTACGATTCACCGATGAGCGATCAGAGATTGCCCAGGATCCCAGCAGTTGCTGCCAGTCGCTTACGCGATAACTCGCCGGTTTTTCGATAGTTTTGAGCTTGGTTCGGACGACAAAAATGGGGCCTGGGGCCGCTGCAGTGCGCCGGTTGGCACGATCATCCGAGCCAAGCCGATTAGAAATCTGTTGCTGATCTGCGGGACTCGGCGTGTGCCCACCGGATTCGGCGTGATATAACCTGCTGACCAAATCTGGCCAGACGAGGAGATACGCATTGGAATCTGAAGTGAAGCGATCCGGGCTTACCAGTGACGATAGCGATCAGCTGCGTAAAGCGATTGATCAACTGGAGCAATTGGCTAACGACCCGCATTTGCAGCTCAATCTTTCAGACGATGATCGTCGTCGTTTGCAACGTGCGGCGGGGCGGATCGCGCATCCGGGCCGTTCAGCGCGCCGGCGGTTGAACCAGGCGCGGCGGCAACAACAGCGGACCCATCTCGAGCAGCGTCGCAAGGCGGACGAGTCCCTGCTGAGCAAAACAGGAATTCGTCAGCAAACGCGGTTGCAGCTCAAAGGTTCGGCGCCACCACATCCGATGCCCATATCGGACCCCAGCGACGATTCACCGCAGGCTGATTCATCAGAAGCACGGCTCAGCGTTGCACGCAACTGCTACATTTGCAAGCAGGATTTTAACGATGTCCATTTCTTTTATGACTCGATGTGCCCTGCCTGTGCGGAATTTAATTGGCAAAAGCGAAATCAAACGGCGGACTTAAAAAGCCGTTATGCACTTTTAACAGGCGGCCGTGTCAAGATCGGGTTCCATGTGGCTCTCAAGCTACTTCGCGCTGGCGCGAACGTTTTGGTAAGCACTCGTTTTCCGCGAGATGCGGCTCAGAGATTTTTGGCGGTTAAGGATAGTTCGGATTGGTTTGATCGACTTCAACTTCACGGTCTTGATCTACGACACTCACCCAGCGTTGAGGCATTTGCCGATCATTTGGCGAACAGCTTGCCGCAACTCGATTTCATTCTGAACAACGCCTGTCAAACGGTCCGACGCCCACCGGGATTTTACGCTCATTTGATGCAAGGGGAACGAGAATTGGATACCCTGCCCGCCGAGGCGCAAGGAGCGTTGCAATCCCACTTGGCCTTGGCGGCAACGAAACGTAAAACGCTTTCAGGGGCACCCGGATTGCCGGCTGAAGTCGTCAGTAGCCTGGCGGGAATTCAATCGGCTGCCGAACTTACTCAAATACCACTCGTTCCTGACGACTCAAATTGCAATGCGGAAACATTTCCAAAAGGTCGGTATGACATCGATGATCAACAGATCGATCGTCGTTTAATCAACAGTTGGCGGTTGAAGCTTGCCCAAGTCCCCACCGTCGAATTGCTGGAAGTTCATCTGGTTAATTCCGTGGCACCGTTTATCTTGAACGCAAGGCTTAAGCCACTGATGCTGAGAAAGCCAAGTCGAGACAAGCACATTGTCAACGTTTCCGCCATGGAAGGTGTGTTTTATCGCGCCTTCAAACGGGATACACACCCGCATACCAACATGGCCAAAGCAGCCTTGAACATGATGACACGGACTTCCGCTTTGGATTATGTCAAAGATGGCATCCACATGAACAGTGTCGATACCGGTTGGATCACCGATGAGGATCCTTTGGAAATCGCGGAACGCAAGCAGAAAGAATTAAGATTCCATACTCCCTTGGATCATGAAGATGCAGCGGCGAGAATCTGTGATCCAATCTTTGATGGTCTCAATAGCGGTGAACACCTTTGGGGGAAGTTCTTAAAGGACTACCGTGTCGCAAATTGGTAAAGGGTTCGATCGTTCCTGTGAACGGAGGATTGCTTAAACGAAGCTTTAATCAACAGGAGTGGGTTTCGATTTCTACCGGTCGAAAATTCAGGGAGGTGAGCTGTGTCCTGTTTTTATTTGTGGTCACCTTGAAAAACATCTGTGTCTTAACGTTAATTCGAAACCATGTCACAACCCCGCCCCGACTGCATGGCTTTGCTTGATCTGCTACCTCCTTATGCTTTGGAAGATGTCAAGCAGGCTTATTTGACAAAAGCCCACTCAGTTCATCCGGATCACGGTGGCAGTACAACCGATTTTCTGGCGTTGCAGGATGCGTACGTCGCTGCCAAAGAGTACGTCAAGTATCGTGGCGACCGCCGCCACTGGATTGCAACAATGGTCGAACGCTCGATCCGTCAGGATCAGCTGATAGAGCAACTGCGAGTCGTTGGAGCCGAGATTTCGATCAGCTCATCGCCGTCACTGGAACGGTCACTTGGTGACTTTGCGACTTTGATGGAGTCAATTTCTGTGATTTCATTGGTCAATTCAAAAGCAGGAAATCAGACGGTCCATTTAATTGCCGAACACAAAGAGTTGCTGCAGAGTCTAGAACATTTAAGTCTGACGGGCTGTCTCTTGGATGACGCTCATGTCCAACGACTTCGTGTTCTCACTCGACTCACTCGACTCGACCTGAGTCGGACTGCGATTACAAAGGATTCGCTGGGGATTGTACGATCCTTTCCGGCGTTAATTGAATTGAATTTGCGCCGGACCCGCATTGATTGGTGGACTCGTCGAAAAGTCTACCGAGCCATCCGACGGCGAAAACTCAAGTCGGACCGACGAGATCGCCAAATACAGGTTTTCCGAGAAATGATTCAGTTGCGGAAACGTTAGGAGCGCGAATCGCATCACTGGGTTGTTTGAAACATGAACCGATTGTCGTTTTGTGTGGCTCATGAGCCAGTTTGCAGCAGGGCGGGCGGCGACGTACTTCCCGAGGCGAAAAAAATACCGGCGAAAAAAATATCGGCGAAGACATTTTTGCTATCAACGACAGACAAAGAATGGATGTTGATTAAACTGAATCAACGCGATTGAGCGAATTAGGTCTTGCTCTTGTCATAAAATCTAATCACAAATAGGGGGCTCGCACTGTCGGGGTTGTGAGTTGCTTTGATCGTATTGGCTGCTTAAATGGTTGTGGCCACTTCACCATGTTGCAGAAATACAGGCTTAGCCGATTTGCCGATCGGGAGATTGTTCATCATGAAACCGCAGCCCACGAAAACGGAGTCCCGCCCGGCCTTTATGATCCAACTCGGATTGCTTCCGCCTTACGCACACGATGATGTTAAGCAGGCTTACCTCGCCAAGTCTCGCCTTGCCCATCCGGATCGAGGTGGGAGCGTGGCAGACTTTCATGCTTTGCGTGAAGCTTATGATGCGGCAAAAGAGTACATCGATTATCAAGGAGATCGTCGGAATTGGATCGCGGCGATGGTGGAGAAATCAATCGCCCAGGACGCCGTCGTGGAAAAAATCGAGTCATTTGGCGGCGAAGTACGAACGACCACGTTGGGTTGGCTGGAACAATCTCTGGGGGACTTTGCGTCTTTGACGGAAACAGTTGAGTCCATTACGCTTCACCGATCTGATGCTGCTGACGACCTGATCACTCACATGCTCAACCATCAACAGGTGCTCGATAATTTGCAGCATCTGGATTTGGCGGGGAGCCAGCTCTCGGACAGTGCCGTGGAACGGTTGCACGTTTTTTCGCGGATGAGTAGTTTGAATTTGAGCCAGACTCCTGTGACGAATCAAATCCTTTCGCTTGTTTCCCGTCTGCCGACGCTCACCCGTTTGGAACTATCGGGAACAAAAGTTGGCTGGTTGAAGCGACAACAGGTCAAGACAGCCCTGCGACGACGAGAAGCCGCCAAGCCGACTGCTATATTTCCCTCGAATTAGATTGTCGTTCAGGGAAATCCGCACTCGGGAAATCCGCACTCGGGGGCGACTCCTGATGGTTCGTTGCGAGCCGCTCTCACGCAATCACCCGCATGGGGTTGTTCTGGCTGGATTGTGACGCTCTGACGCTTGCCGAGTGGCTCCCGGTAAATGCCGCTCATAGCGATTTTGAGTGACGAAAAAACTCTGGGTTTTCCGGCCTGCAATCAGCATGCTGAGCAGCTTTTGAGGCAGGATTGGCAATGATGGGGATACTCAGTTTGTTTTCAGAGTAGCTGTTTATCGAACTGGCTTTTCTGACCGAAGGGATGCGGCAAGGGGCGATCCGGTCAATGAGATCTAGCCAAGATCGGCTGAAAAGCATCCGATCTGATCTCGTCGATCGTCCTGGTGCGCTGTTAGAATCGTCGCGGAAACCGATTTTGTCACAGCATTCTCGGCAGGAGTAAAGATGTCTCGTATTGCACTTCATTGGCAGATTCTTATTGCGATGATCGTTGGAGCCGTGGGTGGTTTGGCGATGAACTTTTCAGTCGGTGATCGAGTGCTGCCAACACCCGTGAAGTTTCCTGCCGGCGAGGTACAACCTTACGGCTACTCTTCCGCCGTCAAGCTGTCTCAGGGAACCTTCTGGTCGCACGATCGTCCCGATCGAATCTTCATGCAAGTCATACTTGACCAGAGCGGAAGGCGAACCGAGCAACGCATTTTTGTGGGAGCCCTTGACAAGGCGGATCTGCAAAAGCCCATCGGTAAACGACTTGAGGGGCTGCCTCAGTGGCCTGCTGCGAATCCGGCTGTCGACAAGACGGTTGAAATCATCCGCCCCAGCCTGGGAGAACTCAAGAAGGCCGATCCGGCGGCTTACGCGTTGTTTCTTCGCTTTGGACGATCCCAGGCACGAGTTTGTGGAGATCGGCTGAAATTGGCAGGCGATCTTTTCCTGCGGATGCTGAAGATGGTTTCGGTGCCGCTGATCATTTTTTCGCTGAGCACTGGCGTATTGGGTCTGGGAAGTGCTGACCGCTTGGGCAAGATGTTTAGTCGTACCTTGGCGTACTACGTTTGCACGAGTCTGCTCGCCATCCTCACGGGGCTGTTACTGGTCAATATTATTCAGCCGGGTGTCGACCACAGTCCGGATGCGATGGCGGCCAGCAATGAAGTGGCGGCACCCGAACAAGGTAAGAAGCTACCCACCGTCCTGTTTGAGCAACTGGAAAATATGATTCCTCCGAACCCGGCCAAAGCGGTGACGGACGGCCAATTCCTTGGCATCATTGCCTTTACGCTGGCTTTCTCGATTTGTGCCGTGCTGGTGGGCGGAAAAGCTTACCAAACCGTTGGGGAAATCGCACAGGCCGGCTTTGAAGTCATGATGAAAATGACGATGGCGGTGATCAAGCTGGCACCGTTCGGAGTGCTCTGCTTGATGTTTTACGCGGCAGCCACACAGGGACTGAGCATCTTTAGTCAATTGGGGATGTACATGCTGACGGTGGCCTGCGCCTTGGCGATCCATGCGATCGTAACTTTACCACTGATCCTCAAATTTGTGGCTAAGCAAAACCCGTGGCAATTTGCCAAGGCGATGAGTCCGGCGTTGCTGACTGCTTTTAGTTCGGCATCAAGTAATGCGACATTACCGTTGACGCTGACGAGTGTTGAGCGTCGAGCAGGTGTCAGTAATCGCGTCAGCTCATTCGTTTTACCACTCGGTGCAACGGTCAACATGGACGGCACAGCGTTGTATGAGGTTGTGGCCGTATTGTTTATCGCGAACCTCACACCCGGTGTTGACCTTTCCGTGACGCAACAAGTTATCGTTGCTTTTACTGCCTTACTTGCGAGCATCGGAGCTGCCGGTATACCTCACGCAGGCTTGGTGATGATGGTCATTATTTTGCAGGCTGTTGGTTTGCCAACCGAAGCACAAGGATTAATTATCGCGGTAGATCGAATTCTGGACATGGCTCGCACTTGTGTGAACGTTTGGAGTGATTCCTGCGGTTGTGCAGTGATCGCACGCTTTCAGAACGACGATTAATGATTTTGGCGGTTTCTCATCAGGCCTTTCGTAGCACATGAGTGGAGTTGGCGATTCTATGCAATGGAACCTTTTTTTATCAGGTGAAATTCACACGTCCTGGCGAGATCGAATTGCGGAGGGCGTCCAGGCGGCTGGTCTGCCGATCGAACTTATGTCAGCTGTGACGGATCATTCAGCCAGTGACGACTGCGGTGTCGGGATTCTGGGAACCGAATCGGACCCATTTTGGAAAGACCGTCGTGGTGCCGGCATCAACGCAATACGAACCCAAACATTAATTCGACATGCCGATGTCGTCGTTGTGCGGTTTGGTGAAAAGTATCGACAATGGAATGCGGCGTTCGATGCCGGTTATGCATCGGCGTTGGGTAAGCCGTTAATTACATTGCACGATCTGACCCTTGATCATGCGTTGAAAGAAGTGGATGCGGCTGCCTGTGCGACGGCTCGTGAACCGGAGCAGGTGGTCAAGATCCTCAAGTACGTCATCACGCAGCCTTGATCGACCATGACTTCTTAATCTCGTTGGAACCAACGATCAGTTGTTTTTTGTGCTGGGGCCAAACTGGTACCAAGTCATTCCACTGGCGGGAACTTTTACCTCAAGTTCCAAGCTGTAATCTCGTTCCAGCTCTCTTCGTTCGGGAGCTCGGCCTTCGTGCCTCACTTCGATCGCATCGCTGAGTCCAGTGTAGTAGAGATTAACGCGAAGTTTTCGCGCTAGCTCTGCTTGGAGTGGGTTGTAGACACATAGCATTCCCTTTTCCTGAGAAAGTTGCGGGTTTACGTGCAGCACCCAGTCCAGATCACGACCGTCAGCTCGCCGACCGTGAATGAGGTCGGACTCGAGGATTTCTCGATGTGATTTAAACCAGTCGACAACCTGTTTCACCCGATCTCGCGTAGCAGGCGTATCATAAAGCCGAGGTCCGCGGTAATGAGCTTGGACTCCCATGCCAAGATTCGATCGCAACAATCGTTCGTAGTGATCAAGGTGTTCGCTGAGGGGCTCGGTGGTTGCAGCCGCACCGCCGCCGTGATATTGGCTCAGTGGCACAAACATCCATCCCATGCTGGGGGTCTTCGTCCATGTTCCGTCATAGATGTTTTGTCGAGTGTGAATCACTTGGTGTTCACGAGGCAGCGACCAATTTACTTCCCGGTAGCCCATACCACATTTGTTGGAACCAGACAGATAGTAGTAGTCGGGTGCGTTGATATAGACGCCTTGTGCGCGTAACTGCTGGTAAAGCCCGACGACGATTTTCCATTGAGCCCAACGGGAATCTTGTTCTCCCTTTTGATAGGGGGGTCTGGGGGTTACGTCCACATCGCCCGGATAGGGGCCGTCATTCTCGAATTGATCGAAACCCGTGAACTCATAAAAAGCTTGAAGTTTGGCGTAATAATCGCGACCCCATTCCGATGTGGCTGCTGGGCAATGATTGTGAGTTGGCTTTTGACCGGCCGGGCTGACAATGTCGTTGCCACCACCGATTCGCCGTGAAGAAAACAAGGAGTAGCTTCCCAGTTCAACGCCCTTTTGTTGAGCATATTCTGCTGTCTCTTTCCACTGGCTGAGGTAGTCCGGATCGGTACTTTCCATGTTGAATCCACTTCCAAACGACATGATCACTGCTTCAAATCCGACTTCGGCTGCTTGGTCAATCGCTCGGCGAACCACATCGGGATTCGAATTGATGAGGTGGTGGGTGATGGGGTTTTCCGTGACCCAGGGGGCCAGTGTCCGATACATGCGTCGTAAGGCGAGCCCTCGGCGTTCCCGATCTGAACTGTCATATATCAACTCAAATAGATGGAAACTTTCGAAGCGATTTCCCGCCTGTATCTCCTGGGCTGGGCCATAAGTTGGCTCCACCACGAGTAGACAAGGCGTCTCACGAGTGTAATTCACTTGCGTCGAAAAAAGCGGGTCGGCACGCCAATGAACTACGTGGCGATTTGCATTCTCGTAATTAAATCCCCCGAAGGCGAAATCTGTCTCGACGTGCATGACATCGGGTGTCGGTAGGTCAACGTTTCCACGTGTCTCGACCCAATTGGCATACTCGACGATCGCCAATTCCTCGGCGGTAAATCGATCCAATGTGATCGTTTGTTTTGTGTTGTTCTGAATCGATATCCATTTGGTTATCACTGGAATGCCATCGTACATTTCGTAATGCACTGAAACGACGAAGTCCGTTGCTTTGGTAGCCGTCCTTGACGGCGAATCTCCGACAGCAAAGTCCAGTCGCAGGTGAATCCCCTTCGGCGGCCAGTTTGCCTCCGCTTGCGCATGACGCGTGCGCCCCCACTTCAGTCGTTCGATCGGCTGACTCACTTCGAAATCAATGAACTGGAGAGCTGCCTGATCACGAGACATTGTCTCCAACCAGTCGGGGGTCAGATAAGCATGGTTGGGCTGGCCAATCAGCCCTCCCACATCGAAGCGAACGCCGTCGATTGTGACCCGCGCTTCTGGTCGTACCGAGCGTAACATCGATTGGCCAGTCATGAGATTATCGAAAGCAACGCACGCCCCGTTGGGTTGAAGTCGCCAACTGCGTTGAATCAAACCATTGTCCAAAATCAATGTCTTCGCCGTTGGATCCTGATAAACGGCGGCTTGGGCAAAACGACCATCAAGTAAATAGTCAGACGTTGGAGGTGAAATGCCAGCCCGATTGAGTACGGGTAACTTGGAAATGTCGCCAGCATTTGCAGGCCATGCCAGACCATTTAAAACGAGGAACACGACAACGATCCACCAGCCAATCAAACCGTGATTTCTTAACACCTTCATGCGCCTTACAAAAAGTGATACGAGCAGACCGTAACGAGAAACACGTGTCTCGCTGTCGCAATATGGGAAATCGCAACCACACCGTCCAATTCGCATTTTAGATGAGTGGCACGCCATGGTCGACAAAACAAAATTGTTTTGTCGCACTTCACACCGACTTGCGATTGAGAAAAAAATGGTGAGCAAAATCCCATCGATACCGATCGTTTGAGCCCAGCGAGGAGATGTTTTTCACTCGATGTCAATAATTGTTACGTGAGCGATTTGAGACCTTGCGCCGTAAGCGGACTGCGTCAAATTGGTTGTAGGTTAGCAACAGAGCGCCTTGTGCGGCGAACTCTTCGAATAGGACTTCCACGACTCGCTCTTCTCCAGGCCAGGGATAAGCAAAAATCAAATCGAAATCGTCTGGGCCCAAGCCAAGCTCGTCATAAGCACTGTCTGATTCGGTCACTAACCAATAAAAGTCGTCGTTGGCGTATTCCGTGTGGTGCTCACCACCTTGCGGTATGAAACTCCCATGGATGAATTCAGGCGAAAGGTTGAAGTCCCGCGCCAGTTGTCGCGCCTCGTCCACCAACATCGGGTCAATCTCAATCCCGCTGGCATCGAAACCCAAAATGGCTGCCAACGATGCGATGGCTCCAAAGCCACTGCCCCACTCGCAAAACAAACGGCCCGGGGCTAACTGCTGATCCCGAATTGTTTGTACGGCTTTTGCGACGGTCTGAAAGCCACATGGAATGAAGCCGCTCATGCGATCCGGCTTATGTTGCGAAAACTCGGTCACACGCCGTAAAGCCTCCAGCACAAACTCGTGCACATCCGGCGCTAGTTCAACCTCTTCAATCGACAATTCAAGCTCTAATAGTGGCACTGGTAGCGATCCGTTGGTTCGGGGTGGGTAACCCACTTAATCCAGTTGGGTGTTCCAAGTTTAGCGAATTCGCCGCGCGGGCTAAATGTATTCACGTATGTCGCAATTTTACTTTATTATGGACCTGCATTGCCTAGACTGCCTATTAATCGGGCTCTAGCCCGAGTTTGTTTCTGCTTATTTGACTCCATTGATTTCAATTGGATCGTGGCCTATACTTTCCCTGTCACGAGCGATTTCGTGACGAGCAGCGATGAGAGAGAGAAAGAGATTGCAGTTTTCAAGTGCCTTCCAAATGTTCTTCCCGTCACGCCGCATTCTGCGTTGCTGTGCCTTTCACACAAAGTGCCTGGTCGTATTGTGGCTATCTGCTCCATCAATTTCAGATCTACGGTTTAGCTTCGCCGAAGTTAGCCCGGCGGTCTTAGGTATCCAATTTCGTGGAGGCAGAAATGCCCGAAGGTAAGATTAAGAAGTTGTTGTCGGACAAAGGTTTTGGATTCATCGAAGGAGATCGAGACGATCTGTTCTTCCATCATTCTGAAGTTCAAGGAATGCGAATCGAAGAGTTACGAGAGGGTCAAACCGTCGAGTACGAGATCGGCGAAGGACGAAAAGGACCTTGTGCGGTTTCCGTACGAGCCGTCTAGTCACCGACCTTCCGAATCTTAGTAATCCAAAATGCCCCAGCACCCCGTGGTGCCGGGGCATTTTTTTGGTAGTTGCCGACTTTCGAGGGCTGAGCAACAAATTCTCTATCGTTGTGGCGCTGGCATTTGTATCATGCACGGGCCGCGCGGCTTTCTTTCCCAATCTTTCTCCACAAGGTTTTCGAGATGAATCTTTCAATTCGCTACTTTGCAGTTCTGTTGGCCCTGGGAGCAGTCCTGACTGGGAAATCCACAAGTGAAGCCGGGATTGGCGTTGGCGCAGCCCCGAATGTGGGTGCTGACTTAATTATTGATGGCAGTCGAGAATTGTTGGACGAGAAGTGGACTTATTGGAAAGGGCCGCGATTCAGCTCGTCCCTGCCGATCAAATGGAAAATCGTCGATGATCCGGTCGATCGTGGCACGGTTGTCATGTCAGATGATCCAGTGGCCGCAGGTGGCAAGTATGGTACGGCGGACATCGTCACAAAAAAGAAGTACCGTGACTTTCGTCTACACATTGAGTTCTTGGTCATGAAACCGGGCGGTAACAGCGGTGTCTACTTACAGAACCGTTACGAAATCCAGATCCTTGATGGTGACAAGACGAAGCATGGTATGGCCGCCGTGATCAATGAAACCGAATCTCCTTACGATGCTTACAACGGTGCAGGCAAGTGGAATGCTTACGACATTGTTTTTCGGGCTGCCCGCTTTGACGCAGACGGCAAACGGATTGAAAAGGCAAGGGTCACGGTCTATTTCAATGGTAAGAAGGTGCACACCGAACAGGAAATCAATCAAGTATGGGGCGGTCCCAATTCAGGCATTGACGGCGGAAACCAGGGGGGTCGGGGTATCACTGATCTACCCGGCGGTCTCAAGCTACAGTGTGAAGGTCACGATGTACGTTTCCGCAATACGTGGATTGCGGAATTAGATCTCGACGAGACCGGTACCGATTTTGAAGAGTAATCGTGCGATCATCGCCTTAGAAACGAATGATCGTACCCGGTTTGACAGCGTGGGGTGGCAGCGGATGTGACTCGTCAAAGACTCGCATCTGTTCGGGTGTTTCGATGACCGTCTTGCTTTCATCAAACAGGTCTGCTTCTCCATCTCGCACGCCGTCCGCATTCAATCCGAGGTGTTTTACCATGAAAGGGTACATGGCTTGCCGCTTCAAAAGCTGGTAGCCATGCTCTTGATTGGGGAAATGTGCGTTCTCGACATTTCCCAAAGCTCCTCGGAGTTGGTAGATGTTGCGGATGTAGGGTAGCTCGACGTGGGGTGTGTTCTTTGTCCAGTCACCCCCAACCGAGACGAGGAGCAAGGGGCGGGGAGCGGCTAAAGCCGCAATCTCAGCATTGTTTGTCTCGAGAGACTCGGTCTGATGGATCGGCATGCCACTTTCGCATTTACAACCGCCAAAAAAGTGGGCCGAAACCATTACCACCGGCGCGGCCACCGTGACTCGATCGTCGACGGCGGTGAGTAAAAAGGTTTGTGTGCCCCCACCGGAACATCCCGTCACGCCAATGCGTCGCCGATCCACCTGCGGGAGTGATTCAAGAAAGTCGATCGCTCGAATGCTGCTCCATGTTTGCAGGGTCAACGCCTGGGGATGGCCGTGATCCCATCCAAGGTACAAAGAGTCGCCAAACCCGATCATGTCGTAGGAAAATACGACGGCCCCCAGGCGAGCCAATGTTGCGCAACGATGTTGCTGATCGGCTCGATAACGTCCACCTGCAGGGCCGCGCGCATGTCCATGGGGGCAGAGGATGCCGGCGTAGGGCTGCTTGCCATGCAAAGGTTGGTAGAGGCTGCCGTAAACGAAGAAGCCCGGTAACGCTTCGAATGCGACCGATTCAACCGAATAGCCGTCGTAACTTCTTTTGTTGCGGACAATCGGATTCAGAGGGGTCCGAGCCGGCGCTGGATCAAGTTTCGCTCCAGACAGGATCTGGCTTCGCACGCGATCGGCACGCTGCTGCCATTCATCGGCAGTTGAGTAGGTAGCTGCCATTCGTCGCAACTGTTCGACTGCTTCTGCTTCCGAGTGATGATGACCTTGGCAGAGAGTGACTTCGGCAGCGTGGGTTGTGAAACAGGTTGCTGGGTAGAGGTAGAAGCCGATCAACAGGAAGGCGCTATGCAGCGTTGTGTATCGTGACATTATTTCATTCCTTCCGGGTTTCATTTCTTCAGACAGTCAAGATTATTTGGGACGTACCCAGGTTTCATCTCGCTTGTACCGATTTGCACGGTCGACAACGGTGGCGTTCTTGCTGGTCGCGATAACCTGATCCAATGCTTGATGGAACTCGGCTTCGTTTGGTTCTCGCAGATTGCGATGATGGGCCAGCTCCACAATTGTTTCGCAAGCCTGGTCGGAGAAGCCAGGCTGATCCATGTAAGGAAGGACAAAACGCAAAGTTTCCGGGATGCGTATTGCGCTAGCCCGTTTAAGGGCCAGTTTTCGTTCTTCATCGCGTTGGCAAAGTTGCATGGCCAGCTTCAGAAGATCAAGCTTTTCTAGGTCGCTCCGGCCGTCGGGGAGCGGTGCGATACGAATCAACGCCCGCAACGCGGTCGTGGCATGCCCTCGATGTTTGTCGGTTGAGATGACCTTGATTAACTGGGGTGCGACGGACGCGTTCGGCCAATTGCAGAGTGCTCTCAGTCCTGCGGAATGTTGTTTGCGGTCATTCAGCGCTTGCTCGATTACCTTCAAGGCTGACGGACCTCCGACTCTGCCTACAGTTGAGAGCAAGGTCACACGATCGGCCGAATTAAGTTTGTTGATGGCGGCGAGCAGTGGCTCGGCTTGTTGGTCTGGTTCACCTGAGCGACGGCAGACGAACATCAGGTTTTTTTCTGCGGCTGCCTGTTCGGCACCCCGCTTTGCTTTGAGCACACCTTGGACCATTCCCGGAATCTGTCCGGTGCTGCCTAGTTTTCCTAACGCTTGCATGGCAGCGGAGCGAACCGTTGCATCGCTGCCAACGGCGGCCTGCAACAGATCAGGCACCACGTCGAGGGCCCGTCGGGTGGTCAAGACTCGAATGAGTTCCACTTGTGCATTGGATTCGGCTCCCGCCATCTGCTGGACGATCGCTTGGGATACGTCCTCACCCCGCAGGGAAACAAGGCTTGCGAATGCAGCGGTTCGATCGTTATCGGTTCCCTTGGAAACAAATTCGACGAATCGCGGTGTGTCCTGACTTGTTCCCAAGGATCCGAGCGCTCGGATTGCTGCAACGCGAACGGCGGGAGCTGGTTGGCTCTCAAGCAATTCCACCACCGCTGGTCGAGCTGAACGATCAGCTCGATCAGCAAGCGCACTCAGCAGTCCGACTTGTGTTGAAGGGGGCAATTTTTGTAAGAGTGCGGCAAATTGTTGTGTTGCAGCTTTTCCCGGGGCTTCATTGCGAATCTGTTCGAAGCCAAGTGCTCGCATGTCCTTGTCGGAATCGCTGAGCAAACTGACGACCAACTGCACTAATTCGTCGTTGACGTCAGCCGCGACGGTCCGGCGGACATCAACGGTCAGAACGGTGAGTGAAAAAACAAAACAGAGGACCAGTCGGATCCACATCAAGGCGCCTCCTCAAAAACAAACATGGTGACGAGCGTTCCCGTCACCATGTGTTCAAATTCCCGAATGAGAAAAACTACTTTTTGCCGCTACAGGCAAGCATGCCTCGGGTGGCAGCCAATCGCACGTGCTTGGGGTGATTGAGACCGATGTAGCCTTTGTAAATGGCTAATGCTTCACTATTCTTGCCATCCGCTAACAGCGCCTCGGCACAGGACAAGGATGCATCTGTTGCAGCAAACACAACTTGCTCACTTGCCCTGTACCCTGGTTCTGTCAAGGCTTTGGCAGCTGCGGATGTTGCCAAATCGCCCAGGGCATAGGCTGCTGCAGCAGCGACGGCAGCATTCTCGTCTGACATATAACTGGACAAGAGGGGAATGCTGGCCGTGTCGCCTCGGACGCCAAGTGAAGCAATGACACCGATCTTCAGCGGATCATTGATATTCGGCAGAGCATCACGCATTGCGGCAGCAGCTTCCGGTGCCGGAATGCGTTCCAACGCGTAGCGAGCCATGTGCGAATTGTCTTGGTTAGACAGTAATGTCGCCAATGCGGATACCGACTCTGCTGAGCCAATCAGCATCAGTTTTCGGCAGACATAATCTTTCGCATCACGTGGCACATCGGTACCAAGAACGGCAGCCAGACGAGTCTCGAGAGCTTGACGAGCTGATTGATCACCGTGTGACGAAACGATCGCTTCATCGATCGGATTGAGAACTTTCGGATCAGTGCCCCAGTTGTATTCCTTCAGGGCTTCAAACGCTTGGTCCAACATAATGTTTATCTCCCAGTGAGAGTTTATTTCTGATTCACAGACAAGGATTAACGGCCAATACTACAGTTGCCAGGGTTGGCGACGTGCTCGATCGAGCATTCGATTGGCTTCTTCGTCATTTGGGAATCTTTGGTTTTCAGCATCCCATTGCAG
Organism: Pirellulaceae bacterium; assembly: GCA_029243025.1. Classification (NCBI taxonomy): domain Bacteria; kingdom Pseudomonadati; phylum Planctomycetota; class Planctomycetia; order Pirellulales; family Pirellulaceae; species Pirellulaceae bacterium. The sequence continues at coordinate 156,012 of JAQWSU010000045.1, read as the reverse complement.
TGATCGCTGAAGTCGATATGCGATGGTACCCAGATGGCTCAACGCTACGGAATTCACCGCGAGTTCAATGTCGCGGAAGGGCTGCTCGCGTGTTTTGACGCATTCGATGAAGTCACCGTAGATTCCGCCAGTGCCTTTGTAGGCCGGCACGGGTTTCGCCGCTCGTTTTTCGTTCGGCGTTCCTTCGACGGCCAAATTGCCTGTGTCTGGCTTGTTGTGATGGATCTGCATCCCATTGGGATAAACGAACGTGATCCATTTGCCGCCATCCTGATAGATCACTTCGTTGGGCTGCAATTCACGGACATCAACGGCAAAGGTCGCGCCACCAAAGTGATGGGCTCCCCAGTCGGTCATACCACCGCCCGAGTAATCGATATAGGATCGCCAACTTCCGCCACTTGTGCCAAAGTTGCCATCACAGCGTGCCTTGTTGTAGGGTGCCCAAGGGGCTGGTCCAAGCCAAAGATCCCAATCGATGTCGCTCGGTACATCCTGAGCGGGCAGATTGCAGGTTTGAGACAGAGGGCCTACGTTGACATTAATCGACTTGACTTCACCAAGTTCTCCACCCCAGCATTTGTCGACAATTGAGCGGTAGTCTTGAAGCACTCGCTGGCTGCCGCCCGAGACCACGCGTGAATAACGTCGCGCGGCGTCAACCATCAGAGGGCCTTCACGCAAGGTGCGCGTTTCCGGTTTTTGGCAGTAAACGTCTTTTCCGTTGCGGCATGCTTCGATCACCATAATTGCGTGCCAATGATCGGGAGTTGCCACATGGACTGCATCGATGTCGGGGCGGCCGATTAGTTCTCGGAAGTCGTTGTAATCAGCACAGTCTTTGTTGTTGTAGTGCTTGTCAGCGCGGGCCTTCGCCGATTCACGGGCTCCTTTGCGGACGTCGCTCACGGCAACGTATTGGACATCGGACCGACCCAGGAAATTGCCCATGTCGCCGCGGCCCATGTTGCCGATGCCGATGCCGCCCATCACAATTCGTTCGCTGGCGGCCGGTCGCTCGGCATCGCCCAACGCTGACGACGTAATCACGTAAGGCAAGGCGATTGCCGAACTCGCCGTCTTGATAAAGTCTCGACGGTTAGGGTTGGAATGATTGCCCATAACTAAATCCTCATTGGGTATGAAATATAGGTGGGGAAACGGAGTGCCTTGTGAGCTAATCATACTCGGAAAACGGAGGCGGGTCACGTCTCCCCAAATGGGAACCGTCCAGATTTTCAGCACGAATATCAGGATTTGTGCCCGAAAAATCGCTTGGCGTCGACCCCGATACCTTCCCGTCCAACCGATTGCCAGCGATTTGCGCGTCTGTGATTCGCCCCACTTCTCAGCGACCAACCCGCCTGCGACGAAGTTCCTGGCCAAAGGTCGCTGTTAGCTTTCGGGTTGCCGTGACTGGGGACAGCTGGGGAGTCCGCAGTCAATCATCGATGGTCGACAGCCTATCAGCTTCACGATCGTAGAATGGAGAATCGCCTGTTCGTGGTGGTCAACAGCAGTGCTGTTGCTGAGAAGGTTGCGAGCGAGCATCGGGGTGAGACTAGAAATCAGCGGCGAACACTTGCTCCCACTGTCTGGGATTCTGCCATTTGCCCCATTTTTTCTTGCGCGTCAGGGAACGCCCGGTTGAGAGTGAGGCTGACCACTTTCCCGATTTCAGATCGCGGCCAAAGAGGTCATCGCGACCGTCACCATTCAGATCTCCTGTCTGGACGTCGGTCCATTGTGTTTTCTTCGGCCAGCGTCCCCAAGAGCGTGTTACGAACTGATCACCTTGTGATTCAGCAACGAATAGTTGACCCGTGTTCTTAAGCCGTCCAAACACGTCGATCAAGCCATCACCGTTCATGTCGGCTAGTTGAATGTCGACCCAGGGGAATCCCTTCGACCATTTGGACCAAGCGCCTTGAACGGTGAAGCGAGAGCCATTGGATACCCCGACAAACCAAATGCCATTCAGGTCATTGCGGGCAATCAGATCTTCACGACCATCACCGTTTACATCTCCAACGTCGACAAAGCCCCAATTTACGTCTGCGCGGAGTCGCCCCCAGAGACGTGTGTCGAAGCCGTTGTCGGTTGAGACAGCAACCCACAGTTCACCTGTTGATTCAACTCGACCGACAATGTCAGCGCGACCATCGCCTGATAGATCACCCGTACGAACGTCGAGCCAATTGATGTTAGCCGACCACCTGCCTTCCGCCCGATTGACGAAACTGTCCCCTGTGGAAATGCCAGACCACCACGCGCCGTGACCGGCCACGCGACCAATCAAATCGTCACGCCCATCACCATTGATGTCGGCTAGGTTAACATCCGTCCACTCGACCTTGTTCGACCAGGTTCCCCACGTCGATTGAACCAAACCAGCTTCCGTGATGACACCGACCGTCCATTGGCCGGTATCAGGATTCCAACCGACGAGATCATCGACGCCGTCGCCATTCACATCTCCCGGTTCGAGCCATTCGATTTCAGGATCAGTTGAGCCCAGACGACTTGTCTTCAATCGAGATCCATTGGAACGTGCTACATGCCAATCATTTCCTCGTCGACCGATCACATCGACGCGCGTTGAATGCAGGTTTCCGTCGAGCGTCTCGGTACCGCTTGCGGTTGTTATCTCAAACGAGTAGCTCGTCTGACTTCCGCTCGAAACGACAACATGAGCAACCGTTCGATTGGTAAAAGGCGTGAAGCCAGAAAATTCAGCTTGTAATTTTGAGGAACTCTCGCTGCTGCTGATAACTTGTAGCTCATCTTCCACCAACGAGAATTGGAACTGAGAATCGGAATAAATCGTACCCCCCGCGTCGATCAGTTCTGAGTTGTGGTCACGGAAAATCGTATCGGCTCCACGTGGGTTGATCTGCCGCATTTTTCGACTCTCCACGGTCCCATGCAGGGCACTGACGGGACTGTCTGACTCAATCGTCAAGAAAAACGTCGTGTAGCCAGAGTGCTCGAGGGTTGGTTCGTACGAGATGAGTAGGTCCGCCGCGAGTAAGGTGCGACTTTCAAGTGGTTCAAAGCGATGTTTACGGCAAAACGGAGCAAGACGATCCTGGATCAAGACAGTGCCTCGTAGATCACGGTGTGGCGTCGAAGATGGGAAGTCATGGAGGAGTCGACCGACAGAATTGTCGATAAATTCCACACTAGTTACCGACGCCTGGCCGTTCGCTAGAAAAGCAGACGGAGAACGGGGGAAATTGGTTTAGAGCCGTTAACTTCCCATTGATTGTCACAGGACAAGAAGTGGGCGGAGGTTGTACGAGTTCTTCCGATTGTTTGGCTGTCCTAGCGGGTTGGCTCCGCGAAGTGGGATTCGGGACGCGCCAAGAAAAACCACTGTTGAATTGCGCCAGAGCGCATCCCAGCGCAAGTTGGCTCGCTTTTGCCTCGTAAAACGCGTAGGCTGCCCACAGGGCTGACCAAATTTCACCGCCCTCGGCTGTTGGCAGAGGGGCGTTCCGAGTTCGATTGATTTGGGGAGACAAGAAGATGGCGCTTCGTCTCGCGCGGATGATGCTCTTTTGCTCGACCATCGGGGGCTTGACGCTCTGCGACTCGATTCAGGCTCAGAGATTTCGTTTTCGACTGTCGGCTGTCCAGGGTAGCAATCGATCAATCACATCTACATCGACTCGTGCCACCCTCCCCGACGGTGGTTTCGGCTCGGTGAGCAACGGAACGCTCACTCCCTTTGTGACCGGCTTCGTTCCCATTGTGGGGCGGCAATCGATTTGGCAGCGCCAATATTTTCCGCCTCCACGCGGCAGTCTGCCAAAGATTGAAGCGTCTGAACGACAACAACGGCGGGCTGAGGCTAACGATGCACTCAGAAACCGAGCCATCGATCGATACGTGCGAAAAGCTGAGCACGAGTTGCGTATGGGGCGCACCGGAATGGCGCGAGTTTACTACCGACTGGCATTAAAACGCGCCGAAGGGGATGCGCGCGATCAAATCGAAGCGAAAATTCTGATACTCGCCGATCCGGGCAAATTGGAACAGCCTTGAGTTGGGTGTTTGTGCGAAGGCGGTGACGATCCTTTTGTCGATCCGGATGGAATCGATTTGGGGCGCGACAGTCGGTGTCGGCGAGATGGCCGTTCGCTGCTCATCACCCTTGTTGTTGCTAGTCACGGTCGAACGTTGAAACGGTCTCAGGGGCGGGATGAGTTGGCACCCGTCGTAGGAGTCTGATGGCAAGTCCAGGCGTGGCTGCCCAGGTTGGCTTTCTGCCGCTTGCGGCTCTGCAATCGTGCCCAAGCGTGTTTGACTTTACTGTACACTCGTTTCGGGTTGGCCGATTGGTTTTGCGGAGAGATGCCCCGTTTTTGATGGCAGCAGAAAGCACACAACGCACATATTCCAACTGCGGACCCTGGGCTTCCGTGTCGTGAGTCCAACATTGATTTGGAGATCGCTTGGGGCGCGACTACGATATGGAACCGCGATATTCGGACTATTTGCGCCAAGTTTCACCATCATTTTGCTGTCTCAAGCCAACGTCGTTCTACTGGAGTCTCTATGTCAGGCTTATATCGCACGATTTTCGAAAGTATTGTTGGCCGTTTAATCCTGGCCTTCGTGCTTCCGACATGCGTCATGACGTTTTTACTGATTACTCTGACCACGATGTCCGAATATCGAGATTTGATGGCGTCCAGTGAACAACATCTCAGTGCCACGACGTCTCTGTTGGCATTGCGCATTGAGGAACAGAACCACGAAGCGAGTTCGACTTCGCAACGAATGGCAGAGGCTCAGATAAGCGGCATGTTTGGTGATCGAGCCACGTCGCTGAAATTCGCGAAGACCATTTTAGAAAACTATCCGGATATCACGGCTGCCTATTTTGGCTATGAACCAAATGCCGACGACGCGGATGCTGATGCAGCGTCCAGCGATATTCCGCCAGCAGCGATGGATGGTTCGGGCCGCTTCATTCCCTACTGGGATATCACGGATCTCAACACTCGTGCGCTGGAACTTCGGCCGTTAGTGGAAATGGAGACCAACGACTATTACCGAGGCGCAAAGGAACGATTCGAACAAACAGGAAAGGTCGAGGCGACCTTCACCGAACCGTACGTTTACGAAGGAAAGATGATCGTCGAGCATACTTACCCGATTGTGCTCAACAATGAGTTCATGGGAGTTGCCGGAGTGGATCGGGGGCTTGTGGAGGTCGAACAGCAATTACGGAGGTTTGCCAAAGAATCGCAGGTTGATCTATTTTTGATCAGCGCCAAGGGTCGCTTTATTGCCACGACGATTGATCCGATGCTGGAATCGCAGAGTGACCCGTCTAGTCTGCTCAAAACCCAAGCAGTTGCGGAAACAGATTACGGAGAGCTCTTTGGGGGAATCTTGGGGAACAAGAAGCCCACCTTTCTCGTGAATTCGATTGACCCGGTTGATGGCGAGAAATATTTCTTTTTTTCAGCGGAAATCCCCACGGGTGATTGGACATTGATTTTACGGAAGTCCGAGGCCGCGATTTTGACGCCGATTCGCTCGCAACTATGGAAGAACGCGACTTTTGCGAGCGTGGGCTTCCTCTGCATTATCTGCATTCTGATTTTCGTGGTGCTTCGCATGGCGCGTCGAATTCGACAAGCTGCCTCCGCGGCTGGTCAAGTCGCTGCCGGTGACTTGACTCAGGAGTTAGGCGATATCAAATGCAAAGACGAGACGGGCATGCTGTTGCGATCATTGGGCACCATGACAGACAATCTGAACTCATTGGTTGGAAATGTGAAGCACGCCAGCATTAAGTTGAATTCGACGGCAACCGAATTGGCCGCCACAAGTCGTGAGCAGCAAAGCACGGCAAGTTCTTTCGGTGCTTCATCGACTCAAATCGCGGCGGCCGTCAAGCAAATTTCTTCCACGACGGGCGAACTCGTGGAAACGATGACCGAAGTCAGTGATGCCGCGAATGATGCGACGGGGCTGGCAACAGCTGGTCAACAAGGCCTGACTGAAATGGAATCGAATATGCGTGGATTGGATGAAGCCACTTCCTCTTTTGGCGATAAACTCAGTGTCATCAATGAAAAGGCAGCCAATATCACCGGCATCGTGACGACGATTACCAAGGTTGCGGATCAGACGAATTTACTTTCGGTCAACGCGGCCATCGAAGCCGAGAAGGCGGGTGAATACGGTGTCGGGTTCCTGGTGGTAGCTCGTGAAATTCGCCGACTTGCTGATCAAACCGCATCAGCCACGTTGGATATCGAACAGATGGTGGCTCAGATGCAGTCGGCCGTATCGGCAGGCGTAATGGAAATGGATCGTTTCACGGATCAAGTGCGGCACAGCGTGAAAGATGTCGAGCACATTAGCAATCAGTTGAGTGAGGTGATCGCTCGTGTCGCTGAGAATACGGCGCGTTTTGAAAGAGTCAATGAGAGTATGCAGAGTCAAGCCCAGGGAGCAGACCAAATTAATTCGGCGATGAGTCAATTGACGACCCACGCATCGGGTTCTACCGATGCGGCTGACGAATGTGCTCGGGCAGCATCAGAACTTCAAGATTCGATCGGCTCGCTCAAGTCCTCCATTTCGTCGTTTCAGCTGAGGGCGGAGTAACGCCTATAACCTTTGTTGACGGATCGTTTCATGCATGTCGTGATCTGGACTATTGGAGATAACCGGTTTGCAACACCCACACAGGATGTTGTGGAAGCGATTTCCGTTGTCGACGTACGTAGCCTGCCTTCGGTTGATCCTTGGGTTTGTGGTTTAATAAACTATCGTGGTCGCCCCATTCCGCTCGTCGATGTTTCCAAATTACTTGGTGACGGGGCAGCAAAACGACAATTGTATGCCCGCATCTTGGTGGTGAAACGTGGTGCAGAATCGGAGACAGAATGGTTGGGATTACTCGTCGAATCAGTGCTGAGTGCAGAGTCGTTAGATTTTGATTCGGCCGAAACAGCACCCACCGACACGCTTCCGCCTCAGCTTCCCTTTTTAGGGCCGATCTCATTGTTCGGTCAAGGCTCCATCCAGTTAACGGATGCGACGAAAATACAAATTACTCCGAACCCAGCAAGTCACCTATGAGTCTGAACGCTGAGCAACTCAAAGGTTGGATAGCCCGGCAAACGGGTCTCGATGCAGAATTACTGGATCGTGAATGGTTCGAGTCTCTGATGAATGAGCGACTTCGAATTCATGGACTGGCTCCCAGCCTGACCAGCTATCGTAACCTTCTGGCAAGCGATCCTGACGAGCTTCAAAAGGTTGTCAACGAAGTGACCGTGCCGGAAACATGGTTCTTTCGTTATCCCGCATCGTTCGATTTACTCACCGAGTACCTGCGGAAATTTCGGAAACAGCTCTCGCCAATTCCCCAATTGCGAATGTTGAGTATTGCGTGTGCCACCGGAGAAGAACCGGTGTCGATGGCAATCGCGGCGGCGCGAGCCGATTGGCCCTTGGAGAAAGTCCGGGTCGATGCGATTGATCGTGAGCCGCGACACCTTGCTCGAGCGCAGGAAAATCGTTTTTCGAGCTATTCAGTCCGCGAGGCATTGCCAGCTTGGACGGAGCGTTGGCTGCAAAGAGAAGGTGACGATCTGGTTGTTGCTGCCGAGATCATGGCATGCATCGAATGGAAACTTGTTGACGTTACGGTACTCGAGACGCCTTTTGCAGCGAGCTATCATGTGATCTTTTGCCGCAATCTGCTGGTTTATCTCAATCGTCGTGCGCGCCTGGCTTTGACCAACAAATTATCTGAGTTGCTGACCAACGGTGGATATTTGTTTGCCGGACATGCCGACGCACTGGAATTGCTGCGAGAACGATTTGAGCGGCAGGACAAACACGGGGCATTTGCCTACCGAGCCTTCTCTTCAAATTGTCAGGTGCGTGATGACCCACCCTTACGTTTGCCACAACCGCCTTGCGTCGAGCCAAGGCCGAATCCCGGCGTGCGACTGGTGGAGCCCCCCCCGAAAATCCAAACCCCCGCATCGCTCGAGGATGCGATTAAATTGGCAGACGGTGGCGATTTGCCCAACGCACTGAAAATCTGTGAATCGCTCATGCCGAGCGTAGATCCACAGTTGTTCGCCCTGATGGGCAGTATTTTGCTTGCCATGAATCAATGCTCCGAAGCACGTGTCGCGTTGCGGAAATCGATCTACCTGAATTCCGCCAATGCCGATGCACTGTTGCAACTTGCCATTGTTGAAGAACGACTTGGAGAACTAATCCAGGCCGAGAATTACCGGCGAAGAGCAGCATCCCTTCACGATCAGGAGGCGAAAGAATGAACTCTTCTGCTCAAAATCGACCGCCCACGTCCGAGCAATCGCCGCTTGAGGACAGCGCGATCCATCAGTTGTTGGATCGGCCGCTCCGTCCGGAGGAGCTCAAAGAATCAACCAATCGTGTCTCCAAGCCGCTTGTTCATGACAAGATGACAAGCGAGGGGCATTTGCTTTTCCGCTTGTGTCACGAACTCTTTCTGTTCCCGTCGCAATCGGTTGATCGCGTAGCCCGCGTCAGTCCGGTGCGGCGAATACCTCATCGGAGTAATCAAGTTGTACGTGGCCTTTGTCCGTTGGATGGTGACCTACTGATTTGTGGTGACTTGACTGGCTTGATGCAACTTAGCCGAGAAGACTCCGAGCAAGAGGAGTCATGTCGGATGGTCGTTCTCGGGAATCGCGATCGCTGGGTTGTGGAAATTGATCAAGTCGTTGGTGTTGTTAATTTGGACGAACAGCAGGCAATTCCTCCCCCGGTCACGGTTCGTGATGCTCAACAGCGATTTGTTGATCGTCTCGTCACAATTGATGACGAACTGGCCTCCGTGTTGGACGTCGCCTCTATTATCTCAGCTTTTCAGGCGGCCTTATCATGAGCGGTGACCTCTCGGGATTCTCGATGTTCGAGCTGTTCAGGGATGAAGCTCGAGTACACGCCATCACGCTCAGTGAAGGTTTGTTAGCTGTTGAAGAGAACCCTTCCGATCTTAAGCAATTTGAAAGCCTGATGCGGGCTGCGCATTCGATCAAGGGTGCAGCTCGTATTATTGGACTGGATGTGATCGTTGATATGGCTCACGGCATGGAAGACCGTCTTGTTGCGCTGCAGAAAGGCGAAGAAACGATTACGCCGACGCGCACCGACCAATTGCTGCAAGGCGTGGACTTAATTCGTGAACTTGCCGATTTAGAAGAATCGCAAATCGAGGCTTGGAGTCAATCGCACCAACAAACGTGCCAGTCTTTGGCAAAGCAACTTAATCTGGCCTGCGACGCGCCGGCCGATAAGGAACCGTTGGAATCGAATGTCACTTCTGAAGCGACAGCGGTTGTCGATGCAGAAACCGGCGAGACGACGAAGGACACAACGTCATCGGCTGATTTGGCGGAGAACAAAACAACGGAGCAGGCCACCGTCGGTGAGCCGGATGATGACTCGGCCAAAGAGAGTCTGGCAAAGGCTCCTGAGTTCAACAAGCAAGCAGAAGCTAACGACGCCGACCGCGAGCCGGTAGTAACTCAGGAGGCTGCTGGTAAGATAGCTGCCGATGGCTCGGCCAAGTCGATCAACACGGCGGATTCGTCGGTTGCTGTGGTGGACGATGCGGCGTCTCGATCTGAACGAACCGTACCCGTTAACTCGGAAAATCTCAACCGAATAATGCGGTTGGCTGGTGAGTCGATGATCGAGTCACGTCGGCTTCAGTCGCTCGGGGAATCCTTGTCTAAGTTGCGCACGATGCAGCAGCGGTTGGGGGAAATTGCCGATCAGGCATCGCGAACGGCTTTGATCGAACCGCTTGCCAAAGACTTACAAACGATGCGCGAACTTGGTGGTGAAGTTCAGCAATTGTTGCAAGATCATTCCACGGATTTAGAGCAAGCCTTGTGGCGATCGGAACGCACGTCATCTGCTCTTTACAATGAAGTAATCGGCAGTCGCATGCGACCGTTCTCAGAAGGGACAATTGTCTTTCCTCGCATGATTCGAGACCTTGCTCGCAAGCTCGATAAAAAGGTGCGATTCAAGGTCATTGGTGACCATGTGGCGGTCGATCGTGATATTTTGAGAAAACTCGAAGCGCCGCTGAATCACATCCTTCGGAACTGCGTTGATCATGGCATCGATACCCCTCAAGAACGGATTGACGCGGGGAAATCAGACACCGGAACGATCACTCTGCATGCTCGTCATCACGCCGGCATGCTGTCGGTTGATGTCCAAGATGATGGTCGTGGCATCGATCCCGAGGCACTTCGTAATCGCATTGTTGAGCGGGGGCTTTCGCCTGCAGATGTGGCTCAACAGCTGACTGAAAGCGAACTTTGGGAATTCCTCTTTCTGCCCGGATTTACCACCACCAAGGAAATTACCGAAGTATCGGGACGCGGCGTCGGATTAGATGTCGTCCGCAATATGGTGCAAGAGGTTTCCGGAACGGTTCACGTTGAGTCCACTCTCGGGCTAGGCACAACCTTTCAGCTTCGCTTGCCGGTGACCTTGTCGGTCGTTCGTGCCGTGTTGGCCGACATCGGAGGTGAGCCGTATGCGTTCCCCTTGTCGAAATTGACGCGTGTCCTGCGGGTAGCGGAATCCGATTTGCAGGCTGTCCAAGGGAAACAGCAATTGCAGCTCAATGGGAAATCTGTGGGCTTAGTACGAGCCACCGAAATCCTGGAACTGCCGAATCAATCGCAATCGGATGAAGAGCTGAGTATTGTTGTGTTTGGTCCTGAAAAATCGCTTTGCGGATTGGTGGTTGATCAGTTTTGTGGGGAGCAAGACTTGGTCGTTCGTCCGCTGGATCCGCAGTTAGGAAAAGTTCAGCATATTTCTTCGGCTGCGGTGACGGATGCTGGCGAAGCGGTATTATTTGTCGATGTGGAAGATCTTGCTTTGTCGATCCAACAGCGGCTCGGGGATGGTCGGATTAGTGGCATGACACGTCGACCGGCCCATTTACGTCGAACTCTGCCGCGAATTCTGGTGGTCGACGATTCGATTACGGTCCGCGAGGTCGAACGCCAATTGTTAACTCATCACGGTTATGACGTCGAAGTTGCAGTCGATGGTCAAGATGGGTTGAATCGGCTGCGAGCGTCTCATTACGACCTGTTGATCACAGACGTCGATATGCCCAGAATGAACGGCATCGAACTGATCGAAGCAGTTCGTGGGGATAACCGAGAGGGGAACATTCCAATTATTATCGTCTCATACAAGGATCGGGAGAGCGATCGACTGGCCGGGATGGAGGCAGGTGCGAACGCCTACCTGACCAAAGGCAGTTTTCACGACGATTCGTTCATCTCCACCGTGAAGGATTTGATCGGAGCAGGCACCTAATGCGTGTAGGGCTGGTCAACGATCTACGATTGGCTCTGGAGGCCTTACGGCGAGTCATTCAATCGATGCCGGACGCCGAAGAAGCGTGGTGTGCGATCGATGGTCGCGAAGCCGTGACACGGTGTGGGGAAGATCCGCCGGATTTGATCCTGATGGATCTCATCATGCCGGAAATGAATGGAGTTGAGGCGACTCGTCAAATCATGCGATCGTTTCCCTGCCCTATTTTGGTCACCACTGCGACCGTCACAGGTAATCGTGAGCTGGTGTATGACGCGTTGGGCGCTGGCGCTGTCGATGCGATAGAGACCCCCGTGCTCGGACGTCACGGCAGTTTGCAGGGTGCTGAAGCGCTAATTCGGAAAATGAGATGTGTTTTGCAAATTGCCAACGCGGAAATAAATCCGGAGCGGAGGATGCCAAAAGAGACCATCGTCAGCTCCCCCGCACACACCTCCAATCCACCGTTGGTTGTGATCGGTTCTTCTACAGGCGGTCCTGATGCGCTGCGGGAGGTGCTTGGTAGCTTGCGACGAGATTGCTCGGTCGTGATCGTCCAGCATCTGGGGGAAGCCTACATCACGGGTCTCGCAAACTGGTTGACCGAGGAGACACCCTGGAAAGTTGTTTTGGCAGAAGCCGGACAATCGTCTCAAGTGGGGCACGCTTATTTGGCCAACTCAATCCAGCATCTTGTGCTGGACGATCAAGGCCATTTTGACTATCAATTAGAGCCCCAAGATCATCTTCATCAACCTTCGGTGGACGTGTTCTTTTCATCTCTTTGCCAAACGGCTGTCTTGCCTGGCGTGGGCATTCTGCTCACCGGCATGGGGCGAGATGGAGCTTCGGGACTGCGTGAACTGAGAGATAATGGCTGGAAGACCATCGCTCAGGATGAGAAATCGAGTATTGTATGGGGAATGCCAGGGACCGCCGCTCGCGAGGGAGCTGCGATGCAGATTTTGCCACTGAATCAAATTGGAAATGCGGCGAACCAGTATTTAGGATCATTAATCCATAAGAGTTGATACGGATGAATCTAGCAGCCCAAGCGACAAGTCTATCGGAACACAAAATCATTGTTTTACTGGTCGATGATCAACCAATCATCGGTGAAGCCGTTCGACGCATTTTGTCGGTAGCGGACGACATCACCTACCACTATTGCCAGCACGCTACCGAGGCTTTGCAAAAAGCGGCTGAGCTGGGGCCCACCGTGATCCTCCAAGACTTGGTCATGCCTGAAATCGATGGGCTTGATTTGGTGCCCCAGTATCGCACCCAAGCAGAAACAAAAGATACGCCGTTGATCGTACTGAGTACGAAAGAGGAGGCGGTGACAAAGGCCGAAGCATTCGCGCGGGGTGCAAATGACTATCTGGTCAAGATTCCAGATGGGCTGGAATTGATCGCGAGAATTCGATATCACTCTCGCGGCTACATCGCTATGTTAGAGCGACAAGCGGCCTATGAGGCTTTACAACGAAGCGAAGGTATCTTGCGCGACCAATTAGATAGCGCTGCAGACTATGTGATTTCGCTTTTGCCACTCCCGATGAAGTCGCCAATTTCTATCGACTGGAGTTTCGTGCCATCAGCCGCGTTAGGGGGAGACGCATTCGACTACCAGTGGCTTGATGACCGACGCCTGGCGATGTGTTTGCTTGATGTTTGTGGGCATGGGGTAGGTTCGGCGTTATTGTCCGTTTCCGTACTCAACACCTTGAGGTCGCGAACATTACCTGACACCAACTTCAAGGATCCATCGAGTGTGCTAATGCGCGTGAATCAAGCATTTCAAATGGATCGACAGAATGATTTGTTCTTTACGATGTGGTATGGAGTTTATGATTGTGAGACCAGGCAATTGACGCACGCAGGTGCGGCTCATCCCCCTGCGTTATTGATCGCGCCCGATGTAACTGATAATGACCGACTACGGGAACTTAATTCGTCGGGCCCGATGATCGGGATCGATGAGGACTCAACCTTCCCGTCACAAACCAGTGAGGTGCGACCTGGAGACCAACTTTATTTCTTCAGCGATGGGGTCTTCGAAATTATCAAGCCGGATGGAACGATGTGGACCATGGAAGAGTTCTTGGAGTTTATGAAGCAACCCATTGCGGATGGAACGACGAAATCAGAAGAACTGCTGACTTACGTTCGGGAATTGCAAGGCCGCGACGAATTAAATGACGATTTCTCGATTGTTCACGCAGACTTCGTTGCCAACTGATCAACGGAAAATCGCGGGATAATTCGTTATTTGCATCTGCAAGATGGCTGCGGCGAGCAGCGGATTAGCGAGCGTTTCTGGCAGCTAGCCCGTCAGCAGACGCGATTGTCGGGATTCATGCTGGATACCCGTCGCTAAAAATTCAAAACGAGTTGGTACCAGCTATCGGTTTGAGGCGCTCACATTGGGATTGGTAGGCAGTTCGAAGATCGAATTGTGAATGTTGCCCTCGAACTGTCGACCGTTGCTGCCTTTGAGTCTGTATTGAATTGACATTCCCCAACTGGGGGCAAGCTCGGGCAGGGTGAGTATTAGCGTGCGTCCGTCTTCACTGACAAAGACAGATTTGATTTTGAGTCCACGCTCGTTGTAATGCTTCGAGCCGTAATTGGGCGTTCTTCGCAAATCCCAGGCAGTCACCGAGTAGTTGGCCGGATTGGAGGCCGTTTTTCGATCAACCGGGTCAGCTAGTGTGATCGCGAGTGTTTGTTCGTAGGCGTTTAAATGAACAGGTAAGTGAGACGGTTTGCCCCGGTAACGCACTCGGTGAAAACACCCCGGTGCTTGTCGGCTTCCGGCCCAGGAAAACATTCCGCAGACAAACAAGTCATCCGTTTCTGGATGGAATCGACCACGAACCAATCCGGACGAAAACATTGGAATCGGCAGTTCGCACATGCCACCTTGCATGCGGTTGCCCACCTGTTGGTAGGGCACGATAAAGATCTTCCCGTAACCATAAGAGAGGTTTAGGAGTGAACCGCTGAGCTGTCCCCAGCTGCCTTTGGGGACCCACAATAACTCGGCTGGGGAACGATCGAAGGCATTCGTGATCCAACACAACGGCTGCTCCATCGCTTCATCGGCTGGATCGGTGGCGTCAGTGTATCCATACATGTTTCCGTAGAAGCCCCCTTGGGTGACCCGATTGATTCGGTTTTTGGGATTCCAGTGCCCTTCTTGATCGGTCACAAAGAACGAACCGTCGGGGTTGATGCAGACGCCATTTGCGGCGCGGAATCCAGTCGCAATCACTTCGGTCCGTTCCCCGTCGGCAGTGACTTTTAATAATGTACCGTGGTGAGGGACTACAGCGCGCTTCGCGTGTCGAGCGCTTTTGGCGTAATACAGATTGCCTTCTTCATCGGCCTGAAGGCCCATTGCAAATTCATGGAAATGTTCCGTGACTTGGTGGTCATTGTTGAAACACTCATAGTAGTCAGTTTCGTTGTCACCATTCAAATCGCGAGGAATCACAATTTGATCGCGACAGGTCACGAAGATTTGGTCGTCAATAATCTTAAGTCCGAGTGGCTGGAATAAGCCTGATGCAATTCTTTGCCAGACAAGTTCGCCAGACGCCTGGTCGACCCCGTTAATGATCCATACATCGCCATCCCAAGTGCAAAGGGCTGCACGTTTGCCGTCCTTGTAGAAGTCCAAGCCAGTAGCCCTTACCTGACAATTCCAAGGATTGTCAGTAGGCAACGTCAATCTGTCGACCGTGAACACTTTGTCGAATTCCGTTTCGATTTGAGTCGTAACTCGTTGTGGCCATCGAGGTGGTCCGCCCTTTGTCAGTGTGCGCAGGTCGATCAAGTCGGGCAGGTTGTTTTCATTGATGTTGATCGCTGCGCTTGAGATGAGCACTTCCACATTGATGGTCGCATCGCGGGCTGGGATGTCGATGACGATGAAGCCATCGCGTTGATCGATCTCCGTCTCGTCACTTCCCCGGACCAATACTGTGTTGCCTTCGGGTGCGACTCGCAAGCTGAGACGATGTGCTGCGGGTCCAATCGACAACTGTCGCGTGAAAATCGGTGCCTCGTCTTCGTTGCTCAGTTGGCCTGGCATTTCTAAGATGGCAGCGCCGCCCACGGAGTACGACAGGATGGTGCGTTGGCCGTGATGATACAGTCCGCGGTAGCGACCCCAATCGCGGGGAATTGGCCCATAAGGTCTGCCATCGCGGCCGACCGGTCGCGGATCGGTAAAGCTGCCGGTAAGCGGTTGTGCCCAACCCGGGCCGATTGGATTCTCAAAGTCGATTTCTCCCACCAAGCGATTGTGACAGCCATGCTTTCCATCGAATTGGATACAGCTGTAATCAATGAATCCCGTGCCACTCCAACCGGCCTGGACACTCAGCGTGTCGTGGTCAAAGACCATCCATTGGGCACCGCGTGAAATCCCGCCTGCGCCAGGATCCAAGCGTACGGCAATTCCCTTATAGGCAAAGTTTGGCGCTTCACCTGGGGCAAAGTACTCATCGGGATTTGCCCAGGGATCGCCTGCATTCGGACCACGGCCAAGATTCCATCCGACCCGTTCTTCGTCGCCCGGGTTATTTAATTGAATTTCGTACGTATGGATCAGCGAAGGTCCGTAGTCCATCACCACGTAAGGTTCTAGGCGAATGGGCTTTGGACCACGAGTCGTACCGGACGGCACGTTGGCCAAATAATTGGCATCAATGCCACGGTACAAACTGGGATTGCGTTTCTTGAAATAGGACTCACGCATGTAGTGAATGACATCATATTTTTGTTGAGGCACCATCCAGCGTTGCGACATCATCATGCCGTATCCATGAGTCAGTGTTTGGTAGAGCCGGTAGGGGTCGCTCCCGTTCTTCAACTTTCCCGTGGCAAAACGAGGAGCCGTCGGCAGAGATCCCTCTCGCTCGATCGTACCGTGGCAGTTCGCGCAGACGCGATTGTAGATCTTCTGTCCCCGTTGCAGTGATTCTGCGTCAAAGGTAGCGATCATGCCGCGATGATCTACGTCTTTTTCGTATTCGGGTAAGGGAGGCAATTGCGTCAGAGCGGCAGGCGGTTCGAGTTCTTCTGCACGTTTAGGGCCTTGTTCCGCAATCTCAATGACGTATCGGGCCAAATCGTAAAACTGTTGTCGAGTGCCAAGTTGATTCACAAGACCCTCGGGCATCAACGAAAGCTCCGATAAGGACCAGTCCTCGAGCTCCTGTTTGCGGAGTTCCATTTCACGACCATCGTTCGAGGCATCGCGGACAACCAAGCGATCGCCCCGATCGGCTGCCAGAATTCCGGTCGTTGAAATTCCGTCGGCAGTCAAGACCACGACGGTTTGGAACCCTTCCCGGATCTTTTTGGAGGGGTCCAGCATCGATTCGATCAAATGCGTCCGTACTACCTTCTCGTCATATCGAGACAGATTAGGACCCAGTAACGATGCCTCTCGACCTGTTGCATGACATTTCGCGCATTGCATCTGGGCCTGGTGGAACAAAATCGCGCCCCGTTGTGCATCACCCCGTTCCATCGCATCATCCACAAGCTGGGATTGGTCGATCGCTCGTAACTGATCGACCAGCAGCTTGCCGCTATTTTGTGCCGTTACCCGTTTCGTTGTCACGGAAAATAATGACAGCAGAAGCAACAGAGAGAAAAGCCAGGCGCGCGAGAGTCGTTTGCGATAAGAAATGCTCATTCGATGAATCAACTTCGGAAAGGTGATGGGGTGAAGACGCTGCGCGCAGGGAGAAAAGCTCCTCTGCCTATTCTCTTTGATGGCCCTGCTTTGCACAACCGTTTTACCAAAGTCCCTTGGGTGATTAGGCTGTGTAAGACAAAAGTCTCCAACGTTTAGCTGCGAGCAAACTGAGATTCGGCCGTCGGTTCATACCTTACGGCCAAGTGGGGTGTGGAAACGGTTACGCCGTTGAGGTGCTTGGATTCCAGGCAGCTTTCGAGCATGCCGCTCACTAGCAAAGTGCGCTCAACCGGATACTGCGACTTACCCGTTATCAACATATGTTCGACCCGATTCATCAGCTCTGCAGAATAGGTGACGTTGGGCGTGGGTGGCAGGTAAAAAAGTGTTGAAAGTTTGTGACTTCGTTGATTTTCATCGACAGCGTTGGCGGCGAAAGTGTAATCTGCCACAGCGCCGTTGAGCATCAGCAGGGTAGCTCGCGTACCGTCGATGTACTCGATGAAATAGGCGACCGGATCGTTCACCAACTCTTGCAACTGGCCGCTGCGAGTCAGATCTTGGGGTTTGGCCTCTGTGCGGCTGATTCCCTGCAATTCGTTACTGCGGGAGAGTGCCATTTCCAACAGGTCACGAGACCAGACTCCCTGTTTGCCCGTTTTCCAGACTTGTTCGCCAACAACGACCTGAACCGACTTCACTCCCGTTTCGCCTCCACGCCGCCGCTCGAGCATGCACTGCATGGCCTCCAGTGCATGAAAGTCCATCGCGTCGGATCCGCCACAGCCCACCATGAGTGCCTCGCGTACTCGGCAATTTGCTGGCATTTCAACGGAGGGTAAACGCCAGGTGACTGGCAAAGACGAACCGGCCATCAAAGGGAATGAAAGCTGATGAGCGTTGTCCACCATTTGTTTGGCCAAGTCGAAACGATAAGACAAATGCTTGTCATTGAAAACCGGAACCGAGCGACCATCTTTTTCGAAGACGTTGACGATTTGCTGAAAGAATTCGCTGCGAGGATAAAGGATTTGCCCTTTTTCGTTGCGAGGATATTCTCCGTGTTCAGCAATCAGCAAAACCCCATCGACTGCCAGTTTATCAGTGCCTTGTCGCAGGGCTTGATCGATGGTCGGGTAGATTTGAAAACCAAACTCAGCAGCACGTTGCTCTGACAGGTCGCCATCCGGTGTTTGATCGACATAAGCGGCGACCACTTGGCACTGGGGATGGTGCCATTCGCCTTCATGAGGATAGCCGACAAGGAAGCGATCAACCATGTGTTGGGCATGCGATTGGAAATGCCATGCCGTCGTTACGACCGCAATTTTTTGTTTGCGACCTTCGGCAGCTTCGTTGTTGCCAGTCAGCGTTGTGGCCAGCGTTGTGGCCGCAGTGGTGCCAAGAAAAGCACGACGCGTATACATGTTAGGTTCTCCAGTAGGTTGACTCGTCTGCTGGCTGATAGGCGAATCGCAGGTGGGGTGTCATGATCCGACGCTGCCCGCGGAAGAGGGAGTCAACGCCGGCTGCGGTTAGTCCTGTCGTAAGCAGAGTCCGCTCGATCGGATAAGCGGGTTGGCCGCTCTGGAAAAGTTTCTCAATATGATTAACCTGAGGGCTGAAGAAATTCTGCAAATCGTAATACGGCAGAAACATCAGCGTTGACACGGGTTTCGGCTGCGATTCAATTTTCGCTGCAAAGGTGAAATCACTGACCAATCCGTCCGCCAGTAACATGGTCGCCTTCAAGCCATCAGCATATTGAAAGCGATAGGCAACCGGATTTGGGTGTTGAGCACGAAGTTCGGCCAGAGTTGGAAGACGATGGCTGTATGTGTCACGCGCCGATTTGAGTTTGTGGCTTCGGCTTAGGCAGCCTTCCAGCAACTGAGGGTCCCAGCCGCCCGCATCCCAGGACTCTGTCGCCATCGCATCCCAAACGGCTTTGCCCTTTAATGCGTGCATGGAAATCACACCCGTTTCTCCGCCTACCCGTCTTTCTACCATGGACTGAATCACTTCTAAGGCGTGAAAGTCGTAAGAGTCAGGCGAGCCCAAGGCGACACTCATGACTTCCTTGACTTTGGCGTCTCGTGGGATTTCGAGTTCTGGTAGCCGGCGAGCTAATGGAAGAGATGAGCCGGCGAGGAGTGGGAAATTTAATTCTCGCGCTGTGGCGACCATTTCTTCTGCCCATCTCCAATTCCATGAAAGGTGCTTGTCATTGAAAACGGGTACGGATCTTCCACTGTCACGAAAAACCGAAGTGATCTGCTGGAAGAGCTCGTAACGCGGATATAGCCGCTGTCCCTTCTCGTTGGTTGGATAGTCGCCATGTTCACCAATCAGCAGTACACCGTCGACAGCCAGGGAATCACCACCGCGCGTTAAGGCCTCGGCCACCGTAGGATAGATTTTTAGCTGGTCGAACTCGCGTTCGCGATCTCGACTAAGATCGCTTTCCGGACATTGGTCCGTGTACATCGATACGATCTGCATGGCGGGCCGATGGTGCTTGCCATTCCAGCCATAACCATAGAGAAAGCGATCAACAATATGTTGAGCGTGGGAATACTTGCGATACTCTGTCACAACGGCGGCAATATTGAGTGCACGTGTCATTGCCGAATTGTAACATGATTCGTCAGGAGCGTGACAAGAGTCGTCGTCATTCACAACAACCTAACCTGTGGATTCGCAGAGGTGGATGGAGTGGAATGTCACCTGCGAATTTCTTGGATTGAACGGAGTGGTGCGCTACAACCAGCTGCGTTGGAGATGATTCAAGCAGCGAATAGCAAGTTGCAATTAATACTTGTTGCCTTCACAGCGGTGCAGCTTTGCGTGGAAAGTGACCAAAAAAACACGCCAGCTCCAAAGCTGGCGTGTTTCATCATCATCATTGATCGGAGGGGCAATCCGCCGCCGATCGTTGTTATTCACGCTTTTCGTGCAAGCAGTTTTGACGAGAGCTTGTCCGAACAATTTTCAATCGCCACATGGATGGGGCGATACTTGATCAGGCAAAACGTTTAACGTCGACGACGGACGAACCCCAGAATACCGATCAAGAGAAGTACGAAACTGCTCGGTTCGGGGACCGCTGCTGCCGCACGCACACCCGCTTCGTAACCAGCGTCTCCAAAGGCTGCGACGAAATCGCTGGAATTGAACTCGCTGTCGCCATTCCAATCGCCTGTGGCCCAGGTTGAATTGCCTTCCAAATCGTCTTCATACTGGCCAGCCGTAAAGACTACAACGAAGTCGGTCGAATTGAATTCGCCGTCAAAGTTTGAGTCACCAATCCAAGTGCCGAGAACATCGTGCACGTAATCGGCACGCTCGGTAGGATCTGTTAATGAGCCATCATCGAGGCGAACGGTTGGATCCAGGCTTCCGACAAACTGCAGTTTTCCCCAGGTGCCTGTATGGAACAAACCGGTTGGAATTTCGGCTTCCAGGTCGCTGCCCACGATTTCGTTTTGTGTCCAATCCGTCCAGAAGATTCCTGCACCGCCCATTCCGGGATCAGGATCATCGGGATCATCTGTGTCGCGGAAAAAGATTTCGAAGCCCATGTCATGATCAGGAGTGAAACCGTCGACCAGGTTGAAAGGAACAACCCATTCGACTGCGTATCCGCTCAATGCGGCATCGGGATTGGCAAGCACTTCAGGATTTTGAGCGCCCGCTTCGCCCAAATTGGAATACTGCTCCAGAGCAATGTCTTTGCCGCCGACCGAGCTAAGATCAGTCTCTCCGCGGATGTCGAGATATCCTTCCTTGATAATGTCCGGATCACCGCCACGTTCTAGATGTTGCTCGGCGCCACCTTCGAAAAACTCATTGACACCAACAGTCAGTTGGAAGTCATCCGTGTTGGCTGTGACTCCTAAGTCTTCTTCATCGAATTCGGTATCAAAGTTCGGGAATGCGGCTTCGTCCGCTGGATCATCACTGTCGCCTTTGGCGTCAATGAAGATTTCCAATCCGTCATTTAGGAAATTTGAAAAGCCGCCTTCGTCACGTGAGCCATTCACCTCGTCGTCAATGAAAACACCTAGTCCGTAAAGGAAATTTTCATCGTAACCAAAGTAAACGGACGCCCCGAATTCTGACAGAGACTCAGGATCCCAGTCAGCAGCAATTGAACCATTGAACCCAGCGATTCGATCTAATTCCCAAACGATATGATCGCCGAAAGCATCTGTTGATTCGTTCTCTAACGCTTCGGGATAAACGGGCTGCCGCGCCACGGTCGTGTAGCTTGCGAGCGGCCAATCATCGAATTTTCCGTCAATGGTAATTGAACCCGATTGAATGGCGGGTACCAATACGGTTCCCTTCGGGCCAGCTGACACTTCGGGAATCAAAATAGCGAAGGAAAAGACAGCCCCAACGCATAATGCGAATTTAATTCTCATTTGTCATTCACTTTGCAAAATAAAACATGATGTTAAGTAGGCGTTTTCGTCCTTTTTGCCTCACACAACGAGCGGGTTCCTGTTTGAGCGATTGGTGTTTGAGCGATTGCTGTTTAATGCGGAATCGTCGCTGACTTGCGAAAACGGACATTTGGAATGCACGCCGATTGTGGTTGAATAGGTTCCAATAGTCAAAAAAATACTGCGTTTTCAGAGATTTGTCGCAAAATTACGGTTGGCTGTCTCGTTATTCAGGGAAATGCATCGTAGAAGTGATCTATGCGAGGTCGTTAGGCTGACTTGCCAAGCGAGAGGTCAATCATGAAATTTGTTTTATTCCTATTGTTGTTGTTTCAGTTTCCGCACTCGTTGGTTTGCGCTGGAGATAATGTTGCTGTATCGGAGGCTTATCAAAAGCTTCGTGACCATCTGTGTGGCATCATTCAGGCCGAAATCAAGGGGAAAGGGATTCCGTGTCTGTCTATTGCAGTTGTTTCTGGTAAGGAGATCGTATGGGCAGAAGGATTCGGATTTTCTGATGCTGAGCGGACGCAGCCAGCCACTGCGCGAACTGTCTATCGTGTTGGCTCCGTGTCTAAGTTGTTGACTGACCTTGCCATCCTGCAATGTGTTGAACAAGGCCAGGTGAACCTTGACGCGCCTTTGACGGATTACGATCCGGATTTTGCGCCGGCAAATGTGTTTGGGGTTCCGATCACTTTACGGCAGTTAGCATCTCATCGCGCTGGTCTTGTTCGTGAACCACCGGTAGGAAATTATTTCGACCCAACGGAGCCTTCGTTGTTGGCAACGGTGCGTAGCTTGAACCAAACTAAATTGGTCTATCAGCCATCGACTCGGACAAAATATTCGAATGCGGGTGTTGCCGTGGTGGGCCATGTCCTCAGTGAGGTTACTCAACAGCGTTTCGAGAAAGTCATTTGGGAAAATGTTCTGCAACCGCTTGGTATGACGGACAGTCGTTTCGCCCTAAATAATTCACTGCGGGAGCGTTTGGCTGATGCCCAGATGTGGACACATGATGGTCGTAAATTCGCTGCTCCAACCTTTGAACTAGGAACCTCTCCGGCGGGTAACCTCTATTCGACGGTCATTGACCTGAGCAAGTTTGCGGTCGCCTTGTTCAACGAAGGGCGTGGTGAGCGAGGCCAATTGTTGACCTCTGAATCTTTGCAAGAGGCAATGAAGCCTCAGTCCGATGAGTCCGATGGATTTGGGATCGGTTTCCATATCTCAGAATTTCAGGGGCAGAAGTTAGTGGGGCATGGCGGTGCTGTCTATGGGTTTTCGACGCAGTTTTACGCTCTGCCTGAAAGTGATTTAGCAGTTATCTGTGTCGCAGCCAAAGATTTAACCAACGGCGTGGTCCGACGTGTCGCGCGTCATGCATTGAGCGGTGCTCTGCAAATCGATCAGGAGGAGTTTGCTGTTTTTCCAACCACCACGGCGATCCCGATCAGTCGTGCCCGATTGCTGGATGGCACGTATTTGCGAGAGGGCTCTGATCAACGAGTAGAATTGCGGGAGTCGAACGGGCGGCTCAGCATGATTGGTTTGGAGTTGCAACGGGAGATACGAGCCCAAGGTTCAGATTTGGTCGCCGATGATGTGTTTGGTTTCGGACCAAGGTTGGAGCGAATCGATGACGATACGTGGAAGATGAATCGACAGTTCTATCGTCGTGTGGAAAACAATGATGCGCCGGCGCGCTTGCCATCACGCTGGGTACGGCTTGTGGGTGAATACGGATGGGACCATAACACGCTCTTTATCTACGAACGTCATGGGGAACTGTGGTGTCTGATCGAATGGGCCTTTCATTATCCTTTGAAAGAAATTCCTGCGGATGCAGATTCAGCAACTAGGCGGTTTCGTTTTCCGGATTACGGTCTCTATCAGGATGAGGAAGTCGTTTTTGCTGTCGATCAGCGAGGGGATGTCCTGCAAGTGATTGCCGCAGAGGTGACATTCGAACGACGCCTTGTCGGGCGAGTTGATGGGGAAACGTTTCGCATCACGCCCAGGCAGCCCATTGCGAAAGTGCGAGAGGTCGCGACGAACGCAACCATGCCGGCAAAACTGAGGCAGGCCAACCGCAAACCTGATCTGGTTGACGTGACTTCACTCGACAGTTCAATCAAGCTTGATATTCGTTATGCGTCGAACAATAACTTTATGAATGCTGCGTTTTACAAGCAGCCACGAGCCTTTTTGCAGCGCCCTGCGGCGAAGGCGCTGGTTGCCGCGCATTTATGGTTGAAGGACAAAGGGTACGGATTGCTCATACATGATGCTTACCGTCCGTGGTTCGTGACGAAAATGTTTTGGGAAGCAACACCATCTCATCAAAAAATCTTTGTCGCAAATCCGGCTAACGGCTCACGGCATAATCGAGGCTGTGCGGTGGATCTAACCCTGTACAATCTGAGTAACGGTCTTCCGGTTCCCATGGGCGCTGGTTACGACGAGTTTTCTCCACGATCCTTTCCCGATTATCCCGTGGCTGACAGTCGAGCTCGCTGGCATCGAGAATTGCTCCGCGATGCGATGGAGCAGGCGGGCTTCACGATTTATAAGTTTGAGTGGTGGCATTTTGACTACGGAGATTGGCGGGAATACCCGGTTCTCAATCAGTCCTTCGAACAAATCCTTCCGTGATTGGGACAAGTTACGGTCCAGCGTTCGGTGAAGCCACGAACTCGGGACTTATCAGCAAATATCTCTCAAATTGATACGATTGCGCCACATGGCAGGCATCTGTCTCCCCCCGGATAATTCATCCGTGGAAGTCGAGTCCCGGCTGGAAATTCCCGCTAAAAGTGCAAGACTGTGTAACCCGGTTTGTTTTGCTTTGCGGAAGTATTATGGGGCTTTCGTTTTGATTTAACGCGCGGATGCGTATGCTCGAGAGGAAATTGACGATGAAACAGATGATGCTGGTTGGTCTTGGAATCATTGGAGCCGTTAGCGGCTTGACGCAGGCGTGTAATGCCCAACAGGCGAGTGGGGACGAGGCAGCGATTCGAAACGCCATCGCAACCTACACTGAGGCATTTAACAAGGCAGATGCAAAATCCATTGCTGCTCACTGGTCGCCCGAGGGCGTCTACACGAGTCGTCTCTCTGGCGACGCCATTGTTGGACGCGACGCTTTGGAACAGGAGTTTGCTAGCCAGTTTGCAAAAATCAAGGGAGCAAAGCTCGCTGTAGCGGTCGACTCAATTCAATTTATCTCACCTAATGTTGCTCTCGAACAAGGTGCGGCTGCCCTGGTTCTCCCGAATCAACCTCCCCGCGAATCCGACTATAGCGCGGTCCACGTCAAACGCAATGGAAAGTGGTTGATCGATCGGCTGACGGATGAAGCGACGGAACTAATGCCCTCGCATTACGAAGAGTTAAAAGCGCTCGAGTGGTTGATCGGCGACTGGACCGATACCGAGGGACGCGGAACAATCACGACCGAATGCTCGTGGACTCGAAACAGAAATTTTATCACACGTTCGTTTGCTGTCACCATTGAAGGTGCTGTTGAGTTGACTGGCATGCAATTCATTGGTTGGGACCCGAATCAAAAACAGATTCGCGCATGGACATTTGACTCAGATGGTGGGTTTGCCGAAAGCAATTGGCGGCAAAATGACGGGAAGTGGATTGCGCAAACGGTTGCGACGCTCCCTGACGGTCGACGCGGTTCATCAACCAGTGTCTTCCGACCCATCGATGAAAATCGATTCGGTTGGCAGAAAATTAATCGGTTGGTTGATGGCGATATTCTTCCCAATGTGGGTGAAATCGAAGTCGTGCGCAAGGGATCTTGAGCTTGATTTAAGATCACTTAATCGGACTTCCGAAATAGAATCACGAGAGATAAAGAAGGCTTTGATGCAATGAGATTGGTAACGAAAAAAAAATGGTTGGTGACGCTGCTTTGTGTTGGACTTGCCGGGGCGCTTGTTGCTGAGAACGTTGAGGCGAGAGGTCGTGGCGGTGGCGGTGGCGGTGGCGGTCGAGCTGGTGGCGGTGGTGGAGGCGCACGATCGTCAGGCGGACGCTCCCCTTCGATGAGTCGCCCAAGCAGCCAGCCCTCTGCGAGACCATCGGGCGGCAGCCGACCCAATACGAGTAGCCGACCCACACCGAACACGGGCAATCGCCCAAAGCCCAATACGGGCAATCGGCCGACTCCGAATACGGGCAATCGGCCAACTCCCAACACGGGCAATCGGCCGCAGCCCAACACGGGCAATCGGCCGACAGCCGGCGGAGGTAACCGGCCCGGAAATAAGCCTAGCCGATCTGACTTGAACAATTTTTTAGACTTGAAGGGTTCTGGGCCGTCGACTCGCCCCGCCGCAGGTGTGGCAGGTGGCGCTGCAGCGGGTGGTGCTGCTGCGGAGTTTCTGAAGCAACGTCCGACCGATGGGAACCGACCGTCAACTCGTCCAGCGCCACAACCGGGGCAACGTCCCAATGCGGGAGATCGGGTTCGCCCTGGCGAGGGAGATCGCGTCCGACCTGAAGATCGTGATCGGGTTCGCCCTGGTGAGGGAGATCGCGTCCGACCCGAAGATCGTGATCGCGTCCGACCCGAAGATCGTGATCGCGTCGGACATCGACCTGAGCGAGTTGAAGATCGGCAAGCTTGGCAGGAGCATCGTCGTGATCACATCAATGACGTTCGCGACTACGCCCAAAGACATCCGAATCATTATCGAGGCTGGTACAACAATCAGTTCTGGCACAACCATCCTTGCCGCTGGAATTTTGCGCCCGGCACGAATTGGTGGCGCTGGGCGACTTGGGGTGCCGTCACCGGCTGGGTGACTTCGAGTTGGGGACAGCCCGTTTATTACAACTACGGTGACAATGTTTACTATGAAAACGGCGATGTCTACCAAGATGGTCAGGTGGTTGCCACTACCGAACAATACGCGCAGCAAGCCCAATCGTTGGCAGAAAGTGTTCCGGATGTGAAGCCTGACGACGCTGAATGGATGTCGCTGGGTGTGTTTGCATTGACGAACGCTGGGGAATCGACGGGAACCGATCCAACGATCTACCTGCAATTGGCAGTCAGTAAACAAGGGATCATTGCTGGTACCATCCAAAATACGGCAACCGACAGTGTCCAGAATATTGAGGGCATGGTTGATCCGAAATCGCAACGAGCCGCTTGGGGAATTGAAAAGAAGGCTTGGCCTATCATGGAAACCGGAATTTCAAACCTTACTCAAGACGACGCACCGGCTTTGTTGCACTTCGAGAATGGTGAAACCCAACAATGGCTGCTGGTTCGTATGCAGGAGCCAGAAGCTTAGGTCGAGCAACAGTAGGTTAAACACAGCCGCCCCCACCTCACGGTAGGCCAATCAATTCGTGGGGACGGCTCTGCTGGAAGACTCTCGTGTCATTAATCGGTGGAACGCTTCGCCGAGAGATTGATTCTGTTTCAAATCTCTTTGTCTAAATACCGCAGCGCCGCCCTCGCGTCAGTGTATGTCAATCAGAGCTTGAGGGCGACGCCAGTCGGTGTTCCTTGTTCGATCTCATTTACTTCTATAAGGATTCGGACCTCTCTAAGTTCGCAACAATATTTCACTCTTCGGAAAAAGTGAAGCACCGGCTCGCAGCCGCAGGCACTCTGTGTACCGCCCCTAGAAACAGAGAAGGCCTATCATCAGTTGGGGCGGCACACAGAGTGCCCGCTACCTGCGCTTTCAAAAGGGTTTTCGATTTACCGGGAACCCGGACTTCGAGGTGTGCGATCATCTCAAAAAAAACGAACGCAAAAAGTTGATAAGTTGAAATGAAAAGTTTGAAGGATTTAGCCTGATCAGACATCTTCGCAGGTGCGTCGATGAGAACAGGGT
Organism: Pirellulaceae bacterium; assembly: GCA_029243025.1. Lineage (NCBI taxonomy): Bacteria > Pseudomonadati > Planctomycetota > Planctomycetia > Pirellulales > Pirellulaceae > Pirellulaceae bacterium. Next base: position 128,587 of record JAQWSU010000045.1, on the reverse strand, counting down.
GTTCGCATGCGGTCGCTAAATGTTTGCGATGGATCTTCTTCGACGACAGCCGAGTAGGTCGTGTCGTGGTTTAGCTGGTTGAATTCTCTCACAAACTCCTCGCGTGGGTCTTCGAAGGTATGGAGATCCACGATTTGGTTTTGCCGCAGAATTAGTACTCGGAGTAACGCCATTTGTGAAACCTCACCGAATAGTGCCCCTATCTAAAAACAACGTCACGCGTTAAATGTACTCATGACATCACTGGCTTCTTCAAATCGGTACGTGCAATTTGGAATTGGGGTTCGATTAAGGTTGATCTTCGACTCGGTTTCGATGATAAAAGTGACGCAAAGATAAGATGGGCGAAATAGTAGGCCGTGGCCATGCTCGTCGGAGACTTTCAAGACTATTTGCGATGCTCAGTAACACTCGATTAGTCTGGGTGTTTATGCGGTTCGCGAAGCTATTCAAACACAAACGCTTGCGTTTCCATGAAGGTAGTTAATTATGATTCGATTCCGATTAGCCATCAGTAGTTTTGTGATCACAATTTGCGTGGCGGCTTCCCTGGCAATCTCGGCAGATTGGAACCAATGGCGTGGACCACAGCGCGACGGTAAGTCAGATGAGACAGGATTGACCAAGGACTGGACCGCGAACGCGCCGGAGCTTTCTTGGCAAGTTGACGGTCTTGGCAAAGGTTACGCGAGCTTAGCGATTTCGGATGGTCGAATGTTCACGCTTGGCGCGATTGACGGTCAAGAAGATTTAGTTGCTTTGAGTGTCGAGGATGGAGCAAAATTGTGGACTGTCTCCTTTGGCGAAGGGGACCACTCCAATGGGACCCCGACGGTTGATGGAGATCGAGTCTATGCAGTGGGTTTGCGAGGGGATTTGATTTGCGCGAATGTGGAAACAGGTAAAGTGATTTGGCAAAAAAGCTTTGCCGACGATTTTGAGGGAAAAATGATGTCGGGTTGGGGCTACAGCGAGTCTCCGTTGATTGATGGCGATCGGCTGATTTGCACGCCGGGAGGGCCGGATGCCTTGATGGTGGCGCTGGATAAAATGACGGGCGAAACTATTTGGTCGACGAAACCTGCCGAAGCCGAATCGTCCCGTGGCAAGGATGGCGCTGGTTATTCGTCGATCGTCATCTCTGAAGCAGCCGGCGTCCGACAGTATATCCAGCTGACAGGACGCGGACTGGTTGGCGTACGAGCTGTTGATGGGGAGCCGCTTTGGCAATACAACGCGATTGCCAATGATGTGGCCAATATTCCGACGCCGATTGTCTGGGATGATTTTGTTTTTTGTTCAACCGGGTATGGGACCGGTGCCGCATTGCTGAAATTGACGCTTGAAGCGGGGCAGATGACAGCGAACGAGGTTTATTTTCTTGATGCGTCGACTTTTCAAAATCACCATGGAGGCATGATTCGGGTTGGAACGCACCTGTTCTCCGGCCATAAGCACAATCAGGGTTTTCCGATCTGCCTGGAATTGGAAAGCGGTGATGTGGTTTGGGGCGGTAATCAACGTGGCCCGGGTGGTGGATCAGCCGCGATTGTTTATGCCGATGGTCACCTGATTTACCGCTATCAAAATGGTGTGGTTGCTTTGATCGAGGCAACACCGGATGCCTATCGACTCAAGGGGACCTTTGAACCGAATTTTCAAGAGGGTAACAGCTGGGCGCATCCGGTTGTCCACGATGGCAGGTTACTGTTGCGTGAGCAAGATAAGCTCATGTGTTATGACATTCGACGGAAGCAGCAATAGGCACCGGTGGTCACGCTCCCCATCTTACGAAATTTGTGACCGATTCAATTTATCGGATGTGAATGGGGCAGCAAACGCCTGTTCGCTTGCTGGCGACGGTATGAGCACCGTCTGAGCTTCTTCGTCTTGGCTCCAGGTTTCGAACAGTAGATCAGCCGCGATTGCTGCCACGATCGCCGGTCGAGCGATCTCGCGAGGTTGAGCCTGACGATTTAGCCAGTTGACGATCAAGAGCACGTCGATGGCCGCGATCGCACCATCTCCGTTGACATCCACAGGATGTGCAGGAGCTTGCGGCGAATCAGCCAAAATGCGGGCTCCATGTTGATTGAGATCGTTAATGACGAGCAGAGCATCCAACGGGGTAATGATTTGGTTTTGATCAACGTCCCGAGGATCAAAGGCCGTCTCCTGGTCTTGAATCACTTGCAACTCCAGTGTTGAAACATTCCAGTGACGAAAAGGCGTCGCATCAGCAGCGCCGATCAAGCGCAGATCATGGTCAGCCGAATCAGCCGTTACGATCTTGAATCTTATCAGTCCAAAATCATCGACGGCTAAAGGGACTTTGAACAGCAACGCTTCCTGCGGTCCGGGGGCACTTGCTTGTCGGCCTCCGGCCTCGTTAATCTGCCCGATTTCAAGCATGCCCGCTGCCTCCACCGAATAAAGTGGCCCGGCCACCAGGGGACCTTTGGCTGTCAGCTTGCCATCAAAAACCACGTCAACGAATGCGTGAGCCACCCCTTTTGCATCGGGACGAACATCTTGAACGAACAGCGAAAGCCAAAATTGTTCACCAGGAGCCACCTGGGTGACTGCGTCGCCAGATTCGTTTGTCGCTTTCAGTCGCAGAGCAACTTCAGGACCATCATTTTTGGAGGGCGGATGCGGATGAGGCGAAATCATGCTGTTCACTTGGATCAAAACGTTCGCCTGTCCAACTGATCCTCCCGAATCCTGAACTTGATAGACCAATGTTTCCCTTCCTTGAAAGCTTGCCGCGGGCGCATAGATAATGCTTCTGCCATTGCTCGCGATGGTTGCCTGCCCCAAGTCGGATTGGATTAGATTGATGATTGTCAGTTCACCCGTCCCCTGATCATTGGTCAAGACTGGCAAGCTGACGGGTGCTGTTCCGCTGTGCATTTGAAATGAATCGTTCCCAGCCCTGACTTCGCCGATCGTCATCGGCTCGGTTTGAATGATGACCTGATAATCTTCGACTTCACCCGTCTCAGCAGAACCGCTAGGTGACAGATCAAGCTGACGTGAAAATCGAAAACGAGCGAACAAAGAAGTTGATGTGACGGCTGATGGAACTTGAAAGGTTAAACGATTGCTGCCGGCCGTAAGTGGTTGGTTGGCGACCACCTGTTCACCTGAATCGGCCCAGTCACCGTCCACGTTCCAGTCGAACCAGGCCTGCAAAATACCCGCTTCTGATGCGACTGCATCAAGGGAAGCTGTCTGGCCTGGCACCATTGCGGAAATGAAAGTGATCCCGTCTTCATCATCATCAGCCAGGGCCTGGCGATCTGGCTGCCCATCTGATTCAGCATCTACCATCGAACCAAGAAAGAATCCCGGTTCTAGCTTGTGGAAAGCTCCCGCTTCTTCCTGTAAAGTTGGAAATGGTGCCGGTGCGTCACCGAAGTCGAATGACTCCGATGGAGAACGGTCGGGAGGTAAATCACAAGTCGCGTTAACGGCACAAGGGTGTAAATTGCGAAGGGTCGATCCCGGAATGGGTGGCAATCCCAAAAGCTCCAATGCTAAGTTCCCTGAGTCACCGTTGCGAATCGGTTGTTGAGCATTCGAAAAATTTGGTTGACCGAAACCCGGATCTGATGTTGTGGAGGAATAAATCGAATATAAATTGGCACCTGCTTGGACATCCGTTCCCCAGACATAAAAAGGAATCTGGTAGTTCGCAAGTTCTGCGGCCGACGCGTGGCCTGTGGAAAGTCCTCCATGATCCGAAGTTACGATCATCGCGGTCGAATCTCGCAGTCCTGAATCCGATCTGATCATGTTCATCACTTGAGCAATTTGGCGATCGGATTCTTTGACAGATTCATTCCAGGCTGGGGACGCCCAGCCGAATTGGTGCCCCTTCCGGTCAGGCCCGGCTAGGTGCAAAAAACTGTAGGTGAACTCTTCCCTGCCGAGCGAAGCTGCAAATTGATCGACGACCTGAGAAATGTCAGCAGATACAAAATAGCGGTCAATTTTGTCTCGACCGTTGTTGCCACCTTTGGGATTCGTATCTGCAGCTCCATTGGAGGAATTGTAAGATCTGTCGAAAAGCGAGAATTTGCTCTTGGTCGCATACAACGCTGTGGATCCACCCTGATCATGGACTACGTCAAAGACGCTGCTCACGTAGTCTAAATCGGGATGATTGGCGTGAAGCGTCTGCCCAACAGGCGGATCATTATTGTCCGTCCAGGCATGTCCAATCTGCAATGGAAGACTGTTGTGCTCCAATACAGGTCGCCCCGTTAACATCGAACTGTGGTTGGGTAAGGTCAATGTGTAATTTGCATCGGTGCGCGCATTGAGCGTCCATGCACCTTCGTTTTGCAACTCCAGAAACGTTGAATAGTCCCCGCTGGAATTTCGTTCTTCTGCACGCAAGAGTGGTTCAAGCCAACGCGATGCTAAGCCATCGACGCTGATGTGGACGACATGGTCGACTGCCAGGAGAATTCGATTCTCGAGTAATTCGATGGCCATGGGGCGTAACGGTCTGCGGTCACGATATTTCACAGTGATTCAATGCTTCTCTGTTTTGGCTCTTGCTGAAATGCAACGCTCGTAATCGAACACATTCGATTCACACGACGTTTCTGTTTTTACTCGCTGCCCGACTATTCTACCGAGCGATTTACCAAGTCGATATATAGAACGCATCGAGTGGCAGCATGCTGTGTGATGGAACGTTCGAGAGGCGAGCCGATATGCGGGGCGAACTACGGAATTGAGAAGACCAAGTCCATCCGCCTGCCACGATTCGTGGAGGTCGAACGCGGCCGTGCCATTGCCGGTTATCCCTTGATACCGACCAAAGGTTTTTTTATAAGTCTGTTCTTGATTCCCTTCTGCGGGGAATTTTTGATACTGGGTAGGCAAGGAAGACCGTGTTGAGCTGATAGAAACAAGGGGCAAAAACTCTTGATTGTTTTCAAGCGTCCTGCCCATATCCGATTGAATTTGAACTTGTTAAAACCTTCCAAGGGTAGTTCTTTTCAAACGTTTACTTGTTGGCCGCTCATTTTTGTAAGTTCAAATCTTGCAAGATGAATTTTAATGATTGTTTTCAGGAGTCTTGGAATGAAATGGAAGCTTCTACTATTCGCGATCTCAGTTGCATTTTCTGCTTCAGAGATGACCGTTTTGGGGCAGGAGAGTAATGCGAAGGACGACGTGAAGCAAGAAATTGAAAAATCAGTTCAGGATCTGGGAAGCCAAGCCTCAACAACACTTGAATCGCTTCAGTCTGGTGACTTTCAGTCGGCCGTTTCCGGCGTGGGAGTGTTGTTGAAGGGCTACGCTCTACCGGCGGCCACCGCATTTGTCGTTTTTATTCTCGCCTATTTCTTTGCGGCATTTGTCGCACGAATTTGTAGCGCTCCGGTCCGAAAACGGGTTGATGAAACGTTGGGGCGATTTGTCGGAAAGGTCATTTTTTACCTGATCATCGTTGGTGCTGGTCTGGGAGTGTTACAGTACTTTGGTATTGGAGTGACCAGCTTTGCAGCGGTGATTGGTGCGGCAGGTTTTGCCGTGGGTCTTGCTTTCCAGGGTACGCTCTCAAACTTCTCGGCTGGGGTGATGTTGTTGGTGTTTCGCCCCTTCAAGGTCGGCGATGTCATCAATGCCGCTGGCATTACGGCGAAGGTCAATGAGATCGACCTGTTTGCCACGACCTTCGATACGCCTGACAATCGGCGAATCGTGGTACCCAACAGTATGATTTCGGGCGGGATCATTGAGAATGTGACGCATCACAACGAGCGTCGAATCGACGTGAATGTAGGTGTTGATTATTCGGCCGAGATTGACACGACTCGTGCGATCCTGCTGGCTGCGGTTCAGTCGTTAGACGGAATCATTGAGGGGGAAGGACGCGGCATACAGATTTATCTGAATGAACTGGCGGATTCGTCCGTGAATTGGGTGGTGCGAGTCTGGTTTCCAGCGGCCGCATACTCGGGCAAGCGGGAAGAACTCATGCGGGCGATCAAAATGCACTTGGATGAAGCGGGGATCGGCATTCCATTTCCACAAATGGATGTGCATGTGTCACAGGAAAAATCGTGAGTATCGACTGGATGTTTTTCTGAGACTGGCTCACAGAAGGTCGGTTCGGCAAGCCGTGGTGGATTCACAGCGCGGTGAGAACGTACGACTGTTACTGGATGGTTCAGTGACGTTATTGGGATAAATACTCGATGAGATCGCGGATCTCGAATTGCGTTAAGACGTCTTTCATCGATGGCATTGTTGACAACTGACTTATTCTTCTCGATTCAATCGATTGTTTTGCGATCTTTTGTGGCTTCGCGGTCGAGTTCATGATTGTCAGTGATGATTCATCTTCTGCGATGATATTACCGGTGACTTGTCGTCCATCGTCTGTCTCCAAAACTACCGTTTGATAACCTTTGGCAATTTTTTTGCTAGGTTCAATCAAGGCTTCGTATAGGTAGGTCCGGTCGACTCGTTTGCCAATCTCCTGGAGTTCCGGTCCTGCTTGTTTACTACCTCCACCGGCCAGATGGCAACGCACGCATTGGGCGGTGACGTGATTTTTGAAAATGTGTTCTCCACGCGCGGCATCACCTCCGAGCAGGTTGATTTGGTCAGAATGTTTGTTTGTCAACGGTTGCAAGCGAGCCAAGAGATCGCGGTTCGCCCGTTGCTGAATCGCCTGCTGTACATCCAGATACAACTCGGGCTCTAGTTGTCCGAGGGACCACTTTTCCAGCAAAGAGCTCAACCATCGCTTCACCATCGGTTTGTCGAGAGCAGCGAGAAGTCGAATCCCGGCCTGACGTTCTTGCAAATCGATGTCGGGCCACTGCTCAGTCAGCCAATCGATCGCCCGTTGCGGATTGCGGGTGGTCAGTAATTGGAAAGCGGTGGCTCGTAACGCTTGTTCGTTCGTTGCCAAGGCGATTTCCAATTGTTCAGCAAGTTGCGGGGAATTTCGTGCGGCCAGGGTCTTTAACGATTCTATTCGTATCGGCAGTGGTTGATCTTCTGTGCGAAACCAGCGAGCGAAGATTTCATTGGGAACATCGAGTTCTCGTTCACGAACGAGTCGTGCGATGGCAACATCCAGTTCGGGCTCTTGGTTTTGCAACAATGATTCAATGTGGCTTTGAAGCAAATTGCGAGCGTCACTGACATCTTGCGGTTCGCGTTCGCGAATGCGTCCGACCACTCGATCGTAGCTGGGGTTTTCTGCCCAACGCATTAAGCAGTTTAGCGACTCGAGACGCATCTCGAGGGACATGCTGGCATCTGCAGCACAGTTGATCAATCGCGCAGCATCCTGGTTTCGTCCCAGTCGAAAGTTAGCACTGATTGCTCGGCGGATGATTGCGGGGTCACTTTCCGTTGGCTGTTCATTGAGTCGAGCAGCGAGCTTTTTCAGGGCGATAGGAGGTGAGAAGTCATCATGGATTGCAGCAGCTGTTTCTCGGCGGACCCAGGGATCCGAGTCAGTCAAGAAGTGGGCGAGTTCTTCAGCTCGCCGCTTACGCAACGCGACGACGCAAACGGATCGCACAAAGACGGAAGGGTCGTCTTTGGCAAGCGCCAATTGGGCAGGCGGGGTTGCATTCGCAAGACCCATGATGACTGCGTGTCGCAACATGGGGTCCCGATTTGCATTTTGCTTTGCCAACTGGAACAGCTCGTTTGTCGCCTCGGCGGCGCCCAGTTTGCCGATTGAAATCGCTGCATGAAACCTGACCCGTGCCGATGGGTCTTGTAGTAATTGTCTTACCTGTTTTGTCGCGGTGTCGAGTTTCATGTCACCTGCTAATTTGCCAACCTGAGCGCGAATTTCAGGATCTGCATCTTGCCAAGGTAGCTGTGTGGTCAAGTCGGGTAAGCAATGAGCCTGCATTTGCAAGAGGCTCCAAAGGGCATGGATGCGAGCCAATTGGGGGGCGGATGTTGTGGCAGCTATTTGCAAACAGGTGGCGGCAGCCTGGCGTCGTACGAGTTCAAATTGGGCCAGTCGTCGAATCCTCTGGTCAGGGTGGCCGAGTAACTCACTCACCTCCGTGATCCGGTGATCGCGTAAGCCTGTTTGCAATAGTTTAGCAACGTTCTTGCGTCGCTCTCCGTTGGCTGCCTTGGGTTCGTCGACTCGATATATTTTTCCGCGTCCATTGGGACTCCACATTCCATCCCAGTCAGCAATATAAAGCGCGCCGTCCGGTCCAAAGTTGATTGAACTGGCCATTAAACCTTCATGGAACGTGTGTTCGTTCGTCATCGAGAACGAAGCTCCATTAGGTCGAACTTGAAACGACGTGATTTTTTTGACGGGAAACTGACACAAAAAGAAGTGACCACGATAGTGGTCGTTGAGTGCAGTACCCGGGTTGTATTTGAAGCCGCCGGGGCCCACGGAATAATTCGAAATTGGAGGCACGATATAGGCCGCCTGTCCCTGGAAATGGGGTTTCCATAATTGGCCCTCAATCCAAGGGTTGTAGGCAGGCCCTTGGGTGAATTTCGACCAGCCTTCGGTGCGGAATTGCCAATTCAGTCGCCAGCCCGAGTCGCCGCCCTCCACGATATAAACGAACCGCTCACGCTCATTTGCCAAGTCTCCGTCGTTGTCAACAGAAAATAGATTTCCATACTCATCAAAGGCGATCTCCTGCACGTTGCGTAAACCGATTGCGAAGACTTCCAGCTCACTCCCATCGGGATTCATGCGCAGTACACCGCCTGTGTTTGGATAGTGAATCGGTGTCGCGCCTGTGGGTTTGATTGAAAAGCCGTTGTCACCTACGCTGAAATAGATTTTTCCCTCCGGACCAATGGTCAAGCCGTGCAGATCATGACCGTCAAAAGCTGCGTGGACACCAAAGCCTCGGTGGACCGACTGACGTTTTTCTGCCACGCCATCCCGGTTCGCATCTGACAGACGCCAAAGATCAGGGTAGACGGTGAAAAAAACATCCGTTCCCAATGGCATCACGCCCGCAGCAACTCCTGTGATCTCTTCTTGGAAGCCGGTCGCGAACACGGTGGAGTGATCAGCTTTTCGATCGCCATCCCGATCTTCCAGCAGTTGGATCGTTTCTGTGACCTCTTGTAAATCCTTCCAGTCGTGGCTGCCGTCATGATTGCGATCCTCCAGCCATGACCGATTGGTGTCGCTGAATTTCGGCGCCATCTTTTGCCGGAAAAATTGCCGGAGATCGTGGATGGATTGATTGCCAAGATCGTCGAGAACCCACTCTTTATGTTGGCGGATGTCGATGTCAACTGAGCTGCGTCGAGCCGATTGAACCACATACAGCCGCCCCGAATTATCGAATGACAAGGCAACCGGATCACGCAGTTGAGGTTCGGCTGCCCACAACTGCATCTCCAGGGACTGGTCCGGTGGAAGCGCCTTGACCGGGTCTGGTAGCATTGCCAGAAAGCAGAGTAAGAATAAGCAACGAATAATCATGATTGCCTGCATTCTATTTCGGTTTTCGGTGGAAATAGAGACTCGCCGAAATGCAACTGATAGTAAATCAATCAAATCCTTTGTCATCGGCACTTACTCAGTTCTGAAGTTTAATGTTCTGTTCATGAACGGATCGAAATAACACGTTGGGTCACCGTGTTACTCATCAGCTCTCCAACCGAGAATTGTATTTTCGACTTGCAATCTTGTAATGTTCAGCTGCATGACGAATCTGCGCTAGATGCTGCTCGGTCGTTTCTCGAACTACTTTGCCTGGCACTCCCATTACGAGTGAATGAGGTGGGATTTCTACTCCCTCGGTGACGATTGCACCAGCGGCAATGACACTTCCCGAACGAACTCTGGCTCCATTCAGGACAACGGCACGCAAGCCGATCAAGACATTGTCCTCGATCGTCGCTCCATGAACGACGGCAGCGTGTCCGATGGTAACGTTCTCTCCAATCTCACAGGGGAAACCTGGGTCGGCGTGCAGGACACAACTGTCTTGCACATTCGAGCCAGGACCGATTTGTATCGGACTCGTGTCGCCACGAACGACCGCATTGAACCAAACACTCGCCTCGGCCCCGATCGTCACATCGCCTAGTACCACTGCGTTTTCGGCAATGAATGCTGTTGGATCAACGAGCTGGGGGCGAAAATCAATTTGAAAATTCGACATGGTACTTTTCTTCTTGTCTTCCACAATGCAATTTGAATTCATTTTGGCATACAAGGCTGGAGTTTTTCAGCAGGCTACATGAGTCGCTGTTAAGTGACTTGCTCGCTCGCTGGTCTGCATCAGACGCTGTTCTTGTCTTATTGTTTCAGGTGGTTTCGCAAGGCATCGGCGCTGAATCGGACGAACATCCAGCAGGGATGCGAGCTAGTCGTTTCTTTTTCTGTTGCTCGATCCAAGACAGCTTGAACTGTCTCGCGGTCAGGTCGTGCCGTCTTGAAATTCAGTTGCAGTGCCCGAATTGCCCGCAGGATCACATCAACATTGTCACCGCGGATCTCGCTTAAAAGTACGTTGGTTGCTGATTGGGATTCACCGGCTGAAAGAAGGGCCGAAGCGGCTTCGATTCGAACCGCGGCGACTGGATCATTCAGTAGATCCAACAAGAGGGATCGGCTCGACGTGGTCAATTCTCCCTGGCAGCGTAAACCGACTACGCCCCAAAAACGAACGGCCGGATCCGCAGCTTGGCAGCGCGTTATATGTTCCGCCAGCGTGCTTTCCCGTCCGACGGATTGAGCTGTCAACAGCGTGTGGTCTAAGGCATAGCGATCATGATCTTGCGCCACGTCCCAGGGGCTGTCGTGACGCAAGCGATCCCAGACAATGGATTCCGGCAAGAAGCCAATGTCGCGTGTCTCGAATACCCATTTTTTATGAGCTGATCGCATGCGTTGGAGGACATCAGAAACTCGAGGATCCTTTGCCAGATTGTTCAACTGAAACCGATCCACGGACGTGTCGTAGAGTTCTTCCACGGGCTTTTGATCTGCGGCGAAGGTGAGTTGATTCGAATTGAGACGCTTCGCATCTCGCAATGTCGCTATTTCACGGCGCAAAGCAGAGTGATCGGAATACCATTCGGGCGGCATCCATGATCGATGAGGCATGTAGTTGCGGATATACAGGTAGCGATGATCGCGAACGGATCGAGACAAATCGTCGACTTCATCCACCCGATCGCGCGCTCCGTAGACGTATTCTCGACGTATTGGGTTCGGTCCAATGAAAGGCTGTCCCTGCATCCACGCGGGAGTTTCAACCTCGGTGCAGGCCAGCACGCTGGGTGCGAAGTCAACAAACGAAATCATTTGATTCTGGACGTCTGACTTGTTGTGACGCTGGACGTCTCCCGGTTTCAACGGCTTGAATTTTTCAGGGATCCGGATAATCAACGGCACGTGCATGCCACTGTCGTGGAGTAATCGTTTGCCGCGCGGCATTCCCATGCCGTGATCCGAAAAGAAAAAAACGATTGTCTCCTCGGCCAAGTCGTCCTCGTCAAGTTCTCGCAAGAGTTGTCCGACTTGTTGATCCATGACACGAATGCAATCATAGTAACGTGCCATTTCACGTCGGGCAGTTGGAGTGTCCGGATAGTAAGGTGGCAACGGCACATCGGCTGGCGGATGTTGAATTCCATCACTGATTTGAGCGGCAACTTCGCGTTCAAACTTCGCGTGGGGCCAGACGCTGGTTCGTGACTGATGGGTAGTCATCAGGTTGAAAACGGCAAAGAAGGGTTGTTTTGACTTCCGTTGACGCCAGTGAGCGTGCGGACCATTCTGACTCCACATGGCTTGGATGTGTTGTCTCTCATCCTGGATGTTGTAATCGGTTTTTACGTTGTTTGATGTGAAGTAACCCGAACTTCGCAACAATTCAGGAAACGGTTTGCAATGTTCCGGAAGAGAGAAATGAGAACGCAAACGTTGTGTGCCGAGCGACGTTGCATACATGCCCGTAATCAGGCAGCAGCGCGCGGGTGAACAAACGGGCGCCGATGCGTAGGCTTGAGTGAAGCGAATGGATTCACTTGCGAAACGGTCTAGATGCGGTGTCGACGCGAATGAGTCTCCGTAACAGCCAAGATTCGCACTCATGTCCTCTGCAGTGATCCACAGAATATTTGGCCGATTATCGCTGGCTTGGCTCTCCTCGGCTGGCAGGCCGATGAAGGCGAGGGAAGCAATGAATGTGAGTGCATACCGAGACTCGATCGCCCGCCCGATCGGTCTTGTCGACAGGATGTTTTTGACCAAATTCTTGACTGACCTTTTTCAAGCGGCAACAGAACAGCGGTCCGATCTTCTCGTTCGGCATACGGAAAAGAAGATCGACTTGTTTCCGAACTGTTTTTCTTGAGTTAGACGTGATTGGGATCGGGGTGGATCCAAGGCGCTCGATAGGGCCGTGCCAGTCGCTCGTTTGCCTCCTGATCGCCGACGACCTGCTGTTTTTCAGCATCCCAGGTCAACGAACGTCCAAGGTCAACTGATAGATTGGCAAGCACACAACTGGTCGTGGAAATGTGACCCTCTTGGATGTCGGCGATTGGTTTGCCACGTGATTGGATATTGCTCAAGAAATCTTGCATGTGGCGGCGGATGGCCGGCGCCACATGTCGCTCCAGATCTTTCTCAGTTTTGTCTTCCGGATACTGTTCCAGCTCGTAAACGACATCTTGGTGAATCGACTTACCTGATTTTGGAATAAAGTCAAAGCTTTGCACGCTGACCTTCAGCGTCCCTTTGTCCCCATAGAGTGTGGCGCCCCAAGGATACTGGGGATCAACAGGAGGTCCCCAGCTGCGATGTTGCCAGACAATGGGAAGATCGCCAAAATCAAACGTCGCGGTTTGCGTGTCCGTGATGTTTGCTTTGCTGGCCTTGTCCACGTAAATGCCGCCGGTCGACGAAACACGGTCTGGCCAGCCTAAGTCGAGCATCCAACGCACCATGTCGAGCATGTGGATGCACATGTCGCCGACAATGCCATTGCTGTATTCCATAAAGGCGCGCCAACGTCGAGGATGGACCAGTGAATTGTAAGGACGTAGCGGGGCAGGCCCCGTCCACATTTCATAATCCAAATTGGCTGGCGGGTCACTGTCTGCCGGGTTGTCTCGAGCCCGCATGTGGTAATAGCAGTAGATTTCGACAAGGCCGACGTTGCCAAGAAGACCCGACTGAATGATTTCTTCCCGAGCTTGCGCGATGTGCGGTGTGCTTCGACGTTGGGTACCGACTTGAACCACCTTGTCATACTTGCGAGCGGCTGCCACCATCGCCTGACCTTCGACCACATCAACTCCGATCGGTTTTTGCACGAACACGTCAGCACCTGCTTTGACTGCTTCGATCATAGGAAGCGCGTGCCAATGATCAGGCGTTCCGATCAGAACGATATCCAAGTCTTTTTCTGCGAGCATCTTTCGATAATCGCCGTAGGTCCGTGGTCGTTTCTTTGACCGTTGACGCGAAGCCACCATGTCGGCGGCATGGGATAACATCTCGCGGTCCACATCGCACAGCGATACCACTTCGACCGGCGCTACCTGGAGCAGACGGAATAGATCACATTTGCCATACCAACCACAGCCGATCAAGCCGACTCGTGGTTTGCTCTCTGCAGCGACTTCGGCAGCTTGATTTTGAGCCGCAGTCATCGCGAGACCGGCAGCACCGAGCTGCAAAAAATTACGACGATCCATCTAGGTATCTCCCACGTATTCGAGATTGATTTCAGTTCAAGTATAGCGACGTCAACCTTCTCTCGCGACTTTCCCGTTTTGCCCGTATCGGCGGAACCGGAAAGTCGCTGTTCGGGGCGGAAAATCCTTGATCCGGTCCCCTTTGAGTAATGCCGTCTCTTTAATAAATGCGCCGAATTGGCCACAGATACGGATTGTTTAAGAATATCGGCAGCAAAAAACAGAGTGAATTCTTACAAGTGGTGGATATCGGTGTGCGATTTTTGCAACTTGCTTATACTGAAAAGACGTGACTCTTCTGGAAGGTGAATTTCAATTCACCCGATTGTGAAACATTTCTTTGTTGGAGTTGACCTATCGTGCGCCTGCCGTGGACCCAATGTAAACCAAAATTGGCCGGATCAAGGAGTTCAGTCCTCGCCGTTGAGAGCCTGGAGGCTCGCGAGATGTTACATGGAGGCGATGTTGCCGAAGTGCAATTAGTCGCGGAAGGTGAAGGGGAGTTGGTCCCCGACTTTTCGTTACTTGACGTGAATGCCACCTCCAGTCGATTCAATCAATCGATTTCACCTCGTGACTATCTTGGGCAGGTCTCGGGGTGGTATTTTGGGCATGCAACGTGAGGCTACTGCAGTAGCCAGTTTGGCTACCTTGATCAGATCCAGAAAGAACTTGATCTCGATTACAGTGATCTTGAGATCGACATTATCGGCGTTAACGAGCGAGGGCATGAACTAGGCAACTCAAGCATTACCGATGGCCGTGACATTTCTTGGGTTCAAGATCTGGATGATGACGAAGACGGAAGATCGGATGTTTACTTGAACAGTTGGGATTACGAATTTCGTGATGTTGTGATCATCGATGAGAACAACGAAGTTGTCACCACCTACAATCTAACGAGCAACAATCTGAGCGATTCGGAGAATTATGCCGAGCTGCGACAGTTGTTTGTGGACGCAGCGAGTGAATCGCAAGCGAACCCTTGGCACAACGCTGACAACCCTTTGGATGTCAATGCGGACTCGTTTATATCACCACTGGATGCACTGCTCGTCATCAATGAGTTGAACAACGCAGGGGCTCGCGAATTGGGGACGCCCAGCGGTGAGGTAACGGTTTATTTCGATACGAATGACAATCGATTCGTGGAACCGCTTGATGCTTTGTTGGTGTTGAACGAACTGAACAAAACAAATGTTGACGAGGGTGAGGGTGAAAACGCCTTGGACGCATCACCTGTTGATTTGCAACTGGATAATGGCTCTCTAGCTGATAGCGGCCACGTTCCAACATTGGCTGCTCAGTCCGTCGACCGCGTATTTCAACGCGATGAGATGGCAGCGGCCCTGGAATTGGTCGTTGAAGATGACGAAAAAAATTCGCCATTAAGGCAAGTCGCGAGCACGACCGTTTCAAACGCACCGCTTGAACTCGAATTGTTGGGTTCGGTTTGATTTGCCGCAGGTCGTTTTGCCAGGAGAGCAACGGTTCGGTGAATCGTTTTCTGAATGGAATTGGCAGATTAGCGGATACAATGCGACAGAGGTTTGGCGAAAGCCTTGGGTTCTGATTCTTCCCCGTCGCCGTGGAGAGCCGCTTAGTAAGAGTGGGATTGAATCGAGCGTAGTTTGTTTCGTAATCGGCGTTGCATCTTTGTCAGCGACTCGGCATGTCGCTCCACCGATGCGAGATTGGAGAACTGCTGAGGATCCGCGTGCATGTCGTACAGTTCGCAGGATTTGTCTGGATACTCGATGTAAGCCCAACGATCGGTGCGCAATAGATGCGCCTTCCCCTTCAGGCAGTAAACCTGAGTTCTTAACGGTTGTTTCGGGTGATCGAATAGCGAGGCCGCACTTCGTCCTTGGCAATGCTCAGGCACTGGGAGGTTGCAAAGTTCTGCTAACGTCGGGAATAAGTCGATTTGTTCAAACAGGCTTGCCGTGGTCGCCACGGTTTTCTCTGGCGCTGAGATGATGACTGGAATGCGAACCGATTCTTCATGGAGACTCATCTTCTGCCAGAAGTCATGCTCTCCCAGGTGATAACCGTGGTCGGAGGTGAAAACGACGATCGTATCATCCCGTAATCCAGCCTGGTCCAAGGCTGAGATGATGCGTCCGACTTGTCGATCCATGAATGTCACCGATGCATAGTAGGCTGAGATGACCTGCCGCTGTTTCTCTTCGCTTTCAGCTAAACCCATCCCAGTTGAGTTGCGAGATCTGCCTGCTTTTGGAATGTCATCCCAGTCGTCCAGCTTACGTTGTGGTAATCGCATTTTGGCTGTCGGATACGGCTCATGGAAACTCGCGGGTGCGACCAGCGGCACATGAGGCCGAACGAATCCGACCGCTAGGAAGAATGGCGCATCTCCGATGTTATTTAGCAGTTCAATCGCTTTGTCGGCGGCCATCACATCAGGTTGTTCGGCTCCATTTGTCTCCCCTTTCACGACATAAAATGCCGAACCAAATCCAAGACCATAATGTTGGTTAGGGTCTCGCTTGAGACGCTCGTTACTCAAATGGAAATGTTGGCCACGCGTCATCCACTCCGGTGCCTGGCAATTAAAACGTTGAGACCAGGAAGCGATGTGATCGGGCCCATCCACACCGTTTGTAATGTCACCGGGGACACGCATATGATAGATTTTGCTGACTCGCGCCGTGAAGTAATCATGATTCCGGAAGTGTTGGGCGAACGAAGGACGTTCCCCAAGATTTTCCGTAAATCGTGAAGAAGACCCGTTGCCCCTTACGCCGATCGTTTGCGGATACATGCCCGACATTAAAGCGGCCCGTGATGGTCCGCAGACCGGGAATTGGCAATAAGCGCGCTCAAAACGCAAACCTTGGGTCGCCAGACGGTCGATCGCCGGCGTTTGGCATTGTTGGTTGCCATAGCAGGACAACGCTTCTGCCGAGAGATCATCGGAGATGATCAACAGCACATTCTTCTTGGGGGCAGCAGCAATTGGGGTGCTGGCCAGATTGACAACGAACGTGACCAGGCAGTAGCGTTGGAAATACCACAGCCACATGGAAAGTTTCATTCGCCCCGTATCCCTCTCGAGGAGCGACAGACTGGGGGGAAGGCGACGTTCACTAAAAAACGAGCCCAAAGTCTTCATCGTCTGTCAGCAGGTCCGTCGTCTTTACTGATTCCCGTTCAAAGTCCAAATCGTCGAATATCTGATCAAGCGCGGAGACCGAATCAATCGCGACGGGTCGGCGATTTGTCGTCAGAGTTGGTGCCCGAAGTTCGCCAGTCGAGTTCTCGCCGCGTGAAGATTCACGATTCCCCTGCAGGGCTGCGGCCAGATCTTGATTTTCAAGCGAACTAACGGGAGAGGCGCCGGCCGAATAGACGCCCAGTTGAAATACGTAGACGAAATCAGTTGAGTCGAATTCGCCGTCACCGTTCCAATCACCTTGACCGAAGCCCGAATTGCCGGCGATCCCATCTTCGTATTGACCGAGCTGGAAGACGGCCACCAGGTCAGATGAATTGAACAAACCGTCGCCGTTTACATCACCGGGAAGGCGTTCGTCAGCACCCTTGCCGGGTGTGCCTCCCTGGACTGAACTGGCCTTCCAGCCTGTGTTCGCCGACCATTGATTGAGATCCGATTGATTGGCATCGACGATTTCAAGCGTGTATCCGTCGCCATCGGTCGACGGATACCATTCGTCTTGGTAGCTGAATTGTTGAATGGTTGTTCCAAAAGCAGACAAGGTAATCTGTTCCGAATCGTTGCTGAGTCGTCCCCCCCAACTGCCGGCGATTGGTAAATCGCTGCCGTAGCGAGACTTGAACGCATTCACATCTTCTACTACCAGGACGCGTTCGCCCGGAGCGAGCGACGTCACGTTGCCCTCGGCAAAGGTGAAATTAACGCCCTGGTCTCCTGTGTCCGTTTCAATTTGTTCCAGCGATGCGGGTGTAAGATCAATCGATTGATCGCCAATGTTGATCAGTTCGATGAATTCAAAATCTTCGTTGCTCGTATGCCCCGCCGCTTTCTCGGCAGCGGTAGCCGCATACGGATTGTAGTTGATCTCACTGATTCGCAGTGAATTCGCCAGCTCGGGAGCAACGTCTGCCGAGGTTACGAACTGAGCGGGATCCGACCAATGACTCCAGTGTTGATCGTTGTCCATCATTCGTACTCGAACGCGATACTGTTTGCCCGCTTCTACATGCTGCGAGGGAATGCTGATCGTATCGGCGAAGGCATCCAGCTCACCACTTTCCCAGGTCGATTCGATTTCATATTTTCGAGGTGCAGTTCGGTTGTAGCGATCGAACCCAGGAACTGACGGGTCGGTGATCTCTGAAATTCGCCACTCCATTGCGGCGAATTCAGCGTTAACTGGACTGGCAAACGTCGAGGTTTGGAAAGTCAAATCGCTGACGGGGAATCCAGCCTCCCCGGCGTAGCTGATGGTGGGCGTGGTCGGAATATTCTCTTCGTTGGTCAGGATGCGATCGGTGATGAATTTGTTTCGTTTGTCAACGTAATCCTTTAGGATCTTGATCATTCCAGGGTAGTCTTTACTGCTTGCCTTTTGGTAATACTTCCAACGCGATGCATTTTTGCTGCTGTTGCTGTATTTGGAGTTCTGCGCGTTGACAGGGTTGTAATCCCACATGGCACGGTCGGCGTCGACGAAAGATTGTTCTCCTGGCTGATAAACGAAACTTGCCATTTCATCAATCAGCATTCCCGTTTGCTCTTGGTTGAAAAGCAAATCAAGGATCTCACGAGCGCTGTTTTGGTAGTCCCGGTTGAGTCGGTTTTTGAGATCGATGTTGGCCTGGAGTGTGTAGTCATTGAAATCGTTGTTCTTTGCGACCTTCACATTGAACTCGTGGTTTTCATTGCCGTACATGTTGTCGGCCCAGGTTAGATCGAGATCCCAAGGGTGGATCTCCCACAGTCCCGTTTCCGGGTTGTTGTAGTAGAAGAAATTTTTGCCAAAGGCCGTATCGTAATGATGGATGGCATGCGAGATCGTTTGGTAGGTGTAGTATTTTTCCAGGTTGAGATTGTCTTTCCACCATTCGACCGTAGGGCGTTTGCCACCACGGAATTCGCGGATGAAAGATTTTCCATCCGAGCGATCATCCACTTGATAGGGGCCTTGGTTCGTCGTTGACTCAGGATTGTTGCCCTCGATCTTGTAAAAGTTTCCGTCGGGCAGATCGTGCTCATCTAAGAACTGGCCGTCTGGCTGTTCAATCGCCAGGTACATACCTTGGAAGTCAGTACTGTATTGGTCGGCGCCCTGCTCGTTGGCGCTTTCAATGATTCGGAAATGAACATAATTGGTGTTGGGGCTTTCTGTGCCGGCAAGGTTGAACAGTTTGAATCCGACGGATTCGAACAGCCCCTGCTCGCCCCGATGTTGGAAATCACCCTGTTGAACCACCGATGAGAAATTCAGCTTGTCCCATTTTGTATCGTACTTGCTCCCGTAATCATCTCGAGCTTGGAAGCGATGTCCGCGATTGAAATCGAACTTCCACATGTTTTTACCCATCGCGTAGCGCCACACTCCACCGCGGGCACGATAATGGATGTGGTCATAGACGACGCCGTCATAGACCATCGTGCCTTCCCAGAGGTAATCGCTGCCGCTGTATCCACCGCGACGGGACGAGTCGGGAATGTATTGTGAATCGAGGTGGGAGTCTTTCGTGGTAATCAATTGATAGACGGGTACGCTGTTGAGCAATTCGCTATCGTAGGTCACATCGGGTGTACGGCCGGGGCGATCGGCCGCTGTCCAATCAGGAATGCCGTTGTAGACGAAGTAGGCGAAATTGGGTTGCAGATCGTCAGCATACGGTGCGGTGATCGATGCTCCTGCAGTGTCGGTTGAAGTGATGCGATAACGCACCAGTCTTCGATGAGTTTGGAGTTCGGCCGGTAAGACAGCGGTGTAGATGTTGTCGGCGGCTGTTGCGTCACCATTTTGGCCGTCATCCAACATCGCAACACTGGTCCAACTGGTCTTGTAGCGTGCATCGCTCAGGCTGAAATAATTACCTGGATCAACGAGCTGATACTCCAGCGTTACGTTTTGGATGCCGGACGGGTCGGTGACGTAAGTCGTAATCGTCACGGCATCTTCTGCTGTCGGCTGTTCAGGCGAGTGGTTGATTTGCCTCATCTGTGGTGCAGCATTCTCCGCAAAGACGGAGTTCTTAGCACCAGGTGTTGGTGCCGCGGAACGCCAGCTACCACCGATGTCATTTTCGAGAGCAGGGTGAATTAACTGAATTGATGGTCCGGGTTCCTCACCGACTGACGGCCAGGGAAATCCAACGTTGTAATCAACTCGATCGATGCGATCGCCGCCCGCACTCCACAATTCGATGGTTTCCCCTGAGTTATTGAGCTTGCCCTCCCAAGGGCCAATCGCCGGCTTTTTGAACTTTGATTGGAACATCTGCGGGTCCATCGCAACCACCAAGTATCCCCCCGGTTCGACCGAAGAACCGGCTGGGAATCGGAAGCCGATGCCATCTCGAATGGTCCAGTCGGAAACGTCTACAGGGACATCACCTTGGTTGTACAATTCAACGAATTCAACGATCTCTGTCTTCACCGGGGGATCGATATGGATTTCGTTAATCAGGATCTGTTGCTGCTGTACCAGCGAATTGATGGCGATCTCAACCTCGGTGGGCTGGGAATTCGTTTGGCCGTCTGAGACCGAGTAGGTGAACGTTGCTAATCCGGTGAAGCCAGCGGGTGCCTGATAGGCGAAGGAGCCATCGCTATTGAATTCGACACTTCCCTGGGTCGGACCGGAGACCAGCGTGGCGGTCAAGGTGCCGCCTTCAACGTCGATGTCATTGGCAAGGACTCCCGACCCTGCAGCGATCTCAATCGTCTGACCGGATAGGCCAAAGTAAACGTCTTTTTCCGGGCTAGGGGCGTCATTTACAGCTTGGACCGTGATGGTTGCCGTAGCCACATTGGAAAGGTCTTCGCCGTCACTCAGTTGGTAAGTAAAAGAATCATCTCCGTAGTAATTGGCATTGGGGGTGTAGGAGACGGCCCCATTTTCGCTGAGCGACAATGTGCCGAACTCCGGTTCCGACAACAACGTGACGGTGAAAGGATCCGATTCGGCATCGATATCATTTTGCGTCACACCCGCATCGATGCCTGTGTTTAAGGCAACGTCTTCTGAGATCATGAACTGATCATCATTTGCAATCGGCGGACTGTTGATCAGAATGGTGACCTCGACAGAATTCGAGATGTTCGTGCCATCATCGATTCGGTACGCAAACGTTTCAATCCCGAACGCCCCTTGTGGGTCATAATCAAAAGATCCATCATCCAACAACGACAATGAACCACGGCTAACGGTTCGTTCAAGCACGACCTTGAGGTCGGCTTCGTCAATGTTTAGGTCGTTCGCAAGGAGTCCCGTCTCTGTCCCAACCGTGAGCAGCGTTCCGGATAACATCTTGTAACGATCCGATACGGGAAGGGCAGGATCGTAGACGGGTGACACATTCATAGTCACCGTCGTTGGTTCGGATGCTCGGAAATCTTCTGCCACATAGGTGAACGTGTCAGTGCCGAAAAAGTTCGAGTCGGGGAGATAGAAAAACGATCCGTCGGCTTGAAATGTAAGTGTGCCGTGTTGTGTTGTTTCGATCACGGTGGCAGTGAGCGGATCGCCGTCCGCATCGGTATCGTTCGCGAGCACTCCCTGATCCGCTGGGAAGAAGTTCAAGAAGAAATCGCTGTCTTCCGCCACCGTATATGCATCCGGCGTGGCTTGGGGTTTAGCATTTGCGTAATAGGAGTTGACTTCGGCAATCACGTTGCTGACTTCGGTAGACGTCAACGCACCGTTGTACATGCGGATCTCGGCAATATCACCATCGAAACCGACGTCGCCCGACGAGGATGTGTTGCCAAACATGGTGTCGATCGGTGAGAGAGGGCCTGCAACACCATCTGCGGTGGAGCCCGCAACATTACCATCCACGTAAAGCGTCAGCGTATCGCCGCTACGTGTTAATGTGGCAACGTGCATTTGTCCATCGTTCAAACCCGATACGTCAGAATAGACGTTAGCCGACGCGCCAAACGAGGTGCCAATCCCTGCTGAAATAGCTCCCTCTGGATTGATCGACAAACCCCAGTCGCGGCCAAAGTTTCGACTGTTGGCGTCGACGAGACCCGAATTGGAAAACCAAACGTCCCGACCACCCTGCAGTTCCGACGAGTCTGTCTGGAAGGTGGCGAAAACCGAGAAGTCTTCCGCTGTTCGCAACGGGCTGACTGATCCGGCCACCTTGATCGCATCGACTCCATCCGAAGTTTCAAAGCGAATTGCCGAACGACCGCCGATTTGTCCTTTGGCGAGTATTGGTTGTCCGATCGCAGAACCTTCAATTCCGCTCACCGAATCCGCCCAACGGCTGACGGTTGCCTGATCGTCCAGCTCTGCGTTGAGGTCATCGGCAATCCAATGACCCACCAAGTCACCGGCGAGCAAGACACGCGCTTCCATCGTTTCTACGAATGCAGCACGTCGTTGACGCCGCGATGGACGACCCGTTAGATACGCCATTCTTGAAGTCTCCCTGGCCAGATTGCCTGAAGGCGAATCCCAGCAAACCTGTTTTTGAAAAGTTGATGACAGCATGAATCAATGAGGATTTCATTGGGCTGCATCGGGTGTTTTAACCGCGGTTCATCCTCATCGCCTGGTCGCAATGTGACAAGGTTGCGTGTCGCGCTCTACAGAGAGCATTATATCGTAAAGAGAAAAAAACAGCCTGTTTTTGCCACCGGTTCATGCGGCTCCTCGCCGCCCGGACGGGGCGCCGCGAAAGTTTCAAATCGAGTGATTTCTGGCAAAAGACGGGGATTTCCTTTGACTACTCCAGCGGTTGCTCAAGCAGTGAATCGGTGATTTGTTCAATCCTCTTTTCATCTTCCCGTTCTTTGTCTTCAAATAATGATTGCAAACTTTCTTCGATGAGGTCGATTTCGACAGCCCGATCTAGCGGATGGTCGGCAAGACCGAGGAGTTCGGTCCCAGCCGATCGATCATCCTGTTCCGCATGATCTTCCGCAAAGGCCGCACGGATTCGCTGCAAGTGACTCACTTTGATCGCGGCGGTCTGATAGGCACCTGACTGGAAGGCGAGCACGAGGTCACTTGAATCGAAATCACCATCGCCATTCCAGTCGCCTGTTTCCCACTGAGAATTCAGCGGGAGGGGATCGTCATATTCTCCCGCCTGGAAGACGATCACGAGATCGCTGGAATTAAATACGCGATCGAGATTGGCGTCTCCGTAATTTGATGACAGAATATTCTCGATCATTTCCTGGCGATCATTTGCGTTGACGAGACCATCGCCGGTCAGGTCGTAGCTGGGATTTGGGTTGGTGGATCGCATTTGCTCGAAGAGCAAATTGATATCGAGTTCATTCACGAGACCGTCGAGGTTGAAATCACCGACGATCGTTGAATCGGGAGATCCGGGCGACGGAATGGTGGCATTCCAAGACGGCCCCAAATTCCCAAAGGCGTCAACGGACTTGCGTTGTAACGAATGTCCAGTTCCATCAGCGCTCTTAGGCCAAGGTGCCAAATCGTCGTAGAGGACTTCATCCTCTTGGACGCGAAGGATTTCGGTTGGATCATCAGGGTCAGTCCCATCTGGCCGCAAGAGCAAGACTCGGTCGTCAGCGTTGCTGAGCAGACCTCGATACCCACCCAACAGTCGCACATTGTCATCAATGCCATAGTGAGCACGGAAGGCATTGACTTGATTGATGTTTTCTGGGTCGGCGGGATCGAACTTAAGTAGCACGACTGTTTCGCCAGCGGCCAGAGTGTCGGCCTCGGGGAAATCAAAATCGACGCCGCCTCGCACTCGCCATTCCGTTAAGTCGACGACAGCTGCGGTCGGGTTGTGAATTTCAATGAATTCCAAATCACTTGCATCAAGATTTGGATCCATCGCCAGGGCCGCATCGGAAAGTATTGGGTTGTATTGAAGTTCTGTCACCACAATAGGACCGACGCGAGGATCGGTGTTCGGAAGTCCTAACGACGTTCGCTTGAGGGGTGAAAGTCTGCCGGAACCGTTGGGGAAGCGTCCCAGAGATTCACCGTTGAGGGTTCCACGGAAATGGACGTCGTCGACAAAATCTCCCTTGCCGGTTACCAACCAGACACTGTCGCCCGTCCGTCCATTCAAGCCAAAGTCTTCGGAGCCTTGCGGTGGATTGTCTGGATTGAAGGCCGATTCATCCAGCACGTAATAGCCTCGCGCCGGAATGGTGGTTCCTGCGGGGAAATTGAATTTTAAGAAGTTATCGGCGGAATCGCTCAGACCCCATCCGCTGATATCCAAGGGGGTTCCAGTCGTGTTGTGCAATTCGATTGAATCGGGCAAGTTGACCGGGTTTTCAGTGCGAGCGAGCACTTCATTGATGACGACACCGAGTGATCCGGAGCCGGCACGACCGGGTGACCCGTCGACGTCGGTACTTCCACGCCACTGGTACCATTTACTTTGTTTTTCCGAGCTAACGCTCTCGGGACTGATCAATTCCAAAGTTGCACCAAAGCCATCGGACCGCACGGGCCAGGGATCGCTGTCGGCATAATTCACGGAGAAGATGACGTCACCCGTTCCTTCGACGATGTCGATGTCTTCCCCGTTATTATCGAGAGACCCCGAGAAGGCACCCGCAATCGGCAACTCATTCCCGTATCGCATTGCGAAGGCTGCCGGATTGCTGACGACCAGGAGTCGTTCGCCACTGGCAAGCGTTTTAATGGCGCTGTTGAGGAAATCGAATTCCACGCCATCGGTCAATTCAACACCTGTGAGATCGGCTGGTTGCGAGCCCACATTCAGGATTTCGACGAACTCAAAATCATCTCGGCCAAATCCAGCCTGTTGTTCATCATCCGAAGCGGCACTCGGATTGTAGTTCAATTCCGATATTACGAGTTCCGATGAAGTCACGACAAAGTCGTATTGTTTGGGACCACTCCAAGCGGTACGCACGATTCTCGATTCTTCCCCTCGATCAGAGATGTCATCGAAGTTTCTGGTCAAGATTCGCGTGTTTGCATTGATCGTTACCGTCTGACCGATGGGCAATTTGATGGCCGATTCGCTTGGATTACCGTCGGCCCCACGAGGGTCGGTTCCATCGGTCGTGTAATAGAGAGCCGCATTGGGGTTTTCACCAAAAGAGGTGGATCGTAATTCGGGCAACATCAACATATCGCCGCTTGTCTTGCTCGAATTAATGATACGGAGTCCGAGGACGTTCGTGCCATTCACTAGCAGGTGTTTGAATTCACTAATGTCGAAGTTTTCAAAAAGGACCGCTTCGCTATCTCGATGAGAACGGGCGCGTGAATCCCAAGCCAAGTCGCTATCGCGAAGATTAATACGCACGATTTCCTCGCCATTCAAGTAAGCGACGAAACCGTCATCGTACTTCATTCGCAATGCCAAGCCGTTGTCGGCCAAGGCGTCGACGTCATCAATGTTGAATTCCAATCGATTCAGGATCGTCGTCGCATCCGGGTGGGTTTCCGAGGGTCTGACGGTTGTGCGAATCAATTCGAGGAAGTCATCCCCGGTGTCAAATCCGATGCCCAGAGGACCGGACTGCCATTGGCTGTCGTCGAAATCGCTTGCGGACCAATTTGTCCCCAATTCGTCGTTGACGGGTACAAAATAGGTGGATACCGCTTCACCCGGCTCACCAAGAATCAAGGCCGGATTGTCAAAGGAGACGACCGAGGGACCGATAAGTTGGACTTCGCTGCCAGCCTCAATGATCACTCCTTTTTCCTGACCAAGTTCCTCGCCATCTACCCGGACACTCACCGGTTGCACGAAATTGTGGTCCATGAATTCAGCTCGTGCGTGTAACCAGGCACGTAGATGCTCGATTTCGCCCTGGAATGTTCGGTCGAGTTTGCCTGAGGGATAGGCACTGTTTGATCGATAGCGACTCGCGCTCGACCAACGCTCGATGTTTCGCGCGGCAGATTCACGAACGTCATCGGCAAGACGATCGATCATGGTATCGATATTGTCATTGCTGTATTCATCCTTTCGCAGTTGTTGCCATCGGTCGATGTAGGCCTGCCAAAAGCCGGGATCTTGAAACAGTTCTCGGAACCAGGTGTAGCTGAAGAAATTGGTGCCGCTGGAATTGGTCCAGACGGTTGGATCATCGTCGCGATTGTCGGTGGATTCCATACAACGGTCGCAGTCCCAAAGCGGGCCGTATTCCATTGGCTTGCCACGATCTTTGTGGAAGTAGGCGCTTAGACGAAAGGCATCCACATTGAAGGTCAGGACATTGATTAGGTGTTGATCAATCCAGGAATCAACGTTGATATATTTTGAATACCCATCTGGATCATTAA
This sequence comes from Pirellulaceae bacterium, assembly GCA_029243025.1. Lineage (NCBI taxonomy): Bacteria > Pseudomonadati > Planctomycetota > Planctomycetia > Pirellulales > Pirellulaceae > Pirellulaceae bacterium. Next base: position 102,416 of record JAQWSU010000045.1, on the reverse strand, counting down.
TGTTCGGGTTACGTAGCGTATCCCGAAAAGCGTTGATGTAGTCCTGCACCCAATCTTCTTGTTCGGCAGTCGCCTTTTGATCTTCATCAGCTCGCCCTCGGGGGCTTTTGGGTTCCACCCAATTGATTCCCTGGCCGCCGGCGGAGAAGGTTGGCTCACCCGGATCGGCTCGATCGACTTTCCAAATGTAGCCTCCCGATATCTCTTCGCTGTTGGGATCGTTATCCGCTGGGGAAATGGCCGTGATATCTACTCGGTCGGGCCCACGAGTGACTTTTTCCATCAAAACGTAGGTGCCTGCATAATCTCGTTCTTCAACGACCCCATTGTTGCGATTGAAGTAGACTTCGACGAAACGCGTATGGGAGGCCCAGACGTCAATTTCGTGGCTCAAGCCCATGAAGAACGGATTTCGAATCAGGGCTCGATCGAAATTGTAAGGGGCGTGCAGGACCCAGTCGCTCTCGGCGGGCATGCCGGCGAGCGACACATCTGTGTCGTCATCTTCGGTGGTCCCGTCTGCTCCCCAAACCTCAAACGTCATGTTGGGTTTCGGCTGACCGGCTGTACTTGAGCCACGATCGCGAACTCCACCACGGCCCAAGTATTCCACCAGGCCATCAAGCTCAGATCGGCCTGAGGCTTTGCTCACATCGTAAAAGATGACATTCACGGGACGCAAAGAGGTTGATCCCGATCCAGGCAGTCCCTGACCGAGTGAATCAAGAATGACGAGTGGAATATCTGAATCACGGCCTCGGAGCGACTCGGAGGCAGCAAAGAAGGTTCCGGAAACTGGATTACTTGGATCGTAGGACCGATTAGCGGATGTGTCGAAGCTTTTCGCCTGAAGCATCGCGCTTTCGGTCAGAACGATCGGCCCGACGTAGCGGGTGGAGTTTGTCGTTGGATCGGTACCATTCAGGGTGTAGAAGATTTCCAGAGCAGGATTGGGTTCCTCGAGTTGCAATTCGATTGTCTGACTCCCAAAAAAGACACCCTGTTCAGCGATCAACACGGGCGAGGGCGCGGCTGCCAAATCGTTGGGCTCGCCTGGCGTGGGAACGATAAAGAACTGGGGTGTTTCTTCGAGAACTTCGGCACCTGATAACAGTGCATCAAAGAAAAAGTCTCTGTCGAGTGAGTTGACATTCATCGCCTGCACGGCCAACAGGTTCTCCGAGGGTTTCAGTGCATCGATAAAGGCGCTCACATTGATCTGAACGGAGGGGATTCGACCATTCACGGCACCAAAGACGCTGGTTGCGGACGAGTTCCAGGTGGATTCGATCGGGACATTTTGTTCGGTGATTAAAACACCATTGAGAAATGCACGAAAGCCGTCGTCGTATCGAGCCGTCAGAGCCAGTTCATCAAATCGCGACGGGTCACCTTCGACTTCAAAGGGAATTCGCAGATAGGCAGACGCGTTGTTGTTGAACATCTCATTGCCGAGATTCAAGCCAATTTCTGGGCCGTACACAGGCTGTTGGTCTGGCACAATGAATTGAGCATAGTCAAAGTCCGCTCGAATCGCGCTGCGAGGTGTTCGGCCGTAAAATGCGAATAGAGGTTGGTCAACCACTGGCGTGTTATCCACCCCGTCCATTGCTGTTGCGACAAGATTCCAATCGTCGGCCGCATCCAACTTGTAAAACGCGGACCAAGTTTGGGTCTTGCCGTCGCGTACCAATCGTAAATAGTAGTCTGTGCGATTGACGCTTACCCGAGAACCTTGCGAGTCTCCTCCAGCGATCAGCCGAAAGCTCAAGCGAGATGAGTATTCGAATTGAATCTGCAGTTTCCCGGTGGTTGCGTCGACCACACCGATACCCGCAACACCACGATCCGAGGCGCGTTGGGACACACGGGTGACGACTTCCCAGTCTCCCGGGCTGTCTCCGGGCAATTCGCGTGTGACCAAGGGCGCCAAGTCTCGAGCTTCCCAGCTGGTGTCTTGGGAGGCGGGGACATCGAGGCGTAACTTTCCATCCACCAACTCCACCGTGCTGGTGCCCTCAGCCGGAATGTTAGCGTTCCAAGCCGGATCAAGAACTCCATCGAAGTCGTCTTGCAGTTCGAAGCCAGGTCGGGCGATTTCGTAGCCGATTCCTTGATTGCCTTGGAACCAGCCTTCATCGTTGAAGGCGGGTTGAATCCATTCGTCGCCAAGTCCATTGTCAAGCGGCACCGTGGCGCGAACTGCTTCGGAGCCGTCAAGCAACTCGACCGTTTCACTACCGATCGCCAAGCCGAATGACTGATCTTCGAATTGGGGTCGGTATTGTTCACCAAAGTCTTGGGCGACGGTACCATCCGGTTTGACGAGGGCCAAGTACTCACCGTTACCAGCCAACTTAAAGTTGGTATGCAACTGGCTGTTAGGGTCAGTGCGATCTTTGTTGGATGCGAACACAATAATTTGTGCACTCGCGTCAACCGATACGGCGGGAAACTCCCACTTGTCGAGTTCCGTATCGTCATCCGTCAAGTACCAACCGTCAAGGTTTGCTGATTCGACACCGGCATTCCGGATTTCAATCCAGTCTTCGAAGTCACCGTCTTCGTCTGCCACTGTTGTCGAATTAATCGCCTGAAATTCAGAAATCGAAAGATCGCCGGCTAGCAGGTGTCGTGCTTCTAGCTGCTCGACGATGCTGTTTCGCAATGCATGGTGAACAGCACGTTGGCCACGGCTCCGATTCGTTAAGCCACCGAAATTCCATCTCTGACGATTCATTGAAAACTCCTCACAGCTGCAAAGCCCATCATGCCAACTCTGGCTGGCTTGAATGGTAAATTAAATTCGGATCCGGATTAGTGCACAAACGATCAAGGCTTATCCCTCTTTGGACTTGGCTGCGGTTGCATGGAACGAAACGGCACGGTCTTGCAGCGAGCTAAACACCAAGTCGTGAGTCGATCCGAGAGCTGATTTCCTGCCAAGTGTCGCCAAGAAGCCAGCCATTCAGCCATCAATCGGGCAGATGCGGATTATAAAAGAAGAATCTCGAAACTCCCAGCTTTTCCCGGATAGTTTCGCCGATTTCCATTGGCAAGTTCAGTTGACTCAACAAGCCATGATTGGCCGACAGGGCGAAGGCACGGCTGAAGAGCAGCAGGTGAGCAACCTAGGCACCGAACAGCCTGCTCATCGGTCGCTGTCTGTTAGCGACCGATGAGGTCTGTTGGGGCAAGCGAGAGTCGGATTCGATTAGAAACTCAGTCCATCATCGACCAACGCTTCGGCCGCGTCTTCGATGATGCTGTTTTTGCTTTCGTCACGACTACGGGCGTCAAACAAGGACTCGACCGATGCGTCAACCACACGAACGTTCCCCAACGGGTTGGCACCCGGGTTGACCGTTTGGGTATTGGCCAGCGTTTGAACTTTCGTGTCGTCGCTTGCAGTGGTTTGCGTGATTGCCGCACCAACCAACTGGAGGTTGACGCTTGTCGGATCGACGGCGCCTGTTGTGTAAGCTCCGCTTTGGAAGGCAAGGACCAGGTCGCCGGAGCCGAAATCGCCGTCGCCGTCCCAATCGCCCGTTTCCCAAAGTGAGTTACCGGAAGTGGCGTCGTCGTATTCACCGGCCTGAAAGACGATTACCAAGTCACTCGAATTGAACAGGCCATCAAGGTTCGAGTCGCCGAAATCGGTGCCGAGAACCGTGTTCACCATTTCATCACGATCCGCATTGTTGACGAGTCCGTCAGCTGTCAAATCGAACTCAGCACTGTTGTTCAGCGAGCGAATTTCGACAAACAGCAGATTGATATCGTCTTGATTGACGACTCCATTGCCATCGAAATCACCAGGCAGTTCACCCGCGAGGGATGCAGGCAAGTCACCCGCAACCCAACTGCTCGCCGCGTTGCCAAACGCATTCATCGTGATGCGAACCAAGGCACGTCCGGTTCCATCCGCTTGCGAAGGCCACGGCGCCAGGTCGTCGTAGAGGACTTCATCTTCGAGCACACGAGGGCTTTCGTTGGGCTGGTTGGCGGGGGGAGCAATCGGACGTAACAGAGTGACTCGATCGTCGCTGTTACTGAGTTGTCCCGCATAGCCACCCAGCAGTCGGTCGCCGTCGCCTACTGCATAATGGAGCTTAAAGGCGTTGACTTGATTGATATTTTCAGGATCGGTTGGATCAAATTTCAGAATGGTAATCGTTTCGCCCGCGGCGATTGTCGTACCGTCCTCAAAGCTGAATTCCACGCCGCCACGAAGTCGCCAATCGTTCAACGAAACGTCGGCCCCTGTGGGGTTGTGAATTTGAACATATTCAAGGTCACTCGTTTCCAGGCTCGGATCTTGTTCAAGTGCCAACGATGAGGCACGTGGGTTGTACTGTACCGAGCTGATTACGATTGGTCCAACCCGCGGGGAGAGGTTCTCTGCGCCTAGGCTGAGCACCGATAAGGGGGCTAAGCGACCCGAACCATTAGGCACTCGTCCGAGGGACTCGCCATTAATCGTTTCACGGAAGTGGACATCATCCACAAAGCTGCCATCGGGTTTGGTAAGCCAGACATTGTCACCTTCGACACCATTGAGTGCGAATCCGTCATTGCCATTCACCGGGGTGTCCGCGTTGAAATCACTTTCATCGAAGACGACATAGCCACCGGCGGGAAGTAAGGTTCCGTTCGGAATGGTGAATTTATCCAGAGAACCCGCGGCATCACTGAGTCGCCATCCACTGATGTCGATTGCGGCATCCGTCACGTTGTGTAGTTCGATCGAATCGGACAGATTCACTGGATCTCGCGTTCCAGCAAGCACCTCGTTGACGACGACTCCGGCAGCGCCGACTCCGGCGGTTCCGGGCGAGCCACCGTTTTCACTGCTGCCACGCCAGCTGTACCACTTGTTCTGGCGTTCGGCGGGTGTGTTGTTGGGATCGATCAATTCGAGGGTCGCACCAAAACCGTCAGCCCGAATTGTCCAGGGATCGCTGTCGTTGTAATTCAACGAGAAGATTGTTGCTCCCGTTCCATCGACCAGGTCAACGTCCTCACCCGTGTTGTCCAGAGAGCCGTCGAAGACGCCGATGACGGCATCGCTGTTACCATAGCGTGCTGCGAATGCTGCCGTGTTACTGGCGACAATCGCATAACCACCCGGAGCAATTGAGCTCGTGCTGGCGTCGAAGAAATCGAATTCAACGCCATCTGCCAGTTTGACGCCGAGCAAGCTCGCAGCCGCTGCACTGGGATTGTGGATTTCAATGAACTCGAAATCGTCATTGTTGTAGGGTGAGTTGTCCGCGTCGTCGCCAGCTGGGTTGTAGTTGAGCTCACTGATTACGAGCGGAGAGTCCGCAACAAAGAAGTCGTATTGCAGCGGGCCACTCCAGTCGGTCTTAACGATTCTCGCTTCCGGACCGCGGTCGGTGGCGTCGTCAAACGCTCGAGCCACAATTCGAACATCTTCATTGATGGTCAGAGCTCCGCCTTGTGGCATGAGCTGAGAGGATGCCGTTGGCGTGCCATCAAGTCCACGAGGATCGGTTCCATCGGTGGTGTAGTAGACCTTGGCGTTTGGATTCACGCCGAAATTGACTTCTCGAGATACCAGTTCGGGCAGCATGAGCATGTCGTTACTGCCAGAGGTTGAGTTGACACCTCGAATGGCCAGCACGTTGCGGCCGTCCACGAGCAGATTGCTGAACTCTGAGATGTCAAAGTCTTCAAAAACGACGGCTTCGGAATCACGGTGCGAAGTGCCACGCGAGTCCCAAGCAAGATCGTTGTCGCGAATGTTTTGTCGCCAGACTTCTGTGCCGTTTAGATAGGCAACGAAGCCGTCGTCATACTTCATTCGCAGGATGAGATCCTCGGATTTGGCGGAGGATGCATCAGCCAGGTTGAATTCCATTCGAGCCAGTACGGTGGTTCCACCATCTTTCACGTCATCGGGCTTGGGAATGACGGTACCGATCAGGTCGAGGAAATCATCGCCACTGTCAAATCCGAGTCCCAATGGTCCGGATGTCCATTGCCCGTCGTCGAAATTGGGTGCTGCCCAATCGGCGCCCAGCGAGTTGTCCGTGGGGATGAGGTAGCTGGCAGTTGACGCGCCCACGTCACCCGACAGGACGACCGTGTCGTTGTAGAAAGTTAACGGTGCGGCAGACACATTGACTTCGGTGCCCGGGCTCAATAAATCCCCGTCCGCATTGGCTGACAACTGTTCGCCACCGATATCGAAGAGAGGTTGGCCAACGAAGTTAGCGTCCATGAATCCAGCGCGCTCAAGGAGCCACTGACGCATGTTTTCTACTTCGCCTTGCCAGGTTCCATTCAATTTACCGGAGCCGAAATTACTGTTGTTACGAGGCCTAGTGCCACGCCATTTGGTGAAATTGCGAGCCTGAGCTTCCGTCAAAGGATCGGCGAGCCGATTGATCGTTTCATTAATTCCGTCATCGCTGAGCATCGTGTTGCGGTACATTTGCCAACGGTCAACATATAACTGCCAGAATCCAGGATCGCTGAATAAATCGCCCCACCAACGCTGTGTTCCGTTCCCGAAGAAATCGGTACCAAAGTCGGGTACTTCGGAACGCCAAACGTAAGGGTCATCATCACGACCATCCGTCGATTCCGCCGATCGATCAAAATCCCAGATCGGACCGTAATCCATTGGAGCATCACGGTCCTTGTGCATGTAAGCACTGAGACGCAAGGCATCGACATTCATCATCCAAACATTGACCAGATGAGTGTCAACCCAAGAGATCGGGTTAATGTACTTGGAATATCCTTCGGGATCATTGATGTCCGGATTCCTAAGTGTATCAGCAAACTCATTCAGGTAATCGGTGATCCATTGTTGCTGAGTCGAAGTAGCCTTCTGATCCGGTCTTGCAGTTCGACTGCCGGGGCTCTTGGGGGTCACCCAGTTCAGCGATTGCCGACCAGCGGAAAAGGCCGGTGCATCCGGATCGGCTCGGTCAACCTTGAACATGTAGCCACCGGAAATATTCGGCTCGCCTTCTTCTAAGTTTGGATCATCGGGAGCTTTTGTCACGGATGGATCAATCGCTGCGATATCAACCCGATCGCCACCTTGCTTGATTTTTTCCAAGACGGCATACACACCAAAGTAATCGTCCGCCGAGACCACTCCGTCACCTTTGTTGAGGTAGACTTCTGCGGGTCGGTAGTCGGGAGCCCATTGTCCCATTTGATTACTCACATCGAATGCCAATTGGTTGCGGATTAAGGCACGGTCGAAATCATAGGGAGCGTGCAATACCCAATCACTCTCAGCTGACATTCCCAACAAGGCGACATTGGTGTCGTCATCTGCCGTGGTGCCGCTGGTGCCCCAGGTTTCGAAGGACATGTTGTGTTTAGGTTGGCCGCCCGTACTCGATCCACGAGAACGTGCACCGCCTCTTCCTAGGTAGTCGACGATTGCACCATCAATGGACGCTCGTCCCGTCGCTTTGCTCACTTCCAATACTGCGACGTTCATGCCAACCAGGCTGGTAGAGCCTGTGCTGGGAACGCCCTTTCCGAGCGTATCGAGAATGATGATTGGCAGATTTGAATCCGTTTCCCGAAGATCGTCCGCCAGGGCGAAGAAGGTACCACTTGCGGCGTTGCTCGCAACAAAGTTGGGGTTCGCCGAGTTGTCGAACGTTTTTGCTTCGAGTCGGGCACTTTCGTTGAGCACGATCGGTCCGCCGTACAGACTGGATCTGGCGGTTGGATTGGAACCGTCCAGCGTGTAACGAATCTCGAGGTTGGGGTTTGGATTGTCGATACCCAATTCGATCGTTTGACTGCCAAAGAATAGCCCCGAGTCACCTGTGATTACGGGCGTTGGAGCAGCCGGGAGCAGATTCAATTCACCCGGAGTGGGTTGAATAAACGGTTGCAATGATTCTGATAGAATCTCCGCAGTTGAAAGCGTCGCGTGGAAGAAGAAGTCGGGATCGCTTGCGTTGACGTTCATTCCTTGAACGGCTAACACGTTCGTGCCTTCACGCAAAGCGCCCAGCGACGCGGCTGCGAAAACGCTGTCGACCGGGATCACGCCGTTCACCGCACCTCGGGTCGACGAAGCTTCGGAATTCCAAGTGCTATCGATTGGTACATTTTGTGCCGTGATTTCGACACCGTTCAAAAACGCTCGATAGCCATCGTCTGACATGGTCGTTAAATCTAACTCGTCAAAACGAGTGGGGCTTTCGTTGAGTTCGAAGGGGATTCGCATGTAAATCGATGAATTCTGATTCATCATCGAATCTTTGACGTCCAGGCTAATTGGATAAATCGGACGTTGATCGGCAATCGAGAATTCAACGCGATCAAAGGTGGCCGTGATCGTGCTGGTGGGGGTGCGAGCAAACAACGCCGCTCGTGGCTGGCTGATGTAAGGCGAGCTGTCGATGCCGTCAGTTGCGACGCCAACAGCTTTCCAATCCCCAGCGAGATTGGTCTTGAAGAATGCGCTCCAAGTCTTTGCGATGTTGTCGCGGACTATTTTGAGGGCATAGTTCTCTTTGTTTCGCTCGCGGTCCGTGTCAACTTCCACACCGCCAGATGTGAAAATGATCTTGTCGTCATCGATGGAGTATTCAAGACTGATCGCCAGCTTGCCATTATTGGCGTCGTAGATGCCGATTCCAGCTCGACCCTCGTCGTCCTCGCCCTGCGTGACGTGCGTGGTGAATTCCCAGTCAATCGGGCCATCCCCCGGGATTTCACGGTAAACAATCGGCGCGAGACCACGACTGCTGTGTCGTGTGTCTTGTCCCTCGGGAACGTTCATGACCAAGTTGCCACCGGTGATCTCCACCGTTGATGTACCGCCGTCGGGGATATCGGTGGTCCATTCCGGGCCTAACGGTGCGTCGAACTCGTCCGCTTCTGTGAAGGCCGAGTAAAGATCTTCGAAACCAACGCCCGTTGTGCCAGAGGTCCAGCTGGAATCGTCAAATTCCGTTGCTGTCCAACCGGTTCCGAGATCATTGTTGGCTGGGACGTGGACATTAATCGCCGCATCGTCGGGAATCAATTCTTTGACATCTCGACTGACAGCCAACCCGAAAGATTGGTCCTCGAGTTGTGCAGGATAGGGATTGAACGATTGAGTGACCGTCGTTCCATCCGGCTTGACCAACGCCAAGAACTCGCCGTCACGGTCAAGTTTAAAGTTCGTGTGTAAGTTGCCGGCCGGGTCGGCCTCATTGTCACCCGACGCGAACACAACGATGATCTCGCCCGGTTCAAGCGTCGTATTTCCGGGGAATTGCCATTGCTTCAGATCCAGCTCGTCATTCGACAAATACCAACCACCAACATTAATTGCTTCGACGTCCGGATTGCGGATCTCAATCCAGTCAGAAGATCGGCCATTGCCATCAAGGATGGTATTAACATTCGATGCTTGGAATTCAGATAGGACAGGGTCGGCGGCCAACATTGCTCGAGGTTCAAGCGGTTCCACTGCAGACACACGTCGCTTATCAATGGCTTCGGATTGCTTCAGCAAACGACGGGAGACCGATCGGCTTTTCTTACGACCCATATCAAATAACTCCTAACAACCTTCATGTTAACCAATGAACGCGCAAGTCTCGGTCGATACCAAAGACCTGGAATGAATGTGATTAAAAATAAACGCTTGTCGAGAACCCCAGCTGGACTGAATCACCAGTTCCCCTCAAAGATCATTTGTCCTTACGACACTTTGTTGATCTCACACCTCAGCCACGAACTTCGTTTCGGAAATCGTCTTCCTCGTCTGAACGGGTAACGCCTGATACAGAAATAACCGCTTATTTGACAAAGCGAGCCCTGAGCGATTTGGAGTTCTCTGGATCAGTTCGTACCACTATCTCGTTGCGACGCAGATGTAGCACCTTTTCGGTGTCAAATACACGTAACGCCACTACCTCATTGCGAAATGCATCGACGGCGATTGCCGTTTCGTCGCTCATTGTAGTCTGTTTTTAATGATTTTGCGCGCTAATCTTTTTGGGAGCGGTTACGAAATCAAAATCTCGGCTCGGAAAATCTCAACGCGAAACGATTGATCCGAAACGATTCGTTTCTTCTCCCGTACGGCCGCTCGACAAAAATAGTTGGAGTTGTGGGAAACCGCCAAGCTTCCCGTGTTGAGAACGCTTGGCAATGTTCAAGGAATGAAACGAAATCTTCCCGTTCTGTGCATCCGGAAATGGCAGCAGCTTAATGATTCAAACCAATTGATCAGCTTGCTTAACTTCGAACTTCCACTTTGGCCTCCGAAATCGCGCTTCCTTCATCTCGCTGCGGCAACGGTGACGAAGGGATTTTCCGTAACGTATTCTTTACAGTCAAACGATTCTTTAGCTTCACCAAAAAAATAAAAAACTTGCTTGAGCAAAGAGCGGATCCGATGCTCTTGCGACCGGCCAATGATTTTTTTCGTTTTTCGCTTGAGCAGCGATCGCTCGTTGGTTTGGAACCGACTCGTCGGATAGATTGCACATTCGCCTGCGAAAAAAAGATTGAGCCTTGATCGCGATCGGAGCGAAAAAGAATCGGCTTGATTGGGATGATCCGCCAGCTTCGTTTTCCGGTGTCAAAACCGTTGCCCCTTCCGATTCGACTGGCTTCCTGATTTTGCTCTGAGGTGAACGACCTGGGCAATAAGGCGTCGTTTGTTTGCGACTTTGAACTTCGTGATTCTTCACCATGAGGGCGGATCGAGTTCGTTTTGGCCGTTTTTACCTGCGATCTGTGAAGGGAGTACTTTTCATCCACTCGTGCAAATTTTCAATGGTCGAGAAACGTTCTTAAAGTGATCAGCGTTCCCCATCTCATGGGCACTGAAACGGATGGCTCATGGGCACTGAAACTGATCGTTGACTGGATCCATGACCTTCGATTGCCGCAACAAACCATCGCCCGCGTTTACGTTCATCGAACTACTGGTCGTGATCAGTCTGATGGGAATCTTGATCGTCTTGTTATTGCCGGCAATCAATTCTGCTCGTGAAGCCGCGCGCAGGACACGTTGCATGAATCGTCTTCGCCAGATTGGTATGGCAGTTGCCAATTATGAATCGACCCATGCCAGATTTCCTCCTGGACGCTTGCTGCCAGATTGGGTTCATGGGGGGCGTGTTCAACGAGCCTACACGAATTACAACCGAGTTAACCAACGGGCAGGCCAGGGGGAATCCACGGGATTTCGATCGGTTCACATCTGGATCTTGCCCCACCTGGAAAGCGATTCGGTGTATCAAATGATCGACCTCAAACGACCGTCGGCACGGCGTATGAGTCAAGCTGGTCAACCTTACAACATCAATTACGATGCTTACGCGACAGCAGAGGACATGTTTATTTGTCCTAGTGATCCGAATACTGTTCGGATTATTTCAGAGAACAACTATCGATACAACTTCGGCGGTTCTACGCCTTACGGCGGCGCGTACTCGACGTCGCGGCAAGCCACTCACGACGCGACGGTGGGCGGTCAGTCGGTGCTGGGAAATGGTGCTTTTTCAGCTGGCAAGCGGGGGATGACTTCTGGGAAAATCCTGGATGGACTATCGAAAACAGCCTTCTTTTCAGAACGTACCAAGGGCAGCGGAATCAATGCGGCAATCAAGTTACCGACAGCGAGTGACATCGTGACGATGCCTGGCCGAGAAGATCGCCCAATTCGGCGCGAGATCATTTTTCGTCGTTGCAAGAACTACCGACCCCGGCCATCAAGATATAACTTTACGTCCGCCGGCCGTTGGCTGTCAGGCTCGAACTATTCGAATGGCTGGCCATTTGCGGGCTACGCGGGCACGATGTACAACCATGTCGCGCCTCCCAACTGGACAGGGCAGGATTGCGGAAATTGGAGCGCAATTCCGGATACGCCGGGTGAACACGCCATTATCAGTGCACGAAGTCACCATCGGAGGACGGTCAACGTGAGTTTTGGAGACGGTCACGTTGCTTCGATCGATGACACAATTGACTTAGAGATTTGGCGTGCCATCGGAACTCGAAACGGCAAGGAAAGGGGCCCCCTGCACCAAATCGATTAACCGGCGCTTCCGGCGGGCCAGATTCGCTCATTTCCGGTGGGTCCGTTCACGAAAAACACGCCTGCTGGCTCGAATCGTTTTTGCCGACGACCTGTTGGGGTTGCCTCGGCAGAACCCCCGCCAACGGCTACAATCAGGGCTTCGCACGCTGGACGGAAAGCAGCTCTCGGGGTTTCTGCCATTCACTGCGGTCGAGGATTCTTTGTCGAGGATTCTTTGTCGAGTACAGAGAAACGCAGGGGGAGCGCGCCGTTCTGGCGGTTGATTGGCGAGCTCGGGAGGCCGTATCCATCGGGCAGATTAGGTGAGATTGGCTGCGGGCAGGATTGAATTCAAGCAAATTGAGGAGATTGCATTATGGATGTCCGGTTGGTGAATTCAGAGAACGACTGGACCCAGTTTCAACTGGTCGGCGATATCTCCGGCGATGCCGTGTCGGGCGCCAACAAGACGCCGCTGAGTTTGCTCAATTTGCCAGAGCAAGGGCTGGATAAACACATTCTGCTCGACTTGAATGACGCCACCTTCCTGGACTCCAGCGGAATCGGCTGGTTGTTGAGCATCAACCGAGCGGCAAAAGAACAGGGATTCGGCGTTGTGGTCCATTCGGTACCTCCGCTGATCCACCGGGTTTTTACCATGATGCGTCTCGGAGAAGTCATCCCAGTTGTCGAGGGACTCGACGAAGCACGGAACCACGTAACGAGTACGAATTGATGAGTAACCAGATCGAGCCTGATAATCGGATTGATGCTGAAAACGAACCCGTCGATCGTACCGCAGCTGCCCTGATACAGTTAGCGATTCAGATGAAGGCTAGCGATCTGTTCTTTTTGACGAATCAAGATCAGGTCGAGGTGCGATTACGACAGATGGGGATCATGCGTACTGTCCGCAGCTACTCGCTAGAATATGGTCGAAAGCTGATGTCTCATTTCAAGGCGATGTCGAACATCGACATCACCGAACGCTTCCGTCCTCTCGAAGGCCGTTGGGTTTTCAATCGTGAGGAAGGTGCCGTTGATTTGCGTTTGAATTGTATGCCAACTCTCCATGGGGAAGATATCACCTGCCGGATTCTGGATCGCCAACGGGGACTGATTCGATTAGACGAGCTGAGCGTGAGCCAGCAAGCTTATCACGAATTGATGTCGTTGATGAAAAACCCGAGTGGTTTGATTTTGGTCAGCGGCCCCACTGGAAGTGGAAAGACAACAACGCTCTACAGTTGCCTGCAGGAATTGAATAATGGTGAACGCAAGATTAATACCTTGGAGGATCCGATCGAGTATGTCTTGGACGGCATCCGTCAATCTCAAGTAAACATCAGGGTTGGCGTTGATTTTCCCGAGCTGTTAGCGGCCTGTTTGCGGCAAGCTCCGGACGTAATCATGATTGGCGAAATTCGAGATGCAAAAACGGCGAAAATAGCCGTCCGAGCGGCGAATAGCGGACATCTCGTGTTGGCCACCCTTCATGCGCCTGTCGCCGCTTCAGCGGCTTACAACTTGCTGTCCTATGGCGTGAACCCTCACTTTCTCGCCAGCAGTTTGTTGGGCATTATTTCCCAACGCTTGCTGCGCCGCCTCTGTGCGAACTGCAAAGTTCCTATTGATGTCTCGGATCATCCCACACTGTTTCAAGATGTGCGGTCTTTGTTGCCGCCTGATACGGGTAAGACCATGTATGCTCCCGGTAAATGCGAGCAATGTTACGAGCAAGGCTATGACGGATTGCTTGGTGTTTGCGAAGTGCTAGGGATGAACGATGAAATTCGTAAGATGATGGTGCAGGGAGAATCGATGAAGAGCCTGCACGAGGCGGCTGTCAGAAATGGAATGCTCGAGCTGCGACGATCGGCTTTGCTTGAAATCGCAGTCGGTTCAACGACAACCGAAGAGATGTTTCGTTGTATTCCCTTTGAGTTCTTTGATGATTGAACGGCCGCGGAAAGAGCAGTGAAGCATGAATCTTCTCCGTCAACGCAGATGGACGTCTCGTTACCGTGCCGCACGGTCTCAGTTTGCTTTGACCGTGTCAGCGACGCGAGCCATGCCCGTTGGCGGGGCACGTTCTCAATATCGTTAAGACTCCTCGTTGACGGCGACGTAGCACCGTAACGAGTGTTCCTCGAGTGTAAGGCATCCGGTTCTTGGCAATGACGGACCATTAGAATCCGGGAAGACATCTCGCGGCGAAGGCGCAGCCGTGTCGAGCACGGTGCGCCAGCGGGCTCCCTTTGCAATCGGCGGTAGGATGAATTGTTGTGGATCATGAGCATTGTTGATCATGATCAGAACATCACGTCCCTGCTGCTCGGGGTCTTCCGCTAATCCTGGAGAGGCCAGCAAGCAGATTAGGCATCGGTCATCCTTGGTCCAGTCAATCGCGGTTCCAAGCGAGCTGTACCAATTCACATCTGACAGCCCGGAGCGAGTGGGTTGTCCGCTGAGAAAGTACTTGCGACGAACGGTCGGCTGACGTCTTCGGAAAGCGATCACCGATCGAACGAACCGTACCAGCTCTTGGTTCTGCTGGATGTGATTCCAATTGAACCAGCTGATTTCATTGTCTTGGCAATATGCGTTGTTATTGCCGTGTTGCGTTCGTCGACATTCATCACCCGACAGAATCATCGGCACACCCTGGCTCAGCAAGAGCGTCGCTAACATGTTTTTTAGCTGTCTCTCACGGATGCGTTCGATGCCCTGATGACGAGTTGGTCCCTCGATACCGTAATTGTAACTCAAGTTGTTGTTGTCACCATCACGATTGCCTTCGCTGTTGACTTCGTTGTGTTTGTCGTTGTAAGTCACCAAGTCGTTGAGCGGAAAACCGTCGTGCGATGTGACGAAATTGATACTGTGGTACGGTCTTCGACCTCCCGGTTCGTAGAGATCGCTCGACCCGGCCAGGCGAGTCGCCAAGTGGCCCAGCATTCCCGAGTCGCCACGCCAGAATCTGCGCATGTCATCTCGGTATCGTCCGTTCCACTCAGCCCATCGAAGATTTCCGAATGAGCCCACTTGATAAGCGCCTGCCGCATCCCATGCTTCCGCAATGATCTTGGTGTCGGCCAGCAGCGGATCCTCAGCAATCGCTTCGACGAGTGGCGGGTTGGGCACCAAATGCCCCTGGCGATCTCGACTAAGAATCGAAGCGAGGTCAAAACGAAACCCGTCAATGTGATAGTTGTGAACCCAATGCCGTAAGCAATGGAAAATCATTTCACGAACGATTGGGTGATTTCCATTGATGGTGTTTCCGCATCCCGAGAAGTTCTTGTAATAAGAACCGCTTTCGAGCATGTAATAGACGTTATTTTCAAGTCCTTTAAAGCTGAGAGTCGGCCCTAGTTCGTTTCCTTCACAAGTGTGGTTAAAAACCACGTCCAAGATCACTTCGATTCCAGCTTGGTGTAACGCCTTCACCATCTGTTTAAATTCGATCACTTGGCTGCCTGGCGTGGATCCGGCCGCATAACCGCGGTGCGGGGCGAAAAAGGCGAGTGGATCGTATCCCCAATAGTTCGGCCGGTCTAACTTTTGGCCATCAGTGCCTTGAATCGGGAACTCATGGACCGGCATTAACTCGACGGCAGTGACACCGAGTGATTTCAGATAAGGGATTTTTTCGATGACACCTAAGTACGAACCAGGGTGTTCGACTTTACTCGTTTCGTCCATCGTGAATCCACGGACATGCATCTCGTAGATGACACTTTCCGACAGATCACGACGAAGATGGCGGTCGCCTTCCCAGTCGAAGTAATCGTCCATGACCACGCACTTTGGGGGACGAATGATACCGTCAGCCGACGGCTGGAATTCACCCGCGAGCGCCTTGGCGTAGGGGTCGATTAGTCGAGCGTGGCCGTTAAATCGGTGGCCATTGGCCGGATCAAATGGCCCCTCTGCCTGAAAATGATAAAGCTGCCCCGCGCCGACCTCTGGAACAAAAACGCTCCAAATGTCTCCCCAGCGATCGGTGTCAGGATCGAATTTGATGATTTCGCTTGGTTCCGTATCGGAGACGTTGTCATAAAACAACAATCGCATCGCAGTCGCCGAGCGACTGAATACGACGAACTGAACGCCACGATCGTGTATGAGCGCTCCGTACGGTAGAAGGTGCGTGAATTGTAGTTCCGGGTGAGGGTGAGCCATCAGCATCTTGCAAGATCCATCAATATTCACAGGTGGTTCGAAGTCGTACTAAACAACAGAGGAAGGATACCACTAGTAGTTAACCGGACGATCATTCCTCGAATGTTTTTGCTCGAAAAACCACGAACACAAACCACGTTGCACGCCCTGGGTAAAGAATTTCATCGGGTGAAGATTTTCCGCTTCAAAGATCTGTGGCGCGTGGAGATAAATCAACGTCCGACGATCTTGCTTGATTCCTCCTTCGCTAATAATCGTCAACGGTGGGAAGCAATCAGCCTCTGCTCATTACCCCTTACTTTTCGTTGTAGGTGCTACTTTGGTTAGAACCTCGGGAACGGGCTAACTCACCAAATCTTTTTCATGGTGAGAACAACCGCTAAATAGCCCGACCGGCATGATAGGCGGATCGGATGCTTTGCGAAGCCCACAACGGGGTGAAGAAGGACGGTCTCGAGCCATACAGCAGGGGTGGGTCGCGTCTTCCGCCGATAAGGAGAGGGGGGGAGTCAGGGATCGGCGACGTCGGAGAGGGCGAAATCCTTGCATTTGCCGCTATGCCCCCGATAACCGGTGCATCCGATAGTCCACGGCCGCTGGCGACTATTTCACAGACGACGCCTCCTGCCCCCAGCGTTGACAGTTTATGATAATGCTCCGTAAAATTCCGGTTTGCATCTTTGAAGTTTGAAGATTTGAAGAAATGTGGAGCGAATGTCCAAGGCGACCTACAAAAGTGCCGGCGTAGACCTGGACGTCTACCAGCAATCGATGGCAAAGCTGCCGCGATTGATGCATCGCACCTTCTCACCGCGAGTCATGAAGCTGGACGGCGGGTTTGCGGGCCTGTTTCAGCTGGATTTCCAGAGCCCCTTATTTCGTAGAACTTATGAAGATCCTGTGCTCGTTTCCTGTGCTGACGGGGTTGGCACCAAACTCAAAGTTGCCACGCTGGCCCAGGTACACAACACCGTTGGAATCGATTTAGTCGCGATGAGCGTCAACGACGCGATTTGTTGTGGGGCCGAACCGCTGTTCTTTCTCGATTACGTCGCAATGTCTCACGACAGTCCCGACTTGCTTGAGCAAATCGTAGAGGGGATTAGCGAAGGGTGTATGACATCCGACTGTGCCTTGCTCGGTGGTGAAACGGCGATTATGCCCGATTTGTATGCTCCGGGCGAATATGACTTAGCCGGGTTTTGCGTTGCCGTCGTAGAACGCAAGCATCTGATCACGGGGGAGACAATCGACTCGGGTGACATTGTGTTGGGGCTCTCGTCCAACGGACTGCATTCCAACGGATTTAGCCTCGTTCGTAAAATTGTCTTCGAGGTGGCAGCTCTCCAAGCGACGGATCATGTGAGCGAACTTGGTCAGACGGTTCAGGATGCCCTACTCGAACCAACTCGGATTTATGCCCCGGCAGTGAAGGAGATTCTGAATCACTACAAGGTGAAGAATGTGGTGCATGGCATTTCCCATATCACGGGAGGCGGCCTCCAGGAAAATCTTGAGCGAATCACGCCGAAGCACGTGGACATACAGATCGATATGAAGAGTTGGCCCGTCCCGGCTGTTTTTCGTTGGCTGCAGAGCTTGGGTGAAATTGAGCCGGCTGAGATGCAGCGAGTGTTTAACATGGGAATTGGGCTCGTCTTGGTGGTCAGTCCTTTCTACGCCAAACGGATTCAACAGATTGTGGAATCCGCCGACTTTGAATGCCACGAGATTGGAAAAGTCGGTGCTGGCAGCGGAAAGGTTGTTGATGCCGTCGGCTAATTGGCCAACCGACGTTCCCTTGGAGGCGCGCTGCACGAAGTCGGAGCTTATAACTATTGCTGAGGCCTCGCCGCGACTTGTTCGGACGATGCTGAGGGGCCAGCATCCTTGAGTTCACGAATCAATTCATTCTTGGTGTAAATGCCGGTTAGTTTGCGGGGGTGGTAGGGCTCTCCAGCTGGAAAGACTGCAATCACCGGCAACTGCTTATCTCCGAGCGCATCCAGCAAAGCGGTGACGTCTTCCTCTTCATTCGACCAGTCCGCGATGAGAGTCACGATTTCATTGTCGTCTACCACTTTTCGAACTGCTTGCGTGTTTAGAACAGACCGTTCTAAGACTTTGCAGGTCGGTCACCAATCCGCGGTGAAATCGATCATGACGGTGCGATTTGCTCTGAGGTTTTCGTCGAGTGTCGCCAGCGAGTAGGGTTGCCACGGCAGTTCGTGTTCATTATTGCTCTCATAACCGAATGCAAACCAGCCAATGATGGCTGCAAAACCGCCAGCGAAAAACCAGGCTCGCAATCGGATCAGAAAACCTGATCCAACCGGAGTCCGACCAATCCACCAACAAGCTGCCCAAAGTGCGAAAATCAAGGCGATCGTCGGCACCACTTTGGCCGGCGTCACCAGCGTGAACATATAAACCACGGTGCCCAGGAGAACGAAGCCCATCAGCTGCTTGAATGTGTCCATCCATGCACCCGGCTTCGGGATAAATCGAACCAAATTAGGAAATGCTCCAATCAACAAGTAGGGGAAGGCCATGCCAATCCCCATCGCCGCAAAGACGAGATAAACCAGAGCAGGGGGTTTGGTCGCAGACCAAGTCAACGCCGTGGCGATGCCCGGCCCACTACAGGGTGTGGCCAAGATGGTTGTGATGACTCCCTTGAAGAAGGCGCCAGCAACGCCTTCCTTGGTGGCCAGCTGATTGGCAGCATTCCCGCCAACGAAACCTGGAATGGGGATTTCCCATACCCCTAGGAAGCTTAATCCCATGACAAAGACAACGGAGAGTAGCGGAATCGTAAATCCGTCGTAATTGAACTGTTCACCCCATCCCAAACCGCGGTCACTAAGTCCCAGCGAAGCTGCGGAAGCCAAGGTCGCGAGCAGCATGAAAATGGAAATCATACCGAGCGAATACCAGACATTCAGCATGAAGACGCGGCCGCGATTTTCTCCTGCCTGTTGAACAAAAGCCATGACTTTCAAGCCGATTACGGGCAAGACACAGGGCATGAAATTCAAGATGAATCCGCCCACGAGAGCTAGGACCAAAACGTAGCCGATTGAGCTTTCCTCGCCTTTAGCAACCACGATTTTCGATAGATCGAAACCACTCCCTGTGCCCGAAGTGGCAGGAGGCGAAGGAGTCGACATGAGCTCAGGTAATTCGCGGGTGTCTAAGAATTTGGCAACCGATCCGTAGTTTCCCTTTAGGAATCCCAACGGGACTGTCGCGCTCGATGTTTGATCTCCCACTTGGACGATCGCAGAAAACGCAACAGCTGTTGGTCGATCACACCGGGATTCGGTACACGTCTGATAGCCAACCATGCCACGTAATTCATGCTTGCCGGATTTCGCCGTTTGCGGCACTGTAACCGGCACCGTCCAGCTCACGCTCGACTCGTAATAACGTTGAACCGGCTCGATGCTCAAACCCGTTTCATGAACAATGATCTTGCCCGTTGTTTTGGGTTTAGCCGCCTGCCATCCGGTAGGCTGCATAATCGCAATCAGTGTCGCTTTTGAGATGCTTTTGCGATCTTCCTTCGGTGCGTAAGCGTAGACGTGCCAACCAGGATCCGGATTGATGGTGAGCTTGACTTCGATCGTGTCCCCTGGCTTGGCGGACGCAGAAGTGGATCCTTGAATCGAGGCATGAACGGCTCCTTTTCGAAATCCTTTTCCCGATGGAACGGTGAAGTTTGCGAATGCTAATGCATCGTTCACCGGTGGATTTTGATTTGTGGGGCTTACAGGCGGTGTGCGTCGTGGGGCCGTTGTCACCGCCGGTGGTTTGGCCAGTTCACCGCTCCGCTGCGCGGTGAACTTTGTGTCCATGGTCGATAGTGGGATGCATCCACCCTGTTCGTTGCAGACCTGACCTTTCACATCGCCTTGAATGACCAGGCCTTCGGCGCTAGCCCCCAATACGCGAAAGGGTGCGGTCCAGACAACCTGTTCGTCATGCTCCTCGACAGGCACTTTGAAGAAATCGGTTTTCTTGCTCGTAGGCTGCCGGTCCGGCTGAAAAGGTCCCAGCAGTTCGATTCCTTTTGAATCGAGCACGATTCGCGTACGCATCGGCCCGCCGGATTTTTGCGTGACAGAATAGACATGCCAGCCAGGCTCTAAATCGGCCGTTACCGAAAGCTCCCCCAACTGACCGTCGGCCGTGAGCTTGTAACTCGATGTAATGTGGATCTCTTGTTTGCCAGAAGACGGTGGAAGCAGTCCACTCAACTCCGGAATCAATGGAGCCGTTTGGGCGACAGCAACACTTGGGAAGACCGCCACGCAGACGAGCAAACGAAATAGCATCTTGGCAATTCCTAGGGTCATTCTCGATAGGAGTATTTTTAACCGGGGTCGGACGGCTGCTTTCGCTGTGAATTTTAGCGATAGCCGTATTCTGCGGTCAACGATCGCCGACCGCCTCCGTCGTAACTTTTCGAATTCGATAGGCGGCTGCTCGGTCCAGCCGCCTGTAGCCAGTATGTATGATACGAAGGTTGTGTTCTGGGGGAACGCCGATTTCGATTCGCTGGATCAATTTGCCGGATTTGCGCTCCTTCATGCTCGCAAATCATCAAAAATGCCAGCTAAAACCGGACGCAATTTGATTGGGGGAACTTCTTGGATTTCGAGAATGCTTGCCACCTAGATCGCGAAGGGGGATTTCGACTGGAATCGCAGCCTCCGCAGAATCTGGTCCAATCTTGCTTGAACAGCCTGCCCATTTTCAAATTGGCGATGCTCGACGTAGATCCAACGGATCCAATTGGCTGCTGAAAGTACCGAATTCGCCAAGTCAATTGCCGCTAGCTTGGCTTGATCTTCCTCGGCGATGGGGTGCACCTCTTGGTAAGCTTGCAACCCGAGTTGCCAGCGATCGGGGGCGTCACCGACCAAGCTTCCAAGCAATCTGGCGAGATCAACGGCGACCGAGTCAATTCGCAGGGCACCGAAATCAACGAAGGCCGATACTTGCGAATCATGAAACAGCACATGATCATGCCAAATATCGCGTAAGCAGGGTTGTAGATTCGACGATTTGGGGATTTCGTACAGCCATTTTTCGCATCTCGGCACGACTGATGGCATCAACGAGATGATCTCAGACGCCTGCGAGGCGAAGCGGCTATCAGGACTGACTTGGCTTGCAAGATTTGGGTTCAGGAGAAGCCGCTTCCACTGTTGCAATTGTTTTTCACGGGCAATGATTCCGGGAGCTGGCTTCACTTGTTGCGGAGTGAATCGGGTCGTAGCTTGATGGAACGTTGCCAAGGCCTTGAGGGCTGCGGTCAGTCGATCTTCAGAGGGGTCATCCCAAAAGTCGGCTTTACCTACCATCCAGGGAGAAAGTTCCCAAAAAAAATCATCGACTTTGCAGTGGGATTTTTTATTTTCGATTCGGTAGGGAAGTGGTAAGAAGCTGATTCCGTTTTCCGCCGCGTGAAACAGCACCCGGTGAATCCAGTCGAGTTGTTTCTCCGAAGGATGTTCCTGCGGCCAGCGTCTGAGGCACCACTCTTCTCCACCGATTGTCAAGCGCCAGAGTTGCGCTCCGCTGAAGCCGCCAGCGTTTCCCAACGCGGCGATCGATGTAATTCCATCTTGGGGGACAAAATGAGACAACGCACGTTGAGTTGATGCGGAGATGGATTGCATGGGAAATTGAGTTTCGGCACTGTGTGAGGGATTCCGAGCTGGATTCTACCAAGCCGACGGCAGACTCGTCTTCCAGGTGGCGTCCAGCCAGCAGTAATCGACTCAGCTCGGTGCTCAGACGGCAGTCAGATTTTATCGCGGTAGCTCGGGCGCGTTGGTCAGTTGGCTCTGCAGGAGATCACAGGCTGTGCCGAAGTGTCGCTCAGCAGACGTTCCATCGGGAGCAGGCGGTGCGAAATTGGCCGCCAGTCGACGAATAGGGAGCGACGGAGTCGTTGAAAAAGCGTCTTTTACGGAAGAAATTGACGGATTGGTGACGATGAGAAGCGTTGCGTGGCGGACAAACACGCCCGATCTGGGCCGGGAAAGGGAGGTCGAGGCTGGGGAAACGGCTTTCTTTCATTGTCACCACTACAAGCTGCCTATAATTCTCGATGAAGTCGCCTGCTAAGGCCAAAATCCTGAAGTTTTTTGAGAATGTGTGCAAGATGCGATCGTTCTGCAACACATAGGATATAGGGTATATTTGACCTCCGCAGCAGAAATCCCGCACGCGCGTCAAAACACCCTTGGCTGCACGTTCCCGTCACTCCTTTGATTTGAATCTGCTTTTAACAGAGCGAGGTGAGTATGTACTTTCGGTGTTTCACGGCGACGCTCGCCGTTTTGATGTGTGCGATGCCGGCCCGATCGCAAGAAACGGACTCTTCTGCGACTGCCAAACCTGAAACGGTCTCAGCCACCTCCACTGCTGGAAAACCTAGCAGTCCGACCGGATCGTCTGCGACTGCTGCGAAAGCCAGTCCACCGAAGCATGCGATAATTCTGAAGGATGCCAAGCCCGTCGATGGTTTGCTGCGCACTTATCGCAAAGGCAACCGGCTGTATTGCGAATTGAGTAGTGCCGACTACGTCAACCGGTACATCGTGCTGATCTCGATTGCCAAAGGGATTGGGCGAGAGCCGTTGTATGGGGGCATGTCTTGGAACATTGGTGATGACAACTGGGTTTGGTCGTTTCGCAAGGTGGACGATCGGGTTCATGTAATCCGCAAGAATGTGCGATTTCGAGCAGCGAAGAATACCCCCGAGGCGACGGCGGTCAAGAACGCGTACACCGATAGTGTGTTGTTCAGCCTGCCGATTTTAAGCAAAGGTCCACGAGGTGGCGACTTGGTTGATTTCACTCCCATTTTCATGAGTGACCTTCCACAGATTTCCCAAGTGCTTCCTGGATTTTCATTTTCGCCAACCAAGTCATCTTGGGCTTCGGTCAAGGGCTTTAAAGACAACATTGAGCTGCAAGTGGCGGCGACCTATGCATCGAGTGGTCGTTCGACGATTGAGTCGGTTGCGGACACGCGCGGTGTGACGATCAACGTTCATTATTCTATTAGTAAGGTACCGCAAACGAGTTACCAGCCGCGCGTGGCTGATGACCGTGTGGGTTATTTCGTGACGGTGGTGAAGGATTACTCGCGGCAAACGGATGACCGCTTCCTCCGCTATATCAATCGCTGGAATTTGAAGAAGGCGGATTCGTCCGCGGCGAAGTCGGTTCCCAAGGAACCGATTATTTTTTGGATCGAAAAGACTGTTCCTTTTAAATATCGCAAGCCGATTTACGATGGTATTAGCGAGTGGAACAAGGCATTTGAGAAAGCGGGCTTTATCAATGCGATTGAAGTTCGCCAGCAACCCGACAACGCCACGTGGGACCCGGAAGATATCAACTACAACACTTTCCGATGGATCACGGCTAGCGCTGGATTCGCGATGGGACCATCTCGCGTGAACCCCTACACGGGTGAAATTCTCGACGCGGACATTATTTTCGACTCGGATTTCCTGGAGTCCTGGAGGTCGAAATTTGAAACACTTACGCCTGCGACGGTTGCTTCGCTGACGGGCGGTCCGCTCGATTTAGAAACCTATCAGGAAAGTCTGAAGAAGCCTCTGATGGGCATGTCGCAAACTCAACGCGAGTGCATGTTAAGCCAAGGCATGGCGATGCAGTTTGCCTTTGGACGGACGGCCTTGTTGGCTCAGGCAGATCCGAAACAATCGGCCAAGATGCAGGAAAAACTGATCATGCAAGGGTTGAAGGAAGTCACCATGCATGAAGTCGGTCACACACTCGGATTACGACATAACTTCAAGTCCAGTACGTTCTTGTCGCTGCAGGATTTGAATGATCCTGAAAAGACCAAAGAAACGGGACTCACTGCGTCAGTGATGGATTACATACCCGTTAACATCGTTCAGGACGGAATCAAGCAGGGAGATTTTTACTCCACAACGATCGGCCCTTACGATTATTGGGCGATTGAATACGGCTACAAACAATTGTCGGGCGGTACCAAAGGCGAAGTTGCTGAACTCAAGAAGATTGCTGCGCGGAGTGGCGAACCGGGCCATGCGTATGCCACCGACGAAGACACGCGAGGAATTGATCCCGACCCCTTCTCAAATCGGTTTGATCTGGGAGATGATCCGCTTGTTTACGCTCAGAAACAGGCCAAGCTCGTGGCAAGTCTGATGCCCGGTATCGTCGATAGGATCACGAAGGATGGGGATGATTACAACGACGCCCGACGCTCTTTCAATGTGCTGCTCGCGACCCACGGTCAATCGATGTTTTTTGCCTCGCGATACATTGGTGGTCTTGATGTCAGCCGCAGTCATAAGGGCGACAAGGATGCTCCACCTCCCTTCCAAGTAATCGAAGCTAATCAACAGCGAGAAGCTCTCAAGCTGTTGTCTGAGTACGTGTTGAGTGATGAGCCTTACCAAATCGATCCGGGACAGTACAACCTGCTGGCTCCGCTGAATTGGTCCCACTGGGGTACCCCCAACAAGTCACGCGCCGACTACCCGGTTCATGATGTGATCTCGATGTGGCAGGCCCGAATTCTGTCGCAACTACTTTCGTCCTTGACGCTAGAACGGTTGCATGATGCGGAACTGAAAATTGCGAACGACAAGGATGCATTCACTGCGGCCGAATTGATTCAGGAACTTACCAACGTGATTTTTTCCGAGCTCAAGGATTTGAAGCCCGGTGAGTACTCCAATCGCAAACCGGCCATCAGTAGTTTGCGACGCAATTTGCAACGAAACTATCTGGCATCGCTGTCGTCACTTGCGATGGGAGAGACAAACGCACCGCAAGATTGCCAAGCCATTGCCTACGCTCAGCTTGGTGAGCTGATCTCCAAGATGAACGAGGCGGCGAAGCTAGAGGGGTTAGATAGCTACACGAAAGCACACCTGCAGGCAGCCGCCGATCGTGCGCTCAAAGCGAAGGATGCCTCGTTGACGCTCTATTCACCGTAATTCGGTACCCCCCTCATCTGACAATCGACGTTCGCCCCCAGAGGCTCGACCGGCAGTGGTGTCATTTCCGCTGCCGGTTCGTCTTTTCGAGTCATCGCTGCTCGATTAAACTTGGGTTGCTACGCGTTCGGGATTCCGCTCCCGAATTACTCGCCTTGCCATCTTGGGAGCGTTACCGTTGAAACTTCTATATGCGATCATTCGTCCGACCAAATTGGAGGCCGTACGAGAAGCTCTCAAGGGCATTGGTGTCGAGCGTCTCACTGTCTGTGATGCTCATGGATATGGGCGACAGAGAGGGCACACTGAGACTTACCGAGGGATGGAGTATAGTATGACACTCATTCGGAAAATCGTGCTGGAAATCGTCGTCAACGATGATTTCGTAGATCGCACGATGGAGGTGATTGAGCAGACCGGACGAGCAGGTGCGGAAGGAAATATCGGCGATGGTAAGATTTTTCAATTACCCGTTGAGGAAGTAATTCGCATTGGCGAAACAGTACGAGGCAAAGAAGCGGTTTAGCGACCGTCCCAATCCAATGAACACACTCCTGCTATCGAGTGATCTGATGCTCAGCTCGCAAGTGACCCAGGTTGCTCAGCAAGCCAACGCAGTCTGCAAAGTGGTTTCGAATGCGGAGCAACTGATCGCCGACTGCCAGTCGATGGAGGTGCAGCAGGTGATTCTGGATTTAAATTCGTCTGCGAACGAGGTCGGGACAATTGTGAGATCCATCCGAGAGGCGGTTTCTACCGTAAGAGTGATTGCAATTGCACCCCATGTCCACACAGAGAAGATCAAGAACGCTCGGGAATCTGGTTGTGACGAAGTGCTGACTAAAGGGCAATTTCACTCGACAATGCAGGATTGGTTTCGGGCGGGCAGCTGACGTTCCTCTTCAATTTTTTTGCCCAGGCAGCTTGGGTTTTAAGGCTCAGGACGAGCAGCCTTTGCTTCGTCTGCAGTGACTTCGTCTGCCGGTGCCACGCCGGGGACTCCTGCCTCATCAACCGCCAGGTTGGGCAAGCCAAGCGATAATTCATCGTCCTCCGTCATGTAAACGTCGTCGATGGGAGTTTGATCGGTGTCGTGCCGTAACAACAGATAGATGCCAGCGGCGGCTACCCAGAAAAATCCATAACTGTAGGCAGTCACAAAACTGCGAATGCAATTGGTGAACAAACCGATCAGATTAGCGCCGAACGGTAAGAAAAATCGACCGGATTGCGAATCGCTGTCCGCGAGCACCGTTCTCACCGATTCCAACGTCGAGGCGCCGGCACCCCAGGCAATTGCCCAACTCGTCAATCCGATCATCGTATCGCAGAAAAAGGCGACTAAAAACCAGCCGGCAACGCCCAGCGTCGTCGCCAAGGCGACATACAACAGATACTGCAGCGGACGCTGATAGGTGTACGCATAGGAACGACTAATGGCATCGAATGCATCCGTTCCTTCCGTGCTGACCGTGGACCACATTAAAGGCCAGCCAAAAAGTAAACCGATCGCAAAGATTGCCATGCCCAGTCCGGTCAAGCCAACAATTATCCAAAGCAAGCCAGCAATTGCCACACCGATGTCGAGTCGCATGACGATGCCGATTGCCATGAGTGGTAAACCGAGAAATATTATCGCCAACAGCGGTAAAACGGGTGCGGCGAAATAGGAGCACCATTTTTGTCGAGCAAAAGCCAATGCGTCACGAAGTCCGACTCGCTCTTGACGTCCTAATCTCAGAGCGGTAATTCGTGTTATCGCTCCACCGAATAAACACCAAACCAATAGCGTCCAAAAGCCCCCGACTGAATAAAAGAGGCATTGATCCCAACCAATCTCTTGCACGAATAGGCGACGGAAAGGTTCTGTAAGCACGTAGGCTGGCGTACGTTGAAAAACGGCTGCGACGATGGACAGGTCGGGCAGTTGTAGCATCGGGGCGCGACCATCAATGAAGCCCCGATCAGTTGTTCCACGATGTCGACGACCAAATCGTGGGTCAATGGTTGACGCAGGTTCTGTGAGGGCGGAGGGCGCAGTGTCAAGAGTGATCGTGTTTGTTTGAGGCGTGCTTCCCGGCCAAGTTGTGACTTGGTCAACAAAGACGCGTACCTGCGGCTGTTGAGCAGATACTTCGTTCAATAAGATCCGATCGGCGATTCTCCAACCTGCCGTCGAGGCAAAGCTCCCGAGAAGTGCCAGCAGCAACACCTGCATGGAAACAGACAATCGAAACAAGCCGAACAGCATTGTCCAGGGGCAAACAGCTGGCCATGAAATTGACCGTACTGATCCGTCGTTATTGGCCATGGCACGATACTTTCACATCAACAATGGGAGTTAGTCTTCGGAACTTCGTTCTTCATTGAACTCGATCTCGGGTTCAACCGGCAGGCCAATCTCTTCATCAAACCAACGGCCCAAGTCGATTTGCTGGCAGCGTTCACTGCAAAACGGCATCACGGCCGTGATCAACGGATCGATCATCCTGCCGCAGGTTGGACAGCGAACGGGGCTCGATCCACGATGATTTGATTTTCTGAAGCCCATAGCAGTCGTCCCGGAATTTGAGGGTTGGAACCGATCCTGTCCCGATCTTGAGGACTGGAACCCGGCGCCCTGAAATGTTTCTGTTTTTTTGTAGATTGGCAAGAATTATAAGTTTGAGAGAAATCGAGGAAAAGTGGGAGTTTGCCACACTCTTCCGACAGATGCGTTGACCTGAACCTCTTAACGGTTCAGAATCGGGGAATGGAGCATTTCTTGGCTAGGGTTTCTTTTCGGGCCATTTTCAATAATCACTGATGATTTTCCGACGATCCATTCTGACGGTCTTTCGGTTTGGCAGCTTTTTGCTGTTGTTCGGTGGGGTTGCGATTTCCAGCGTCCCGGCTGAAGAACGGCAATTTCCTCAGGCAACGCCAGAGGAATTAGGGCTGTTGTTGCCGTCCGCACCCGCTCGCCCCGGCGATGGGCGTCGTGTGATTGTCAACCACAAAGACGCGCTAGTGGTTGGCATCGTGCATGTTGAGGTTGGTAATCGGTTTGTCGTGCTGCTGCCCAACGGCCAATTAATCTCTGCCAAGTCCGATGAAGTGACGCCTACCGAACGCCCCTTTGTGGCGGCAACCAAAGCCGAAATCGCTCACGAATTAACGACGGGGCGCTTCCAGGGTTTTCGCACACGAACGACCAAGCGGTACATTTATGTCTACAACACCAGTGACGCGTTTGCAACTGCAACGAGTCGCATCATGGAAACGATGTATCCTGGGCTTTTTAACTATTTTCGACGCCAACGTATTCCTGTCGAGGATCCGCGTTTTCCGCTTGTCGTCGTCATGTTTCGTACACAAGATGAGTTCGAGAAGTACCGTTCGATGCCTCCAGGGTTAGTCGCTTATTATAATGGATTGTCCAACCACGTTGTGATGTACGAGCAATCACGACTGACGGAAATTGCACCCGAATTGGCATTCAAGCAATCTATCTCAACGATTGCGCACGAAGGTGTCCATCAGATTCTTCACAACATTGGCGTGCAACAGCGATTGTCCCGCTGGCCGCTCTGGTTTAGCGAAGGCTTGGCCGAATACTTTGCACCGACCGATCTGAGGAAGCGAGTGCGATGGAAAGGGGTTGGTTTAGTCAATGACTTACGTCTGCATGAGCTCAGCGAGCACTTCAAGGCGAACCGAGGAAAACCTACCTCGGGACAGCTGATTCGAAAGACGGTAGAAGCCACAAGTCTGGATTCGTTGGGCTACGCCACTTCTTGGGCGTTGGTCAACTACTTGGCAAAGCATGAGCGGGCCAACTTTTACGCCTACCTGCGACGAGTCAGCAAGATCGGTCCGCTCGAAACAGCACAGCCAGGGAGCCTGTTTACTGAATTTTTCGGTTCGGATTACCTGAAGTTGGAAAACGAGGTGTTCAAGCACTTGCGCACGCTGCCCTATGTCGATCCGATTGCAAATCAAACGCATTACGCGTTGTTGATCTTTGGGAAAAAGCGTCAACTCATGATCACGTCATCCCCGCAACAACTTCAGCTCTACAAACGACAGCAGGCGAAGGGCAAGCAGTTTCAGATCAAAGCTTTTCCTAATCGATCTACCGCCCAGCAGGTTGGGCGAAGGTGGTTGCAGGGACGCTAAAGTGAGCGTCGTATTCTCACTTGGATGCTTCCTTTACCCAAGCAGGTCGCGGAAAATCGCGAATGCGACTGTAACGCCGATAGGTCTCGAATACATCGCCTCCATCCACGATCCGTGGATCATCGGTTTGGCGGAGGAACTGCTCAAGGTTTTTCGACATTTTCAGTTTGATCGACTGGTATCGCTCGTCATCCGCCAAGTTATGCAGGCAGCCGGGATCCTGCTTGATCTGATAGAGTTCGTCGGCCGGCCGCAAATCAACGGCCCAGCCGAGATACTTGCCAAGCTCTGCATGGTTGGCGGAGGCGATTAAGAAATCGAGTGTCGGTGAAGCGTCGATGTCATGGTAGGCCGCATGCATGGGCCCCACTTTGGATCGGTCCTGCGGGTAATTCCCAACCCCCATTTTTTGAGGTGCTCCCGCGGGCCAGCGCTCCGGACGAAAGTTTCTAATGTAGAGGAACTTATCGCTGCGAATGCATCGCTGAGGATAGGAAAGATTCTGCCAACGGGAAGAAGAATGTCGTTCTCGACCGGCGTAAGTCACCGAGCGTTCAGGATCCACCGTTCCCTCCGCTTGGGATTCGAGGATTGGAAGCAAGCTCTTGCCAGACATCGGACGATCGCCCGGGTGCTGCAATTCGGCGGCCGCCAGAAAAGTGGGCATGATATCGACCAGATTGACAAGATCATCAACCACCCGTCCGCTCGGCACTCGATTTCCCCAGCGAATGGCCAAGGGGACATGCACTCCGTATTCGAAGGCGTTTGCCTTAGCGCGAGGAAAAGCCATTCCATTGTCGCTGGTCGCGACAATCAGAGTATTTTCCAATTCACCGGCTTGTTCGAGTAAATCAATCATGCGAGCTAAGTGTTGGTCAGACCATTCAATTTCAAAGCAGTAGTCGAGAATATCTTGGCGGACTTCTGGAACGTCAGGTAAGAACGAAGGCACCTCTGCGTTGTCCAATTGCTTGCCGTGAGCGAGGCCAATTCCTGCTCCAAAGGTGCGATGAGGCTCAGAACTGCCATACCAAAAGCAAAACGGTTGACCCGACTGACGATCTTGTAGAAAGGCTTCGAACGCTCCGGCATAATCGGTGGCTCGGATGCCGGGCGGTGCTTGTTGGAGGCGTTTGGTGTATTCTCGGCCGGCTGGATTGCGGGTGAATCCGCCGTCACGATAATTGCCGGGCCCCCAACCTTTGCCGGTATAGCCGACATGATATCCGGCCTGTTCGAACAGGGCCGGATAGACGGTCAGCTGATTGGAGAATGAGCTTGCATGGGTGCCTGCATGCTGATTCTGCCACGGATAACGACCTGTCAAAATTGCGGCGCGGGTCGGACTGCAGCCCGGTGAGGGAACAAACGCATTGGTGAATAGAACTCCTTCCCTGGCAATTCGATCAAAGGCGGGCGTGGTCACACCTGAAGTGCCGTAGGCTGACGCGTAGGGATAGGATTGATCGTCGGAAATGGCGAATAGAATATTCGGTGGTCGCCTGTCAGCGACGCAGGGTTCTGCGGTGAAGCAGATGCTTGCTTGGACAGTAAGCAGGAGAGACACAAAGAGAAAAAAGCGGAACATCAATTTAGTAGCTCCGAAGGTAGTTTGTCAGGGAGAGCGACGAAGGTGTTGGAATGATTCGAGGACAAGAAATCATTCCCGACTTTAAGATTTAGTTTTCTTGGGATTCCAAGGCCAGGGTTTTGCCTTCGCGTCAACAGCCCAGGATTCCCATCGCTCTGCCATCGCCTTTGCTCGCTCGGGGTGCTGTTCACTCAAGTCATGGAGTTCCGTTCGGTCTGCTTGCAGGTCGTAGAGTTCCCACTTTCCTCGCGATCCTTTGGCAACCAGTTTCCACTGGCCCTCTCGGATAGCGCGATTTCCTTCATGTTCCCAGAAAATCGGCTGCTTTCGTTCGAGTCGCTCGCCTTTCATTGTTGGGTGTAGGCTGATGCCTTGCATCGGAGTGATCGTTTCACCATCAACTTGAGTGGGATAGCTGGCTTGTCCGACGTCCACGCAGGTTGCCATTAGATCGATCAAGTGTGCCGGATCATGGACAAAGGAGTTCCGGTTTTCTGAGGCAATCGTTTTGGGCCAATGAACGATCAAAGGCGAGCTGATGCCACCTTCATGGACCCAGTGTTTGTAGAGGCGAAAGGGAGTATTGGAGGCATTCGCCCACTCTTTGCCATAGGCGATGTAGGTGTCCGCGTTGCCCGGTTTAACTCCTCGTCCCGTGCGTACAACGAATCCGTCCCGGGTCTTGCGGGGAATCATGGCCGTTTGCAATTCACCAGCACGCATCGGGCCACTGTCAGCTTTGCGGGGGGTAAGATCTTCGGGCTTGGCTGCCCGGTTACTCCCATATTCCTCGGCACAACCTCCGTTGTCAGCCAAAAAGAGAATTAGAGTATTGTCTAAATAATCGGAAGCCTTTAGCTGTTGAATGATACGGCCAATTCCTTGATCCATGCTGTCGATCATCGCCGCGTAAACTTCCATGCGGCTTTGCGACCAAGCTTTCATCTCTGCATCTTTCCAAGCTTTTGCTCGGGCGTCGCGTGGAGTCATTTTCCAGTCTGGATTGACCAATCCCATCTCGATCATTCGCTGATGTCTGGCCCTTCTCATTTTATCCCAGCCTTGGGAATAGCGCCCCTTGTATTTGGCGATGTCTGCCGGTTTTGCGTGCATCGGCCAGTGGGGAGAGGTATAAGCCACATACATGAAAAAAGGTGATCGACTGTCATGCTCTGCGATGAACTGGACTGCGTGATCACTGATCGCGTCGGTGTAATAAAAGTCATCGTTGGCCGGGACAATCAGACGGTTATTGCGCGTAAGCGAATTCGGGTCGAAGAAACTTCCTGCACCATGAATGGTGCCAAAAAAACGGTCGAAACCGCGCTGACGCGGCCAGTTCTTCTGATCTCCCGGATCAAGCTGTGGGCCAATCTTTTTTGTTACATGCCATTTGCCCGACATGTAAGTCGCGTAGCCAGCCGGTTGCATCACTTGGGCGATGGTTCGACAGTTTCGGTTCAGGTCACCCTGATAGCCAATCAGTCCGCGGTCTTCCATCATGTGGCCGATGCCAGCCTGATGTGGATATAAGCCTGACAGCAGCGATGCGCGTGTCGGGCAACAACGACCCGTGTTGTAAAACTGGGTGAATCGAAGACCGTTTGTCGCCAGTTGATTCAGGTGCGGCGTCTCGATTTCTCCCCCGTAGCAACCAATGTCGGAGAATCCCATGTCATCTGCCATCATGATGATGATATTGGGACGTTCATCGGCTCGAACTTGTTGGAGATCTACTATGACAAAAGCCGCCAGTAGGACCAGCAGCCGCAAAATAGGAAACACCATCGCAATACTCCTCGAAGCCTTTGGTATTAGCGAGCAATTCATCAGTCCACTCTCCGGTATATCATCGTCGGGAGGATCGGTTAGGTCAACGATTTAATCGATTCCAGGCGATCCGAGCAGAATCACCGTTGTGAGAAACATTTCGCAACGAGTGTTGACCGCAAAGCGTACCCATCGCTTGGCGATTGATTAGGAATCCCGATCAGGACTCACCAGATGTTGTTCGATCCAATCCTGCAAATCGTCCATGTCGACAGGCGGCAAATCAGAAAGGTCGGGGCGAAGCTGTGCGGCCCCTTTGACATAGACGTGCGAAATCTCAGTTTGTGACTTTGTCGTGTTCCAGTGGACCAGGATCCGAATGCAGTCGCGAAGAGATCCGGGGACATCGATTTCCGTTGTGCACAACAACGGCACATCAAGCCAGCCGAGTTGCCTGGCGGCTAAAGCGGGGAATTCAGCATTCAGACCCGCTGTTGTCGTGAAGATAATGCTGGCAACGTCTTCGGCTTTGATCTCGTTTTGGCGGATCATGAGTGCCAATAACTGGCGAGTCGCTGTCAAAATCGCATCCGGCGAATTTTCGTCAGCGGTTGTCGCGCCACGAACCCCTCGACAGTTAATCATCACTTGCACCAGTTTTTCAAACGGCTCTACATTGCGGCAGATCGAAAAATCCGCATCCTCGCAAAGGTTGGAAGCTATCATGCGGTTTAGACTTCGTCAAACGGGTGAAGTCCGCTGAACGCCCGCTGTCCCATTGCCGTGACTGCCGCGGCCGTGCTAGGCTGTCTGAGGGCACCCTTCTAACGCGTGTGTCCTTCCAGAGTTTTGGAATGAAACGACCCACAGCCGCTCCAGTTGGGGACATGGCGATGCGAATCGGAGTTTTCTGTAGCGGAGGCGACGCGCCAGGCATGAATGCCTGTATCCGAGCCGTCGTCCGCTCGGCACTGTCCCGAAAGCATGAGGTGATCGGTATTCGACGGGGTTACGAAGGCTTATTGGAGGAAAACTTCTGGAGCAATACGGAATCCTCTACCATGACGCTGCGTTCGGTGTCTGATCTTGGCAAGTTGGGTGGTGCTATGCTTCACTCCAGTCGGAGCGATGAATTCCGCACTCCAGCAGGGCAGCAGAAGGCAGCGGCAATTCTTCGCAAAAACAACATTGATGCACTGATCCCGATTGGTGGTGATGGCACCTTGCAAGGTGCTGTTGCACTTGCCCAGTATTGGGATGGGCAGATCGTGGGCTGTCCAGGCACGATTGACAACGATTTGATTGGTACCGACTATACGATCGGTTTTTCCACCGCCGTCCAAACGGCCGTGGATGCAGTAGATAAAATCCGCGATACGGCGGATAGCCACGTTCGTATGTTCTTGATCGAAGTGATGGGGCGACATAGCGGTTACATTGCCATCCATTCGGCACTCGCAGGTGCCGCCGAATGCGTCTGTATTCCGGAAACTCCAACGGATGTCGAACAACTGGTGAAGAACATCAAGATCTTGAAAGGTCGTGGTAAGACATCCGTGCTGATGATTGTCGCAGAAGGTGACGAAACCGGTGGTGCCTTGCAACTGCAACAGCGACTTGTTGACGCCGACTGTCCCTTTGGAACTCGCTGTGTAATCTTGGGGCATCTCCAGCGTGGTGGCTCACCAACACCCGAAGATCGAATCTTGGCGAGTCGTTTGGGAGACTTTGCGGTCCGATCCATTCAGGATGGAGCCAATGGAGTCATGGCAGGTGTCATCGCTAACCAATGTCAATTGACACCGTTCCAAGAGACTTACGCGAGGCACAAGGCGATCCCTGTCGAATACGTCGAACTGCTGGAAACGCTATCAGTCTGATATTCGCTCTTTCACTTTCTGGCCTTTTTTCCCCACTTGCCTGTATCTCTTGCATGTCCTCCAAAGCCCCCGGACTTGCCTTGCAGCAGTCGTTCATGGGGTTTCGCTGTTCTGTCGGGGCAGCGTGATCTCTTTAATTGAGAACGTGTTTTGCGAACCGTGGGATTTCTTCTCATAAGCTTGTCGAAACTGCCGACACTAACCACTGTCCGCAAGACTCAAGCTCCACACAAGAGATCGTCAGAATGCAGCTTCGCTGGCTGATAGTGATTTCACTGCTAGTGGTAATGACTGAGAGCGGTTGCACGCGCCGCCAGTATCGCTTGCGCGCGGATGCCGACGCGACCACGTTGCTGGATGAAAAGTCTGGGGGGACTCCTTGGCAACTTCCGGCCGCATACAGTGTCTATCCGAGCCCCGGTTCACGACTGGCTGATCCCACGAATCCCGATCGTCCGGTGTTGCCGCCGCCAGGGCCGGTGCTCTACCAAAGTCGGCCGATTTCTGCGGACGACTCGATTTCGCCTGACGCGCTTGGCCCAGGTGATATCCCACGCTTACTTGGTCGCAGTATTCAAGCGACGAAATCGCTCGCGTCGCTGAGACGATTGCCAAGGACAGAGGCATGGCCTGAGCCGGTTGTTGGGGAGGTGCGTTTGGCATCCGCCCTGGAACTGGTGCAGCCGCCCGAGCCCCTGCCATTGACGGTGGTCGACGAAGTTGAACTTGAACAACAGCAAGAAACGACGGATGTGCAACCCATTCCTGCGGAGTATTGGGACGCCTTGCCGACGAATTGCTTGCAGCGAATGAATGAGTTTAAAAGTGTCCGCGCGGAGTACCGGCAGGAATTTAACACTTCCCCGGAATCAGCCAGTCATGGACCGAAGTTAAATCTGTCTGAAATCGTCGACCTGGGACGTCTGAATAGCCGTGCCTATCAAACTGAAAAAGAGACGTTGTACGTTGCCGCGTTGGGAGTGTCACTTGATCGCTACGACTATTACTTGAAATTTTCGCGAGCTGGAAACGGTTCTGACGTCAACTATCGCCACACGCGTACGAATGGTGATGACCGCAGCCGTTTATTGATTCCAAGTGTGTTTCAGGTCGATCGGATGTTGGCCACTGGCGGAACCATTCTGGCGAGGTTTGCGAATGATGTGTTGCTGACGTTTAACGGACCGGATGGGTTTACTTCAGACATCGCATCCGAACTCCTGTTTGACTTCACCCAAGATATCTTGCAACGGGATGTGCTCCTGGAGCCCCTCATTCAGTCGGAACGCCAATTGGTGTACGCAGCTCGGGACTTTACCCGTTACCGTAAGCAATTCTTCCTTGAGTTGGCAAGGCAGTACTATGAAATCTTGAGAACCTATCGAGAAATCGAAATTGCTTCCCAGAACTATTTTTCCCTAGTTCGGACGGTCGAACAGGCTCAAGCGGAAATTCGCGCCGAAGTTCAGAAAGCGCCCAACCAAGTGGCTGTTGACCAGTACGAGCAAGAGATGCTCAGCGGACGTCGGGATCTGATCAATGCTTGTAATGGGCTTGAATTGAAACTCGATACCTTGAAGCTGGTAATCGGACTACCGACAGAGGCTGAGATCAACGTCAATTTGGCGGAACTTGATCGCTTGACCTTGTTGGATGAAATGGAAGTTGCTGCCGAGCGAGTCCGTCGTTGGCGGCGGCGAGTTGAAGCTCAGAGAGCTCAGCCGCTTCTTAATCGGGGTGACTTGTTGAATCCAAGTTATTTTCTGCTGGAACGTCTGATCCAGTGGATGGGTTTGCGAAAACAGGGCAACGAGATCAGTAGGGTCCCGCCGGAATTGCCCCGATTGTTGTTCGATATCAATGTCGACATCGCACTGGTCGAAGTTGAACGGGCTGAACTCGAATTGGCAAGATCTGAAGATCCTGGCGTGCCTCAACCGACAATCTTGCTGTACCAGCGAACTTCCGATGTCATTCAGGCGAGATTGGAATTGGCCCAACGCCAGCTCAAACGTTTGCGTGCGATCAGCGCAATTCACAGTGCCGACTTGGCGAACTGGAGTTTGCAAATCAAACAGGCGATTTCCGCATTTAACCTGCTCAAAGAAAGGGTGGCGGATGTTCTTGAGAACCCAGAACAAGCACGACTCGATGCCTTGCTTGAAGACACACGGGCTTTACGGGGCAAAGTAAATCGCATGGATCAGGCGCTGCGAGTGTTGGCTGGTTGGGCTCCGAATGTCACGAGAGCCGATCGTAGACGGGCAACATTTGAGATTACTGACCGGCTGCTTCTGTTGACGACGGAACTGTTACAAGAGTCACAAGGTGGTTTGCCTGCCGTCAACATTACCGAGAATGATGCGATGCTGACAGCGTTGATCCAGAGATTAGATTTGATGAACCGACGAGGTTTCCTGGCCGATGACTGGCGCCAAATCAAATACGCCGCCGATGACCTGAGGTCTGTCCTCAATTTCAATGCGACTCACACACTACGCAATGAAAAAAATGAACCTTTTGATTTTGACTTTGACTCCAGCAGCACTGATTTGAGGCTCTCGCTTGACTTGCCACTGAATCGACGACTCCAACGTAATACCTACAGGCGAACCTTAATTAACTATCAACAGGGTCGACGGAGTCTGATGGAATTGGAGGATACGATCAAATTCGAAATTCGCAATGATCTGCGTCAACTCGAGCGATTGCGAGTTCAGTATCCGATCAGTGTCACTCGAGCGGCACTCGCTGCCGAGCAAGTGATCAGTGTGCAATTGCAGCTGTCGTTGGGAATCGAGGGCGTTCGAGGAACCGACTTGCTGCTCGCCTTGCAGACGTCGCGAGAATCACTGCAAAGCGTCGCCAACGATCGACTTAAATACTTAGTGGATCGAGCTCAATTCGTCTTGAATCTCGAACTCATGCAGCTTGACTCGAATGGGTTTTGGCCCGAGATTAATGATCCAAATTATCAACCCGAACCGCGAACTATTTATCCGCGGAATGCGGGCCCGACGTATGGTGGAATTACGCCATGGGTCAAACCTTCGAAGCTTATCTATCAAATCTACCGGCATCCTCTGCCGGGAGAAGAGACGGTAATGATCCGCGGCGTCCCGGTTCAAGAGGACGCGGTGGAAACCCTTCCTGAGACGCAAGTTGTCGAGCCGTTTTCCGATCAGCCTGCTTTTGAACAGGAACTGCCCGAGCCTCCAGTCCCCAAGTTGGAGCTCTCGCCCACATCGGAGTGATGCGAAAATTACTCGTGCCGCAAGGCCTCAATCGGGTCAAGCATGGCGGCCCGACGTGCTGGGTAAACACCAAACACAATGCCGATCAGAACCGAGATCCCAAAAGCGAGTCCGATCGCACGAAAGCTGATCATGGTTTGGATCTCGGACGAAATCGACACGACGGTGGGAATCGCAATTCCCAGGGCGATGCCCAGCAATCCACCGAAGGTCGACAGGACCATGGTCTCCACTAGGAATTGGGAGATAATGTCGCGGCGTTTGGCTCCCAGTGCACGGCGGATACCAATTTCACGAGTTCTCTCCGTCACCGTGGCCAGCATGATATTCATGATTCCGATGCCGCCGACCAGCAGCGAGATTCCGGCAATGGAACCGAGCACTAGATTCCAAATTTGCTTCTCTCGTTCGGCTTGCTGTAATAGTTCGAGCGGAACTTGGATTTCGAAATCATTGCTATCCCGGTGAGATTTCTCCAACAAAGTACGCACCATGCTGGCAGTGGCACTTACTAGTTTCTCGTGACTCAAGGTCAGGGTGATTTCGCTCAACTGATTCCGTTCAAACTCTTCGCTACCGGAACGAACAATCATCTGCAATTCGCCAAACCGTCGTTGAGCGGCAGTCAGTGGAATGTAGATGTCGTTGTTGAAGTCTTGTAAGCCAATTGCCGCAGGAGCCGCGCCACCGGGGTCCTGCGTTCTCAATACACCCACGACTTGGTATGCGCCTTGCCCCAACAAGAGTGACTTGCCTAATGGATCCTCGTAGCCAAACAACTTGTTGGCAGCTCCAGCACCCAAGACCGCCACGTTTGCTGTCGTATTCAGGTCTGAGTCGGAAAGGAAACGGCCTCGCTTAATCTCCAAATTCTTGACTCGTAAATAGGCGGGTGTCGTTCCCAACAAACGGGCATTTGATATGCGGTGACGATTAAACTGAGCATTCTTGCGAACAAGCGAGATCGGAACGGCTTCCACGATGTTCGGGATGGCAGTCGTCAATTGATCAAAGTCGCGATGTTTTAACCCGTAGTCCAATACTCGACTGACACGTTGTCCAGAACTATTACCGATCGGCTCATCGGTCTCTTCGGGTTTGACACTCCGCACAATGACGTTCGCTGCTCCTAATTTGCGGATTTGTTCCACCGCGTGTTGCTTTGATCCCTCGCCGATCGCCAGCATGGAGATGACCGAACCGACGCCTAGGATTGTGCCCAACATCGTAAGTAAACTGCGCAGCTTGTGCAGCATGAGATTGCGAATGCCGAGTTGCAGAGTTCTGAGCCACATGGGACAAGCACCATACCGTTTCAGCGAACCGGTAACCGTCCAGCCACGGTCGACCGCCTTGCAAAATCAATTGACTGACCGTTTGCGGTCAGGAAGAAGCCAGTTCGGTACTGTTCGTCTGGATTTCCTGATTCGCATCGTCACCCGAGCTGTCGAGATCCGTGATTGCGTTCGGATTTAACACCACACGTTCCCCGACTCGCAGCCCAGACTTGATTTCGACGAACTTGTCGTTGGTGCGTCCAAGATCGACGAAGCGTCGTTCGGAAACTCCCTGGGAGTGAACGTAACACCACGTTTCATCCTTCACCTGCAAAATCGCCTGAATGGGGACAGCGACGATGTCCCGCAAGTGATCCACGTGAATATCGACAACCGCAGTCATGCCTGGTTTTAGCTGTTGGACTTCTTCGTCAATCGTGATGATGGTCGCGTAGACTTTTGTGTCCGAACTCATCCAACCTCCTTGATCGGGCAGCACGGCGACCGATTGAACGCTCCCCTGATAGCTTCGGTCCGGGAATGCGTCCACACGGATCGATACCTTGAGCCCCTTAGTGATTTGATCAAGGACAGACTCGTGAATGGTTGTGCGAACCTGCATGCTCCGGAGGTTTGGCAGCGTCAGGATCGGTTGACGCGGACGAACCGCTGCGCCTGGTCGAATCTCTTCGCGGTAGTACCGGCTACGCCCAGTCGCGTAAGCAACCATGCCGTCGATTGGTGCCTTGATTTCACACTTTTTGATCTGGTCTTCGTAGCGAGCCAGCAGCTCCTTTTCCTTTTTTAGAGACTCTTGGGCAGCGATCTTTTTCGCTTCGGCCTGAGTCAGCTGCGCAATGTTGTCACGCTCCACCTGCTCCAAAGCACGATCGGCCGAGGCCAACGCACCTGCCAGCTCCATCTTTTGTCTCTTGTACTGATACTCGACAAGCTCTTTCTTCTTCGAAATAGCCGCGGCCAGCTCACGTTCGGCTTTCAATGTCTCGAGACGGGCTTGCGCCAATTCACCACTGCTCCGATAGCCCAACTTGTAAAGTTGCTCAACTCCAGTCAAGTTCGTTTGTTGGATGAGTTCGCCTGCTTCTGCCTCCTGAATGATTAATTCCACATTCTGCAGTTCAATCTGGAAGGTACCGCCTTCTTCATCTTCAAACTGCTTCAACGCTAACTTGTCGAGCTCGACTTTCAAACGAGCCTCGGCCAAGGTGGTCGCGTTCTGAGTGATCTGATTTTCGTAGGCAACGTTTGCCTGAACATAAACTGATTTCGCTTCTTCGACGTCGAGTACCTGTTCATCGAGTCGATTCCGCAGCATGGCGGAGTTGAGCTCGACGATCAGCTCTCCCTTTTCCACCGACGAACCGTTTTCAATAATCCAGACAATGGGAGTTCCTGGGATTCCGTCACCGTCGATGTCATCGACTTCACACAACACACGGACATCAGTCTGGCTCTCCAGGTTGCCCCGCTCGGTCACGGTGATTTCCAGATCGGTCTCCTGCACTGCGTGTAAAACTAAGGCCGAATCGGTCGAAGCGCGTTGGAAAAACCAACCAATTGAGATCAGAGTCGCCACCGCCAAGAGAGTCGCAATACCTGCGACGATGACTCGCAATCGCCGTAGGTTGCCTCGCTTCGACGCCGATCGGTCTGCCAACCGCTCTTTCAAAGACGAACTGGCTTGGGTCGGGTGATTCGACTCGGAAGAGGGGGGGATCTGGGGACGATCCGTTACCGTACTCATTTTCTCAGCCTGTTATTCGTGCCAAGGTAAGGATTTTCTTCGATTCGATCGACGTGAGGCGGGAGCTGGTCAAGACGCGTTGATAGGTAGGATTCTTGACGCGATCGCAGGCGGACGTTCTACATCGTGAAGGGGACGGCTTTCCTCCGCGAAGCGTTTCCAGGCAGCCTTTCGGCGACGTGACTCGCACCACTAGTTTAGGTGAGAGTGGAGCGGCTGACGAGCTGTATTTTCCAGAGACGGGCTTAATTGGATATTTTAGGTTTTTTTCCTTGCGAGGTGGCCGGCGGCAGAGGGAAGAGAGCGAAGCGAGGGGCTCTTTACTGCCGATCGGCGAATGTATCAACCATTTTACAGTCAACCGTTTGTGGTTAAGATTCTCTCCGCGCCCCATTCGCGGATGCTTCCTTCAGGGCGACGCCAACGATTGGGGTGTCACTTTCTTGGCCTTAGCCGGAACGTTTTTTCATGGTTTTGCGCCAGGATAGACGGAACCGTTTTGCGGATTCGATGGGGTCGGACCGGCGGAACGGTCAGTGTGCCACCAAGGGCGATCCAAGAGTCGGTTGGGAGTCGGTTGAGCATGCATCATTTCCGGCGGTGCAGATCCCAAAACATTTTGGTGACATTTTGTGGCTGGTGCTCGGCGCGGGAAATAAGGCTCCAGCCCCTCCGTTCCGCGACCGGCGCAGGCAGCTTTGAGAGTTGAGGTCGGGATCGGGCTCTGCAGCCCCTAGGAGAGGTGCTGTCCAGTCGGCGCTTTCAGACGCGGCGCCGATGGCGGGAAAGAGAGGTGTGGGATCGAACGCTGGGGGGTTCGGATTGGATCTTCCGACCGGAGCGACTATAACCGCTTTAGCAAGAGGGTTGAAAATTGAACGGATGGAACAACGCAGCGACAGAGGTGCAAATTTGCTTGATCGACTGAGAGCTCGCATGTTGCTCAGCGAATGCACGGGCCGAGACATTTGGCCCCTTGAGCTCTGTCGCGAGAAGGGGATTCCTGAGGCTTGGATCGAACAATTCTCTGACTGCTTTGAGTCTGGTTTCAATTCCGAATTGGACACCATCTATTTCGAAGACAATCCAACAAATCAGTTCCACGGAGTGCAAGATCTCGACCTAGCGCACAAGCTAGGCGAGTATCTGGGCGTGGACACTTTCGCAGTGACCGCGATGCAATTCGGTCGTCTGGCAGAGGTGCGTGCGATTCAGGAAGCAGCGGACGAGTCGTAAAGGTTCGTTGACGAGACAGAGCGGCTACGGTAGTTTGTGACGGTCGATCGGCTCTCCAAGTTGGTCGGCTTCTACTGTTCGTATCCTCCGAGTCCTTGCGGACGCATCTGTCACGGAGCAACCTTCGATGAAACGCTTATTCGCTTCATGGATCATTCTGATCTTAGGAATCATGACGATCACGACCCACAATGCGGCTGCCGAACTTGCTGAGTTGATTCCACTGCGTGATTTTTTCCGTAATCCGGTTGAGTCGGGCCACAGTCTCTCACCCAATGGTGAATTCATTGGGTTTTTGAAACCGTGGAAATCTCGCATGAACATCTTTGTCCAAAAGATTGGCGAGGATGAGGCGCAGCGAGTCACGTCCGTCACGGAACGAGACATTCCAGGCTTTTTTTGGGCCACGGACAATCGACTTGTTTATTCACTCGACGAAGGAGGGGATGAGAATTACCACGTATTTGCGGTCAATCGAGATGGCTCCAATTTGCTTGATCTTACGCCTTTCAAGGAAACTCGAGGCAGCGTTATTGACGACTTGCGGGACGACCCGGATCACATGTTGATCAAACACAACGAGCGAGACAAGCGAACTTTTGATGTCTTTCGGGTCAACGTCAACACAGCTGAGACTGAGTTGCTCGTGAAAAATCCCGGCAATCTCGTTTCATTCCTCGCCGATCATGACGGCAAGTTACGCGTGGCGACCAGCACTGACGGAGTCAATACAAGCGTGTTATATCGGGAGCAGGAGGAGGACGAGTTCAAAACGATTCTGACCACCAATTTTCGGGAAACACTCAGCCCTTTGTTTTTCACCTTCGACAATAAAAATATCTACGCAGCATCCAACATCGGGCGGGATAAGGAGGCCATCGTGCTCTTCGACCCGCGGCAGGCCGAGGAACTCGAAGTGATCTACGAGCATCCTCAGGTTGATGTAAACACTCTGCTGAGATCTGACAAACGAAAGACAATTACGGGAGTTGCCTTCACTGCTGCCAAGCGGGGATATCAATTCTTTGATGATACTCGGCGAGAAATGCAGGAATTCCTAGAGAAGGAGTTACCCAATCAGGAAGTTGCACTTGTTAGCTTTAATCTCGACGAAGACAAGTATCTCGTGAGGGCCTACAGCGATCGTTCGCGGGGAGCTTACTATTTCTACGACCAAACGAAACAAGAGCTGAAGCATTTGGCCGATATCAGTCCCTGGCTCAATCCGCAACAGTTGGCTCCGATGCGACCGATTGTTTTTCAATCACGTGACGGACTGATGATCTATGGCTATCTCACGCTTCCCGTTGGTGTCGAAGCCAAGAACCTGCCGACCGTTATTCTTCCGCATGGCGGTCCCTGGGCACGCGACAGCTGGGGCTTTCGACCCGATGTTCAATTCCTAGCAAACCGTGGCTATGCAGTGCTGCAAATAAATTTTCGAGGTTCCACTGGTTTTGGGCGACAGTTTTGGGAGATGAGTTTCAAGCAGTGGGGGCAGACGATGCAGAACGACGTCACCGATGGCGTCGAATGGTTAATCGATCAGGGCATTGCTGATCCCGATCGGATTGGTGTTTTCGGCGCTTCTTATGGCGGCTACGTCGTGCTCGCAGGGCTCGCCTTTACGCCGGATTTATATGCCTGCGGAGTCGACTACGTCGGTGTCTCCAGCCTCTTCACCATTCTGGAAACAATTCCGCCCTACTGGGAGCCGATGCGCGAAATGATGTATGAAATGATGGGCAATCCCGAAACGGATCAAGATATGATGCGCGAGTTTTCGCCTGTCTTTCATGCTGATAAAATCAAGTCGCCACTCATGATTGCACAGGGTGCGAATGATCCGCGAGTCAAAAAATCGGAAGCGGATCAAATCGTTGCTGCACTCAGGGAACGTGGCATTGAGGTGCCCTACATGGTCAAAGACGACGAAGGTCATGGTTTTCGCAATGAAGAAAACCGCTTTGAAGTGTACCGAGCGATGGAGCAGTTTTTCGGCGCACACCTGAACGGACGTGTAGAAGCCGGGGGGGCTGATATCTTGGGTAAGCTCGAAAAAAAATAGTTGCACCACGGAACTCCCCCTGATTAGGAAAAAACGCCGGTGTGCGATGACAATGGCGTTTGATCATTTGAACCTGCCACCAATCGGGGCGGGTGGGGATTTCTGAGTGGGGCCAGAGATTATTTGGCGATTTGTCCAGCTAGAGATAGAATCTGACAGTGATGGTTTGTCGGGACCCACCCGATCCCCGACTTTCGCGAGGCCACGCCTCGTGATGATTTCGCAGTAAACTTTGGCAAGCACTATTTGTTTCAGCTCTCTCCGTTCCTACCCCCCCCCCCTTACGAGCTGCACGATGAAGACCTTTCCCTGCATGCGAGCGCTGTTCATTCTGGCTGTCCTGAAGTTAGCGTTGGGCTGCTCGATTTCACTCGGAAATGATCTGATCCAATTCAACCGTGATGTGCGACCCATATTGTCCAACAATTGCTTTCAGTGTCATGGGCCTGATGAGCAACACCGTGAGGCAGAACTGAGACTGGATGGTCAGGAAGGCATCGAAGCGGCCTTTGGATCGGCGGGTCTGGCCGAAAGCGAGGGCTGGAAACGTATCATCAGTTCTGATTCGGATCTGCAGATGCCGCCTCCCGAATCGCACAAAGAGCTGTCGACCACCGAGATCAACATCTTGAAACGCTGGATTGAACAGGGGGGACGCTGGCAAGATCACTGGTCTTTTGTCGCTCCACAACGGCCAACGATCCCCCAGACCTCGCTGGATAAGTGGGTGATCAATCCGATTG
Organism: Pirellulaceae bacterium; assembly: GCA_029243025.1. NCBI lineage: Bacteria > Pseudomonadati > Planctomycetota > Planctomycetia > Pirellulales > Pirellulaceae > Pirellulaceae bacterium. Next base: position 57,426 of record JAQWSU010000045.1, on the reverse strand, counting down.
ATGCTTTCGTGGCCAACCGGATGGAATCACGCGGATTGTCACCTTCGCCGCCTGCTGAGCGAGCGCGGTGGCTACGCCGAGTTACCTTTGACCTGACGGGGTTGCCACCTACCGTGGAACAGATCGATGACTTTTTGAATGACCGTTCAATGGACGCTTACGAGCGAGTGGTGGATCGTCTCCTCGAGTCGGATCACTTTGGTGAGCGGATGGCACTGGCCTGGATGGACGCGGCTCGCTTTGGAGATACAAGCGTCTATCACGCCGATGGTCCCCGCGATATGTGGCCGTGGCGGGATTGGGTGATTCGCGCCTACAACAACAACCTGCCATTCGATCGCTTTACGATTGAGCAAATTGCGGGTGATTTGTTACCCGATTCAACGATCGACCAGAAAGTTGCAGCAGGATTCAATCGGAATCATGGTACGACTGACGAGGGGGGAGCGATCGCTGAAGAATATCGAGTCGAATACATCGTGGATCGTGTCAAGACGACCTCGACGGTCTGGATGGGGCTGACCATGGAGTGTGCTCAATGCCACGACCACAAATACGATCCGATCTCTCAGCAAGAATACTATCAATTCTTCGCCTTTTTTAATCAGTCAACCGACAAGGGAATGCAAACCCGAAACGGGAATGCGGAGCCTCGCATTGATGTGTTCGACCCGCTGAATCGATTCAAGCAGCGAGCCGTTCAGCGGCAATTGGAGTCGGTGAAGTCTGAGCGAGAAGCTCATCTGACCACGATTGGAAGCGACTTTCAGAACTGGTTACAGCAACGGAGTCGAGAAGTCGATGCTCGTCCCCGGGCGCCTGACGATTTCCTGGCTCGGTTTACGCTCGATCACGAGTCGGGAAAGCAAGTCGACAACGAAGTGATTGGCTCACCAGGCGGCCGAGTGGAGGGGGAGCCGAAGTGGATTGTCGGTAAGCTGAATCAAGCTTTTCGCTGTGACGACAAAACTTATTTGAATCTTGGCAAGTTGGCCGATTTTGAACGCACCGACGCTTTTTCCTACGGAGCATGGCTCTACGCTGGAGACAAGGTGAATGGTGCCCCGATTGCCCGGATGGATGATGGGAATTCGCATCGAGGTTTTGATCTTTATTGGTACGATGGTCACGTGTCGGTTCACCTTGTTCATCAGTGGCCGGAAAATGCTATCAAAGTGACCACGACAGAGAAGTTTGTCAAAGACAAATGGCAACATGTGATGGTCAGCTATGACGGTTCAAGTCTAGCAAAAGGAATTACGATTTTCGTGAACGGTGAGAACCAGCCTGTCGAAATCAATCACGACAAGTTGCAATCCTCGATCAGAACCGATAAACCTCTGTTGGTTGGGCGACGCCAGCCGGGATCTCCCTTCGGAGGAGCGGTTGATGACATTCGGGTTTACGGGCGAAAGCTCGAGACTAGCGAAGTCCGGGCCATTCGTGACTTTGATCCAGTTTTTCCATTGCTGCGAATTGCGGCCGACGAGAGAACGGAGGATCAAGTTGCTCAGATACGAGAATACTATCTCAAACATCATGATGCAGTGGCGATCCGACTGGCGAAGCGGATCGATGAACTGATCCAAGAAGAGAAGAAACTTGCAGCGCCCGTAAGCACGGTGATGACGATGCAAGACGCGGCGCAGCCGCGGATGACCTACGTGCTAAATCGCGGCAGCTACGATGCGCCACAGAAGGATCAACCCGTCCAGCCTGGGGTCTTGCAAGCTTTGCCACCCATTCCAGATGACGTGCCTGCGAATCGACTCGGCTTGGCCAAATGGCTCGTCAGCGGTGAGCACCCACTCACGGCGAGGGTGGCCGTTAATCGATACTGGTCTTTGTTTTTCGGCGAAGGCGTTGTTGGTACGCTGGGTGATTTTGGTTCTCAGGGGGATTGGCCAACCCATCCGGCTTTGCTCGATTGGTTGGCCGACGAGTTTGTGGCAAGCGGTTGGGACGTGAAATATTTAATCCGACAGATTGTAACTTCCGCAACGTATCGACAGTCCTCTCGAGCCACCGTGGAAGCACGATCGCTCGATCCCGAAAATCGCTGGTTCGGAAGAGGGCCTCGATTTCGCTTGCAAGGTGAATTCATTCGCGATAACGCATTAGCGGCCAGTGGTTTGCTGGTAAGTCAGATCGGTGGACCAAGCACCAAGCCTTACCAACCCGATGGGCTTTGGAACGAGGTTAGCTTGAGCGGTAACGTTAGATTCAAGCAAGACCAGGGCGGGAAGCTTTATCGTCGCAGTATGTACATCTATTGGAAGCGTTCGTCACCGATGCCTGTGATGACGATTTTCGATGCGCCTACTCGCGAGAAGTGTGTCATGCGACGCTCCCGAACGAATACACCGCTGCAGGCGTTAGTTACAATGAATGGCCCACAGTTTGTGGAGGCGGCACGTAAGTTGGCTGATCGCAGCATTCGCGAAGCCAAGGACTCAACGGCCGAACAGATTACCTACGGCTATCGGCTGGCGACCGGATGTCGCCCTACGGCAGATACCCTGTCGGTGCTGTTGCAGGCCTACGAGGACGAACTAGCGGTTTTTAATGATTCGCCGGAGCGAGCGGAGCAACTCCTCGCGATTGGTGACTCGAAACGTAACCCAACCATTGCCCTGCCACGACACGCGGCGATGACGATGGTGATGAGTCTGATACTCAATTTGGACGAAACCCTCACGCGAGGCTAAATTCGTGAATCCTATCGAACAGTATCAATTACAGCTCACGAGACGTAGCCTGCTGGCAAATGGTTCTCGAGCGTTGGGCGCTGCCGCCCTGGCTTCGTTATCTCAGGGGAGTAGCCTGCCAGCAGCAGGTTCTGTCGGCGGAGCACTCGGTGCGCCTCATTTTGCACCTCGCGCAAAAAGCGTCATTTATTTGTTTTTCTCGGGTGGCCCCTCGCACATCGACATGTTTGACTTCAAGCCAGCCATCCGCAAAGTGCATGGTACGGAATTGCCGGACTCAATCCGAAATGGGCAAAGAATCACTGGCATGACTTCAGGGCAAAAGTCCTTTCCTTGTGTTGCACCGATGTTCCAGTTCAAACGTTACGGAGATCACGGCACTTATGTGAGTGAGTTGCTCCCACACGTTGGTGGCATTGCCGATGAAATTGCAATTGTGAAATCGGTCAACACGGAAGCCATTAACCACGATCCTGCGATTACCTACATCAATACGGGCACTCAGCAGGTTGGCAAGCCGAGCATGGGAGCTTGGGTTAGTTATGGCTTGGGCAGTCCGAATGCCAATTTGCCATCCTACCTCGTGATGATTTCGAAAGGGCGGGGGCAAAGCCAAGCTCTCTATTCCCGCTTATGGGGCAGCGGATTCCTGCCATCAAAACATCAGGGCGTCAAGTTGCGAAAAGGCAAGGATCCGGTGTTGTACTTGCGGAATCCGGAGGGCATCGATTCGGGCATGCGTCGACGTATGCTCGATCGACTGTCGAAAATCAACGCCGATCACTATCGAGAATTTGGAGATCCAGAAACCGAGGCCCGGATCGCCCAGTATGAGATGGCTTTTCGTATGCAAACGTCGGTGCCGGATTTGACTGACCTCAGCGATGAACCGGAACACCTCTTCGACCTCTATGGTGCCGATTCGAGGAAACCCGGATCCTTTGCCAGAAACTGTATGATCGCTCGACGGCTTGTTGAGCGAGGGGTCCCTTTTATCCAGCTGTTCCATCGTGGATGGGACCAACACGGTAATTTGCCGAACCTCATTCGCAAACAGTGTGAGGATGTTGATCAGCCGGCTGCCGCTCTCGTACGCGATCTCAAGCAACGCGGTTTGCTGAATCAAACCGTAGTCGTTTGCGGTGGAGAGTTTGGCCGTACCATTTACTCACAAGGCAAGCTGACCGAAAATAATCATGGTCGAGATCACCATGGACGTTGCTTTACGACTTGGCTAGCCGGCGGCGGAATTCGGCCAGGAATCGAACACGGTGAGACGGATGATTATTGCTACAATATCGTTCGTGACCCGGTGCACATTCGCGATCTGAACGCAACGATCTTGCATCAGCTTGGCGTCGATCACAATCGCCTTACCTTTCGTTACCAGGGTCTTGACCAACGGTTGACAGGGGTCGAGCCTGCACGCGTGGTGAGCGAGATACTCAGCTGAGTTTTCAGGCTTCGTTTTGCTTTGAAGAGAATTCACCGGATACCTCTCACTGTCGATCGACCGCGTCCGTCATTTAACGTCATGTTCGAGCTGCCCTGGTGTGCGGCCGCCCCGAATCCCTCAGACGCTTTATGAACGGTGCGTCGTTCGTGTCCGCTCTGCTCACCATTTGAATGGACTGTCCTGTGGCGGCGGGATCACGATCGCGATCGGTTGGCGTTTCGCGACGCGGGAACAGTTGACAGGGGTCGAGCTTACACGCGTGGTGAGCGCGCTACTCAGCTGAGTTCTCAGGCTTCGTTTTGCCTTGAAGAGAATTCACCGGATACCTCTCACTGTCGATCGACCGCGTCCGTCATTTAACGTCATGTTCGAGCTGCCCTGGTGTGCGGCCGCCCCGAATCCCCCAGACGCTTTATGAACGGTGCGTCGTTCGTGTCCGCTCTGCTCACCATTTGAATGGACTGTCCTGTGGCGGCGGGATCACGATCGCGATCGGTTGGCGTTTCGCGACGAGAGTTGGGCCAACGATCGACGGGGTTCGAGCTTACAGGGGGATTCAGCGAAGGAAATAAACGGCTGAATTCTCAGAGATCCGCCTAGAAGAGAACTCACCGGATTTGTCTCGTTATCCGGTGAGAAGCGGCAGTCACCAAGGGCCGGTCAGAGCAGCCCTCGGTATGGTATGGGACCCGAGAAATCCTCATGACACCTAGGAGCTGCGGCGTCGTGAGTAGATCAGGGCAACAAGGCCCAACAGCGTGAGCAAACCAGCACTCGGTTCTGGAACAACAACGGCGGCACCTTGTGGTGGCCGTGGGCCCTGATCATAGCCACCATCTTGCATGGCAATCACCAAGTCCGTTGAGCTGAACTCTCCATCACCGTTCCAGTCACCCGTCGACCAGACAGCGGCTTCCGTGGGGCCGGTGCCGTAAAGTCCCGCGACGAAGACACTGACCAAGTCACTGCTGTTAAATACACCGTTGTCGTTGGCATCGCCAAAATAGGTGTAGTGCAAATCTTTGACGGCAATCTGGATGTCGTTGAACGTGATGTTTTCATCGACTCGATCAAGATCAAAGTAAATGTCAGTCGATCCATCAGCAACTTGTCGCGTCAGCATGTCGAGGTCACCGCTGTCCAAACGGAAGTTGCGATTGAAGTCACTTCCAAATCCGGGTTCGATGTAAATCTCAATCGTGTCGCGACCGATTACTGGTTGAGCACCATTTCCGGTGTTCAGCGTGTAGGTTGCGGAGAAATCGAAAGTGCAGTCGACGCAGGCTTCGAGCAACGTTCGCAACGTTGCATCAATGTCGGCGTTGTTCGTGACGGGAGCTGGCTCTTGCGAGAGAAAACCATCACCGACTCCAACGTAGGTGAACTCGTTGACCTTCAAGCCACCGTCTTGGCCATTGTCATAGATGATGTCGTCGCCACCACCAGGAAGATGGTCGGGACCGTAGTTGATACCGATTCGCGTGTTGGAGTAATTAGCACCAGCAAACGTTCCGACTTGATCGAAGTAGTCGGTCTCGTCGGTACTGTCGAGTGCCCAACTGAGATCATGAAGTGCGAAGTCAGTGGTGCCATCCGTCGCGATTTGTACACCGAAGTGAATTCGATTGCCTTTCTCTTGGTCGAATGCAGCAGGGAGCTGATCCCAGGTCGACGAAGGTGCTGCGGAAGATCGCCATGAGTTGAAGTCGGTGTAAATCATCTCTAAAGTGCTGATCGGAGTGAGAACCGCTTCGTAGGCCGCTGGATCGACGTCTCGATCGTCTAGGGCCGGCGATTGTCCACGGAGTGCGTTGGTGGCATTGACTACATAGCCGGGCCAGCTGGGCGAAGCACTACCGCCACTTGTTGGTCGACCATTGGGAGCAAACGCAGCTGTAACACTTACGCTTGCAACTTGGGCGTGTAATGCGTGGGTGGCCATCAACACAAGTGATAGCACCACGATGGATTTCACAAGATGTTTCATCTCGGGTCCGCTCCTCTACAATTTTTATTAACTTCGACGTCATTCAGTACTGATTAAACTAATCGCAAGAAATATCGTAACCACAACTTTTGGGTAAACGATAATCGTTAATTTGTGTACCTACTCTCTCCGGAAATCGCGACCAGGTCAACAGGCAAGAATTAAAAGTTTCAAATTTTAGGGGTTTCGGCAGAATAGCGCAAAAGAATCTTAACCATTTCGCTGTTAATCGACGTAATTGGGCCACCCGACGTAATTCCCATGTTGATCATTCCCAGCAATTGTCGCTTGCTGGCTGGTAAATTGGTGGAATCGCAAACGTAGTAAGCGTCGTGCACGAACAAGCGGTTGCGTGTTAAAGACGAACGTTTGTGGAGCCACTCAGAGTGCCCCCATTAGTTCTCTTGTTCGAGCAGATCCGTGTCGTATTCATTTTCGAGTTGGCGTACTTGTTCGGAAAGTTCATCGTTGTCCTCGATGGCACTGGATACCTCCAGCTCCCATTCGGTCGACACCGAGCGGAGTGAATCGATATCGAGGGGCAGTTGCAGGATCTTGGCCAACCGGCGCGTGACGGCTTCAATGCTCATTGGATTCGTGCCTTGTAGGTATCCGGGGATTTCGGCGACGATCGAATCCATTCGCAAGTCCTCAGCCTTCGCCTGCGTCATTAGATAGCTTGTGAAGGAGCCGGGGCCTTCGTAATCCGTTTTGCGGAGCCCGTATTTTTCCATTTCATGCAGCGAATCGGGATTTGAGCAGGTGATGTAGAGTCGTGGTTCGCGAGTATGGGGCACTGCTCCGCCGAACGATCCGACGAACAAAATTCGCTTGATTCCAGCCTGATGCGTAAACGTCAACAGGCAATCGGCGAACGAGTGCCACTGTAGGTTGGGTTCTTTACCAACGAACAGCATGAGCTTTGACTCTTCATCGCAGTAAAAACTGTTGGTAGGCAAGTCGAACGACTTGATGATCCCCGATTCGATCTCGATATGAGGTCGGAAGAGTGCAGAAACCTCCATGGATCCGGGGAAGTTGTAGATATAGAAGGGTTCGGGGTCGATGTGAGCGACTTGTCTCGCTTCGAGCAAATCGACAAGGCGCTGGACCGTTCCGGTAGAAACATCACCGCCATCCATCCATCCGCTGAAAGACAGTACGAGGGTTCCGTCCTTCATCTTGGGGCATTCGGTGATCTTAAGTGCATCGATTGAGTTTTCGTTCATAGCTGAATTCTAAAGGGCGACCCCGAATTCGGTAAAGCGCACCGAGGGTAGAAAACAAGTCAAAATGCACTCTTATTTCGGGCGATGAAGCCGGCGGAAATCAGCGAAAGTCACTTGAGCACAAAATGAGCATAAAATCGGGTGTTAAATTTGATTCCGGTTGAAATCCGAGTTGAGCATGGGATCGACCAGTTTGTCACTCACCTCCACTTGTTGTCGTTCTTGCCAAGAAATGTCCTCTTCATCAAACAAGCTGGATGCGAATGCCGCATCGTGGAGTTCAACAGCCATTCGCTGGTTGCCGGCCCTGAGCGGTGTATTGCGAGCATCCTTCGACGTCGAATTCGACGGCAAGCTCGGTAGCAGGCCGGTTTTTGTGGCTGCAATTTGAGAAAGATCCAGCATTGTCGCTGCGGGGACGGAATCGCTCTGGTAGCCACCTGCGGCGAATGCGACGACAAAATCTTGCGAATCGAACTCGCCATCGCAATTCCAATCGCCTTCGGACCAGGTTGAATTAAGGGTAATCCCGTCTTCGTATTCACCTGCTTGGAAGACGGCTACCAAATCTCCTGAATTGAACAGGCCATCGAGATTTGCGTCTCCATAATCTGTTCCCAGCATCCCTTGGATATATTCTGCCTCATCGTCTCGATCCACGTCACCGTCACCGTCGAAGTCGAACTCGAGATTTTGGATCGAAAGCCCCGCGCAAAACGTTTGGATATCTGCTTCATCGACCATGCCATCTTGATTTAGATCGGCGGATCGGATGTTGACACTTCCTGGGTTCGGTTGATCGGCTCGCCAAGAGGATGCAGCGTTACCAAAATCGGTCATCGCAACTCGCTGCAATGAATCTCCGAGCCCGTCGGCGGACACTGGCCAGGGGTCGCTGTCAGCATAAGTGACTTCGTCTTCAAAGGAGTAATTGATTGGTGCGGCGGTCAAGTCGGGTCGTTGAAGTTGGACGCGTTGTCCACGGTCGCTTAACTGACCTGAGTAGCCACCAACAATTACGACGCTTTCATCCAGGCCATAGTGGCTTCGGAAAGCTTCGGATTTCGAACCGTTCCCTAGTTTTTCTGGATTAAATGACACGACGACAACCGCCTGACCGGCTGCCACACTCAGGCTGCTATCGAAGTTGAAGTCGACATCCCCACGTAGGCGCCAAGACTTGAGGTCGATGGCGGCATTGGTGGGGTTAGAGATTTCGATGTATTCCAGATCGCCCTGGTTCAGTGATGGATCAATTTCCAGCAAAGCAGCTGGGAAATCGCCCGGATTGTAGTTGAGTTCGGATATCACCACGGGGCCGACGCGAGCTGCCTGATTGGAAGCCCCGACCGAGGCCTGTTCCATCGGCGTTAAACGGCCCGTTCCATTGGGAACACGTCCGAATGTTTCATTGGGACGAGCGGGACCAAACTGGACGTCATCGACAAAGGTCGTTGGATTGCCGTTGGCGTCAGCAATGATCAGCCAGACTTCATCACCTTCTGAACCGTTCAATGCGAAACCGGAGTCGGGATCTTGATTGAACTGTTGTTCGGTCAACACCAAGTATTCACCCGCAGCCAGAACGGAGTTGGGTGGCAGTTGGTATTTTGTGAGATTGTTAGCGGAATCACTGAGCCACCAACCACTCAGATCAATCGTTTCTAGCGTTCGATTCAACAGCTCGATGGTATCGAGCTCACCGACTAGATCGGTATTGGAGAGTACTTCATTGATCACGATACCGGCGGGCGCCAAACCGTTGCTTCCGGGGGAACCGCCAAAATCAGCGCTTCCTCGCCATGCGCCAGCTTCTCCCAGCTGATCAACAGCCGTATTGACGGGGTCGACTAGCTCGAGTGATGCGCCGGCTCCGTCACTCCGTTGCGGCCAGAGTGCATTGTCGCTGTATTCAAATTCGAGAATCGTACTGCCGTTGGCGTCGGCAATTTTGATGCGTTCTCCGCCATTGTCGAGCGAGCCGACGTAGGGGCCTGCTGCATCGATCCCTGGATAAGCGGCAGTGAATGCAGCGACGTCACGGGCGACGACCAGATGCTCGCCCGGCGCCAGCAATTGGTTTGCTGCAAACACGTAGGGTTCAGACGGTCCGTCTGTAATCGTGATACCCGCCAGGTTGAGCGTAATGGATTCGCTGATGTTGACCAACTCAACGAACTCGGTTGCTTCGGTAACATCCGCCGGATGGTAGTTGATTTCGCTCAAACGCAGATAACGCTGTGCGTCCGTGGGTTCTGCTGGAGTTGTGGTCGATGCGATAACGGAGTCGTCGGCCGCGACCAATTCAAGTATTTCTCCAAAGTTGGAAAGGTGTCCCTGGTAATTGCCGTGTAGGACCAATCCCTGACCACCCCGTGGGCCGGTGGTGCGCGTCAGGAACGACTTCACGTCGGGCGACACGAACAGTGAGGCCTCAGCTGGAATGACCGTTCCGGGGCGGAATGTGTACTCCACACCGCCTCGCACTTTCCACCCAGAGATGTCAACGGCCGTGTCCAGCGGGTTGGTGATTTCGATGTATTCTTCGTCTTGATTACCACTGGTTGGATTGTGCACGACGGTGCCAAACGTAAGCGGCGCGTTGCCAATTTGCTCGTGAGGGACTCCGGCGGCACTGCCGTCGGCGATGACACCGTCGATAAGAACAGGCAGCATCAACATGTCAGAACTGGTGTGCGATGAATTCATCGCTTGAATGGCCAGGATATTCTCGCCCGGCTGCAGTTTGTCTAAGAAGCCACTGATTGTGAAGTTTTCGAATATAACTGCCGCTGAATCGCGATGTGAGCGTGCTTTTGAATTATAGGATTGGGTTCCCGCGGTACGCGTGTTTTGTTGGTGGACTTCCGTTCCATTCAGGTAGGCGACAAAACCATCGTCATACTTCATCTGAAGGGTGAGTGCTGCTACGGCTGCGGGATCATCAACGTTGAAAGGAAGACGCAGGTAGACGGAGGTGCCATCGTCACTCGCTTCCTGGAGGCTCACCTCCGTACGAATCAAACCGTCGAAGTCATCATCGCCCGAGAAACCAATCCCGGTCGTTCCACCGCTCCATTGACTGTCGTTAAAGTCGACCTTCGTCCAATCGGTACCCAGGGAGTTATCGCCAGGAACCAAGTAGGATGCTGCAGAGAACTCGGGCACCAGCACTTTGATTTCACTCGTCATCAATTTGTCGATGCTATGGTCGAGATAGAGAGTTGTCCGTCTCTTGTCGAGGAAACTGCGAATTGAATCGGCCTGCCGCACGGCACTGGATGACAGCTCAGAACGGGCTGTTTCCAACAGTTCGTTGATTCGCTGTTCGTATCGTCCATCTTGGTTGGAGGTTCCGGGCGGTTGCAAGAGTTGATCCATCACCGTTCGCAATCGTCGCAGGTACATTTGACTGAGTACTGGATGCGTGAAAACGGCTTCGTACAAGCGATTCCATTGGTTGGCGTTTGGTTTGCGATGGATTTCATCACCGAAGAAGGGGTGCGACAATTCCGGGCCCCCGTCACCCTCGATCCCGAATGTCCAGTCTTTGTCCCAAGGCAATGGCGTCCATTGCCCCGTTCCTTCGGTATCGCGATAGAGGTAGAAGTTTTTGCGAACATCATCAGCGTCCATCGTGATTGATCGCACTGCAAGGTAATTCATCAGCGTCGCGAGATTGAAGTGGTCGAAGACGGACAAGGATCGATCTTCGTTGGATCCCTTGCTCAATCCGTTGACCACGACCTGGATATCCTCTTTTCCTTCGTCTAAACGCGTCTTCTTCTCGACGCCCGTTGTGGTATCAGAAAACACCGGATTTAAGTTGCTGCGTTGGACAAATTTGTAGATGGCACCATCCGGATCGAACCCTTGGCGTGCCAAGTAGTCTTGGTCGGCTTGCTCGATAAAGACACCGACTCGGTCGCGCCCTCCATTGACTCGCATCAGCATCAAGAATGATTCGGCAGCCGGGTTGCCCGCATCTCGGTATGACTCGAACGCCATCACCTGCCGCAGGTAGCTAGGATCTGAGCCTTGAGCGTTCATATTAAACTCTTGCACGCGCCCTAGCTTGTCGTTCACAAAGAACGGGTGGTCGTCATTGAAGTTGAATTTTTGTGAATTGCCATTCGTGGCGCCGCCCCGTTGGCGGACAAAAATGTTGTCGTAGAACTCGCCTTGATAATAGACAGACGCTCTTGATCCGCCTCGGCCGCGGGCTCGCGACTCCCTTTCTGCGAACCATTGGATCACGGGTAGATCACTATCAATCGTCGGGCCCACGACCGTACCGTAATATTCTTCCGAGCGATCAGTGCCCGACGTATCCAGAATTCGTGGCGACCGGGATTGATCGTCGGCGCTATCAGTAGCGAGAATTGCGTATCGAAGCATTTCGCCGACTTGAGCTGTCGCTGCGGGAATCAACCCTGTGTAGATTCCATCTGCGGCGACCGCATCCGCGCCCGAGCCATCATCGACCATGTTGATCGAAACTTCATCCTCATACATCACGCGGTACACGAGTGTTACACCTGAAATCTCGTTGATCGTCTGGTCCACCTCGGCGGTGACAAACAATGAGTCGGTGGCTGTCGGTTGCGCGGGCACGTGCGAAATATTGTGGATTCTTGGTGCTAATGAAAAACGATCGGGGTTCAATTCGCCTGGTGTTGGATTACTAAAGAATCCTGTCTCGTCCACAAACACATTAAAGCCGTCTGTGACCAATTCGGGAACCAAGAGGAAGTCGTCGTTGCTCGCTTCAATATTGATGCCCTGCAAGGCGAGGACGTTGGTGCCCGGCTGGAGATGACGAATCGATCTCGCCAAATCGAATTCCTCGAATTCAACCGCGGCAGCATTGTTTCGTTCCGATTCCGCGACCGAATTGTAAGTGCCGAAGAACGGTGCATTCTCGGCACTGATGATGTTTCCATTCAAATAGGCGATAAAGCCGTCGTCGAACTTCGCACGCAGTTTCAGGACATCAAGTTGACCCGGATTGTCCACTTCAAAAGGAATCCGAACGTAGATGCTTGCATTAACACCTGCCATTTGAGCGCTGACATCTGTTTGAATGTCTGCCGCAAATCCAGAATTGACTTCGAAGCCGATTCCAGCCTTCGCACCGGTAACCCAAGTTTCATCCGGGGCAAAGCCAGGCTGGGTCCAATCCAACCCCAGGGATGCGTCCTGTGGAACCAAAAACTGTGCCGGTGATGTTGCAGCGACGAGAAATCGATCGCCGCCTGACATGCGAACACCATAGGAAATGTCTGTCTGCTGCTCAGGGAATTCGGGTGCGTATTGGGATGCGATGGTTTGTCCGTCGGGTTCGACCAAGGCCAAGAAATCGCCGTCCGATGACAAACGGAAATTCGTGTGCAATTCTTTTGTAGTACGATCTTTACCGCTGGCAAACACAATTAAATGCTCTTTGGGAGCAAGTGATGTGGCGGGAAACGTCCATTTCTCTAACTCTGCATTTTCATCGGTGAGATGCCAGCCTTCGAGTTGCTGCGTTTCAGATCCCTGATTGAAAATCTCGATCCAGTCAGACGATTCGCGGTCGTCATCGTTGAGCGTACCCCGATTACTCGCCATGAATTCCGAAATAATCAGATCGGCTGCCAGTAACGCTCTGGTTTCTAATGATTCGACGGAAAGCTGGCGAGATTTGATTTGCTTGCGAATTCGGCTGTTGTTGGTGATGGATCGCTTCAACCGTCTACTCCAAGAACTTCGTGCAAGGTTGACAGGGAATTTTCCGATTCGCAGCGTACCACGGATCGGAAGATTTTAGTTCGATTGTTCAGAACGTCGGACAATCATGAGAGCTAGAAAGCCATAATAGTTGCTTGAAACGTTCTTGCGAGCGATGCTTTCTTATTTCTGAATTAGCTCGTCAAGCAAATCATCGGTAACGACGTTCGAATCCTTATGATTCTCTTTTGGTTGTTCATCAAACAAGGCCGTTAGGGATTTGTCGGCCAGATCAGCGGCCAATGGTGTTCCTTCTGCGAATGTTGCGAAGTCGTGTGGAGTACTGCGATGTAAAGAAGAGCTTTCACGTCGTTCAGCGATTGGGGCAAAGGCCGCGCCAAGGCGGGCACGAAGGTTTCGCGTCAAATTTCCTTGGGAGGTAGCTTGATTTGAATAGCCACCATCCTGGAACGCCAACACCAGATCCGAAGAATCGAAATCCCCATCACCGTTCCAATCTCCTTCCCCCCAGCCTGCGTTCAAAGGCAATTGATCCTCGTATTTGCCTGCGGCAAATACGATCACCAGGTCACCTGAGTTGAAGACTTGATTCAGATCTGTATCACCGTAATCGGTGTGCAAAACATTTTTGACCATTTCATCGCGGTCAAGTTCATTAACGAGACCATCGTTGGTGAGGTCGTAGACCAAGTCAGGTATTTCCGTTACCCGCATGGCCTCGAATAAAAGGTTGATGTCCGCTTGATTGACAATTCCATTACCGTCGAAGTCACCACGCAGCGGACCGCTTTCGAATTGACCCGGGGTGGGTGCCGCGGCGAGCCAGGCTGTCGCTGAATTGCCATTTTCTTCGACATTATCTCGTTGTAGCGAGTGGCCATTGCCATCGGCTGCAGGCCACGGCGTGCGGTCATCGTACAGCACCTCATCCTCGTACAACCGAGCGATGTCAGCGGGATCTGCTGCCGCATTATCAGGACGTTGTAACTGAACACGATCGAATGAATTACTCAACTGTCCGCCGTATCCACCGAGAAGTGTGATGGATTCGTCAATTCCATGGTGAGCTCGAAATGCGGCCAGACGGGCGACATTACCGGCACCTTCCGGGTTAAACGGAATCAGAACCACGACCTCGCCCGCCCCAATCGTCGTCAGCGAGTCAAAATTGAAGTCGATCCCCCCCCGAATTCGCCATTGGCTCAGATCCAAAGGGGTTCCGGTGGGATTGTAGATTTCGACAAACTCCAGATCGCCGGATGTGATGTTGGGATCAATCGCGGTCGCTTCATTTGAAGGACGCCCCGGATTGTAGTGAACTTCGCTGATGACGACGGGGCCCACGCGTGGAGCTGGATTGGTGCTACCCAGAGAGAGATTCGTCATCGGTTCCAGACGCCCCGTCGCATCAGGGCTACGGCCAAAGGATTCTCCCGGTTTGGCGGCGCCGAAATGGACATCGTCCACAAAACCGAAAACACTACCAGGTGTGGTGGAACTGACGAGCCAGACGGCCTCGCCATCGTTGCCATTCAGAGCAAAACTGAAGTCATTCTCGTCATAGGTGATGAAGCCACCGGCTAGCAAATTCGTACCGACAGGAATTTGGAACTTCAGCAGGTTGTCAGCTGAATCGCTCAAGTACCAACCGCTAATGTCAACGGAACTGGCCGTTGGATTGTAGAGTTCAATCGCATCCGTCTGCACAGCAGGATCATCCGTGTTGCTTAGTACTTCGTTAATGACTATCCCACTGAGGACTCGTGACGTAGCTGCGGGGGATCCCCCTATTTCAGAGCTGCCACTCCAGCGGTAATACTTGTCAAACTCGTCGTTGGGAGTTGACTCAGGATCGGACAAGACGAGTGTTGCTCCTACGCCATCGGCTGGTTCCGGCCAGGGGTCCCGATCACCGTAACGGAAGTCCATGATGGTGCTGCCATTGGCATCGTCCAGTTTGATCCGTTCTCCTCCGTTGTCGAGATTGCCCACATATTCACCGATCACTTGATTGGCATTGACTTCGGGATAGGCGGCGAGGAAGGCGGCTGTATCGGCAACGACGACGAGCCGATCACCCGGTTGGATTGTGGTTCCCGCATTCACCACCAGAGGTTCTGATGGGCCTTGAGAAATGGTGACGCCCGACAGATCGAGCGGTTGTTCACCGAGATTCAATAGCTCGATGAATTCTGTCGCATCATCCAGGCTGTTGGGATTGTAGTTTAGCTCGGAAATTCGCAGGAATTCTTGGGCCGGCGATGGTTCAGCCGCGATATTTAGCGTGTCCATCCGGGTGCCGTCAGCGGCGGTGAGATGGACGATATCGCCCAGGGATGAGAGATGTCCGGCATACCCGCCTTGAACCAATCGGCCTTCACCGCCCGTCGGTCCGGCAGCACGAGCACGAAAGGCGCGGGATTCGGGCGAGACGTAGAGCGAGGAGTTGGCTGGAATGATTGTGCCCAGCGGAAATTCGTGCTCAATACCTCCTTCCAGTCGCCAACCTGAAATGTCGACCGCGTCATCGAGCGGATTGTCGATCTTGACGAACTCTTCGTCTTGGTTGCCGCTTACTGGATTGGCATCATACAGGTTCGGATCAAAGCTGATCGCCGGGTTACCCACTTGAGCATGGGGGATACCGGCCACTTCAACGGTACTAATAATCCCGTCGACTAACTCTGGTAACATCAGCATATCGGAGCTTGACTTGGAAGAATTGAGTGCATGAATTGCAAGCAGATTTTCACCGGGTTTTAACGCATTGAGATGTTCGCTAATGTTGTAATTCACAAAGACGACGGCTTCCGAATCTCGGTGAGAGCGTGCTTTTGAATTGTAGGATTGAGGCCCGTCTTTCCGTAAATTCTGACGATGAACTTCCGTGCCATTAATGTAAGCGATGAAACCGTCGTCAAATTTCATTCGCAATGTCAATGCGTCGACGGTAGCGGGATCGTCGATGTTAAAGGGGACACGAAGGAACACTGCAGTGCCGTCTTCGCTGGCTTCTCGGAGATCGATCTCCGTGCGAATCAAACCGTCGAAGTCGTCGTCTCCTGAGAACCCGAATCCCGTTTCGCCTTGACGCCACTGGCTGTCATCAAACTCGTTGGCGACCCAATCTGTGCCGAGCGAGTCATCACCAGGAATGAAGTAGGTTGCCGGAGCGAATTCAGGCAAGATCACGATTGGTTCGCTCGTTTCTACATCAACGCTATGATTAACGTAGAAATGCTGTCGTCGGACTTCGAGGTATTCGTTTTTGACGATGTCAACCGCTTCTGGGAATGACTGATCCGTGCCGAATGGCCAAGGCGAAAACCATTTTGCCTTGTCGAGTGCAGCATCTTGGCTCATCGCCTGAACGTAACCATCCCACTGCTGATCGAAGTAACTGTTCGTCGTGCCTGGCTCGCCCATGAGTTCATCCATGGTCGTGCGAAGTCGACGCAAATACATCGTACGAATGACGGGGTCGGTCAGCACGGCGTCCATTAACCGATTCCAGTGGTTGTTCCATTCGCGATAGGACTCCGTATTGACAAACGGGTGGGAGGGTGCAACGTACGCGGGGTTGTGACCGGGAACGGGCCCTTCTGTGATTACATCCATGTCCGCATAAATCTGGTCGTGGTAGGAATTGCCCACCCAGTTCGATCCCCAACTCAAGTCGTTGTCCCAGGGGAGGAACATCCATTCACCCGTTCCCTCGGTGTCGCGGTAGAGAAAGTGATTCTTGTGGGGATTGTCGTTCTGGTGAACTAAGACGGTTCCGACGAGATAGTTGAGTGTCGCCGGTAGATTAACGTTGTCGATCAAATAGTTGTGCAGCTCTTCGCCGTTGAGTGTTCGCACGTTGCTAATGAAATCGGCCAAATCCGTATTGCCTTCGTGTTCGCGTGTCTTTTTGCGGACACTCGATGCGGAGGTGAATTCGTTGTAGACCTTGTAAAGGGCTCCATTGGGGTCAAAGCCTTCTCGTTCGAGCAGGTATTCATCGGGTTCTTCGATAAACACGAAAACACCATAAAACTCGTCATTGCGACGGACATGCATGGGGAATGAAATCGAGCCCGGTGCTCCGGCCGCGGAATAGGCATCAAAAGCGAGTGCTTGTCGGACATAGGCTTTGTCCGTCGCTGTCGAATTAAGGTTGAATTCCTCCACGCGACCATATTGTGGATCGAAGCGGAATTGATTGCCTTTGAAATCGAATTTGAAGTTTCGCTTGCGATTTCCCGCGGTGCTTCCCCCTCGCTGACGTACGAACAAATTGTCATAGAATTCGCCATTGAAAAAGATCGATGCGCGTGTGCCACGCCGTTCTCCCGCATTCCGTTCATTTTCCACGAACCAATTCAAAATTGGGATCTCGCTTGATAGCTGCGAGTCAGCGATCATTGTGCCGAAGTATTCCGAGCTTTGGTTTTGGCCTGATTGAATTTCAAAAGTGGGGAGTCTCCCCGTCGCATCCGTGCTGTCGGTTGCTCGTACGTACCAACGCACCATTTCACCCGGATTCGCCAGGTCTCCCGGAATGACTGCTGTGTAGATCCCATCTCCGGCCGCACTGTCGGCTGCCAATCCGTCATCACTCATCGGGATCACCCGTTCTTCCTTGAACATGACTCGATACACGAGTTCGACCTGGGAAATGTCTGCCAAGGTTCGCACCACTTCGGCAGTCACGGTGATCGCATCGGCCGAATTGGGTTGTGCTGGGCTGTGATCAACATCATGCACTAAAGGGCCGAGAGAAACAGAGACTGGATTGTTGTTTTTTCCTGGGGTAGGAGTGGTCAAATAGCCATTCAGCTCAGGATTGACCGTTACGGTGGAGGCGCGCAGGATTGGTCTCACCAGCAGATCAGGATTGTCAACGGCAGCATTCAACGCATGAATGGCCAGCATATTCGTGCCAAAAGTTAACGCGTCTAGGGAGTTACTGATGTCGAGCAATTCGCCAGCCACTGCCAGGTCATCCGCACGGGTACGCGTGGCAACTGCATCGTGGCCCAATCGTACTCCCTCTTCGCCCGGGGCATTCCGGCGGGCGATTTCTGTGCCGTTGAGGTAGGCAACGAAACCATCGTCGTAATTCAATTCCAGAATCAGTTGATTGAAGACTGTCGGATCCGACACCTCGAATGGGATGCGGACATACATTGACGAATGAAGACCAAGCATCTCCGTTTCGACATCGGTCGCAATCAGGTCGCCAAATTGGCCCGCACCATCACCGGGCTCTTGCCCCGGATCAGCGACCAATGAGTTGACTTGGGCCGCCGTCAGAGCTCGATCGAAAATCGCTACCTCATCAATGCTCCCATCGAAATAGTTGTCGCTCGTATCAAACACGCCGTCGCCGGCAATTCGAAATTCGGAAGAAGAGCTGCCGTAGTTATTGGTAGGGCTTCCACCCTGACCTGCCAATTGGCCATCGAGATAGATGGCAAGTGACTCGCCGTCACCGGTCACTGCAACGTGATGCCATTCGTTAAGCGGGAATTCATAATCGACGTTTAATGATCCGCCTCCAGGTGTCCAAATCTGCAGAGTGCCTGGACTGATGAATCCAAACTCGATCGCATCATTCTGTCCAAAAAGACCAATTCGATTGGTCGATAGAAATTCAGGATGAATCATTCCCATCATGCTGAATTCAGTTAAATCACTCAAAGGCGAACTGGTGAATGTGATTGCTTCGCGACGACCGTCAAACTTGGTGGCGGAGTTCGAATCATCGAATTGGAACAGGGTGTCGGCCAATCCGGGGCCTGATTCTGTTCGTGTGGGACTGCTCTTGTAGGTGCCGTCTAAGGATTCGCCGGCTGTCCCATCATTGGCAGCTAGACCACCTTCCGTTTCCTCAAATCGCCAATAGCCTACCGGATCGAGATTCAGAATCGCCTCGACCATCGGCGCCATTTCCGCAACTCCGGTATCGAAACCGATGCCCGTTGGTCCTGTGGCCCAGGTTGCATCATTGAATTCGACTTGTGACCAAGTTTCTTGCAAAAGGTTGGTGGATGGCGCGTGATAGGAGGCCGTTGCACCGGCCTCGATAAGCGTGGAAACTGCCAGGTCAGGCGATGCGCCGTATGAAACGTCGGCGACCTGTGGCGGATAGGCCGGTGAAAATTCATGCACGACGGTCTGCCCATCGGGTGCGATCAGCGCCAAATACTCACCATCTCCATCCAACTTGAAATCCGTATGCAATTCCGAACCGGATTCGGCTCGGTCTTTGCCTGATGCGAAGACTACCTGATAACTCCCCGCATCGAGCGACGAATCAGGAAAACGCCAGCCGGTCAAATCGTTTGGATCATCGGTAAGCCAAAATCCGTTTAGATTGACCGTATCGCCTCCCGTATTGAACACCTCAATCCAATCCGTGAACTCCCCATCCTCATCCGCGACGGTGGACTGATTAATCGCAAGAAATTCGCTGATGATGGGTGCACCCGCCAAGAGGTGGCGCCCTTCCAGCATCTCGAGACGCATCGGCCGACGTTTTTTTAATCCGGAATTCTTACCAAAGAGCTTCACGTCGTACTCCTTCAGTCCTGCGGTTTCTGGCCGCTGGGGCAGATTTGTTTTCTGGTAAATAAGATTTTGATCTTCGAAATCCAAAGCTACAGATAGACTCGAAACAGTGAGATGAATCCAAACGCCCCCAATAACTGGTGGCGAATTCATGCCTGGAACCGGCATGGAAAAGCTTGCGTCGAGCTATCTTCACGAGCAATACTCGTGGATCACATTCACTGACAATCCAAGCTAAGGTTTAGAAGAGTTAACACGCACGTGCGAGATTCTGTACATCGACTTCGCCTCATCGATTTCTGTTCGTGTTGCCTCTCCATTCGGCCAGATAACCTCGACTGCGTCAAGTTGTTTTCCGTTCAAGCCGAAGGAAAGTGCAGAATTGGATTGCGAAAGATAACTGCCGCCTGCTGCGACTTCGGCCGTCTGTGTCGATCCGTCGTCAAGAATCACGGTCACTCGAGCACCAATTGCCTGGGAATTGCCCGAATCGGCTTCGAGTTGGAGTTGAAAGATGTCCGATGTCAAACGTTTCGAACGAATAAAACTAATTGGTTGACTATCGTGCAGGCCGACAATCAAATCTTGGCGACCGTCTTGGTTTAAATCCGCCATGGCGAGAGATTTTGCATCGCCGGCGACAACCGTTCCGCTTTCGATTCCTGGGACAGGCTGAAAGCTGCCTTTCCCGTCCCCTCGTAACAACTGGCTGATGCCGCCATCCATGTTTCCGGTTTCCGGTTGTGGACCGTAGAAGTTATGGACCAAGTACACATCTGGGGCCGCATCCCCGTTGAATTCGCTGATGACGACACCGAAGGCGGGGGCAATTTGCGCAATCCGTGGCAGTGGTTGAAAGGTGAAGTGTCCGGCGCCATCATTCAGCAAAACGCCTGATTCAAGCAGATTCGCGGCAAATCGGGTGGCTTCATTCAGGCATTCGGAGCTGTACAGGTCGGCCAAATCGGCGGCAGCAAACGCGCGATAAGTTGAAAATTTCTTACTGAGAAATGGCATGGCGTGTGTCGAGCAGCTTTTTCCTCGGATTGGAAATAGCGTTTCCGCTTCAAATTCGGCTTCGATCAGTCGCTTTCGCCCTGATTTTTCGAAGTCGCCGAAGTAGAGGAGGGCCGGATGGTCGGGTTTCGCATGATATTTCGTATTGAGCCCGAAATTGGTGACGACGTAATCGATGTCGCGATCCCCGTCCAAATCACGACCGGCAATTCCGTTCCACCAGCCGAGTAATGGACTGAGGCCTGCTGTTTTCGATTGGTCTTGGAGTTGACCGTTCACATTGCGAAACAGGCGAATGGGGCCCCATTCGTAGGTCAGTAGCAGGTCGGTCCAACTGTCTCCGTCGGTATCCGACCAAAGCGCGCTGGTGACCATTCCGGCCGACCGCAAGCCAGGGGGCGTGATTTCTTGGAAGGTTCCCCCTTGATTCAGTAGCAGTCGACTTCGCGGTGCGAGCGGATACTGACCGGGGATGAGTCGGCCTCCCACAAAGAGGTCGAGATCACCGTCGCGATCAAAGTCGCATGCCGTCACGACACCGGAGCTCTCGGATTGTGACGGCAACACATTGCTTGCTGCGCGCGTAAGCATCCCCTTGCCGTCATTTAAATAAAGGCGATCTTCGAAGCGAGCAGGGTGATCGATTGCCTCAACGCCTCCACTGGCGACATAGAGATCCAGGTCGTCATCCTGGTCGATATCAACCCACAGTGCGCCCATATCCTCTGACATGGCATCTCGCTCTAGAGCGGGCTGAGATGAGGCCGAGAAACCATCTCCTTGTCGGTTGAACAGTACGCGGCCTGCTTGTCCGGTTCCTCCACCGAAAAATGCATCATCGTCGCCATCGTCATCGATATCTCCCCATGCCATGCCCGGACCAAACTGGGACAGGCGGTTCGGTAGTAAAGGTTGTTGGTTGAAATCATCGAACTCCGGATCAACATGGGGAAATGCGTTGAGCCGTCCATCCGCAACAAACAGGGGTTGTGTTTGATTGTTATCTGATCGCTGTGGCGACTGACTTTCCGTCAGTTTGGCCTGGTCTTCGCGGATTTCATACATCCCGGGCGCGAGATTTTGCAATGATTGTTGAGCGCCACTAGGCCAGCGGACTGTAACTTGACGAATCCGTTTCAGGTTGCCGACGCCAAAATGGACGGTTGATTCGTTGCAGGAAAGAAAACCGGTCATCGGTTGTAGTTGTCTCAGTTGCACGCCTTCCGCCGTTTCCAAACGGACTTCGGCACCGATTCCACTTCGATTGCTCACTGAACCGACCAGCTTCAACCGTATTGACTTCTGCTTTGCCTGGTTTTGATAGACGCTCACGGGTTCATCAAGATTCACAACGATCAAATCGAGATCACCGTCCTGGTCTAAATCCCCATAGGCAGCACCGTAGCTGACTCCGACATGATCGAGGCCCCAAGCTTGACTCACATCCTCAAAATCAAGTTGGCCTCGGTTTCGGAAAGCGAGGTTCTGTTCGCGTCGTGGAGGCGTATTCTTGAAGATGTCCCAGATCGTACGGCCGATTAGCATACTGTCATCAAAGGGAATATCGGAATCGTTAAAGCTGCGAATAATTCCATTGCCGATAAACACATCGACCCAACCATCGTTGTCGAAATCGGCCAGTTTAGCCGCCCATGACCAATCCGTATTTGCCAATCCGGCCATGAAAGCCGCTTCTTGAAAGCGGCCTGTGCCGGTGTTGATGAAGAGCGAGTTGCGCATGTACTGTGCGGGTGGGCCGGCAACTTCACGCAGTTTTGCCGCATTCATCGCGCCCATCGTAGTTTTTTGCTTGAAGTGATTCGTTGCTGACATATCCACCACAAACAGGTCGAGGCGTCCGTCATTATTTAGGTCAGCCGCATCAGATCCCATTGAAAACCAAGGTGTGTGCGGAACGGCGTTTTCGAGTGTATTTTGAAAAGTTCCGTCGCCGTTGTTGTGATACAACACATCTGGGTCGTCAAAGTCGTTGCACACATAGAGATCTGGCCAGCCATCCTCGTTGTAGTCCCACCAGGTCGCTGACAAGCCAAAGCCGGATCCTGTAATGCCTGCCTCGTCGGTGACTTCGACGAATGATCCGTTGCCATTGTTACGGAACAGACGATCCTTTCGGCCGTAACTGTCTAGTTTGAACTTGCTGCGGCCGTTTTCTCCCCGTTGACGTTTGAGAGCATAGTATTTGTCGTATTTGGGTAAGACATAAGGCATGCCGTTGTTCATGCCTACCGGGGATTCGGTGGGACGGCCACCTTCGCGGTAGTAACGCAACGTCACGATGTACAAGTCCAAATCGCCATCGCAATCGTAGTCGCAAAAAGCGGGAACGAGCGATGCATCGGCCACACCGAGCCCGAATGGTTCAGCTTGTTCGGTGAATTGCCCATTGCCTTGATTGATGAAAAGTTGATTGTTTGTCGCATAATTGCAGACATAAATATCGAGATCGCCATCGTTGTCGATGTCGATTAAGTTGGCACCGGCACCCCAGGCAGTGCCACCGCCTACGCCCGCTTTCTCGGTAGCATCTTCAAACTTGAAATTTGCCGTCTGCAGGTAGAGTCGGTTCGAGTCTGGACCGCTCGTGAAAAATAGGTCCGGGCGCTGATCACCGTTTAGATCGCCGATCGCCACGCCGCCTGATACAAATCCTGAATGATAGAGACGGCTCATTGGGTGATTGGGGTCAGCGCGATTTGTGAAGTCGATGCCGGTCTCGGATTCGGGCAAGCGACGAAAGAGAGAGTTGGACGAGGTTGGTTTCGGGGAGGGCACGGTCGGTGTCACGGTCGCTGGCTGGGCGGGAGCCGAGGTCGTTTCGGCGGGGGCCGACCCGGTTGGTTGGCAGCCCGAAACAAGCGACGAAACGATCAGCATCATGGAAACACGAAGGCAACATCGCATTTTCAGGGCCAGCTCCCGCATGAGTGAATAGCTCGAACCAATCCCTCATTCTACGATAAGAAGCCGGTTCGGAGCGCCCTTTTCGATCAAAAACGGCGCGAGGTGGCCCAAATTCAACGTAAGAAGCGGTCAAGACAACGCTTCGATCGAACTTGGAACGATTGGCAGGTACGGGATTTGTTGGAGAGGTAGATCAAAGATCCTTGCAGACTCGATCGATTCTCTATCCCCGCGTGGGGACGACAACGACAGGGGAGGGGCTGTGGCGAACGATTCCCTCACTGATACTGCCCAGCACGGCTCGGAAGAGGCCACCGTGGCCGTGTGAACCAACGATGATCAGATCGGCCTTGTCCGTTTTGGCTTTCTCGAGAATGGTTTCGACAACCGTCCCCTGCAAGCAGTGCGTTTGAACGACCACTTGGTGTGCCGTTATTGATTCAGCCAGCTGTTGCAACTGGCGATGTTCGTCATTTAAGTCGTGAGCCACCTGATCCCTCACGGTTTGCGGACCGGGGCCGTAGCCGACGAAATCCGGATCGGAATTTGATACATGGACCAAAATCAGCTCCGCATGGTGTGCCTTGGCGATTGAAATTGCCCACTGAATTACCGAATCGCTTTTGTCCGAAAAGTCGATGGCAACCAACGCTCGTTGAATTTCATTCATCATCGCCCCACGCAGAAGATTTTTGGGGTTTTTCGCAGATCCCGTGCACTATCCGCGATTTTCCGATCGCAAGATCATTCGGTCAATCGGTTGAGGATCACCAGCCGAGCCATTCGACGCGGGCATTCGGCAAGGAGCTCATCACCGGAGGACTTAATATGGCTTAGCGCGATAATTAGAGCAAGTCAAAATCTTCGTGGCCGGGTTCGTCGGCTTCCTCTTGTGAGATACAATCGCGAAGGTGAAACGTCTCTCGTGAGGCGGGATTCTTGCTTGATGAGTGAAGGAAAGGGGAGCAATGGATAATCAAGATTCGCTGGCAAAACGAGGTCGAACGCTGGAAGATGAATTTTTCCATCGCGTTGACCAAAAGCTCGCCGAAGAGATTCGAGCCAAAATGGCTGCTGAGAATGAAAGAAAACAGCTTGAGCAAACTTGTGGGCTCCGCGATACGGCGTTGCTGGAGGCAATCGTGGCGTTGGGTATTGGCGTCGAAACGATGGTGGGACTTTCACTCGTACCGTTGGTTCAAGTCGCCTGGGCGGATGGGGTGATTGATCGGCGAGAACGCGATGCGGTGCTGAAAGCGGCTGATACGAGTGACTGCCCAGTGGGATCGGCAGCCTACCAGCTGCTCGATCATTGGTTGGCAGAGAAACCTCCTGCCTCTCTGTTCGAAGCATGGAAGTATTACATTTCCGCCTTGAAGGGGTCGATGCCACCAGAGAATTGGGACAAGCTTCGAGATGAAATCGTGAGCCATACTCGCAAAGTGGCTACGGCTGCTGGCGGAATCTTGGGAATCGGCTCCATCTCGAAGCAAGAGGATGCGGTTTTCGCAGAGGTCAAATCCGCCTTTGAATAGATGGGCAACCGCGTTGACCTAGGTCGGGAGAATCCCGACCTGGTTGGCCGGAGCTTGGAAGTGCTGAGTCGGATCAGGCCGTTTCATGCGTTAAGAGAGCGTCGAGAGTTGCAAATAGCGATTCCGGCTCGATGGGTTTCGACAGATAGGCATCCATGCCGGCTTCCAGAAATCGCTGGTCATCCCCACTCATCGCGTGTGCGGTTAACGCAACGATTGGTGTATGCCGGCCAAAACTCATCTCGCCTGTTCGAATCGCCTGAGTGGCGACAAGACCGTCCATTTCGGGCATCTGCACATCCATCAGGATAATGTCGAATTCGTACTCCTCGAGCAACTTTAGTACTTTGTAGCCGTCGTGTGCCAGCTTGACCGTGTACCCTTTTCGTTCCAGAAAGCTTTTTACCACAGCCCGATTTACCGGATCGTCATCGGCAACCAGTACGTGAGTCTTTGAATTCAAAAGTGAATCGATGTTCGTCTCTAATAAGTTTGGCTTAGAAAGTGACTCGAAGGTCGTTTTGAAAGACGGTTGAAGGTCGATCGGTTGTTCACTGAGTTCGTGACGGACAATGGTTAACAAGTCGCGGCGCCGAATTGGTTTTACACAGATGTGTGAATTATCGAGGCCATGGCTCTTGGCTTGCCGGCGAGACTCCGAATCAGATTGAATCATGTAAATCACACGCTGATGTAGCCCTGGACAGTTTTGCAAATGTCGAGAGAGATAATGACCATCTTTTTCATCGCAACCTGCGTCCATCAGGATGAGCGCGAATCGAGGCGCCTGATTCTCATGAAGGAGCTCCAAGGCAGCTTCTCGATTTTCTGCAATTTTTGGGACCATGCCCCATTCGATAAGTTGACTCTGAAGCGATTCGCGTGTCGATATGTTTTCATCAATAATCAACGCAGGCACATCGCGGAGACACTCGACGAAAGGGCTCGGCTCGGTCTCCTCACTGCTAACGGGAAACGTTGCTTCAAAGCCAAACGTGCTGCCGACACCCGGGCAACTTTCCACAAAAACGTGCCCCCCCATTAGCTCGACGAGTTTCTTGGTAATGGAAAGTCCCAGACCTGCACTTCCGTATTTGCGTGGAGCGGCAGCGCCTGTCTGCAAGAATACGTCAAAAATGTCGCCCTGTTTTTCAATTGGAATACCGATTCCCGTATCGGTGACGGTAACCCGCAGGGTAACTCCTTCGTCCGATTCGGCTTGCTTTTGTACGGCGAGTCTTATTTCGCCATCGGGGGTAAACTTAATGGCATTGCCAACCAGATTGATAATGATCCGATTGATTCGGTCGACGTCACCAATCAGCTTGTCAGGCACATCATTCTCAATGAATTGGCAAAGCTCAAGATCTTTTTCATGTGCAAGAACGGCCAAGGTGGCCAAGACATCATCAAGTTCGTCTCGTAATTGGAATTCCCCGCAGGATAGCTGGACTTGACCAGCCTCGATCATGGAAAAGTCCAGAATCTGATTGATAATCTTTAGCAAAAAGAGCGCCGACTTTCTCGCGGTGGTTAGGTGCTCACGCTGTTCAGGATCGAGCTCAGTGTCCAATGCAAGGCGAGTCATACCGATGACACCGCTCAATGGAGTCCGTAATTCGTGGCTGATGTTCGCCATGAATTCGTTCTTCATGCGATCTAATTCCTTCAACTCCTCATTCTGTCGTGACAGATCTTGATAGGAGACCTTCAACTTGCGTCGCATGCGATCGAGCGAACTTGCAAGTCGGCCGATCTCATCATGACGTTCGTTCTGAATCGCAGCGTCGAAATTACCCTCTCCAATGAGTTGGGCTTTTTGATCTAAATGTTCTAACGGTTTGACGACTTCGGTTCGTAAACGAGTAACGAGCAACACAGCGATCGCTGCGACAGCCACGAAGATCGAGATTCTCGACAACTTGACGCGGTTGTCGACAAATCGGTTAAATCGATCCGGTGAGATTCCGATCGTGACTCTGCCTAGCTGCGTCGGGTGATCGCCGGTTGATTCGATGTTTGCGGAGTACTCATACCGACTGCCTTCTACCCCAGTGTCTTGCATTCCCGTTGCATAAGATTCGGAAATCACACGACCGTCGGACCGAGTTACCCGAACAAATACGATCTCGCTCTTTCCATGAACGAGCAATTCGCCATAGTTGTCGATGATCGGATAGTCCTTGGTCAGAATGGCTTCGACACAAGTTGCAGACGCAACATCAGCCAGATTCTGTCCCCATTGATCGAGTTGTTCTTGCAGACTTTGCTCTTCACTCTCGAGCATAACTGCCGACCAGACGATCCCGACGGCTGAAATAATGAGCAAGATACTTACCGTGAGCCGAGTCGCCAGACTACGGTGATACCAGTTCTTTGTCACCTTTGTTCTCGCTGGAAAAAGCTTGGGACTTTGCCATGCCATCACGCACGAGTTGATCGTCTTTGTCACCTGCTGATAAGAATCCGGATGACTTTAGATCCGTCAGCGTCTGGGCGTTTTCAAACTTATGTACAACACGTCGTTGGTTGTCGGTGTTCATCTTAAGACTGACTTCAAGCTGATTGATTGCCGGATTAAACGGTTTAAATATTCCGGTCGCTTTATCGGTTGGGTAGAGACCGAACGTGCTGGCCGAAACGTCTTGTCGAGTCAGATTCCCTGTCTCGACCGCGGGAGACTTGTTGGAATGGATTGCGATGGTTGGAATGCTTCGAATGTTTGGATCGCTTGAGTGAGAGGACGAACAGGCAATCAAGAAAGGCAGTCCCATCAGGAGGCATGCATAGAGGATCGCAGAGGATGATCTGATCTGAGCTGTGCTTGTTTTTGCTCCGATCATTGTTGCGGTCTTTCCTCTGTGGATTTGAATCGATTTTCGGTTGGGAGTCCCGTTCACCGCGTGGCAATCATTTTCCCGTCAGCAAATGAGAAGGCCTTTCACCGCTCTTTATTTACTCAACCCGCCCTCGTGAGCATAGCTCATACAACGATGTCAGGACGTTCTATCGGTCTGCTTGGGTTGGCAATTGGGTCTTCACGGTGACTCGTCTTGAATTCAACGGATGTGCCACAACTCTCCCGGCGTTGCGATATGACTTTAACCTCGGGACAGTCGGGATTCGTTTGAGATAGGCGGGGATTTGCTGCCGGAAATCGTTAGAAATGACAATGCGATTTCAATCGTTATAAAGCGATCCCGATGAATGACTTCTTGGTCTGAATCGGCACGGATCAGGCAATTCACTCGCTCAGTCCACCGAGGTGTGCCGTTGCCGCCATCGATGGGACTGAGAGATTGATACCACTGACGAGATAATCTGCGAGACGCGTTTTCGTGTGTGCTGACCTTGCGACGATTTGCCAGGTCCGCTTGTTGTTGTGCTGCGGTGTTAACGTTGCGACGTGGTCGATCATCGTGGTTTTAACAGTGCGAGTCGAATGGAGAGGATTTTGTTTGCTCGGATTTCATGGCTTGGCCCGGCATGATTGCCACGGTGGCATGTTCGTCGTCGGCCTACCCGAACGATCGTTGCGGCAAGTTCGATGGATTGCCAATGCCTGGCTGTTGCGAGGATGTAGATGCGTCCCGCTCAGCATGGTTGCCAATGCCCGCAAAGGGGGGGGGCGTGATGAACAGGTTTTTTTGCAATGCAAAATTTGGATTTTTCGGTCATGATGACGAATTACCGCCGCTGCGATGTGAAGGCTTTGTCGCACGATGAATGTTTCATGGATGGGAGATGAGTTTGGGTCGCTCATGCGAATGTTTTTTTGGGTTTTTAGTAATCAATTGGTTGTCGTAGCAAGGGCGGTGGCTTGCAGGATATAGCTGACCTTGATCGTTGATTTGGTTGATAACAAATCGATACAGGATTGGATTTGTCACAGAGTCTTTACATGGGATGGATTCGCGGTCATTTGCCGGTGTTATTTATGCCTGTTCTAGTTTTGACAGGCAGACTGTCTGCAAGTTGTGAATTGCGCTGAGGCTGTCGTTTCAACGTTTGCGAGTCCAAAGTAGTGAGGATATGATTGGATTCGAAAGTGAGAATGTTCATGCGTGAATTAAAGCGATTTAGCCGGGGCCTACTCTTGGCAGGCTTGTTATTTCTGTTCGCAAGCCATCTTCAGACGAATGGTGTTTTGCGGGCATCAGAGGGGGGCGAGGCCAGGTCATTTCTCGTCAGTCTTGACCATCTGGATTTGATTAAGCAAGCCTGGTTGAGAGGCGATCCGAGCGTGAAGTCGGATGTTGATAGAGTGATTTCGCGAGCGAACAAAGCGTTGACGTTGGGGCCGTATAGCGTTGTGAACACTCCGGAGGTTGCGCCGTCTGGTGATCCGCACGATTTATTAAGTTACGGATATTATTCCTGGCCGAATCCGAATACGGCCGATGGAACGCCGTGGATTCGCCGCGACGGGCATGGTAATCCTGATAGTCATTTAGATTGGGATCAGTTTTATGGGCTGGCTCGGGCCGTCGAACCGTTATCAGTTGCCTATTATTTAACAGGCGATGAAAGGTATGGAGGGAAAATGGCTTCTCTGTTCAGGACATGGTTTCTGGATGAAGAAACACGAATGAATCCCCGCGACTTGTACTCGAGTGTGATCCCAGGGCGTAGTCCGGGGTCATTCGCTACGCCCGGTTTTGGTAACGCGTTGGGGGGGCGGCGGATGATTGATGCGATGGGAATTGTTGAAGCTTCGCCTAGCTGGACAGAGACTGACGAAGCCGGTTTGAAACAATGGACTCGCGATTTCACCGTTTGGGCTGAAACCGATCGTTTCGGCGAAGTGCAAAGAAACGAGCCTTCGAATCACGGTACGAACTATGATTTCATGTTCACAGCTTTTGGGCTCTATAACGGCGATATTGCCTCGGCCGAAAAGAATTACCTGAATTATGTCAACGATCGTATGCTGGGACAAATCGCAGAAGATGGATCGAATCCTTTGGAAATGTTGCGTGCGAACAATCGCTTGTATCACCGCTACAATCTTAACCGTGCGATGGAGTTGGCTGCTGTAGGACGAGGACTCGGTGGCGTCGACCTGTTCGACTACGAAACAGAGGACGGGCGTAGCTTACGGTTGGCGTTGGATTATTTTTTGCCTTATATGCTCGGTGATAAAGAGTGGGATCAATGGCCAGGCGAAGAGTTTCCCTTGGAACTGTCAACCTATTACATGGTCCTGAGAAGCGCGGCTGTTTATTTCGCCGATCCGACCTTACTCGAACAGGCCAACCGTCTTCCTTTCCGCTCGATGGGGTTCATCAACGTGACGCACCCTGAATCGGCTGTCTACGCTTCCATCTGGACTGGTGATGCTAATGTCGACGGGGAATTTACGAGTGAAGACCTTGTGATGGTGTTGCAGGCGGGTAAGTATGGCGAGGCTGTTAATGCGGGATGGGCGGATGGCGATTGGAACCAAGATCGCCGCTTTGACTCAACGGATCTGATCAACGCCTTTGCCGAAGGGGGATACGAACAAGGACCGTTCAAGTTGAAGTCTCCCCGAGTTGTGCCCGAGCCATCGACGTTGAGTGTCCTTGGCTTGGCGTTGCTCTGTATCTTCTCGTTTCGCAAGGCCGTTTTTGTGTGACCTCTCTTTGCTGGCGAACGCATTGAGACACGCTGTCGGTGCCGCTATTAGGCGAAGCAGGCGAATAGCAAAGCGGTTATCAAGCAAACCATCGCGATCCAGCGACTCATATTGCCGGCAAGTGGATCGCTTCGTTGGGTGATATTCATCAAACTTCTCCTCTTGATGGTAGCTTTTTACGTCCTTACGCAGTGACAATTGGTGTGTCGTTTTTGAGACAAGGCCGTTGGCTCGCAGGCGTCTACCCGGGACCCACTCGAAGCTGTGTTGTGTCGCACGTGCACACCGTACTTGTTTGTCCTCGCTTTTTGAATACTGCGATCGCTTGTTAAACGTTGCGAAAGATTTAAGTCCATCGACCTCTGTCTTGAGTTGGTTTGACGTTGCCAGCCGAAAAATCGTAAGAAGCCGGTTGGGGGCGGAGTGCGGTGTGCGACAAATTATGCACAGGCTTCACGCCGATCGACTCGCAGGGGATTGTCTTCCGTCTGATTCTCGCTTCGGAGTAAAAGTCAGCCTGACGTTACAGGAGCCTCGCGTTGATCGTGACGCACCAAGAATATGGCTCGAAACAAAAAAGCCGACTCTTCTGGTCAACTCGTTTCTGGATGGCCGCCCAACAGCCGATGTGCCAGTCGAAAATCAGTCTGAGTTCGGGCAGGGTGAGAAACGGCCGGCGCCGGTCAGAGCAGTCGAGTTTATGGATTGTTCGGATGTTGATTGCGATTTCTCCGTTCAAGATCGCAAACAGGAAAAGAAGTAAGCACGACTGTATTTAATACTGTATCATCTGGTGCTGTAACATTTACTTAGTCGTTTTTTCTGGGTTCCGAGCGAGCCGATTTCAATAAACGGCCGAAAATTTGTTTTCCGTTGGGGGCGCTGGAATGGCTGGCGGATGAATGGAATTCGGCCGTACTGTTGGCTTCAAGAACAGTTTGCGAGGTCGTGGAAATAGATGAATCGTACAAGATCGCAGGAGTACGTCGTCAGTGTGTTAATCGCGGATGACGAATCTGTAAGTCGTAAACTTTTCAGTCGGTACCTTGAGATTGCGGGTTTCAAGGTGATGACTGCCCGAAACGGCGAGGAGGCGTTGGCGAAGATGACGCCTGAGATCCGGGTCGCGGTGCTCGACCTGAATATGCCCGGTATGGGTGGGCTCGAGTGTCTCAAGCAGATTCGGCAAGAATTTCCGTTGACCGAGGTGTTGATTATCTCGGGGGTCGGGCAGATTAATGATGCGGTTGCTGCGATGAAAGCGGGCGCATGTGAGTTTGTAACAAAGCCCTGCGAGAACGATGATTTGGTCGCTCGCGTACGACAGGCGGCCAGAGCCTCGAATCTTTCGCGGGATAACCAGCAGTTGCGACATGCCGTACAACAGCCAATTTCTGCGAGCCGCTTCGCGATCAGTTCGGAGTCCGCCAAGACACTGATGCAGCGAGTGGTAAAGTTGGCTGAGTTGGACTCGACCGTCTTGTTGACTGGGGAAAGCGGTACGGGAAAGACAACCATCGCTCGTATGATTCATGACCAGGGAAGTCGCTCCGCTGGGCCCTTTATTTCGGTGAATTGTGCTTCATTACCGCGTGATTTGATTGAGGCTGAACTATTTGGTTTTGTAAAGGGGGCCTTTCAAGGCGCGACGGAAGATCGTCCCGGTCGGGCAGAAATAGCGGATGGGGGAACACTCTTCTTGGATGAAATCGGTGATCTGCCGCTTGAATTGCAACCAAAACTGTTGACGTTTCTTCAAGATTCCATTCTAAAACGAATTGGCGGTAATCGCGAAATCAAAGTCGACGTCCGATTGATCACCGCGACACATCAAGATTTAGAAGAAATGAGCAGCCAACGTCGATTCCGTCCTGATCTTTATTATCGGCTAAATGTACTGCACTTGGGGATTCCTCCACTGCGGGAACGGCGGAAAGACATTCTGGAAATGGCCGGCAGTATCTTAGAGCGAATCCAAAGTCGCCGAGGGGGAGACAAAGCTTCTTTAGACGCCACGGCGATTCAGTTATTGCAGCAACTTGACTGGCCGGGAAACATTCGCGAACTTGAAAACGTTTTGGAACGTGCCTCAGCTTTTTGTGATGACGGTCAAATCACAGTGGCTGACTTGGAGGTCAAGCCGACTGCGGTAAGCCAACCTCAAGAGGCCAGCATGAATACGTCTCTCGCTGGTTTGACACTTAAGGAGATTGAGAAGCGGGCATTGATTGAGACTCTTGAGGCAAACGGTGGTAACAAGGCGATGGCTGCACGCGTGTTAGGGATTAGCGAAAAGAGCATTTACAACAAGCTTCGTCGCTTTGATCTCTTTAAAACAAAATAGATCTGATGTTGAGGTAGCAGTAGTCTCATGGCTCCAAACCATTCCTTGGTGAGCGACTGGAAAGCTTGGCAACGAGCGATGGTGGAGTGCGCACTTGATTGTGTGGTCATCATTGATGCGGAAGGTCGAGTCGTCGACTTTAACTTGGCAGCAGAAAAAACTTTTGGGTACAAGAAGGAAGACATTATTGGGAAGCGGATCGGCGAGCTTATTGTTCCGATGAACTTACGAGAAGCACACCAGGCGGGTTTGACACGCCTGCGGGAAACGGGCATCAAAAAAATTCTGGGACGACGTCTTGAGTTACCAGCGATTCGTTCCGATGGCTCGCAGTTCGATGTCGAATTGATTGTTTCAATGATCGAACGGACCGAAGGTCCATTGTACATCGGCTACATCCGAGATATTTCGGAACGCAAGTCAATTGAAAATTCCCTTCGTAAGAGTGAGGCGAGGTTTCGCAACATCGCCGATAATGCGCCTGTGATGATCTGGTTGACGGGACGAGAGCATTCCCGTCATTGGTTCAATCGAGTTTGGCTTGAGTTTGTTGGTAAGCCTTTGGATAAGCAAGTTGAAGATGCTTGGCTAGATGGTGTTCACCCGGATGATTTGCCAAACCTGCTACAAACCCTCGATTCGAGCTTTGAACAGGGGATTGGCTATTCTGTTGAATACCGTCTTCGCCATCATGATGGTAGCTACCGTTGGATTCTCGATCATGGAAAGCCAGGATTTGAGGTGGATGGAGATGCCAGTTCGTATTCTGGCTCCTGTATCGATATCACGAAACGTCGTGAAGCGGAGGAGCAACTTCGCGTTTCCAAATTCTCGATTGACCGCGCAGGTGAAGCTGTCTTTTGGATCGCCCCGAATGCGACTTTTGTTTATGTGAACGACGAGGCTTGCAGGTCGCTGGGATACACGCGAGACGAGTTATTGGAGATGTCTGTCTTCGATGTCATTCCTAGTACCCTTGAGTCGGATTGGGCTGATTATTGGCAACGACTCAAGCAGGAGGGCGGTTTCAGGCTCGAGGCGATCCACAAGAAAAAATCGGGCGCCTTATTTCCCGTCGAAGTGGCGCTCAATCATATCGAGTTTCAAGGTCGGGAACTCAGCTGCGCGTTCTCGCGTGATATCACGGAACGGAGAAAGCATGAACAGCAGCTCACGCAAGCCATGCATGAAGCCTACGAGGCGAATCGAGCAAAATCGGAATTCCTGGCTCTGGTCAGCCACGAAATGCGCACGCCCTTGAACAGCATTTTAGGAATGGTTGAACTTGTATCTGATTCGACATTGACTGACGATCAACGAGAATTACTAACGACATGTCGGCAGTCAGGCTGGTTGCTTAAGGAACTGATTGATGACATGTTGGATTATTCGCAGATTCAGGCACGCAAATTCGTACTTCAGTCTTCTAACTTCAGCTTAGCTCACACGCTGGATCGACTTCATGATCGGTTTGAATACAGCGCGAAAGAAAAGGGACTTGAACTTCGTTGGGAAATCGATCCGAAGATACCGACGCTTTTGTTAGGGGACCAGCGTCGCCTTCAGCAGGTCATCGATAATCTGTTGAGCAATGCGATCAAATTTACGCAGTCTGGCTATGTTGCTTTAGAGGTCAGTGTTCGATCGGTAACCGAGCGGCAGATTTGCATGAGTTTTACCGTTGATGACACGGGGATTGGCGTACCAGAGCAAGACCGGACTCGGATTTTCAATCGCTTTGAACAGGGGGACAGCAGCTCCACGCGTGAATTTGCTGGGATCGGACTCGGACTCTCTATCTGTAGTCAAGTCATCCAGCTCATGCATGGTGAAATCGTGGTGTCTGACGGGCCGGACGGTGGTGCGAGATTTAATTTCACCGCTTTCTTTGGAAAGGCGGAAGAACGAACGCAGGCAATGTCGGACAATAAATGTGACGAAGACTTCAAGTGCTTGCAAGGGTTGCACGTCTTGTTAGTTGAGGATGATCCACCGAGTCGTGTCGTTGCCACCCGTATGTTGGAAAAAGTAGGACTGATCGTCGATCAAGCACATGATGGACTCCAGGCCGTCGAGAAAATCAGCGATTCGGCACAGAAATACGATGCTGTCCTGCTGGATATGATGTTGCCTCGCATGGATGGTGTCGAAGTGACCGCGCGAATTCGTGAGTTGTGGGGAGATGAGATGCCAATCATTGCGTTGACAGCTCAAGTGATGGATGGTGCACCGGAGCGGCTGTTGCAGGCCGGTCTCTCCGCTTGTCTTGCGAAACCGATTGAAAGCTATTCCCTGTTGCAGACTCTTGCTTCTTTTTTGGGCGATGCAGAGCCGCGCAAACGAGAAGACAACGAGATTTCTTCTACGAGCAAAGAGATCCTCGATGAGCATGCGTTGCGAACCCGTTGTAATCAGGATCAAGAATTGGTCTTTGAATTGGTTGAATTATTTGCCGGAACTTGCCGCGAAAGTATTGTCCATCTCGACAGCGCATGTGACACCAGCAACTCTGATTTGCTCGCGAGGGCTGCCCATCGACTCAAGGGTTCGCTCATGAATATGTGTGCGCCCGACGCGATCGCGTCCATCCAGGCGTTGGAACTCGCCAGCAAGCGTGCCGATTGGGAACAGATTAAGAATAATGTTCTGCGGATCAAACAGGATTTGCAGTTGTTGCAAGTGGCCCTTCGCCAACTCATTGAAGACTAGGAAGTGCTTGGTGATCTGGCCGGGGTAGTCTGCTTTGGCAGCTGGGAATGGCTGATTTTGATACTGTCGAAGCTGCAATGCTTTGCTGGTCTTGGCTTTCTTTCTGATCGTGGTAGCGGGCTGTGAGGCATTTCAGGCACGCAAAGCAAGCTCGCAGCTGAGAATTCATCGCCCTCGATCATTGTGTCGATCTGTTGGTGTTCGATGTCTTAGAACCTATCAGCAAGCTGCCATTCGCCGGTACACTCTCGACTTTCGGCTGGGGAGATAATTGGGCAGCCAGCAGCATCTGTTGATACTCATCCAGTCGGTAACAACGGCCTTCACAAATGGAGAACAACATCGCGGAATAGGCCGCCACGGCCTTTGGGCCTCGCGAGATGGGCGGGCTCGTCGGCGGAACAGATTCTAAGAAGGCGTCAAGGATGATCATGAGGCCATCTGTTTCCAATTGTTTTCCGTAATGTTTTACCAATTGCTGTGCATGATCCTCGCTGTAGTCGTGCAGGATGTTGGCCAATAAAATAGCGTCCGCTGGTTGCGGGAGTTGATAGTTATGGATGTCCGCAAACACGAATTTGACGCGGTCGCTTAGCCCAGCTTGCTCCGCATACTCCTTGGCAACTTTGAGAGGTGGTTCGCGGTCCAAAATAGTGGCTGAAAGCTGAGGGAATTGTTTAAGCAATTCCAAAGCATAGATTCCGTGTCCACCGCCAACGTCGATCACATGTTTGCAATCAGATAGGTCCAGACGCTGTGCAACGAACGGCGCCACGTTTCTGGCACGAGCAGCCATGGCACGCGTCAGTGCGTCTGACGTCTCAGGGTGATCCAATGCCGATGGCCCCGAATTTTCATGGTAGACAAAGGATATTTCACCAGCCGGTGAGTTGCGCTCCAGACAGGCAATCATATTTTGTGTGTCTGCGGAGAATGTCCCGAGCCCCACATAGCCGCGTAAATTGTAGGAGCTGTCAGGTGCGAGTTTTTCCCGGCCATAGGATGTGAGTTCGACATCACCTGTAGAGGTGACATCGATCAGATTCATCGCTCGAAGACCGGTTAAAAGTACCGTGGCAGCGCGGTCCGCGAGTCCCCATGATTTTCGCAGCACGTCGTAGCTTTGGGGGCCCGCCTGTAGCTGTGTGCCAATATCAAATCGCGTTGTCCCCGCGACGAGAAGCTGTGAGAGTGCAGATGAACGCAGATCCGTCAGCAATGGGGTCGCGTCTTCTTGTGGAAAGCGTTGGTTCATGGAGATCACCGTCTATCTCGGAATTCGTGGGCCATCATCATACCGCTAACGATTGAGCTGTACGAGGTGATAAGTGAGTGTTCGCTAGGGGCGTTCAACTGCGATGGCGACAATCAAGTATCGAGCTGAGAAATGGCTTTCGTGAACACGGGTTCGCCGAAACGCACATCATCTGCGGCAAGATCAAAAGAGGCAAACGGATCGGTTGCCTGACTCGTGAGACCGATAGAAGTTACGGTGTGTCGACGGTCTGTGCGTCAATAACCCTGACAGGTTGGCGATCTTCGGGGTGTTGTGATGCTTCCCACTTTCGAAATGCATCCATATCACGACGGACCGAGTTAATGATCCAGGCGAGCAGTGTTACGTCATCGAGCATTCCGACGAGAGGAATCGCATCCGGAGAAAAATCGATTGGCCAGACAAAATAGAGTAATCCTGCAATGACGAGCAGTAGGCTGCAGGTGGGGAATTCTCGATAATCGCCACGAAGGAAGACGCGAATGAGACGAACGATCGTAGCAAGCTCGTACCAGATTTTACTGAGCGGACGGTGTTTTTCGAGGCGATTTGCCTTTTGTGATGCATCCGCAAAAAGTCGGCTCAGCTTTTCCTTGTCACGCAGGTATTGTTCAGCCTTTTCTTCAGCGCGTTGGTAAGCTGAGCTTTGTTGGATTGTTTTCATGTTGATCACTTCGGGTTTCCCCCCCCACGCCCGATCGTCGTGCGAGATGCTCTTCGGATGCAAAAAATTATTCGCGTTGCTCTCGGCAGGGCAATGCCAGATCCACGTAATGCTGGAGCCCCTGCCGGTCAGATTGAACCTCCCCGTCTGGTTTTCGCACTGCCTTGCCCAATATTGGAAGTGATTCGTCGGCCACCCTTATTTTTCAGGAAATTCGATTTCACTGGACGGTTGCGAATCCTTGGTGGGGAATTTGCCCGGTGAATCACCAAAGCGTCACGGATAGGTAACGTGTCCGGGAACAAACGGTTATTTTGCAAACGGCGGTAATCGCGAAATTTTTCCGGCAATTGCTGGGGCCATTTCGTGTTGGCCGCAGAAGCGTCACTTTTCGTCGCGAGATCGAGGTGTCTCACGGTTATTCGCCATGAGTGTCGTTAGTTTTGTTCTAACCAAGTAAGTGGGAAGCGGGCGAAACGAATACGCTCGGATGGGGCTTGATCGCCCGCTTCATAGAGACATCCGACGGATCGGTCTGGTAAGACGGTTAGACACGAGTAGGCGGCAATACCCTCATGGATCACTCGTGCTGTTGGCCAGGTTTTACCCTCATCCCGACTTAATCGAACCGTCAGTCGATGCCGTTTGGTCGGAGAGGCTGGATTGCTGAACAGAATCGGCGCTGGTCGAAATTGGTCATGCGAGTGTTTGATGAGGCTTGCTTGGCAGACTGGTTCGATCAGTGTTTCATCGAAGCGTAGATCTTGCCAGGAAATTCCACCGTCGCTGCTGATAGCGACAGCTCGTTTCGATCCCCGTTCCTTTTGATTGCCGTCCACCTCGCTGTAGTTGCGAGAATTGATCATCAATCGTCCATCGTTCAATTCAATAACCTGGCATTCGTTGGTATGCTCCGCTACAGCCCCCCCTAGTTGCCACGTTTTTCCATGGTCATCGCTGAAAAAGACATGTGAGAATCGGACCGTCTTGCCATGCTTAACTTTGCGGTGATCACAAGGGATCACCATGCGGCCACGATGGGCTCCGCGAGTTAGCTGGATACCGATCCCAGGCCCTGTTGCATACCACCCCCAGTCTGCTTGTTTGACGTCGGCTGTGATCTCTTTGGGAGTTGACCAGGTTTTACCTTCGTCGTTGCTCGACATCATGAACACATCGTTATTGTTTCGGCAAAATGGCAGCCAGATGACGCCCGTTGTCTGGTCGACAACGGGACAGGGGTTGCCGATCGTGATCTTTTGATTGCCGCCTTCTTCGTGAATGATTTCGAGGTCGCCCCAAGTGAGGCCCTGATCCGTGCTTCGCTTCATAACAAGATCCAGGTCACCATGGTCGCTGCGACTGGTCTTACGTCCCTCGCAAAATGCTAGTAGATCGCCCTGTTGAGTGACGAGGAGTGCTGGAATTCGGAATGTGTGATAGCCTTCTTGGCCGCTGACAAAGACATCTTTTTGGGTTAACTCAGCTGGTGGGTTTTTAGTGAGCGGGGTCGAATTTTCCACAAAACCTGCAGGTCGCAGATCGGTGCCGGGGTAAAGATCGCCATCTCCGAGGTCTTCGCGAGCCGATGCGAGATGGGCCACAAGTTCAGCAACTTTTTCGGGATGCTGTTTGGCAACGTTCGTTGTTTCTCCAATATCAGCAGAGAGATCATAGAGTTCGGGTTCGGCGAGCTTGCCTGGCCGATTTCGTCGAGGGCGACGCTTAACAAAAAGTTTCCATTTGCCACTTCGTACCGCGTTAAGTTCGCCGCGAAAATAGTAAAAAAAACGGTCGTGAGGCGATTCTTGCGAATCTCCGCTTAGTAGTTGACTGATGTTCTTGCCGTCGATCGTTCGATCAGAAGGCAGATGGCCACCTGCCAACGCTGTAAAAGTTGGCAAGAGATCAAAGGTGACGGCGAGCTCGTCGCACGCGCTGCCGGCTTCGATGTGGTCTGGCCATCGCGCGACACAGCAGATCCGTTGACCGCCTTCCCAGGTGGACCCTTTCCCGCCGCGCAAGGGGTGATTGACGGCGCCGTGTTGGGTAGCCCCACCGTTGTCGGATGTGAAAATGACGAGAGTGTTCTTGTCGATGCCAAGTTCCTTCAATTGCTTCAAGATGCGCCCAGTTGATGCGTCGATCTCCTCAACGGCATCTCCCCAGGGCCCGTTTGCCGATTGTCCGGAAAAATCATGGCTTGCGTATTGGGGCCAATGCGGCATCGAATGAGGCAGGTAGAGGAAAAACGGTTGATCCTTGTTTGTTTCGATAAACGCTAATGCCTCTTCCGTGTAACGTTCTGTCAGATAACGTTGGTCAGGCTCCATCTCGATCACTGTTTCATCTCTCAGCAAGGGAGTTGGCGGATAGATCGTGACGGGGCGGTCGAGCTTTCCCATGTCGTTAGAGAAGGGGATGCCAAAGTAGGAGTCAAAGCCTTGGCGAGTCGGCAAGAATTCTTTCTGGTCTCCTAAATGCCATTTGCCGACAATCGCAGTCGCGTAACCCTGCTGCTTTAGTATTTCGGCAATCGTCACTTCGTTGGGATGGAGACCTCGTTGATTACCCGGGAATAAAACCCATTGACCTTTTTCGTTTTCGTGCAGGCCAATCCGCTTTGGATAGCAGCCTGTCATGAGCGATGACCGAGAAGGAGTGCAGACACCGCAGGTTGAGTAGAAATTGGTTAACTTCATTCCCTCGGCAGCCATACGGTCAATGTTGGGTGTGCGATGGTTCTTGGATCCGAACGGACCAATGTCGGCGTATCCCAAGTCGTCGCAGAAAATGACAATGAAATTTGGTTTGCGGGCTGCTTCTGCGGCTCGAATGTGGGATCCGACCAAAGCGAGTGTCAAGGTTGAGCAGATCAAAAGCCATGATGTGCGATTCATACGAGTCTCACTGCTGATTCGGAAGTGGGGTGCTGACGATTCATACGGCTTGCTTGGCAGACATTTCCGCTGACCGGTAGTATACATCAGAAATGCCTTGCAAGAGTTGATGTTTGATCGGTGAGTTTCTTTGTGTTCTCATCGAAAACGACTTGTCGTTGTTGTGAGAATCATATCCGAACACTGTCGGTTGATTTTGCACCATTCAAAACGAGGCGACAGAGCAGGTGTTCGAATCATGCATGGGAGCAAAGGAGAGGCAACGCGGAGCAATTGTTCGGCAAGCAGTGAACAGTACAAGATTTGACTGCCCGAAGGTAATCGTTGATGCTGGAGCTCCGTCGGTGAAAAACTCAAGTCAATGAAAGCCGATTTCATGCTCTTGTTAGGCACTGTTCGGCGGATATTAAACTGATACGATTGCAACTATGGATACAACAGCCATTGTAAAAAGTTTCTGCGATCTTCAGCAACTTCGTGTGCTGTGGTGTGACAATTCAAACGTGATCCGTAATAAGGCCGTTTTTTTACCGGCCTTGTTGGCGCGGGAATCGAATCCAACGGCGATCATTGATCATCTGGATCATGCCGTCACGGTCACGGCAGCGATACAATCTGCGCCGGTGACTCATGACGAGCCGGTGGCCGCTGCAGGCTTAGAACCCGTCCAAGATATTTGTCTAAAGCCTGTTTGGGAAACGCTGAGTGTTTGTCCAACGAATCCGAGAATTGGTTCCGTGATGGGCAATATGATGCTGGGCAAAGAAGCTTGGCTGCATTGTCCTCGGCAGTTATTGCAGAGAGTTCAAGCTGCGGCGGTCGACAGGGGGATCGAACTACAGGCCGGTTTCGAATTGGAGTTTTTCTTGCTGCATGATCCGATGGATACAGAAGGAGATTTGTGCCCGGTCGATCATGCTCTGTTTGCATCGACGATTGCTGCTCAAAAAAGCGAAGTGGTAATCGGGGAAATCTTGGATTCGTTGTGGGCGCAGGGGATTTCTGTGGCGCAGTACAATCCCGAAGCGGGTCCCGGACAACATGAAATCTCAATCGGTCATTGCGGACCCTTGGAGTTGGCCGATCGTCTCGTGAAGATGCGTGAAACGGTTCGTTCTGTTGCACGGCGTCATGGTCAGCTGGCTACTTTTGTTCCGGTGCTGCATGAAGACGCTGTCGGAAGTGGTCTGCACACTCATTTCAGCCTTTGGCGGAACGGGCAAGATCTGTTGCCCGATCCGAGTCAGCCCTACAACTTGTGTCGAGAAGCAAATCAGTTCATGGCGGGCATGTTGTTCCATTTACCCGCGATGATGGCAATTACGACGCCCAACGTGAATTCGTTTTACCGGACCCGACCTCATGAATGGAGTGGTGCTTACCAAGCTTGGGGAATCGAAAACAAGGAGGCTGCAATTCGTTTGATTAACGGTCCTCGGAATCGATTGCCGATGCATTTTGAATTGAAGACCGTCGATTGTGCAGCGAATCCCTACATCGCGCTTGCCTGCATGATTGCCGCGGGCCTGGATGGGATCGATCGGCAGTTAGAATTGCCTGCTCCGGTACCCATTGATCCTGGGAACTATTCGGATGCGGAACGTGAAAGGTTGGCGATCGAACGATTGCCAGTTTCATTGGATCAGGCCCTGCTATGTTTGGCTTCCGATCATGTCATTCAAGAGGCTTTGGGGGAGGAATTCACTCGCGTCTTTGCGGCCATTCGTCAGGCCGAATTCCAGATCATGCATGAGATGTCTGTGGCCGAACAAAGTGCTGTTCTGCTGGAACGCTTTTAGCCATCGGGTGATTGGCAACGAGATCTCTGATCTCATCTAGCTGGGTAGCACTCTTTTCAACGTGTCAGCCGCTTAGACCCAATCGTGCGTAAAATGAACGGCCCGGGCGTTTCGAAGATTTCTTTTCGGCACTTGCTACGGTAGATGCTTGATCCACACAATCTGCGAAGCTGCTCGGATAACCCAAACGAGCGGATAGGTCACCGATTTCCTGTTCGAACTCGCTGATCTCACGATCGGACCATTCCGGTATTCTGAGACTACTGCTTGACGAATTGGGGCGTTGTTGTCGTAATTGGTCAAAATCATCTGCTGCCAACTGCGATTCGAATCCAAACATTTGTGTCAACGATTGGTAGCGTGCGAAGTTCAAGTCTTCCAGTCGAATCAATGTCCAATCGGTTGTTGGGAGTTGTTCCAAGAGTTGCAGTGATCTTTGGTTCAATGCTTTCCAGAACCAAGCCACTTTGCCAACTTGGGTCATTTCATTCCAGCGGCGAAATTCCTCGTGGCGTGGGGCCACTCTCCCCAGGAAATGGTGGAATTCTCGACCGGGTTGAAAGCCCAGTGCCAAGTCCGTCTTTTGCTGACGAAATGGCTGCTCGTAGTAGCCCTTGTGGACATAGGAGGATACGACTCGCAAAGGATTGCGTACTAAGAGAACGAACCGTGCTTGAAATCGGCCAGATAAAGCCGGAACTGAGAAGGAAAGATGTCCGCTAGATTCGAATGAGAATTCTGCCCAGCCAAGATCTTCGTTGATTTCTCGCTCTTTCTCCGCCAAAAAACCTTCTTCGTCGACGGGTAGTTCATTCCAGCTGCAGTACTTGTGGAAGTTTTCCAGCAAATGATTTCGCTCGTGTGACGCTGCGATATTCGGCTCTTCGCTCATTGCGCGGTAGAGGAAGGTGGTGCCGCAGCGTCCCGTTCCAATGGCGAAGCCGACTTTGCCTGGAAATTTGTTTGACATCCTGTCGTGCGCTCCTGGGAAATGAAGCCGTCTCTGGCGAGTGGCCCTTTTTCTGATGCGGCCCTACTCGAGGCCGAGATGGTACCGGGAGTTGCGAAACGGGGCAATTCTAATCTGAAGCTCCGATCTCATTCCTTCTTCGCATTTTTCGTTGCCTTGGATCGAAAACTGGCTGGCGATTGCGGATTGTGCCCCGATGAAGATCTCCGTTGCGACTAATCGTTGTTATTCCTGCTTTGTTGACGGCAGTTCACCGTGGTTTTCGAGCGATAGCTTCAAATCTTGGAATTGGCGATCGAGTCGTTGCCGTAGCAGTTTGGAGTTGATTTTTTCGCTGATATAGTGGCACATTTCGAGGAAACAATAATGCGCCGGATCGTCGGTTAATTGGTGAGCAGAGAACTCTCCGAGTGCTTGCTGTCTTAAGGCGGTCACTTCGTGCAGCAAAGCCTGCAGCTGTTTGCTGTCGTCTTGACCGGGAACTGCGTCGAAAGCCGCTTGACGCAATTCAATTTTCAAGAGGCTTTTCAAATAAGCATCGAGTCGATGCCCCTGCATGCGCTCGCGACGACGCATTAACCAGCGACCGCCAACTACTGTTGCCAAAACAGCAGAGGCAATCAGCGAGTACAAGGCTTCCCAGCCTTGGAAAGCGTCTGGATTGAATTCCTGTGGGTTGTAGAGTCCTCGCGCGCCAACATGGATTTCAAATTCGGATTTTGCCTGAGCGAACTGGCGACGTGCGACCGGATCGAGATGGAAAAGGTCATCGAGTTCATGGGTTCGAAGGAACTCATCATTCAGGATCGAGACCGTTACTTTCTCGACGATTCGCTTGGGAACGTTTTTGTTTGCGAGTAGCATGGCGGTCACGCCGACGCTTTCGATCGCCTGTGTTTTGGGTTGGTACCCGTTCGCGCTCTTGTAGAGTCCCAAGGGAATTTGTTTGGGAGCGAAAAATACTTCGTGGAGGCACAATGCATCAATTCGCGGCAGTGGCAACAACTGG
The DNA here is from genome assembly GCA_029243025.1 of Pirellulaceae bacterium. NCBI lineage: Bacteria > Pseudomonadati > Planctomycetota > Planctomycetia > Pirellulales > Pirellulaceae > Pirellulaceae bacterium. Next base: position 12,996 of record JAQWSU010000045.1, on the reverse strand, counting down.
CAGTTGCCGCGCGCAAGAATATCTTCGATTTGTGAGGTGCCGAGGCCCACGGTAAAGAAAGCTGCGTCAATTTTTCGTTTATTTGTTGGGTCCCAGTCCTGCAAGACCTCCAAGGGGCCAGCCGAATAGAGGTTGGTATGATTTTCGGAGAGGTTCAGATGGTTTAAGAGTACCTTGCTAATTGCATGGTGCCCGGATTCTGGTCTGCCGATCGCGATGTGTTTGCCCCTGAGTTGGGCTGCGTCTTGGATGCCAGATTCACTGTGGACGATGAGGTGCACGACTTCGGTAAACAGATTTGCAATGAAGCGTACATTGGAGATGTTTTCGAAGTCTTCCCGACGAACTACTCCGTCCGCAGACCGAAATTTTCGAAAGGCAGCTTCTCGGTCAAGGAAGTAATCGGGCAGTTGGTTCGATTGTCTGGCAATACCCTCGACAGCCCCGTTTGTGAAATCGCTACCGCCCAGTAGACGTGCTGTATGACTTTGGTATAAGGCGAAGTCCACATCACGAACTTGTAAGCGTCGCAGGTTTTCCAGCGATCCTTTGGAAGCGACTGGAGCGGAGTGATTGCGATTGTGGAGCTTGGTGATGCCGCTCGCGATTCGTGCATGCAGTCCTCCCTCTTGCCCCCCCGCGATGATGATGTCGGGTTGCGTTGCGGTGCGAACCATTGACAGGATCCAAAGCAGGATTGGAAAGAGAATGATAAGCACGCTGACTGTCACACGAAACCAAGCTTGCTGCCAAAATCTCCTTGCTTTGGGCCGAGCAAAAGCAGGTTGTTCGGACATGCCCAAAACATTCCACAGCTCACCGGTATCTTGGCGGTTTTTCGCCGCATTCGATTCTTGCTCAGTCATCGAATCCCCCTTGGTCCTACAACGAGTCATTACTCTTATCACATATTGTAATGAAGGCTTGCTTTGATCGCACTTAAAGATCCTGCTGTCGAACGTAATTCCAACAGGTTTCGCTGAATGATTGGGAAGATTTCTTTCCTTACGCTCGGTTGGTGGAGGGCGGTTTTTGAAACCCACCTGCTGAATCGAGTCGCACTCAAAATCGGGCTGTGGATGGCCAAGTGGCTGCCGCCTGACCTTTCCGATCTGCAGAGCCTTTGCTAGGCTGACCTGCTCGCCGAATCGATAGCCTCTAGATTTTATCGTGATCTTAATGACGACTGATCGCCAAACGTTCTATCAAGATCGTATTGCCTCGTGTGATTCCCAACTGGTGGAACTCGAACGGATGGGTGTGATCTTGTCCCGCTGTCGTGGACTGACTTTCTTTTTCACTGTGCTACTCATGGTTTTTGGGCGTTTTGGTGATTTTGCGTCCTCAGCCTGTTACGTGCTTGCGGCGATTAGCTTCGCTGCTTTTCTTGTCCTGATCATTTATCACGAATCGATTATTGTGCGAGATAAGGTGATACGTCAGCGCCGTCGTATCAATCGTGAGCAGTTCTATCGCCTTCAGCGGGACTGGACTCGCATATCGGAGCAACCCATTGGAGTTCCTACGACTCACGCGTCACTCGCAAATGATCTTGATTTATTTGGTCATGCCTCGCTCTATCAGTTGCTGTGCAACGCGTATACGCCAATGGGTAGGCGGATGCTGCGTGACTGGTTGCTCGAACCGGCTGCCTCGGACGAAGTGGTTTCTCGCCAAGAAGCCGTTCAGGCGTTGGCAGAACTGGTGGAGTTTCGAGAAGAACTGAGTATGCATGCTCGATTGATTGCGGATAGTGGTGCTGGCCCAGACGCGTTTATCGATTGGGTGGAAGGAGCAACTTGGTTGGAGGGACGGCCGTGGATCCGATGGGGGACGCGTTTACTGGCGTTTGCTGTCTCTGTTTGTATCGTGCTGTTGCTGACCGGACTCACGCCTGCCTTTTCGACGGGAGTTGCACTTGTCGGTTTTGTGATCACAAGCATGCTTGTGAATGTGATGTACACCGGCCAAATTCATGAAATATTTAATGCTGTTAATACGAAGCATCATGAGGTTCAGATTTATCAGCACATGCTGGACGCAATCCTTGACTTGCCTTTCGAGTGTGATCAGATCAACAAGTTGAAGGCGAAGTTAGGGCCAACCGCTAATGCACCGCGCAAAACCTTGCAATCGTTGTCGCGTATCATGCGCTTCGCCAACCTGCGGCAATCGGCTTTCTTCGGCGTCTTTCACATCGTCTTTCAAATCGCCTTTATGATTGACTATCACGTCTTAGCAGCGCTGGAAGTTTGGCAGCGCCGGCATCGGAACGATGTTCGTCCGTGGTTTGAAGCGATCGGAGAGTTAGAGTGTTTGGCATCGTTAGCCACGTTGGCGTACGATCACCCTGACTGGTGTTGGCCGAAAGCTGCGGAGGGGGAATTGTTGCGCGGAGAAGCGATGGGGCATCCATTGCTGAATCGATCCAAGTGTGTGGCAAATGACGTTGCATTAGGGCCGGCGGGAACGTTCTTGCTTGTGACGGGATCAAATATGTCGGGCAAAAGTACTTTGCTGCGATCGATCGGTCTCAACACGATTCTTGCACAGGCAGGAAGTGCGATCTGTGCCAAGTCATTTTCGTCTCCTACGGTTGTGATCGCGACGAGCATGCGGATTCATGATTCGCTCGAAGACGGGGTTTCGTTCTTTATGGCTGAGTTAAAGCGGCTGAAAGAGATCGTTGACCAATCACGCGATTATCGTGGCAATTCAAATCGAACTCTGTTGTTCCTCCTGGATGAAATCCTGCAAGGTACCAATTCAATTGAACGCCATCTTGCCGTTGCGCAAGTCTTGAGTCGGTTGGTGCAGAACAATGCAACGGGCGCGGTGTCGACACATGACCTTGAATTGGCAAATAGCGAGGCGCTTGCCGCCGTTTGTCAAAACGTGCATTTTCGTGAAACGATTGAAGGCGCCGGCAAGAATCGTCGAATGACATTCGACTACCAGATGCGACCAGGACTTGCCACCACCACAAACGCGTTGAAGTTGCTAGAACTGATCGGCATCGTTGATCACGACGATTCAGAGTGAGCGACAGAATACCTTCGCTAATTGTCGAATGGGTCTGGCTTTACTTGTTCCGTGAGGGTTCGGTTCTGAACTTTTTTCGTGTCAGTCGGCAGCGAAAGATGAAGCGATCTGCCTCGTGGAATGGCCAATCGACAGGATGCGAAATCTAACCCTGTGATCGCCTCTAGGCGGTTCAGATTGCGGGGCGGTTCGGCCGAGATTTGGCGATCAAGAATGCGGGCATGATGATGGCGATCCCGAAAAGATCGGCAAAGAGACTGGGGGGGATTGGTTTGAGTGAAACGTGATCGGCTTAATCGATATCGACGATCTTCCCAGATAACGTCATCGGTCGCGTGATTGTACTCGATTGGCAAGGTGACGGTTTGTTGATTCACGCTGAACCTCTCTGAAGGCTTAATCGGCGTGTTCTAGCTGGTTTTCGCTTTCCTGAGAGGCGGGGGCATTTTTCCTGAGCCGTTTCCGTTCGTGCTCTTCGGATAAACCATCAATTCACCCGCTTTCAAGACTGGCCAGTTTGTGATGGAAAGGGCAGAATGGGAGCTGGAGACGATTGGCTCTGGCGGTGCCTGCGACGAGCTTGCTTGTTGCCAGTGAAGTGTCTTTTTGGAATTTGTTATTCAAGCTTTTTTAAAACAAGGAATAGAGCGTTGAGGTGCATCCTACTCGCCAGCTGTTTGGCATTAGTTCTGGTCTCAAATCTGTCTGCCTTTGAGGCGTCGACAAGCGTAACCGAAAAGCAAATTGCGTCAGCGTTGCAGAGGGCAGGGAAGAACCGTGACCAAATCAAAGGGGCGTTGGCGGCAGCGAGTGAGGAGCACCGACGGGCAACTCGTTTTCTGATTGCCTACATGCCTGATCGGGACTTGAAAAGTTTGTCGGCTGAGTATATTGGAAACAATGTTCAGATGGCCTATCTGGCTAGAAAGACGACACCCTGGGGGGAAACGATTCCCGAGGCATTGTTCTTTAACGATGTCTTGCCCTACGCTTCGGTGAATGAACGTCGCGATGATTGGCGAGCTGATTTTTACCGGCGTTTTCTACCGCTTGTGAAGCAATGTCAAACGCCGACAGAGGCAGCGCAGATCTTAAATCGGGATATGTTCAAGCTGCTGGATGTGAAGTACCACGCACGCAAACGTCCCAAACCGGATCAAAGCCCCTTCGAATCAATCGAGGCCAAGTACGCGTCTTGTACGGGCCTGTCGATCTTATTAATCGACGCATGTCGAGCGGTTTGCATACCTGCTCGATTTGCTGGCACGCCTCAATGGGCCAAGAAACGAGGAAATCATAGCTGGGTCGAAATCTGGGATGGTGATTGGCATTTCACCGGTGCTTGTGAGTACAACACCAACGGGGTGAACAAGACATGGTTTCAAGGCGATGCCTCGCATGCGATCAAAGATGATCCGTTACGAGCCATTTACGCTTCAAGTTGGCGGTCGACAGGAAGTTCCTTTCCGCTGGTTTGGGATCGGCGAGACAAGGGGGTCGCTGCCGTCAATGTGACGGATCGTTACGCGGTGACGAAGTCGTCCGTTCCAGATGGAAACGTGATGGTCACCATTGAGGTTTACGGTCCGAACGGGGAGCGGATCGTCAGCGACGTCGTGTTGTCGACCAAAAAACAAATAATAAAACGAGTGAAATCGAAAGGGCAGGGGGATGATACGAACAATCGCCTCGAGCTCATCTTGGATCCCAATACCGACTATTCGGCCCAGGTTGAATTTGATGGTGAGTCGATGACTCATCCCTTCCGAACCAACGACAAGCAGCGGCAGTTGGTCAAAATCGTGTTCGATCCTGCTCAAACCGATAAGCAGTCCGGAAACCTGGATCCCATTCAGTCGCTCAAGCAGACTCTGAATATTCCTCGGGACAAACGGCCTAAGCTGACGACGCAGCCCTTTAGTCGTATCCCACTGACGCGCACTCAGGCGAAGCGTGCGACCGCTTTGCTCTGGAAGGACCACGCAGCCGGATTACGCGAATCGCGGGCAGAGGAAATGAAATCTAAGGTGATCCGATTAGGCGACAAACTCCTGAAGTTTGATTATAAGATTTTCGGTGAGCAGCCCGCCAATGGACGCAGCTTGTTTATCTCCTTGCACGGAGGTGGCGGTGCTCCAGCTCCCGTCAACGATCAACAGTGGGAGAACCAAAAAAGGTTGTATCAGCCGAAGGAAGGGGTTTACTTGGCCCCCCGTGCCCCGACAGATACGTGGAATCTGTGGCACCAAGGGCACATCGATCCATTGTTCGAGCGATTGATTGAGGATTTAATCGTGTTCGAAAATGTTGATCCGAACCGTATTTACGTCATGGGATATTCCGCAGGCGGTGACGGGGTCTACCAGTTGGCACCTCGGATGGCAGATCGATGGGCCGCTGCTGCGATGATGGCAGGACACCCGAACGACGCGTCACCACTTGGTCTGCGGAATATTGGCTTCGCTTTGCACATGGGCGCACGAGACGGAGCTTACAAACGAAATGAAGTAGCTGCTGCCTGGAAAGCACGTCTGGCGGAGCTGCGGCAGCAGGATCCAGGTGGCTATCGTCATCAGGCAGTGATCCATGAGGGAAAAGGCCATTGGATGGATCGGCAAGATGCCATCGCCGTGCCGTGGATGGCGGATTTCACACGCAATCCGTTTCCTCAACGAATTGTTTGGAAGCAAGATGATGTGACGCATTCACGTTTTTACTGGCTTGCTGTCGATCAGCCGAAGGCTGGTACGATGATTCGAGCCGACGTCGTTGGCCAGACCATTGATCTCGATTCAGAAGATGTTGCGGAGGTTAAGATCTTATTAAGTGACGAGTTGCTGGATTTGGATCAGCCGGTCACCATCAAGCTGAATGGCAAGCGAGTGTTTCATGGAAAAATTGACCGCTCCATCGCAAATATTGTGACCAGTCTGGCTCAGCAGCCGGATCCGGCTGCTGTCTATTCTGCCACCAAGCTTGTCGGTGCGAACGCGACTGCCCCAGCCAACTCTGCCCCAGCCAACTGAAGTGGAACACGACTGCGAGTGAGTCGAAAATCATTGCGGCATGGGCTTCACGAAGAGGGCTGCCCTTTGTGATCAAGCGAACCGGGACGCTGTATTTCGTCGAAGTTCGTTTCCGATTTTTCCTGCCACTTGTGCCCCCGGAAAAACGGCCTACAGTGAGGCTTTCTTTAGGATTCTATTCACGCTGTCCGATGTGAGGTTTTCGATGATACGCGCATTCCTGATTGCCCAAACGCTGGTGATGGCAGCGATGGGCTACTCCCCACTCGCCGCTCAGGAGACAAGTCCTGTTAAGCCGATACTCCGAGGAGCAGAGACCGATTGGGCCGCCATTGCTGCCTCAGCAGAGCGTTTTGCTGAGGCTTTTAACGCGGCCGATGCGACCGCAGTAGCTGAGACATTTACCCCGCACGGTGAGTATGTTGACGTGGACCGCAATCTGTTTCAGGGGAGAGATGCGATTCAAGCTGAATTCGCCGCTTTCTTCGCGGGAAACCCTAAGGCCACGATTGAGATTGATGTCCAGGCGTTGCGATTCTTGGCGCCGAATCTTGCGGTGGAGGAAGGGGTTACGTTCACCGAGTTGGAAGGCACAGAACACACCGCCAGGACGCGTTACACAGCCGTGCACGTCAAGCAGGACAACCAATGGCGGGTGGCTCGGGTTCGGGACTTCAATGATGAATTCTCCAATGCAGAGGGGAAATTGCGAAGCCTTTCTTGGATGGTGGGGGAGTGGGTTGACGAAAGTCAGGACGCGATGATCGAAACCAAAGTCTACTGGGATGAGGGTGGCCGCTATCTGATTCGAGACTACCACGTCTTGATTGACGGATCGAAGGCAATGAAGGGGCAGCAGCGAATTGGTTGGGATCCGTTGACACGACGCATCCATTCTTGGGTGTTTGATTCCGCTGGTGGTCGAATGGAAGGGCTGTGGACCCAAGTTGACGACGGCTGGTTAGTGAAATCAAAGGGAGTTACCGCGGATGGAAAACTTGCCACGGCAACTCACATTCTTACTCCCGTGACGCAAGACTCGTTCCGATGGGTTTCGTTGGATCGTGTCGCTGGTGAGGAGAAGTTGCCTGATCTCGCAATGACAATCGTGCGGCGACCGCCGAATCCCAAGAGTGCTCTGCAACAACCTACCTCGGCAACCGCTGAAGAAGGAGGCCAACAATGAAACGCTTAGTGATCACTGTCGTGCTTCTTCTGGTATTCGGTCCTGTCTTGGAAACACAGGCCCTGGCTCGCGGACGAGGTGGGGCCAATGGAAAGGGGGCGCATTCATCCGGGGGCTTCTCAGGACGCGGCTCTTCGACTCGAGGCAAAACCTCGAATCGTGGCGGAAGTCGAGGGCCAACGATGTCGAAATCCAAAAAACCAAGTGGCGCGCGGCCATCATCTCGTCCCAACTCCCGACCGTCGACCAAGCCATCCTCGAGACCCAACACTCGCCCGTCCACCAAGCCTAAGACCCGGCCGACGAATCCATCTTCCAATCGGCCGAACTCACGCCCATCCAACCGGCCGAATACCGGAGGACGACCTGGCGGTAACGTGAACTTCCCTACTCGACCGTCTCAGCGACCAACCACTCGCCCTAGTAACCGGCCGAGTATCGTTTATCCGGGTGGCGGAAGCAGGCCGAGTCCAGGAGGTGGCAACCGTCCGAACCGACCTGACAACCGGCCTCCTCGTCCGGGTGGCGGTGGTACGCGCCCCAATCGACCCGATAGTGGTGGCAACCGCCCGAACCGACCTGACAATCGGCCTCCTCGTCCGGGTGGCGGCGGGTATCGTCCAGGTAACCGACCTGATTATCGACCGGGGTATCGGCCGGGTGGCAATAACAACTTCATCAATATCAACGCCAACAATTGGGGAAACCGACCCTGGTGGCATCAGCCAAAGCATGACAATTGGCATCATGGGCATTGGCATGGCCACAACCACTCACACTGGAACAACCACTACAACTACGTGAATTGGGGTGGCGTCAGTCCTGTCGTCTGGGGTTTATCCGCCTGGGGAATGGGAAACCTGATTTACAACACGGGATATCGAACTTACGCGAATCCCTATTACACAGAACCGGTCAACGTTGGCGGCGGTACCGTGATCGATTATTCACAACCGATCACGGTTTATTCGAACCCCACTACTGTCGTAGAGGGCGGGACCAGCAAGGCGGCTCCGACAGGGGCGGCTCCCCTGCCGGACGTCGATTCAGCCGCTTATCAAGAACGCGAGGAACAGTCGATCTCTGATTTTGATCAGGCTCGTACAGCGTTTTACGATGGAAATAATGCGCAAGCTTTGGATGCCGTCGAAAAGGCAATCGGGGCGACGCCCGGTGATGCGGCGTTGCATGAATTTCGCGCGTTAGTACTGTTTGCCGAGGGGCGATATCATGAGGCTGCGGCTGCGGTTCATTCGGTCCTATCGGTGGGACCTGGGTGGGATTGGACCACCTTGAGTGGTCTGTACAAAGATACGGACGATTATTCAAAGCAGTTGCAAGATCTCGAGGCCTATGTGCAAAAGCATCCAGATGCTGCGGACGCACATTTCTTGCTCGCTTATCAGTACCTCACCTGTGGACATACAGAGGCTGCCGCAGACGAACTGAAGCGGGTTGTCAAGTTGCAGCCGACAGATCAATTAGCGGGAGAGCTGCTGAAATTGATTACTCCGGCTGATGATACGGCTGAATCGCAGGCTGAGTTGGTTGATTCCTCAAGCGGAAAGCAGATTGCCAAACAGGCAATTGTTGGTTCCTGGACCTCTGATCGTGGCGAGGACGGGAATATTCAACTCAAGTTGCAGCAAGACGGCGAATTTACCTGGAAGTATTCTCACGGGAAAGATGAAAATGAATTCGGCGGAACGTACACGTTGGCCGGAGATGTTTTGGTGCTGGCGTCAGCTAACGGGACACAAATGGTTGGCAATGTTGAGACGCCTTCGAAAAGGGAAATGAAATTCCGCATCCTTGGGAGTCCACCAACTGACCCTGGCTTGACTTTCGACAAGGGTTGAGTGGGGCGTGCAGAAAAATTTGATCCGTCGTCATGGGCGAAGTGTGAAGGAATGATTGGATGCGTTGGAAAGGTCGACGCCAGAGTGCGAATGTGGAAGACCGACGCCGCATGGCCCCGGCTGGAGTCGGCTTTGGCGGCGGTTGCCTTGGCTTGATTATTCTGCTCGTTGCGATCTATCTGGGTGCCGATCCACAGCTGTTGTTGAACGAAATGGCTCAGCAGCAACAGCAAGTGCAGCGTCAGGGTGCCTCTAATTCGAGCGATCCCAACGATGAAATGGGCAATTTTGTCAAAGTTGTTTTGGCAGACACCGAAGATGTGTGGACCCAACTGTTCGCCGAATATCGAAACGAAAGGTACCGCCCACCCGTACTCGTACTATTCAGTGGTCAAGTTGAGTCGGCGTGTGGTTTTCAAACTGCTGCCACCGGACCCTTTTACTGTCCATTGGATGAGAAACTTTACATTGATCTGCAGTTCTACGAACAAATGGACCGCAGCTTAGGGGCTCCCGGTGACTTTGCGCGGGCTTACGTGATCGCACATGAAGTTGGCCATCATGTGCAAAAGCTCATGGGTATTAGTGATCAAGTCAATGCGCAAAGATCGCGATTAAGTAGAAAAGATTTCAATGAGCTATCTGTAAGGCTCGAGTTGCAAGCCGATTTTTTTGCCGGCATCTGGGCTCATCACGCTCAGCAAAATTGGCAGATCCTCGAGAAGGGGGATATCGAAGAGGCCCTGAATGCGGCTTCAGCGATTGGTGATGATCGACTTCAAATGCGCGCCCAAGGCTACGTCGTTCCCGAGTCGTTCACACACGGTACCTCAGATCAACGCGTCCGCTGGTTTCGTAGGGGATTGATATCGGGAGACATGCGCGACGGAGATACGTTCAACGCTCGACAACTGTGAGGTTTCGGGTGACCCTCGTTTGAGTTGGAGCAACATGGGGTTTTGCTGGGAAATGTTACCGCGATCGTTTTTCGTGTAGAAAAAAATGATCGATTGAGTGGGCGTCGAGTGCGGTCGTGCCGTCCACGAATTTTCCGTTCGCAAATGCAAAGACAAAATCGAAAGAATCGAAATCTCCGTCGCCATTCCAGTCGCCCTCTGCGAAGGATGAATTTCCCTCCAAATCGTCTTGATATTCTCCAGCCTGAAAGACGCTAACCAAGTCGCTGGAGTCAAACACTCCATCGCCATTGGAGTCACCTGGATTCAACGATTGCACTTCGTTCAGAATCGTGATTGTGAGTTGAGCCGATTTGACGGACGTGCCGTCAGAGGTTGAGTAGGTGAAAATGTCATCAACAGGGCCATTTTGTTCTGCAAGGTTGATCGTTGCCTGCGACTCGTCAAGTTCATAAGCGAACATGCCATAACTTGAAAGCGTCAGCATACCGTAGCGACCGGGTATTTGTGTATTTGTCTCGATTGGCTCGTCGTTTGCTGAACTGATGTGTAGTGGATGGCCATTCAAATCCGTGTCATTCTTCAATAAGTTGCCTAGCACGATCGATTGCTCGTTCAGGAGAAGGTTGACGTTGTCATCAACAGCATTTGGTGAGTGGTGAGACAGTGGCTTCACGTTGACGTTAAGCGATGCGTGTGACTGAAGCATTCCATCCGAGATCGTCAAGTCAAAAGACTCGTGAAGGTCATGGGTGCGTGCTGGATCGATGGCGATCCGATTGGCTTGATCTAGTTCGTAGATAAAGCTGCCGGTTGGAGAAAAACGAGCTGTCCCGTATTTTCCGAGGATTACCGCACTGTCGCCAACGACAATTGCGTTTACTTTTACCAAGCTTGCGTCGTTACCGTTAAAGGTCGTGACTTCCACCAAGAGATTTCCTGTGATCGATCCGTCATTCAAATTGTCGATCAGGAAATCAACGTTTGTATCTAAAACTGTAGGAGCAATGGGGTTGCCATGGATTTGCAACGTCAAATAGCCATTGTCGAAGATGGTTCCGTTGGAAACGGTGTAAAGATACAGGTGGCTTGAATATTCCTCTGCAGAGAGTTCATTGAAAACTGGATCCGATCGGTCAAGCCTGTACTTGAATGAGCCATCACTGCTGAACCACATTCGGCCAGCCCCGGGTCGGGGTTGGCCCGAGAACATTTGGTACGTACTGAAAACACTGACAACTTCTAAGGATTCCTGATCCAGCCCGTTGTCACCGACGATTAGATTTCCAGTCGCGATGCCGCGATCTGCGGGAATGGAGAGTGTGTGGATTCGGGCCAGTTGAAGTGAGGCAGGTTTGGAATCAAGGGCTGTGACGATGATGTACCGAATGCTCGTTGTGCTGCTTACGTCCCCATTGGTAGCCGTGTAGCTGAATCGTTCGGCCAGCATGTCGGGAGAACCCTCCGCTCCCGCTATGATGGGATTGTCTCGGTCGATCTCGTAACGAGCTGTGCCATCTCTTTCGATTTTAACCCTACCGAAATTTCCAGTTGTCCATCGACCGACCCGATGCTTTCGACCGTTGACGGCCGAGACGACTAGCGATTCGGTGGCCATCGCTGGATCATTCTGAAGTAGGTTTCTCGTTGACGTCGAAAACGAGTCGTCGAGGACAATGAGGTATTGGTCTTCGTTGAGGCTAAGCTTTTCACGAGGGGCGATTGATAGGTTGATCGTCAAAGTCCCTTGGTCCGTTGTTTGCCCATCAGATATGACGTAGGTGATTACATCTTCTATTGTTTCTCCCTCTGCGAGTGTCGCGACGCGAGGATTTGACCTGTCGGTCTCAAAAACAAAGTTTCCGTCTTCTCCTAACGTGATCACACCGAATTCTGTTTCGATGCTGTCTGCGGCAGGGGTGCCTGATTTTGAAACGATTTCGACGTTAGGTTTGTTAGTGTATTCGTCGTTGTCGAGTACGTTTCCCTCGACGGTCGACCTACCGTTCTCATTTGTCTGGGCGATTTTCATTTGGGCAAGATCGTCATTGGCGATGAGTGGTTTCGAATGAATGATCGAAATGGTCAACAGGCCCGTGTCGGTTGAATGTCCGTTGTTGATTGAATACTCGAATGCGTCTGACAGATTCCCTGGTGTGGTTGTTACCGCGATGCATTCAGGATCCGGGTAAAAGATGTATTCACCATCGGAAGATAGTCGTAGAGCGCCGAATTTGCCCAGGGTGATGTTTTCAAGGCGATTAGTTTGTTGGTTAAGTGACACGACTTCAAGTGCTTGATCATTTGAGGCGACGTCATTTTCAAGAACGTTACCTTGGATCATCATGGGAACGGCGTGTGCCAGAATCGAAACATTATCATGCGTAGCGATTGGAGTCGTATGATCTCCCTTTTGTTGAATTGAGATTCGAAGTGTGGACGTCCTCTTCACATCACTATTCGACATTTCGTAAGAGAATGACTCGAAAATTACATCATTCTTGTGAAGGTCATTGACCGTGGGATTGTTGTTGTCGATTGAGTAAGTGTAAACGCCATTTGCCGTAAGTGTCAGCGTGCCATACTCACCTCTTAAGTTGCGGCCGACATTTGAAATCTTCCCATTGACTCTGGTGACAACCGAAATGCCTGGTCCGATGTCGTTCGTGAGAACGTTTCCGCTGATTTGGTTGGGGGTGACGTTTTGATAAGCCACAGCTGCGTCTTGAAAAGCAAGAACCTTTGGTGGTGTGCTATCAGGCTCTTCCTTGTTCACAGCAATCCAGGATGCCGCTGGTTTCGAGTCTACCGATCCATCATTGACCAGATACCGAAATCGGAAGATACCCTCAAAGTCAGTTTGTGGAATGAAATTGAAGACGCCTGTCTGCGGATCGAGCGAAATGGCGCCCGTGTCGGAATGCTCGAGCAACGAATAAGTCAGGGAGTCTTCGTCGCTGTCACTA